>DATAZR010000001.1:0-3750 GCA_036271955.1 Acidobacteriaceae bacterium
TCCACACTGGCGACTCAAAGTGCCGCAGCCCGCATAGCAGGCTGGACTCTGCTGTTGCTTATGGTGAGCGGCTTCACCGGGATGCTTGCGTTCGGGGCGAGTCCGATCATAGCCGGAGATGCAGCGGCCACGGCACAGAACATGCTCACGCACGAACGGGCGTACCGTGGAAGCCTTGCCTGTGGAGTCGTTATGCTGAACTGCGATGTCGTGCTGGCTCTGGCCTTGTACGCGCTGCTTAGGCCGGTAAACTCGACGCTTGCACTTCTCGGTTCATTCTGGCGAATAGCAAACGCAGGAGCGTTGGGAGTGGGAATCGCCGCCAGCCTCGTGGCTCTCGACCTTTTTAGCAACCCAAAGTACATGTCACTGATGAATCACGGTCAGTCGCACGCGCTTGCATTGATTTTCTTTGACCTCAATAATCGCCTTTCGCTGATGGGGCTGATGTTCTTCTGCTTTGGGGCGGGCATTCATAGCTGGTTGTTGTACAAGTCGAGGTACATCCCGAGAATTATTTCCGGACTCTACCTCTTCTCCTGCATCGAGATGCTAGGGTGCTGCTTTGTCTTCATCATTTTCCCCAGCACGAGAGGAGCGCTTGATCCCGCGTTCATAGTGCCAGATGCACTGGCCGAACTTTCGGCTGCACTCTGGCTGGCATTGAAGGGGGCTGATCTACGGATCGAATTAGGTGATCAGCGAGCATTGCCAGGCTGATCCAGCGGATAGGTACCGAGAAGTCGGCCAGTGTCCGCCGATCTTGATGATCGGACATCGGCCAAGAATGGGGGACACTGCGGCGTTTTCGGGGAGTAATCCGGGCAATCACGCGTAACCGGCTGTCAATGAGTGCTTGCCCTGAAGTGAGTTGTCGAGGTTTGCCGGCTGGGAACTGAGCAACATTAATGTGGAACCGAAGCACCCGCCCGTGCGTAAAAAAGGTGCAAGCCTGAGTTCGCCCTATAGAACAGCTACAACTCAAACGGGGGACGCATGAGAGCCACTCTTCGACTTGCCTTCCGGCAGTTGCGCAAGGCACCCGGATTCAGCCTTACCGCCGTGCTCACCCTAGCCCTGGCAATCGGCGCCAATGCCATTGTCTTCAGCGTGCTGAATGCACTGGTTCTGCGCCCGCTGAACGTGCCGAATCCCGGCAATCTGTTTATGGTCGAGCGCAACTACGGTTCGGGAACAACCCTGTCGCAGTCCTATCCCGACTACCGCGATCTGCGCGACCGGAACCGCAGTTTCGATTCGCTGGTGATCTACGACATCATGGGCGGCGTGGGTCTCGACACCGGCAAGGGAAATCCTTCGGTTGTGTGGCCCTACATGGTCAGCGGCAATTATTTCGACGCGCTTGGCATCCATCCCTACCTCGGCCGATTTATTCATGCCTCTGAAGAACATGGCAAGAACAGCATGCCGGAGATCGTTCTGAGCTATGCGCTATGGCACAGCTATTTCAATGGTAATCGCGATGCGATCGGTCGCGTCGTTCAGATCAACAAGCATCCCTTCATGATCGTCGGCGTCGCGCCAGCCGACTTCCGCGGTACGGAGCTCTTCTTTGCGCCGGACCTCTGGGCACCGATCGTGAATCTGTCTCAGGTCGGCGGCGGAGACTATCTCGAAGAACGCGGCAACCATTCTGCCTGGGTCATCGGCCGTCTGAAGCCAAGTGTCGCTCCGGAAGCAGCCACGGCCGACCTGAACACGATTGCAAATTCGCTAGCCAAAGCGTATCCCAAGGAAGACGACGGCCTGAAGTTTTCCCTGTCGCATCCCGGGCTCGCCGGAAACACTCTGGGCCGGCCTACACGCGCCTTCATGGCCGGACTCATGCTGCTCGCCGCCCTCATCCTGCTGGCCGCCTGCGCCAATCTTGGCAGCCTCTTCTCGGCGCGCGCGGCGGACCGGGCACGCGAGATTGCAGTCCGAATCGCTCTGGGATCGCGTCGCCAGCTGATCCTGCGCCAAATGCTCACTGAAGCGCTTCTGGTATCTGTGGCCGGGGGCATTTGCGGTATGGCGGCGGCGGTCGCCATTCTGCGTGTGCTCAGCACGTGGCGGCCTATTCCCGACATCCCGATCAATGTTCCAGTGAGTCCAGATGCCAGGACGTATACCCTTGCACTGCTCCTTGCCATCTTCAGCGGTTTGTTCTTCGGTCTAATTCCCGTCCGGCAGATGCTGCGCATCGATCCCTGGCAGACCATCCGCTCAGGCGCCGCCAATGTGACCAACTCTCGCCGCTTCTCTCTGCGTGACATCCTGTTAAGCCTGCAGATCGCCATTTGCGCAGTCCTCGTAACAGCGTCGCTTGTAGCGGTGCGCGGCCTCGCGAGGTCCCTCGAGAGCAATTATGGCGTACAACCCAAGGGCGTGATGCTGGTGAAGACCGATCTGCACATGGCGGGGTATGACGGAGAGCAGCGACTGCTGATGCAGAAGCGGATGCTCGATGCGGCCGCGGCAATCCCCGGCGTTTCCGCAGTGGGTTACGCCGATCGCCTGCCGCTCAGCATCGGAGGCGGGGATTCTGATGTGTTCGCTGATACGACTACGGACTACCGGCTCACAAATGCAGCGGCCGATGCCCAGAACTTCCAGGTCTCTCCCGACTATTTCCGCGCTGCCGGGACCGCGATGCTCGCGGGCCGCACCTTCACTATGCACGACGAGGAGAAGGCTCCCAGCGTCGCAGTCGTGAATCGCGAGTTTGCACGCAAGTTATTCGGGTCCGTCGACAAGGCCATTGGTCAGCATTTCAAATTCTGGGGTGGCCAGCGAGCAGAAGTGATCGGTGTGGTGGAGGACGGCAAATACCAGACCTTGACTGAGGATCAGAAGCCCGCCATGTTCTTTTCGTTCCTGCAGCATCAGGGCAGCGATGTCTGGATCCTGGTGCGCTCAGAGCACGATCCGTATGCGATTGGCGCTGCGCTGCAACGCTCCATGCGCAGTCTCGACCCCGCGCTGCCGCTTGAGATCAAAACGTGGAACAGCGAAATGGACTCGGCGCTCTTTGCAGCCCGAGTAGCCACGGTGTCCCTGGGGGTTCTGGGGCTGCTCGGTGCGATGCTCGCAGTTACCGGAATCTTTGGCATGGCTTCTTACTCGGTGAGTAAGCGGCTGCGCGAATTAGGCCTCCGTGTCGCTCTGGGCGCGAATCGGCGCAAGGTGCTCGGCGCGGCGCTTGGCCGAGCTTTTCGCCTGCTCACTGTCGGCTCGGCGGGGGGCATGATTCTCGGTTTGCTCGCCACCCGCGTTCTTTCGTCTATCGTCTACCAGGCGACGCCAAAAGACCCGCTTATCCTCGGCGGCGTCGTCCTCACCATGCTGGGTGTGGGCATCCTTGCTGCATCGATCCCGGCCCGACGTGCTCTCGCTGTCGACCCGATGACACTGCTGCGCGAGGAATGAAATGAAGGACGAATCCGATGATCTTCACCGTCGTCGAGTACTTCATCGCCATAGGTTCTCATCCACGGCGCATTAGTCCAGCCCTGTCGGCGAGTGTCCGCGGATTCCGCGAGCGAGCAGAGAACAATGATCGCCGTTCCCTTGGGCGTCTTTCAGGATCGATCCAGTTCGGGACGAGTAATTCATTGCAACTCTGATCCACGCGAAGCCGCGGTATGAGAGCATCGAAACGTGAAAACACGAGTGCCTGGAAAGCCAAAGGCTGCCAAGAAAAGACCTGGGCGCCCAACCTTGGAAGATGCGGCGCGCGTGGATGAGCAA
>DATAZR010000002.1:0-11950 GCA_036271955.1 Acidobacteriaceae bacterium
AATCCAGCGGCGGATACCAGCAGCGTGGCGGCAATACTGCCAGCTTCGATCAGCGCCCCTCCGGCGGCGATGACTACGCCCACTCCACCGAAATCACCGACGACGATATTCCCTTCTAAGCCGGACCTGCCGAACCACTTGGCATCTATCGCGTTGTTACAAAGGAAGCGGTTCGCGCTACGGCGGCATCGGTTGGTTCGCAGACCAGCGTTGCCGCCTGCTTCAGGGTCAATCCTGGGGGCACCGGTGAGAACCCGCCGCGAACTTCGCTCGTCTCGCGTGCAATGGTCTTGAAGAGCATAGCCCGCCCGATCATGTGAACCTCCAGCCGCTCCGTCTTCCAATCGCCATTCGCGCTGCCCCCGGCAGCACTTACGTGGGTGCGCTCCAGGCGAAACCAGCCGCCCTTATACAACCTACCCAGAATGCCGTAGCCAAAATCGACGTTGTCCTGTAGTTTGCCGTCGAGCCGCACCAGCCTCTTGTGATCGGCGCTGATCCAGAGATCGCCGGTCATGGCGTGAAAGATGCGTGACTCGATCGAGTGAGCCGGATAGCTGGGATTGGGGCGGAAATGGAAGTGATAGCAGGGACACTCAGGTGCCCGCTCGCTTCTGGCCTCTTCGCCGGCAGGCTCGTAAAGAAAAGCATCGGGCAGCAGGGCAAGAATACGGCCGATGCGATGTTCATCTTCGGCGTATTCTTTGCGGTGTTGCGCCTGCTCGGTGGGCGAATTGATGAGGCGCTTGAGACGGCGCTCTTCCTCAGAACGCGCATCGGCAGAGAGAGGCTGTCCGCCGCTTGATTCAACACGGGCAACCGGGCCGTCCGGAGTCTCGACCGCATCCTCCAGCTGTGTTTCCTTGCTGGTGCGCCGCTCTATCCAATAGCGCCAGTAGCCATGCGTATCGTGGTCGTGAAGCTCGTTATAAACGACCTCGCGAACCAGGTAGCCGGGATCTTCAGGTAAGCCCTGCGCTTTGTTTGCGGAGGTCGCATTCGCCGGAGCTGGCCTGGCAACAGAATCGCCGCCATGCTCTACACTTCCTCCGGCGCCCTTTACTGCCAATGGAGACTCACCTTGCGCGTAATGCACTCCGGCGGCTGCACACAAAACCGCCGCAACACAACAAGATCCGATCAGCGTTCGTATTGTCACGATTGCCTCCAGTCGAAATGGTGTTGGTTCAAGTGGTATTGCCACGCGTAGTGTGCAACGAGGCCAATGAAAGGCTTGCAAGATCAATGTGAATTGACAGAGAAATCCGGTCAAAAACCGAAATGGGCCGGAAATAACCAATGCGGTGAGTGGCTTTGTCATCACAATCACCACCAGACCCAGGAGAGGACAACCGCAAATTGGTACACTTGCCTCATGATCGATAATGTGGAATTTCGCAAGGCTGCCGACGCGGCCATCGAATCTCTCAAGCAGGAGCTTTACGCCTCCGAAGACGACGGCGAATTTGAAGTGGAAGAACAGGGCGGAGCACTCTATGTGGTCTTCGAAGAGCCGGCCGGCAAGTTCGTAATTACTCCCAATGCGCCCGTGCAGCAGATCTGGATATCTGCGCGCAGCACCAGTTTCAAGCTCGACCTGACTCCCAAAGGATTTGTTCTGCCCAGGACCGGCGAGGGTCTGAGTCCGCTGGTCAAGCGCCTGATCGAAGAGCATGTAGCTTGAGGGGAAATGCCGCCTGAGCCGGTTTTGCAGACTTGGCTGACCATCCGATGAAGCTCTCTATCGCCATCCTGGCTTGCAACGAGGCGGAAAATCTCCGCCGTACACTGCCCAGCGTGCAGTGGGCAGATGAGTTGATCCTTGTGGATTCCGGGTCCACCGACGACACGATTTCCATCGCACAATCCTTCGGCGCGAAGGTCTTCTCCGAACCGTGGAAGGGCTATGGCGCACAGATGAATTCGGCGATCGATAAATGCACCTCGGAGTGGGTCTTTTCGCTCGATGCCGACGAAGAGCTGACTCCCCAATTGCAAGCCGAGATTCGGGCTTTGCTCCAGAGTGAGCCAAAGTTCGATGCCTACTGGGTGCCCCGGCGCAATCGGATCTTTGGCCGATGGATGCGCCACGGTGGACAGTATCCGGATTACAAGCTGCGGTTATTCCGGCAAGGCACCGCGCGGCTGCCTGAGGATACCGAGCCGCATGCCACTCCCAAATGGAGCGGACCGAAGGGCAAGCTGCGCGGCGACCTGCTGCACTATCAGTACCCAACTGTTGCGCTATACGTCGAGCATATGAATCGATACAGCTCCGCCAGTGTTCCGCTGGTGCTGCGCAAAGGACATACGTGCCTTGGCCTCGGCGAATTCATTGGCATGGCATGTTTCAATCCATTACTTACCTTCGTAAAGAACTACATCTTTCGCAGAGGTTTTATGGATGGACGTGAAGGTTTATTGTTTCACTTATATCACTCCGCTTATATAAGTTGGAAATACTCGAAGGCATGGGAAGTTAGCCGTAAATCGAACACGAGTTAGTCTCACTATTTACCTTTAACTCGATTGTATCCGTTTTGACGAGGCGAAAACCCGCGTCATCCCTCAGCATTAAATACAATTGCAACAATGATTTACGAATTTCTTCGCTGAGACATCGGGCCTTGCCAGGACTATTGCCTTGAGGTGTATTATGCGCAAAATTTAACTTAGATAGCCATCTAACTAATTTACCCGCCAACCAACATTAACTTAGTTTTTCTCGGGCAACCTGCTCCCGTAATCCTGCTTCTCAACACAGGTCAGCAGCGCTGCACCGGCTTTAGAGCGTTGCTGCTCAACAGGAGAATTTCTGATGACAAATCAAGGGAACGACCGCAACGACAAATCGACCAACATGGGCCAACAGGACCGTGGAAACAATCCCAACGACAAGAGTGGCAAGACAGGCAGTGATCAGTCTGGCCAGCAACAGCAGTCGCACACCGGTCAGGGTCAGCAAGGCCAGCACGGGCAACAGGGCTCCGGCAAGGGCGGTCAGCAGCAGTAGCGTTAAGGAAACACGTTGATGCGAGGAAACACGTTGATGCGAGGAAACTCATTGACGCGTTCACCGAATTAGCCACAAGGAGCCGGAGATTCTCTCTCCGGCTCCTTTGTATTGAGAATACGATTTCTCGACGAATGAGTCTGGAAAAGCCTTTTACTCCGTTGTCCAATGCCGTTCAATTCTGTTACAAATTGACGGATGCCAAAGGCCAAGTCCGTTCCAAAACCAGGTCACGTCAACCTCAAGATGCTCGCGGAGCATCTGCAGTTATCGCAGACGACCATCTCTCTTGTCCTGAATAACTCGCCGTCGGCAAAGTCGATTCCGCCAGAGACTCGCCAGCGTGTGCTGGATGCAGCCGAAAAGCTCAACTACCGTCCAAATTACTTTGCACGATCGCTGCGCCAGAGTCGCAGTCTCAGCGTCGGTGTGCTTGCTCCCGATCTTAGCGAAGGCTATTTCACCCGCGTTATGAGCGGTGTGGTGGAAGAGTTGACCGCCGCTAAATATTTCTATTTCACTGCGTGCCACGATTGGCGCCGCGAGTTGATGGAAGAGTATCCGCGCATGCTGGTGGAGCGGGCGGTTGACGGCTTTCTGTTGCTCAATACGCCAGCCGAGATCGAAGTCCCGGTCCCGGTTGTGGCTATCTCTGCGCATGGCTCCGAGGCAGGGGTGACCCACATCGTCCTCGATCACCTCAAGGCGGCCGAGCTGGCCCTCTGTCATCTTCATGAGCTGGGACACAGGCGCATCGCTTTTATGCGCGGACCGAAAGAGATTCCGGATTCCGAATTCCGCTGGGAAGGCATCGAGCAGGTCGCGCAGTCACTTGGACTGACGCTCGACAGCGCCTTGGTTACACGAATAGATTCCAGTGATGGTAATGGCCACAACGGCAATAGTGCGGGAAGCTGGAGCGGCAAGACCGGCAGTCACCCAATGTCTCCGGAGATCGGCTATGTGCCGATGAAGCGGCTGCTGGAGTCAACCCGCGATTTCACCGCAGTCTTCTGCTTTAACGACATTGCAGCCATCGGAGCCATTCGCGCGTTGAGCGAGGCCGGCCTGCGCGTTCCGACGGATGTTTCGGTCGTCGGCTTCGACGATATTCAATCGGCAGCCTTTTGCACGCCCAGCCTCACCACTGTACGCCAGCCGCTCAATGAAATGGGCAAGCGGGGCGCCAGAATTCTGCTGGAGCGCATCGCCAACCCCGAGAAGACTGAGCTTGAAGCTGAAGTAGTGATGGTGCCTGAGCTGGTAGTGCGAGAGTCCACCGGCCCAGTAATCGATAAATAGCCGGGCCGCTGACAGATGGCCGCGCTTATTGAACGTCCGTGACCTTGCCCTTGGTGTAAATCACTTTCATGTCGGCGTAGTAGTCGATCTCCTTCGGACCGAGCGTGGCCACCTTGCTTGGCTGCCCGAGAATCGCGATCACCTGATCTTTCGTCTGGCCGAGCGACACCGTCTTAGGAGCCGGTGGAGGCGTATCCGCGGGCGGTGGTGGCGGCGCGATCGGTGCGAGTGGCGCTGGAGCGGGATCAGGTGGAGCAACCTGAGCTGGAGCCTGCGCCGGAGCAGCGTCCTGTTCCATTGGCTCAGGCGTCACAACCTCTGCGATGGTTTTCATTACTTCATCGACCGACGGAACCGACTTCTTTGCAAATGGAAATTTGACCTGGCTGAAATAGCGAACGTTGTCGAAAGGGTCGCTATAAAGCTCAAGGATTACGCCATCATCCTGGACCCGCGATTGGATTGCCCAGCACTTCTCACCGGCAACGAACCTGCGCTGGGGAACATTCACGTGGTTGATGCCACTCTGCCCCGCTCCAAGTTGCATGTCGACAGACATCAACGCCCCAAATCCCATGGAAAGCTTGCCATCCTTGTAGGTAAAGGTTGGGGCGACCTTGTTATCGATGGCGTACATAATCAGCCCCTCTTTATTCAGATCGAGCACCGAGCCGGCCTTGACGATATCTGTGTTATCGGCGGTCGGCTTGGTAAGAACGATGGTTGCATTCAGCTTCCTTTGAATCTCAGCCTTGGGATCCTGCCCATAGGCGCAAGAGCAAGCCACCAGCAGTGCTGCAACAAGGATCGAGTTAATCCTTCTCGACATCGTTGTCTCCTTCATAAGTCAACTGCTCCAAATCATCGCCAATGAATTCCGCATTTGCAAGCGGCATTTCGTAGTTGTAACGGACTATTCTTCGGGCGCTTTGTTTTAGCTTGCACGATGAAAGATGCCGCTTTTACTTCTCCAACATCTGCAGGTCGAGCGGCTTCTCCAGCAGCGCAGGCATCTGGGCGATTTCCTTCAAGGCGCGCTTCAATGCAGAAGTCCGGCAAGGCTCGACAGTAATGACAAAGGGCAGGCGATCCAATGGATGTCCGGGCCTCTGCAGGATCGCGTTGAGATTGATGTTTTCATGCGCCAGCGCTCCCGCAATGCCTGCCACAATGCCGGGGCGATCGCTTACCGTGAAGCGGATGTAATGCGGCACTTCGAGCTCTGTCGAGACCTTGGCCGGCGCCGAAGGAATCGCAATGCGGCAGGAGCCCTGCGCCAGTCCTACAAGATCGCTGACCACGGCAACCGCAGTGGGATTGCCGCCCGCACCATGCCCTGAGAAGACCACATCGCCGCCATAATGTCCCGTAGTGATGACCATGTTTTCCGTACCTCGCGACCAGGCCAGCGGCGAGGCCAGCGGCACCAGCATGGGTCGCACGGTGGCCGCGAGCTCTCCATTGACGCGCTCAGCGCGAGCGATCTGGCGAATGGTGCAGTTCAAATCGCGAGCGTAGGAGAAATCGATTGCCGCCACCTCGGTGATCGGGCAGGCTTGTATGTCCTCAGGATGCACCTGGGCGCGAAGAGCCAGCCGGATCAGAATGGCAAGCTTGGCGCGCGCATCGTAGCCTGCAACATCCTCGGTGGGATCGGCCTCGGCATACCCCATGCCTTGCGCCTCGGCGAGGACGGCAGAGTACTCCGCTCCCGCTTCCATCTTGCTGAGGATGAAGTTGCAGGTGCCGTTGAGAATTCCCTCTATGCGCTCGACGCGATCCCCGGCCAGGCCGTGCTCGAGGCCGGGAATCACCGGAATTCCGCCTGCAACCGCTGCTCCATACAAAAGATGAAGGCCATTGGCCGCCGCTGTCGATTCCAGTTCAAGGCCGTGATAAGCGATGAGCTTCTTGTTCGCCGTAACCACGCTCTTGCCGCTGGCAAGAGCCTTGCGAACCCAATCTCCCGCAGGATTAAGGCCGCCGGCAAGCTCGACAATGACATCGGGACTGTTCGGCCCGGAGGCCAGAACCGATTCCGCGTCCTCGGTCCAGACCACATTGCCTGGAATCCAGTCGACGCGTTTACGCGCGACATTGCGGTTCACAATATGCGTGAGCTCAAGGCCGGCTGGAGCGGATTCGACAAGGATACGCGCTACCGACCGGCCCACCGTACCAAAGCCGAAGATGGCGACGCGCAGAGAACGGGAGACAACCGGAAGAGTGGAAACATCAGGGGATTGCGACACGGAGACTTCCTCGTTTGAGACTGAGCTTGGTTAAATCGCTGTGTGTATCGTTCAGGGATTCTCGTTTTTTTCGATGATACCTGAGCACGGACGATCCGCCACCACGCTGTTGTAGGATACACATGGTTGTCGACAAACGTGTATTACGGCTCAGGCTTCGCCAACGGTCTCGCAGGTGCGAACACAGGCCCATACAACGCGGAATACCTGCCGGTGCACAAGACTTTCAATCTATCAGCGGCATACTCTTGGAGAGCATTTAAGCGTTTTGGCAAGCGTGCTGAATGTTACAAATCACCGCATACTGCTGGATAACTCCGTCACCATCGGCGGATTTCACTTCAATGATCCGCGCATGGTTTCTGGCGATCTTAAATACCGCTTTCATTTCTAAGATGCGTTACCGGAATTCACTTGCTTAGCACTATGGCGCTCCTGTATGGTTTGCGCCAGTAGCCCAAACATACCTAGTGGCCCTCTCATCTATATCATGAGACCGCTCCTCGTAATCCCTCGAAGACTGCACAATCTTGTTTCACGGAGGAAATGATATGTCCTTGATCAAGCGTTCGCTTGCGGAGCTCTTTGGCACGTTCTGGCTGGTTTTTGGCGGATGCGGCGCTGCGGTTTTTGCAGCAGCTTTTCCTAACTTAGGCATCGGGTTTGTCGGTGTAGCGTTAGCCTTTGGTCTCACGGTTCTTACCATGGCCTTCGCTATCGGACATATCTCCGGGTGCCATCTGAATCCGGCAGTGACTGCCGGACTGGTAGCAGGCAAGCGCTTCCCTGTCGGCGAAGCATTGCCCTATATTGTGGCTCAGGTAGTGGGCGCGATTGCAGCGGCTGGTGTGTTGTTTGTGATCGCCAGCGGCAAGGATGGTTTCACCACCGCTGCGGGGTTTGCCTCCAACGGCTATGCCGATCATTCGCCAGGCGGCTATTCGATGATCGCGTGCCTGGTGGCCGAGATTGTCCTTACAGCCTTCTTTCTCATTGTCATCATGGGATCGACGGACGCGCGGGCTCCCAAGGGCTTTGCACCGATCGCCATCGGACTTTGCCTCACTCTAATCCACCTGATCAGCATTCCCATTACCAATACTTCGGTGAATCCCGCTCGCAGCACTGGGCAGGCGCTCTTTGTCGGTGGATGGGCGGTGGGCCAGCTATGGCTCTTCTGGATAGCTCCACTCATCGGAGGCGTTCTCGGCGGCGCACTGTATCGCGGCTTGTTCTCGACGGAAGACTGAGCAACCGTTTCAGCGCAACGACGTGAGGCCGGGGAGAACTTCTCCGGCCTTTCCTGTGACCACATGCGTAAAGGCTGAAGCATTGAGCGGTGCCTCCGGACCGACATAAACAGTCCGCGCACCAGCCTGACGCGCCCAGTGCACAAAGTTCGCCGCTGGATAGACTGAGCCAGAAGTCCCAACCACCAGCATCAGCGTCGCGCGGCCAATCTCATCGGTGATGCGATCCATTTCCAGCGGCGTCTCGCCGAACCAAACAATGTGTGGCCGCAGCATAGCTCCGCAGGGGCAACGCGCAACGCTGGCGAGCGTCGGATAGAGCGCATCATCCGCATGAGGCGCGCGGCCGCACTCTTCGCTGCAACGCGAAGTAAACAGATCGCCATGCATATGGATCAACCGCCGCGATCCTGCCTTCTCATGCAGATTGTCAACATTCTGCGTGCATAGCAGGTAGCGCTCTCCAAGCTGCGACTCGAGCTCTGCAAGCGCATAGTGCGCGGGATTGGGCATTGCCTCCATTGCTGCTTCGCGGCGGGCTGAATAGAACTGCCACACCAGCTCCGGATCGTTCTCCCAGGCCTCCGGTGTACACACATCTTCGATCCTATGCCCAGCCCAGAGGCCATCGGACGCACGAAACGTGGGCAGCCCGCTCTCCGCGCTTATGCCCGCGCCGGTGAGGACGAAGACGCGATCTTCCGGACTGATAGGAATCGGCGGCACGCGACTTTCCTCGGCGTTATGGAATCAGCAGCAGCTTGCCCGTAGTGTTGCGGCCGGCAATATCGATCTGCGCCTGTGCAGCATCGCCGAGCGAGTAGATATGCTCCGCACGAATCTTCAGCTTGCCTTCCTCGATCCAGCGAAAAACATCGCCAGCCCGGTCTTCAAGATCCGCACGAGTAGCGATGTAATCCTTGAGCGTGGGCCGCGTGACAAAGAGCGAACCCCGGGTCGAAAGCTGGATCAGATCGAATGGCGGAACAGCACCGCTCGAGCCACCGAAGAGCACCATCATGCCGCGTGGCCGCAGGCAATTCAGAGACTTTTCAAATGTCGTCTTGCCCACCGAATCGTAAACCACATCGACGCCACGTCCACTGGTAAGCCTCTTGGTCTCGGCTTCAAAATCGGCTTCGCTATAGAGGATCACTTCATCCGCTCCCGCAGCTCGCGCCAACTCAGCCTTCGCTTCCGTCGAAACAGTAGCAATCACGCGCGCTCCGATGGCATGGGCCATCTGCACCAGCAACTGCCCTGTGCCGCCCGCCGCTGCATGGATCAGCGCAGTATCGCCAGCCTTGAGTGGAAAGCTGCTATGCGCAAGATAGTGCGCCGTCATGCCCTGAAGAATCGCCGCGGCTGCGTGCTTCAGATCCAGGCAAGCCGGTACGTGGACCAGTTGCGCGGCAGGCACAAGCGCGTACTCCGCATAGCTGCCCATAACTGCAGTGGACGCAACATGGTCGCCAACCGCAAATCCCTCGACTCCGTCGCCAAGCTTCTCGACAACGCCGGACGCTTCGGAGCCGGGAATCAATGGCAGCGGAGCCTTGTATCGTCCTTCGCGAAAGTAAATCTCGATGAAGTTGACGCCGATCGCAGCAATCTTGATCAACGCCTGGCCTGGGCCGGGAGAAGGAATGGCAACATCGGCCAGGGTCAAAACCTCAGGGCCGCCGGTTTGATGAATCTGGATAGCTCTCATAGCTTGGTCAGAATACTCCGTCAGGCGAGCCTTGTGCCTGCCACGAACCTTGCGTCAGTCAGCATCGCCCATCAATAGACGCCGGGGATGAGACGCCGAGTTGCACGGCTGTAATCGATGTACTCCTGCCCGAAATGCTCGCGCAACGCGATCTCTTCGACATGAATGCGATACAGCAAGACAGCCGACGTGGGAACGAAGATGATCAGCACGGAGATCCAGTTTCGAGTGTGCAGGCCGACAGCCAGAATGCACAGCAACAAACCAGTGTAGGAAGGATGACGCATCCAGCGATAAAGGCCGGTCTTCAGCACCGTCTGCGTAGCGTGAATGGCCACGTTGGAGCTGAACGACTTGCCCAGCGTAATCACCGCTGTCCACCGCAGAGCGAGGCCGCCGATGATTACCAGCAGCGATGCCAATTTGAGCCACGGCGCTCCTCCGGGAAGATTGGAGCCATGCGTCTCACCAAACCAGCTACCCAGCGTAATCGATCCCAGAATCGCAATCCACAAGAGGTAAAGCGTACCGCGATCCCGCACATTGCCGCTGCTATTGCGAGTTCGAGTAGCAATGGCGATCACGACTTCCGAACCCACCCAGGCCCAATCGAAGAACCACCACAAAGACGAGACGGACATCCACGCTCCCCGGAAGAATGTTCCTCTCGATACTATCCCGTGGTGGGCGAGAGCAGAATATGAACTCTTCGCTGAAGCAGCACAAATCATCTGAAGCAAGCTGTGATTTTAGCCAGTGAGCTTGGCGCTTGCGAGTCGATTCAAACTGATTCCATGCTCGGCCGCTTCCAGAGCCAGCGCGCGATGAACATGAGGAGGGATGCGAACTCGAAATTCGCCGCTGTACTGCTTCTCAGACAGCGGAGTTGGCGGTTCCTCACCATTGGCTGTCATATCGGCAACCGACTCTGCCACTACTTTTCGAATGCCGATTAGTGCAGACTCCGGCTTTTTAGCCAACCAGCTTAAGGAAGGAAATTCGACACAGAGACCAAGATGCTCTTCGTCTTCTGGCGACCATGTCACACGATAGGTGTAATGATCTTCCCTCATAGAGATGTCTCCTCTGCCTCTATCTTGTCGATAGCCCGCAACACTTGCCGTACTTGATAAGGTTTGGCTTTGCCCTTGGCGTTCTGAATATTCACTCGAGGATCGCCCTGCCAGGGTGTCTTAAAAACGGCATGGCTTGTACCGCTTTGGCGAGGCTCACCGAAGTAAACGACGCAGAGCTTATACAAGTCGCCATACCTGACCTGAGCCGGAGCGCGACGCATCTGGCTCAAGATTTTCTCGATCTCAGACACGCTCTATGGTACAATAATGGCACCACACCGCAACCCGCCCTTGCAAACAAAAGCCCCCGATCCGGGATCGAATCGAGGGCTGATTTCAGCGTAACTTGTGGCTTGTTCGTCAGTTACCCGAAAGCAAGCTCGGCTCTTCCGGCGCACGAAGCCGCACCAGCCGGTCAATCGCATATGGCGCGCGATGGCTGCTGGTGTGATAATGCCGCACCTGCAACTCGCCCAACAATCCAATCGCCAGCATTTGAATACCCGCCACGATCATCACAGCAGCGACCACAAACAGCGGCCCATGCTCATCCATCACATTGATATGCGGATGAATCAGCTTCGAGATCAGCAGGTAAATCGAGAATAGGCCACCCGTCATAATGCCCAGCGATCCAAATCCGCCGAAGAAGTGCAGCGGACGGCTCATGTGCTTGAGCAGAAAGCGAATCGTCAGCAGATCGAAGAAGACGCGAAAAGTCCGGCCAATACCATAGTGGCTTTTGCCGCGCTCACGCATTACGTTCTTGATCGGAATTTCGCAGATTGACGCGCCATACCAGGCCGCCAGCGCCGGGATGAACCGGTGCATCTCGCCATACAGCGGAATGTTGTGGATGATCTCGCGGCGATACGCCTTGAACGTGGTGCCGAAATCGTGAATATCCACTTCCGACAGCTTGGCCATCAGCCAGTTCGCGCAGCGCGAGGGAATGCGGCGCATCACGAAACTGTCGATCCGCTCCTTGCGCCAGCCGCTGACTACGTCGTAGCCCTCTTCGAGCTTTTCGATAAAGGCAGGGATCTCGTTGGGATCGTGCTGCAGATCGCCATCCATCGAAATGATGAACTCGCCGCTGGCATTGTCGAAGCCGGCAGCCAGGGCAGAAGTCTGCCCGAAATTGCGGCGCAGCTTCACCACCAGCACGCGGCTGTCGACGGCGGCAATCTCTTCCATCAGCTTGTAGGTGCGGTCGTTTGAACCGTCGTCGACCAGGACCAGTTCAAAGCTGTCGCCAATCTGCTCCATGACGGATTTGAGACGCGCATAAAGCTGCGTTACATTCTCTTCTTCATTGTGGAAAGGGACCACGATGGAATACTTCG
>DATAZR010000003.1:0-15633 GCA_036271955.1 Acidobacteriaceae bacterium
ATTTGCGTTGTCCACATCGGCCTCAACATTGAGCGTGCGCGATTGCGGATCGATGGCATTGCTGTTGCGTACCAGCGTGCCCTTGAATGTTTCATCGGGACGGTCGGTCTCAGTCAGCGAGACCTTGCCTCCACTGGTTACCGCACCGGCGTAAGCCTCAGGGACCGCGATGTAGACGCGCAGGCGATTGATCGCGGCAAGATGAAACAGCTCTTTGGGGCCGGAATTCGCTCCGGCTTCAACTAAAGCTCCGATGTCGGTATTGCGCGCTGTGACGATGCCGTCGAAGGGCGCAATCACTTTCTCGAATCCCTGGAGCTGCTGCAACCTGCGGACGTTCGCTTCGCTCGCCGACACTGCGGATTGGCGAGCGGCGAGGTCGCTCATGGCCTGATCTGTTTCCTGCTTGGAGACGGCATTCTTCGCCAGCAGATTCTGCCAGCGTTTGCTGGTGATGGAGGCCATGTCGAAGTTGGCCTGCGACGTCTTCAAATCGGCTTGTGCCTGCTGCAACTGCTGGTCGAGCTCGGGAGTCTGAATCTCAGCCATCACCTGTCCCTGATGGACGTGCGCCCCAATGTCGACATACCAGTGCAGAAGATAGCCGCTGGTGCGGGCATAAATCGGTGTGTCGTAAAAAGCCTGAACGTTTCCAGGCAGATCGATCGTCTGAATCTGCTGCCCTTGCTGCGGATAGGTGACGCGAACGGAGGCGATCGAAGATTGATCTGCCGCTGTTGCCAGAGTGGCTTCTGCCGAGACGCGTGAGTGGATGCCCAGGACAATACCGACGGCGAGCAAGACAACGGCAGCGCAAACCACCATTATGGCGAGCTTGCTCACCGTTCGCGGGCGCGCAGGTTCGGCGGGCTGAGCAGGCTGGGCAGTTTGTGCCGAGGGCGCCTCGTGTGGCGGCTCTGCGAGCGCTGCTGTGTGCTGCTTTTCGCCTTCGTTTGCTGTACTGTTCTCCATCGGTCCTGTCTTCCTTCTTAAACCAGCTGTGTGTCCAGTTCTTCGTCGAGATGCCCGGCGTGCTGCTTTGCGTTGCCATGCACCAGAGCAAAGACGGCGGGAACAAAAATCAAAGTAGCCATGGTGGCGCAAAGCAGACCGCCAATGACGGCGCGTCCAAGAGGAGCATTCTGTTCGCCTCCGTCGCCAAGTCCAAGCGACATAGGAACCATGCCGATGATCATCGCCAGCGCGGTCATCAGAACGGGGCGAAAACGTGTACGGCCAGCCTCCAGCGCAGCCTGAACGGCGTTGCCATGCTGCTGCAGCTGCGATTTAGCAAAGGACACCACCAGGATGCTGTTTGCCGTGGCCACACCCATGCACATGATCGCTCCCATCAATGCGGGAACGCTGAGCCTGGTATGAGTGAAGAAGAGAAACAGAACAATCCCCGCAAGGGCGGCAGGCAGCGCAGTGATGATCACGAATGGGTCAAGCCACGACTGAAAATTCACCACGATCAGGAGATAGATGAGCACGATGGAAAAGGCGAGCCCCGCGACCAGAGCGGTATACGAGCTTCGCATGGTATCGACCTGCCCGCGCAAAGTGATGAACGTGCCGCGCGGAGCGTTCTTTCGATAGCCGTCGATGATCTTCTGCACGTCTGAGGCCGCCGCGCCCAGTCCGCGATCTTGAACAGATGCATAAATGTCGATTACACGCCGGGTGTTGAAATGGCTGATGACCGCCATCTCTTCACCGCGTTGAATGTTTGCGATGTCGCCAAGGATCTCCGTCGGCCTGGAGGCTTCGCTGCCCTGAGTGCCCTGATCGGACATCACTGTTCGTCCAGCGCCCGCGGCACGATTGATGGGAATGTTCTCCAGGTCGGCAAGCGAGTTCATCTTGTACTGCGGAGTCTGTGCAACCATGTTGTAGTTCACATGGTTGTTCCAGTTGAGGAAGAACATCGGTGATAGCTGAAAGCTGCCGCTCAAGGTGTTGAGCACGCTGGTGGAAACATCGCGTTCGGTAAAACCGCCCTGGGATGCCTTGGTGCGTTCGACGGAGAGGTTGAGCGTCGGCCCGTCAAAGCGCTGCTGAATCCGGATGTCGGCCAGACCTGGAACCTTGCTGAGTTGAGCGAGCATGCTGGTGGCAATACGATGGCTGTTTTCGACGTCATTGCCCTCAAAGCGGATGTCGATCGGAGCGGGCAGGCCAAAGTTCAATATCTGAGCGGTGATATCGGCTGGCAGGAAATAAAAGTCCGCTTGCGGGAAATGCTGTGGAAGAGTCCGCCGCAGGGTGCGCACATAATCGGCGGTGGGATGATGCTTCTCCTGCAGGCTGACCATGATGTCGGCATCGGCTGCGCCCACCGCGCCTGAGGTCATGAACTGCGTATTCATGGTGCTATAAGGCATGCCGATATCGTCGAGCACGCCATCCATTTCATTCGAGGGAACGGTCTGGCGGATGAAGGCCTCGACCTGATCGCACAGGCGCGCTGTCTCTTCGATTCGTGTGCCTGTCGGTGCGCGCAGGTGCAGCGTGAACTGGCCGCTGTCCACCGCGGGAAAGAAATCCTGGCCGAGCCACGGCAGCAGAAGAAAGGCGCAGGCGCAGGCCATGAGAAATACCGGGATGAATACCTTGCGCCAATCCACGAGCTTGGTCAGTAAGCCATCGTAGGAGTCACGCAGGCTCTGAAAGCCGCGGTTGAATCCATGCTGGAATCGCGCGAAGAAGCCGCGTGGATTCCTGTCATGTTCGCCGTGGATATGCGCCTTGAGCATGTAGACCGCGAGCGTGGGCACCAGCGTTCTGGACAGCACATAGGATGCCAGCATGGCAAAGATAACCGCCTCGGCAAGCGGAACGAACAGGTAACGCGCCACGCCGGAAAGAAAGAACATGGGAAGGAAGACGATGCAGATGCAGAGCGTGGAAACGAAGGCGGGAATAGCGATCTGTGCGGCGCCTTCCAGAATCGCATCGCGCAGGGGATAGCCTTCTTCGAGAAAACGCTCGATGTTTTCGATGGTAACGGTGGCGTCGTCGACGAGGATGCCGACCGCCAGCGCGAGACCTCCGAGCGTCATCGTGTTTATCGTTTCGCCAAGGAAGCTGAGGACGATGATGGAGGTCAGGATGGAAAGCGGAATCGATACAGCAATGATCAAAGTGCTACGCCAGCTGCCGAGGAAGAGCAGAATCATGAGGCCGGTGAGCGCGGCGGCAAGGATCGCCTCACGGACTACACCATTGACAGCGCCGCTGACGAAGATTGACTGGTCGGACAGCGGCGTCATGCGCAGCGTCGGCGGCACCAGCATGGCAACGCGCGGCAATATCCCTCGCACGCCTTTCACTACGCTGACGGTGGAAGCTTTGCCATTTTTCAAAATGGACATCAGCACGCCGCGGCTGCCATCGCGCCGCACGATGTTGGTCTGTACCTGGAAGCCGTCGCTTACCGTCGAAATGTCGCGCAGATAAGTGGTGACGCCGTTCTGCTGCTTTACCGGCAACTGGTTCAGTTGATCGATCGTGTGAGGAGCGCCGTTGGTGCGTACATCGTATTCCTTGGGGCCGATCTTGATGGTGCCGGAAGGCGTGACGACATTCTCAACCGACAACGCATTCAGCAGGTCGCCGGGAGCAATGCCGCGGGATTGCATGGCGGCCTGATCGAGATTGATCGTCACCTGGCGCTGCTTGCCACCGTATGCGGAGGGCACCACCGAGCCGGGCACCGTGATCAGCTGCGAGTGAATGACGTTTTGGGCGTAGTCATTGAGCATCGCCTCGCTAAGCCCGTCGCCGGAGATGCCCAGCTGCAGGATCGGCACACTCGATGCGCTGTAGGTTACGATCTGCGGCGGGAGAACGCCGGGAGGCAGCTGGCGCAACTCGAACTCGGAAGCGGCCGATACCTGGGCGTTGGCTGCTGCCAGGTTTGCATCCGGCTGCAGAAATACGCGGATGACTACGATGCCGTTGTAAGTAGTCGACTCGACATGTTCAACGTTGTCGACGAAGTTAGTCAGCGATTTTTCAAAAGGAGTGGTAAGCCGCCCCTCGAGCTCCTCGGGATTGAGGCCGGTATATTGCCATGCGAGAGATACGACCGGAATATTGATGCTCGGAAACATATCCACGGGAGTGCGCATGATTACGATCGGGCTCAACAGAAGAATGAGAAGAGCCAACACGATGAACGTGTACGGCCGATCGAGAGCGATCTTGACAATCCACATGGAACGTATATTTCCTTAGTGTCGGTTGGGTTATCGTATGCGCACAGAATTCGATACCGGTCCCTGTATCGTGCACTTCAAGAAGACCACCATTCTACCTGACAGGGACCTTACATTTCCGTTACTTGACGGCGGCTCCCCTAACCGAAAGCAGCAATGTGGGTTAAAGTCGGATAGAGCGCACCGTTCATCTGCGAGCGTGAGGCGGAGCAATGCAGATATTGATTGTCGAGGACGAAAGCAAGCTGGCTTACGCGCTGCAGCAGGGCCTGGAAGAAGAGGGTTATTCGGCCGCGGTGGCTCTCTCTGGGGAAGATGCCTTGCGCTGGCTTGAGCGCGGTACGCCCGACCTGATGTTACTGGACGTGATGTTGTCCAAGCGCAACGGCCTCAGTGTGCTTCGCGAATTTCGCCGCGACGGTTATCAATCTCCTGTGCTCTTGCTCACGGCCCTCGACTCAGTAGAAGACCGCGTGCTCGGCCTCGATGCAGGCGCTGACGATTATCTGGTGAAGCCATTCGCATTCCCTGAATTGCTGGCTCGCGTTCGTGCGTTGCTGCGCCGCACCGCGACACCTGCGCAGTCGGTGCTTGATCTTGCCGATCTGCACATGAACCTCGCGGGCAGAATTGTAACCAGGGAGGGGACATCGCTCGAGCTGACAAGCAGAGAGTTTGACCTGCTCGAATACCTGATGCTGAACCGGGGGCGCGTCGTTTCGCGCGAAATGCTGACGCGTGATGTATGGAAAGAGACCATGCGCTACACCTCTCTGGACAACGTCATCGACGTTCAGATTGCGAGGCTGCGGCGCAAGATCGATGATCCCTTCGCCGTCAAACTGCTGCATACGGTTCGCGGCATCGGCTTTGTGCTGCGGGAGGAGTGATGCGGCCATTCGCTCAGTCTGGCAACCTGCGCCTGCGCCTCACTCTGTGGTACGGCACCGCTTTTTCGATTCTCCTGCTGCTGCATATCGGCGTTGCTACGTATGTCCACTACAGTCAGCTGATCAATCGCGCTTACCATGCCGAAATTCAGGATCTTGAAACGACGGAAGGTTTGGTTTATCAGGCGCCGGACGGTCGTATCACGATGAACGAGGAGTATTTCAACAATCCTGAGATTCGCATGCATCTCGACCGTCACCTGGAAATACTCTCTCCCGATGGGAAGGTTCTTTATCAGGATCAGCGGCTCGACGGAGCCGGCATCGATGGTCCGCTTCTGCCTCACGAGGGCGTGGGCACATACAACGAACGCGCAACACGGTTGAGCGATGGCCGCAGGGTGCTGGTGATCAGTCATTTTCACTATATTCATGGGCAGCCAATGATCCTGCGCGTGGCCTATGACGAGGCGCCGCTGTTCGCCAACGTGGTGAGCTTTCTTGGTGTGCTGCTGCTGCTTGCTCCCATCACGGTTCTCATCGCGATGTGGGTGGTATTCACTGTGGCCAGCCGTGCCTTGTCTCCTTTGAGCTCTATGGTGCGTCGGGCCGAGAAGATTACTGCCGAGCGTCTCAGCGAACGCCTGCCCGTGCATGATCCTTCGGATGATCTTGGCCATGCGGCGCGAGTTTTCAATGGCTTGCTGCAACGGCTGGAAGACTCGTTCTCACAGTTGCGGCGCTTTACTTCGGATGCATCGCATGAGCTTCGCACTCCTCTGGCCTCCATGCGCAGCATCGGGGAGGTAAGCCTGCAGACCAGTCACTCCAATGAGCAGTATCGCGATGTGATCGCCAGCATGCTCGAAGAGGTGCGGCGCCTCACTCAGCTTGTCGACAGTCTATTGGCCATATCGCGCGCGGATAGCGGCCAGATTGCGCTGCGGCTGACATCCTTCTCCTGCATCGACCTTATTCAGGAAGTGATAGCCGTAGTAGGCATTCTGGCTGAGGATAAGCACCAGACCATCTTTGTGGCAGATGGCCCGCAGATCATTCTGCACGCCGATCGCGGTATTCTGCGCCAGGCGATTCTCAACGTCGTCGATAACGCGATCAAGTATTCGCCGGCTTCGACTGAGATTCGGATCGAAGTCAGTGTAGCGTCAGACAGCATAGCCGAAATCGCCATCAGCGACAGGGGGCCAGGCATACCGCCGGAAGAACAGAGCCAGATTTTTGATCGCTTCTATCGTATCGATTCGGGACGCTCACGCGAACGCGGCGGCACAGGGCTGGGGCTCTCCATCGCCAAGTGGGCCGTAGAGGCGCATGGCGGCAATATCGGCGTACGCGCTGCTGAAGAGGGTGGAAGCTGTTTCTACATACATCTGCCGCTCAGCGTTTGAAGACTGCTCGCGCACTGGCAGCATAGGGTATTCTTGCCGGAGGTCGCGTCTCAGCGGTGTGGAGGAGTCTCTTGTTTCGTGAACGGTCAATATGTCTTGAACGATTAGCGCATCTTAAGCGGTCAACGTGTTTTGGGTTTGCCTGGTTTGCTGTGAGTCTGTTTTTCTCAGTAGCAAGTGCGTTGCCCGCTCAGGAACCATCGCACGCGCATGTCGATTTTGCAGGGCTCATCGGCCGTTCGGATATTGTGCTGGCGCACCCCAACTCTGAGGCTACTCAGGCGATGCCGCTGGGCAATGGATTGCTTGGCGTTGCGGTATGGTCAGCCGACGGACTCACCGCGCAACTGAATCGCGTCGACACGCTGCCGGATCGCCTGCCGCTCGCCCGATTGACCATGCCGGGCCTTGCAAGGCTCACGGCTGCTAGAGACTACGTCGGCCGCCTCGATCTCTATAACGGCGAACTGCATGAGAGCGGCGGAGGCATGACCGCGGCACTCTACGTTGACTCATCGACCGATACGCTGATCGTGGATGTGAGCGGTGCAAACCCGGCCGAAGCGCAGAAGGTCCTATTAAGCCTGGCTCCGCCGCGTGCTCCCAAGGCAGAAGCCGCTGGAGCTATCGCCACTCTCAGCGAAAGCTGGTTGGATGACAAGCAGCCAGGCGCCTCAGGCCGCGGCTTCGGTACGCTGGCTGCCATCACGGCAGAGGGCAGGGAAGTCTCCTCGGCTGTCGCAGATTCGACCACGGTTGCATTGACGTTTAAGCCCTATGCCGATGGGCATTTTCGCGTTCTGGTGGCTGGGCCTCACTTCAACGGCCGGTCTGGTCTACCGGGAACGGTGGCCAGCCAGTCTTTGCAGAAAGCTCTTCGACGCGAAGCCGTCATGCATGCCGAGCATCGCAAATCGTGGCACGATTTCTGGCAGCATGCCGGGTATATGAAGATCACTTCGCCGGATGGCTCGGGCGAGTACATGGAGAACCTTCGAGCCTTGTATCTCTACTCGGCGGCCGCGCAGAGCAGCGGGGAGTATCCCGGATCGCAAGCCGGTGTCGAAGATATGTTCTCTTCAGTGCTGGAGCATCACTGGGACCCCGGCGCGTTCTGGCACTGGAATCTGCGCATGCAGGTAGCCGCGAATCTCTCTTCAGGCGTGCCGGAGCTGAATGCTCCCTACTTCAAGCTCTATCGCGAAAACCTTACCAGCATCGAGGACTGGACGCGGAAGCACATGAACGGTCTGCCTGGCATCTGCGTGCCCGAGACCATGCGCTTCAATGGGCCGGGGATTGAATACGAGACCTGGGACAATGATCCACCGGTCATCGGATTGAATTGCGATGCCAGTTTCAAGCCTTACTACAACGCTCGAACGATCTCTACGGGAGCAGAGATTTCGCTATGGATATGGCAGCAATATCTGGCCACCAACGATCGCGCGTTTCTAGCAAAAAACTTTCCTGTGATGGCTGCCGCGGCGCGTTTTCTGCTGGCTTATGAAAAGCCAGGCAGCGATGGACTCAGGCACACCAGCCCCTCCAACGCGCACGAGACGCAATGGGATCTTGAGGATCCGATGACCGATCTCTCAGCGCGCATGGGCTTGTACAAAGCTGCGATCGAGGCCGCCCAGGTACTGCATACGGAGCCCGCTCTGGTCGAGCAATTGCAGGGCGCGTTGCCGAAGATTCCACCGCTGCCGCGCACGGAGATGGATACAGCGAAAACGCTGTTGACAGCCAGTGCGGATGCCGCGGGAAACGACGTGCTTGCGGCGTCCTATTCGCCGGCCGCGGAAAACCACAATGTCGAGAACCTTGGCCTGGAGCCAGTGTGGCCGTACGATCTCATTGGAGATACATCGCCGCTGTTCGAACTGGCACGCCGAACTTATCTGCATCGACCTTACCCGGTAAATCAGGACTGGAGCGACGATCCGATCCAGGCAGCGCGGCTGCAGTTGCCAGACGAAGTTAAGTCGACGCTGATCCAGCTCACGCAGCACTATCAGACCTTCGTCAATGGATACGCTAACTGGGGCGGCAAGAACGGTGAGTTCTACGTAGAGCAGCAGGGCGTGGTTGCCGCAGCCCTCAATGAAGCGCTGGTGCAGGACTACGATGGCACGATCCGCATTGATCCCGCTTTCCCGAAAGAGTGGGATGTCGATGGCCAGGTTCTCGTTCGAGGCAAGACGCGAGTCGATGTGCGGGTGAAAGACGGAACCGTGCAGCGTGTCACGGTGGAGGCTGGTTCCACGGGGCGGGTCAAAGTGCGAAATCCGTGGGCCGCCGAAGCGCAGGGAAAGGCCCAGGATGTTCTCCTGACGCAAGGCATGCCGATGGTGAAACTGAGCGGTCCGATACTTGAGTTTTCCGCTGTGGCAGGGCGCAGGTATCTGCTGATGCCGGCATCGGCAGAAGCTGAGCACGCTGGCGCATCCACGGCTGCGGAGATCGGCGGAACTCCAGCGGCAACTGCGAAGCGCCTTGGCTCGGTGCAGATAGGCATCTTCCCCTAAAACGGCTCACGCTGCATCAAGCGAAAAAGCAGAAAATCTGCTTTTCGCATTTGTGTGACTTGACATATTCTTATATGGGAATGTAATGTTCTGCTCATGGCACGAGCAAGCACTACCTCGGATGCATTCAACGCGGTCGCGGAGCCTCGGCGCCGAGAGATTTTGAGCTATCTGGCGGGCGCTGAGCGGCCGGTCACTGAAATCGTCATCGCTCTCGGAATGGAGCAGCCATCGGTATCCAAGCACCTGCGCGTCCTGCGTGATGTGGGGCTGGTTCGCATGCGCTGCCAGGGCCGGCAAAAGCTATACCAGACGAATGCCGAGGCGATACGCCCGCTGCACGAATGGGCCGCGACCTTCGAGCGCTACTGGCAGCATCAGCTGCACCGCGTCAAGGAGCGCGCCGAAGCCAAAATGCGTCAAGCGTCCGCTCAAACGAACGACCAAAATCCGCATCCAGGAAAATCGAAAACCGAAACGAAAACCTAAACGAAAAACCGGAAACGAAAACCGAGGAGAAACCATGATTGCCACCGATCTGAATCTCGAGAATATGACCCTCACCATCAACCAGGAAATTCATGTCACCGCACCTCTGGACGTGACGTTCGAAGCGCTTCTCGAACAGCTCGGCCCAGGCAATGAAACTCCTGACGGCAAGTCCCTCAATATGAAAATTGAACCCTGGCCCGGCGGCCGATGGTATCGCGACCTAGGCGACGACAACGGCCACTTCTGGGCCAACGTACAGGCCATCAAGCGGCCTACGCTGCTGGAGTTTGCAGGCCCGCTGTTTTCGTCGTCCCCGCTGCTTTCCAACGTGCAATACCGGCTGAGCGAGTCCAATGGGGGCACACTGATCACCTTTCGCCACACCGCGCTGGGCTATGTACCGGAAGATCATCGCCCCGGCATGAACAAGGGCTGGGCATCGATGCACGAGCGTGTTCGCAAGCACGCCGAAGGCAGTTTGAAGTTAGCCTGATCGCAATCGTGAAGGAGAGAACCATGTGTCCAGCATGCCTCGCAACCGCAGCCTGGATTGCCGCGGGCCTAGCCTCCACGGGCGGGCTCGCGACAATCGCCATCAGGGCTTTCGGCGTAAAGAACGCCGTAGACAACCATCTCGATTCAACCCCATCCAATCTGTCTGGGAAAGAGAACGGACAGGAGAGATAGGGGAATTCAAAATCTCGAAGGAATTTAAGGAGAGAGCAGCATGTCAACGAGCATGATAGAGAACCCCAAAGTGGTGTCGCGAGAGGAATGGCTTGCGGCTCGCGAAGAGCTCCTGGCCAGGGAGAAACAGTTCACGCGCGAGCGCGACGCGTTGGCCGCAGAGCGCCGGAAGATGCCGTGGCTGGCTGTGGAGAAGCAGTATGAGTTCGACGGGCCCAACGGCAAAGTGAGCCTGCTCGACTTGTTCGAGGGACGCCGGCAGCTGATTGTCTACCGCGCCTTTTTCGAACCTGGCGTCTTCGGTTGGCCTGACCATGCCTGCCGCGGCTGCTCTCTGGGAGCCGACCAGGTCTCGCATCTTTCCCATCTGAATGCCCGCGACACCACGCTCGCCTACGCCTCGCGCGCGCCGCAGCCGGACATCGAGCGCCTGAAGACGCGCATGGGCTGGACGATGCCCTGGTACACCATCACCGACGACTTCGACATCGATCACGGCGTCGACGAATGGCACGGTCATAATGCATTCATCCGCAATGGCGACAGCATCTACCGCACCTACTTCATCAACAATCGCGGCGATGAAGCCATGGGAAGCGTCTGGAACTATCTCGACATCACCGCGCTTGGACGCCAAGAAGCATGGGAAGACTCGCCCGACGGTTATCCTCAAACCAAACCGTACGAGTGGTGGAAATGGCATGACCAGTACGGTTCCGGCGCATCGCCCGATCCTGGATGGGCCAAGGTGCTCGACAATGCTCTGGTAACGCTGGATTTGAATAAGTAGTAGGTGATGTCCCGAAGAATGCGCGATCCGCGTTGGCGGGCTACATGTGCGCCCAGCGCAGCAGTAGCCCGGCCAGCGCCGCGCCGGTCAGGTCTCCAACAATAGGCACCCACGCATAGCGCCAGTTCGAGCCGCCTTTGCCGGCGATCGGCAGCAGGAAATGCGTGAGCCGCGGTCCGAAATCGCGGGCAGGATTGATGGCGTAACCGGTCGTCGATCCCAGTGAAAGACCGATGCCCCAGACCAGGCTCGCCACCAGCCACGGGCCCATTCCCGCGGCTGGACCGCTGGCATTGGCGGCAGCCGCTACGCCATGCGAAAAGATGGCTCCCGCTACCAATACCAGGACGAAGGTGCCAGTGATTTCGCCGAGAAGATTTGACGGCAGATGCGGAATCGCAGCGTTGGTGCAGAAGATGCCGAGCTTGGTCGCCGGATCGGGGGTCTCAGCCCAATGCGGATAGAAGAACAGCCAGGTCAACGTCGCTCCGGCCATCGCTCCCAGTACCTGCGCCGACCAGAAGCTGGGCAGCTGCGAAAAATCTCCGCTGACCACTGCGTTGCTGAAGGTGATCGCCGGATTGAGATGCGCGCCGGAACTGCCGAAGGCCTGCGCTGTCAGAATTCCGCACAGCACAGCCAGCCCCCAGCCGGTCGTAACCACCATCCAGCCGGCTCCTTCGGCATAGGTTTTGCGCAGACTCACGCTGGCGTTGACGCCATTGCCCAGCAGAATGAGGATGAAGGTCCCCATGAATTCGCCAAGCCATACCGAGTGATTCGCAAATGGATCCATGCCGCTCCTGGTCCCCATTTTTGCGTCCTCTTCTGCCGTATAAAGACTTCGGCAGCGCGCGCTCCGGGGCTGTTTTGGTTAACTTCAGCATTCTCCACATTTATGCGGCTTTGGGAAAGTGGGCGGCATGGGACGCACAGTGCGCTTGACCGTATCGACGACCCCAAAGACGCCTGCACCATTTCGGCTTTCGTTGCACTGCCCGCTGCGTCTATTGCCACAGCCGTCAATTTCGCTAGCAAGCTCCTTCGGAACGGCCCCGGAAGCTTCCGGCCCGTTTCGGCCATTTACAATTCTTGAAGCAGCGCATGTTGAGAGGATTTCTACTCGCGGTGTAGTGCAGGAAGGATTGTTCGCACGGCTCTTTCAAACCGAGCCCGATCGTGGACGAAATTCCGTACTTCACCCCAGGGCGAAGAATGCTCGGATGTTGCGGCATCGAGATGATCGAAACGATTGACATGATCCGTTCGGCCGCCAGGCCCTGCGGGCAGTCCCAGAGGTTCACGACCGAATGAAGAAATTTGCCTTATTTGCACTCCTGCTCACCATCGGTACGGTGGCAGGCCGAGCCCAGGAAAGCCGGCAGGACTTCAGCATCAGCGGATCCGGCATGATTGAGCCCTACGTTACCAGTTCCACCGCTGTTTCGGTCGATTCCAAGCGTGGTTTGGGTGCTCTCTTCAGCTACCGCTTTATGCTTACGCCGCGCGGTGCGGTCGAGGCCAACTACGCCTACACCCAGAACACTATTCACTACCACGCGACCTCGTATCCCAACGGAATTCAGATCAACACCCGCACGCAGGAAGTCTCGGCGGCTTACGTCTACAACTTCAACTTCCACAACTTCAATCCTTTTGTGGAAGCGGGCGGCGGCGGCCTGCTGTGGGGATCCATCCGCAATCTCGCCACCAAGACGCTGGATGCAAAGGGCCAGACCACGATTGTCGGCCTCTACGGCGCCGGTATCGCCTACGAGATCAGCCCCAGCTTTGACATTCGCGCGGAGTACCGGGGCATCGTCACCAAAGTGCCTGACTTCGGCCTTTCGACGACTCCGAACCTGAATACCAATCGTTACTACAACATCTACAATCCGACCATCGGCGTCGCCTACCACTTCTAAGAACGTGGGCAAGCGCTCTCGACTGCGGCCTCCAGCCTTGCTGGGGGCCGCTTTCATTTCAGCTTCGCCGCGCCGCCTGTCTTGACGCCACGGGCAGTATTTCTTCCAGCTTTTGTTGCCGGTACGCGAACATCGCCTCCATCTGCCGCCGCACAAAGATTGCCTCCGCCATCGTTCCCAGCGGACCGAGGGGCAGCGTGTATTCCACGGCATCGGTAACCAGCGTGCCTGCCTGTCCATCGCGCATCTCGGCCACAATTTCGTGGCGATGGCTCCAACTGGCGAAGGGGCCATGGATCTGCTCGTCGCTGAAATGGCTGTTCCAGGCAAAATCCGTAATGCGGGCCAGCCATCGCGTCCGCAGAGGAATCTTCGGAATCATCCGGAAACTGATCGCCATCTCCGATCCCGCTCCCGCGGCCGGGCTCTGAAATCGCAATGCCGGATCGGACGCCAGCGGCCGCGGCGGCGGAGCAATCAAACGCGAGCTTTCCAGCCGGGCGTATCTCCAGACCGGCATCAGGTGGGGCAGATTGCCGGGGTTCGCAAAGAACGCGAAGACGAGTTCGACAGGGAAGGGAACCCATTGACTGCTGCGCAATGTCTCAGGCATGGAAAGGCCTCCGCGTTTCTTGCTCCAGAGTACTGTAGCGGCCGAAATCGATGCCTGGACGCCGCTCGGAATTCCATGGCTTAGCAGAGGAAGGGAAGTTGATGCTGCCTGAAATTAGGGCGAATCAGCCCCGGTCAGTTAATTTAAGAGCATTCACGATGAATTCCCACCCGGACTCCAAGCGGAATCCGGACAGCAGAATTCACAGAGCGCTGTTACGATCTGCTGGTCCTCAGGAGCAAATTGCAAGTGTCCTTGGCTCGGGTTCGAAATCGAAAAAAGCGCAATCGCTGGCTCGAACTGATTGCCGTTTACAAGCTGCTCCAGGCCGCTTTGCTGGTCGCCGTTGGTGTCGGCGCGCTGAAGCTCCTGCACAAAGACGTTGCCGACGTACTCACCAACATCGCCCAGGGCCTGCGAATGAATCCCGAGGGCCGGCTGGTCGGGTTCCTGCTCGATAAGGCTTCTCTGCTCGACGATCATCGCCTACGCCAGATCAGCCTGTTCCTCTTCGGCTACGCAGGGCTTGGAGTGCTGGAAGGTATCGGCCTCATGCTCGAAAAGGTTTGGGCCGAATATTTCACCTCGATCATCACCGCATCCTTCCTGCCCTTTGAGATTTTTGAGCTGATGCACCGCATTACCTGGTTCCGAATCACGCTTTTGGTGGTAAATTTAGCCGTGCTGGCTTATTTGGTGAGCCATTTGATACACCGGAAAGCCCAAATGCGCAGGGGATTGTGACCCCTTTCAGTAAACACCAGATGTAGTAGCTGAAACTGCGAACTACATTTGGTAGGGTCTCAAATAGCAATACGCCTCCTGAATTTCTCAATCTGCCCAAAATCTGATGCTTTCTCGAAAATTTCCGAATCCGGAAGGGTGGGAAGTCGGCTATTCTGGTGGAAATTTTTGGAGTGCAGTGGAACAAACTTCTGCAATCTCGAGTACTATTAGACCTGTTCCTGGCGTTCGGAGCTATTCCCAGCGCAGTACGAGCAGATATCTGATCGCGACTCGAGGTTCACGATGTTCCGCGGCACACATGAAGCCAAAGTCGACGACAAAGGGAGACTGAAACTCCCTGCGGACTTCATGAAGCTGGTGGTCGAGAAGAATTACGGTGCGACTTTTTTCATTACGTCGCGTGACGGCAAGGTGGCAGAAATCTGGCCTATGCCTGAGTGGGAGAAGGAAGAAGAGAAGAAGGCCGCTCTTCCCGAAGACGACCAGGCGAAGCTGACCTGGCTGGAATTTGTAAACGGTTTGGGCGGAGAAGTAGAGATCGACAAGCAGGACCGGCTGATGTTGCCGCGCAAGATCCGGGAGCGGTTCAACCTGGTGAACGAAGAAGTGGATGTAACGGGCTTCCAGAAGTATCTGGTAGTTCGCAGCCAGAGGGTGGCGGAGGAACGGCTGATAAGCATGCTCGTTCCGGTCGACGATTCCGCCAAGGTAATGGGAATCGAAGAAGCGAAGCGAATTTTGGCAGCAAGGGAAGCGCAGAAATCGTAACTTCACCGGCTGCAGTAAAGCCCCCAAGGGGGAAACATGACGGTTGAAAATCGACGCCATGTTCCGGTTCTTTCTCAGGATGTGATCCGATACCTCGATGTACGCGAGGGTGGCACCTACCTCGACTGCACGATCGGTCTCGCGGGTCATTCGAGCCAGATCGCAAGATTGATCGGACCGAATGGTCATCTGATCGGCTTCGACCGCGATCCCAAGGCGCTCGAGCTCGCCGGCCAAAGGTTGCAGGCGTTGGCCGAAGAGTTGAGCGGCAGGATACCCAAAGTCACGCTGATCGGCGAAGCCTTCAGCAAGATTGCAGAGCACGTAGAGCCCAAGAGCCTTGATGGCCTGCTGGCCGATTTCGGCGTAAGCAGCATGCAGATCGATGAACCCGAGCGAGGATTCAGCTTTCAGACCGATGGTCCCCTGGATATGCGGCAGGACACGCGCCAGGGAGTGACCGCGGCACAAGTGGTAAACGAGATGGACGAGAGCGATCTCGCCAATCTCATTTACGAATACGGAGAAGAGAGGAGGTCGCGGAGAATCGCCAGAGCCATT
>DATAZR010000004.1:0-6855 GCA_036271955.1 Acidobacteriaceae bacterium
CTCGACTGCGAAAGCTCAGTCGGGCATTCTTATGTATGTCCATTCGATTCCTCCGAAGTTCCTAGTTGCTCGTCACAACCAGCTTCTCCGGTCTCTATCGAATGGACAACCTCTGGAAAGATCACAGGTGCCCCATCCTTGTCGCGCTCTTTGCGGCAAGGGTGGGAATCACAACAGCCAAAATCCTCAACGAAAACTTCTTTCAGGATTTGGGTAACTCGCCGCTGCCACATCAGCTTGGCTTTGTAACAAGGGCACGGTTTTAGCCGGGCCGAAAAGGCATAACAATTTCACGGGGCTTCAACCCCTGCTAAAGCCAATGTGTACAATTCTTTCGTCATGCAAAAGCTCTTTCTCTTCGGCGCATGCTTCTTCATCCTCGCTCTGCCCGCTTTCACCCAAACCATCCCGCCTGCAAATGCCACTCCACCCCAAGGCTTACAAGAAGAATCCCCCAAACCCCACACCTACGAAGTCGTCTCCATCAAGCCCAGCGATCCCAACAGCCATGGCAGCGGAATACGCAGCATGCCCGATGGCTTTGCCTACAACAACATTCCCATAGTTACGCTCCTCAAAGGCGCCTACGAACTCCACATCGACAGCCAGGTTGTTGGATTGCCCAACTGGGCCAAAGAAGACGGCTACGACATCACCGCCAAGACTGACCCCGATACTGCGGAAAAGCTGAAGAACCTTTCACGCAAAGAGCGGGAGCAAGAGGAGCGCTTAATGGATCAATCCATCCTCGCCGACCGATGTCAGCTCAAAGTTCACGAAGAGACCAGGGAGCTGCCTGTCTACGAGCTCGTCATCGCCAAAGGCGGCCTCAGGATGAAAGACGCCTCTCCCGATGAGCCTCTTTCGGAAACCATGCGCTCCGGCCAGATGTCCGCGCACGCCATGTCCGTCGATGCCATTGTGGGTGGATTCGCAGGTACCGACGGCCGCCTGATCGTCGACAAAACCGGCCTCGAAGCCAGAAAATTCGACTTCGAGCTCAAGTGGGCAGAAGAGGATCGCCACGGAACGCCATCCGACGACCCCTCATTCTTCACCGCCCTCGAAGAGCAACTCGGCCTCAAACTCGTTCCAGCCAAAGCCCCCGTAAAAACCATCACCATCGATCACATCGACCGCCCCTCGCCCAATTAGATCGAGGTGGGCGGGCGGCCACATCTCGCTTCTGAGATGTAGTGTTCGCCATCGATCCAGATAAAATATCCTTCGTCCTTAAGCCTTCCCAAACACACGACAGAACGAAAAGGCAGCCATGACCAACCCCGCCCCGACCTCACCCAGCCATACCACCCCAGAGATCCGAATCGGCGGCCTGACCCTCCGCTTCCTCATCGACGGCCCCGCCGCCGGAGCCTCCGTCACCCTCTTCGAAATGGAAGTCGCTCCGGGAGCCAAAGTCCCCGTTGCCCACAGCCACGACGCCTACGACGAAACCATCTATGGCCTGGCCGGAACTCTGACCATGACACTGCAGGGCCAGCCTCACGAAATCGCCCCCGGCGGCTCACTCTACGTCCCGCGCGGCGCAGTCCATCGCTTCGACAACTTCTCCGCCGCTCCCTCCCATTCCCTCGTCATCATCACCCCCGGCATCCTCGGCTCCACCTACTTCCACGAAATCGCCGCCATCCTCAAAGCCTCCGCTGGAGGCCCACCCGACCACGCCGCCATAGCCGCAACCATGCTCCGCCACGGCCTCACACCTGCTCCCTCGGCCATGCCTCCGGCGTCCTAAGGATTCTGGATGTTTTCTACGGCGGGCACTCGCTGTAAAAGAATGAGCCTAAAGTTTTTTGTGAATCGATTAGAATGAACGTTCGATCTATAGGTGCAGACGGGGAACCGAATTTGCGACGATGGATCGATTGGAGATTGGGATGAGCATAGTTCTGGTGACGGGCGGGTCGGGGTTTATTGGGGTGCACTGTATTTTGCAGCTGCTGGAGGCTGGGCACACGGTGCGGACTACGGTGCGCAGTTTGAAGCGCGAGGCGGATGTGCGGGCGATGCTGAAGGCTGGCGGGGCGAATGCGGAGGCTGGGGCGCGGCTGGCTTTCTTTGCGGCAGACCTGGAGAAGGATGCGGGATGGGCCGAGGCTGTGGCGGGATGCGATTATGTGCTGCATGTGGCTTCGCCGCTGCCGCCGAGCGTGCCGAAGCATGAAGATGAGCTGATTGTGCCGGCGCGGGAGGGAACGCTGCGGGTGCTGCGGGCAGCGCGCGATGCCGGCGTGAAGCGGGTGGTGGTCACCTCTTCGTTTGCGGCGATTGGATATGGGCATGCGCCGCGGACCAAACCGTTTGATGAGACGGACTGGACCGATCCGAATTCGCCGGGGCTGGCGGCGTATCCGAAATCAAAGACGGTGGCGGAGAGGGCTGCGTGGGAGTGGTGGAAGAGCGAGGGTGGAGCGCTTGAGCTTTCGGTGGTGAATCCGGTGGGAGTGTTCGGACCGGTGCTGGGGCCGGATTATTCGGCGTCGATATTGCTGGTGGAGCGGCTGATGGCGGGCAAGGTTCCGGGATGTCCGAAGCTGTGGTTTGGCGTGGTGGATGTGCGGGATGTCGCGGATCTACATCTGCGGGCGATGACGGCTCCGGAGGCGAATGGCGAGCGGTTTCTGGCGGTAGCAGGCGACGCGTGGCCGATGGTGCGCATGGCGAAGTTGTTGCGCGAGCGATTGGGTGCGGCGGCGAAGCGCGTGCCGACGCGGGAGGTTCCGAACTGGGTGGTGCGGCTGGTGGCGCTGCGCGATCCGGCGGCGAAGCTGATTTTGCCGGAGCTGGGCAAGGTGAAGCAGGTGAGTCACGCGAAGGCCGAGCGGGTGCTGGGATGGAGGCCGCGGTCGAATGAAGAGGCGATTGTGGCTACGGGGGAGAGTTTGTTGCGGCTGGGGTTGCTCGGCGATGTGGGTAAGTAAGCGGCTTCTGACAACAGATTCCCTGCGGGAATGACAGACAGAAAAGCAACAGCGAATCCTTCGCTCCCTGACCCCAGCGACATGGACCCGTCACAGGGAACCCCGGTGCGCTCAGGATGAGAAGTGTTCGTGGTGACTACCAGACGCGGCAGGCATCGGTGGGCATCATGGGCTGGCCGGCTTTGCAGTGGAAGGCGTGGCCGAATTCTGGCATGTTCTGGATGACGCCCTGAATGCGGAATTCGCGAGGGGAGTGGGGATCGGTCTGGACCTGCAGGCGGACCTGCTCGGGGCGGTTTTCGCCGCACCAGTCCTGCCCGTAGGCGATGAAAAACTGCTGGACGGGAGTGTATCCGTTGCTATCTTTGGCGCTGATATCGAGGCCTTTGCGCTTGTAGTCTTCGAGGAAGGCCATGTAGGCGAGGCGCAGGCCGCCGTTGTCTGCGGTGTTTTCGCCGAGGGTGAGCTTGCCGTTGATCTTGACGTCGTCGACGGCGGTGAAGTTGCCGTATTCGTGGACTTCGCAATCGGTCATGGCGTCGTATTTCTTGCCGTCTTCGGGGGTCCACCAGTCGGCGAGGTTGCCGTTACCGTCGAACTGGCGGCCTTCGTCGTCGAAGCCGTGGGTGAGCTCGTGGCCGACGATGGCTCCGGCATGGCCGTAGTTTTCAGCGTCGGTGGCAGCGGGTGAGTAGAAGGGCGCCTGGAGGATGCCGGCGGGGAAGTTGATGTCGTTCATGCTGGGGTTGTAGTAGGCGTCGACGGTGGGCGGAGTCATGCCCCATTCGCCGCGATCGACGGGCTTGCCGATCTTGGCGAGCTGGCGATGGTTTTCAAACTCGACGGATCGCATGACGTTGCCGATGGCGTCGCCGCGAACGATCTTGAGCGAAGAGTAGTCGCGCCAGTGATCGGGATAGCCGATCTTATCGGCGACGAGATGCAGCTTGGCCTTGGCTTTGACCTTGGTCTCGGCACTCATCCAGGTGAGGGTGTCGACTTCGCGATCGAGGGCGCCTTCGATGTCTTTGACCATCTGCACGGTGCTGGCTTTGTTCTCGGGCGGGAAGAAGGCTTTGACGTAGGTTTCGCCGAGGGCCTCGCCGAGAGCGCTGTCGGTGGCCTGGGAGCAGCGCTTCCAGCGGGCGCGCTGCTGGGGCTGGCCGCGGAGCTCATGACCGTAGAAGTTGAAATCTTCTTCATCGAAGGCGGTGGGGAGGGCGTAGCCGGGGATACTGCTGATGAGCTGCCAGCGGAGGTAGGTCTTGATGGTGTCGAGGTCCGTCGATTGCAGCAGGTCGTGGAGACCTTTGAAGAAATCGGGATTGCCGACGTTCAGGTCGGTGACAGGTGGGGCGCCTGTTTCTGAGAAGAAGGTTGGCCATGCGATGTCTGGAGCGAGGGTGGAGAGCTGCGAGACGGGCATGGGGTGGTAGACCTTGTGGGGGTCGCGCTGGGAGGTAATGTCCAGGGAAACCTTGGCCAGTGCGGTCTCGAGCTGCATGATCTTCTGAGCGTCGGCTGCGGCTGCATCAGCGGGCTCGCCGAGGAGCTTGAGCATGGCTGTGATGTGCTCGATGTATTGCTTACGGGTCTTTTCGGCGGCGTCGCCGGTGCGCAGGTAGTAGTCGCGCTCGGGCAGGCCAAGGCCTCCCTGGTCGACGACAGCGATCTGTTTGCGGGCGTCTTTGAAGTCCTGCTGCTCACCGTAGCCGAAGAAGGCGTTGACGTTGATCTCCTGGAAGTGGGCCAGGAGCGCTGTGAGCTGGGACTTATCGGTGAGGGCGGCGATGCGGTCGAGCTCGGGCTGCAGAGGCTTGATGCCGGCGGCCTGGACGGCTTCAGTGTTCATGCAGGTGGCGTAGTAGTCGCCGACTTTTTGTTCGTTGGGCGTGCGCGAGGGATTGTCGGCCTCGACTTTTTCGAGCAGGGAGTGGAGGGCGAATTCGGTGTGCTCGAAGAGGACGGCGCCGGTTCCGTAGCCGGACTGGTCGGCGGGCATGGGGTAGATCTTGGGGAAGTTGCCGCAGGAGTACTTGGCGAAGCTCACACATGGGTCGACGGTGGTATCGAGGAAGCGTGTATCGAGCGGGGCGGGGAGGGCCGGGGCTTTGGTTGCGTCATTCTGAGCGGCTGCGGGCCGAACCGTGAGAGCGGGGAGCAGGAGAACGACGCCGCTGGTGAGGGCGAGGATCGGAAGTTTTCGGAGGAGGATCTTCATTGGATTTCTTACCTGCCTTGGGTCAAATGAGTCGAGTGGGCCGCCGTCTGTGAATCTAGCATTCTTGCACAGTGGAGGTGTATTTCGGCGGCGGATTGTGACAGGAGGTGGTCCGAGATGGGATGAGAGCGGGGAGGGCCGACTGGGTTGGAGCTTTGCCGGCAGGGGGTTGGGTCAGGCGGCAGGTTTGGATTTTGGGGCGAATTTCTTCTTGTAGTAGGCGGTCCAGATGGAGATGGCGGGAACACCGATGGCAGTGGGCCAGAGCCAGACCCACCAGGCTGGGCCGAACCAGTGGCCGAGGTTGACGGCGGAAAAGGCGGTCATGGCGGCGATGTAGCTGGCGATCATTCCCTGCATGTGGGTGAACCACCAGAACATCTTCTCGGTGGGAGGCTTGAGGAAGTCGGCGAGGGAGCGCTGGGCGAGGCGCATACCGAGGAGTCCGAAGACGACGGAGACGATGCTGATGGCGTGTCCGGCGACGTGGATGACGCCGATGTGCATGACGTAGGGTTTGAGAAAGCCCATGAGGAAGAGTAGGAAGCTGGACAGAAGCGTGACGATGGCGGCGAACCAGTCGATGGCTTTGGGATGGCCGCCTTTGGGCAGGTTTTTGAGGTAGAGAACGCGATACGCCGCGAAGGAAGCGTAGAAGCTGAAGACGGCGACCATGGCGAGGAAGAAGATGGGCAGGGCAAGCGAGAGGGTGAGGGCGGTGACGGCGACGGTGGCCATGGCCCAGAAATAAATCTTGCCCCACCGGCGATGGGCGCGGCCGCCTTTGACTGTGGCGAGGGCTACGGGTGCGCAGAGGAAGGCGATGGTTCCGGCAGCGATGTGGAGGTAGAGAAAGATTCGCAGGTAGAGGGCCATTTCGGGATGGATCACGCTGCCTCCGTGTCGTTCAGTTGATCGGCTTGTTGGCTGGGAGTACGGATTCCATAGGCGCGCAGTTCCGGAATCATTTGCTTTGGAAGTTTGAATTGTACGATGCCGTCAGCGTGCGATGAGCAGGCCGCAGGTGAGGCTGGCTGAGGCGAGGACAAGAACCAGGATGCGGAAGCGGTGGCGAGCGTCCCAGGTGCGGTGCTCTGCGCTCCAGCCATCGGGCAGGTGGGCTGGATCGAGAGCGGCGACGCGATTGTTGATGGGCACGAGGCTGGTGACGGTGTAGAGGATGATGGCGATCCAAAGCGCGATGGCAGCGAGGAGCCAGGGCAACGAGGACTGCTGGCGGTGGAGGAATGCCTCGATGCCCATGAGGATGAGAGAGGCGATGTACCAGACGGGCATGGCCTTGCCGAGAGAGCGGGCGAGGATGCGCAGGATCGCGGCCTGGGCGCGATCTTCGAGCTGCCAGATGGCGGGGTTGACGAAGAGCGAGACGGCGAGTTCGTTGCCGGTCATGAGGCCGATGCAGAGGATAGTGATGACGTCGAGAATGAGCATGATGGCCGCCTCCTTGTTTGCGGCATAGGCTACTGACTCCCGGGCTGGATAGACTGATTCAGAAGGCGAGGCTGACTAATTTGTCAGCTTGTGCCGCTGAGAACGGATGGGGAGGTGCGGAATGCCGGTCTCGAAAAAGGAGATTTCGCCGTGCCCGATCGACGCCATGCTGACGGTGATCGATGGGCGGTGGAAGGGGACGATTTTGTGGCGGCTGCTGGATGAGCCGATGCGCACGAG
>DATAZR010000005.1:0-2291 GCA_036271955.1 Acidobacteriaceae bacterium
CGCGCATCCTTACCCTATTTTCCACCTTCACTTTGCGGCGTCGAAGCTGAAGCTGGTGCGGCTGCGCTCTTTGTGGCGCTCCTGGGCCAGCTCGATGAGGCGGGTGATCAGATCGGAGTAGCTCAAGCCTGTCGCCTGCCAGAGTTTGGGGTACATGCTGATCGAGGTAAAGCCGGGCAGGGTGTTGACTTCGTTCAGGTAAATCCTGCGCTTGCCATCCGGCTCCATGAGGAAGTCGACGCGGGCGAGGCCGGCGAGATCGCAGGCGCGGAAGGCTTCGACGGCCATAGCGCGAATCTGCTTTGACTCGGTGGCGGTGATCTTGGCCGGGATGATCGGGATGGAGCCGTCGGAGAGGTACTTGGCCTCGTAGTCGTAGAACTCCTTGCCGGGGACGATTTCGCCGACGATGCTGGCCTTGGGATCGTCGTTGCCGAGCACGGCGACTTCGAGCTCGCGAGCCTTCTTCTTCTTGCCGCCGACGCCTTCTTCGATGACGATCTTGCGATCGAAGCGAGCGGCGAGATCGAGCGCCGGGGCCAGCTCCTTGCGGTCGTGAACCTTGCTGATGCCGACCGAGGAACCGAGGTTGGCGGGCTTTACGAAGAGCGGATACTTGAGCTTCGCCTCGATGGCGCTGACAGTCTTGCGGGGTGAGGCTTCCCAGACAGTGCGCAGGACGGTCAGGTGCTTGACGATGGGTAGACGGGCCTGCGCGAAAAGACGCTTCATGGCATCCTTGTCCATACCGGCGGCGGAGCCGAGAACGCCGGAGCCGACGTAGGCGATGTCGGCCAACTCGAAGAGCCCCTGGATGGTGCCGTCTTCGCCGAAAGTGCCGTGCAGGACGGGGAAGACCACATCTAACTTGCCGCTGCCGAGGGTGACCGCGTCAGGTACGAGCGCATTGACGGCATTGGATGGAATAACTTCCTGAGTTGTTGCGGCCTCGACAGTAGCGCCGTCAGAAAGAGCACTGTTGCCTGCGAGGAGCACCTGCGCTCCGCCGCCGGTGAGCCAGCGGCCGGTTTTGGCGATGCCGATTGGCACCACGTCGAACTTTTTGCGATCAATTGCCTTGAGGATGGAAGCTGCTGAGAGGAGCGAAACTTCATGCTCGCCGCTGCGGCCGCCGAAGAGAATGCCTACGCGTAATTTCTTTGCCATGCCTCTTCGATTGTAGGTGTTCAGAAGGGGCTGCGACTCCGCGATCACATAGATACAAGTTGGTGGTTATGGTTCCCATGGATTGAGGAGATCAATGCCGAGGCTGGCGAAGTCTTTTACGTTGCGGGTGACCAGAATCAGGTTGTGATGAAGGGCTGTGGCTGCAATCACGCCATCGACAACCGCCAACGAAAATCCTCGCTGCTTCGCATCTGCTGCTAAATGTCCCCATCGCTCTGCAATAGGTTCGGTCACTGGTAATATACGTCCAGCAAACCATGCCCGAAGGTCATGATCGAGCCATTTCTGCAGCGCGGTTTGTCTTTGACCGGCGGCCAGGGATGCGATGCCCTTGCTAATTTCACCAATTGTCATGACGCTCAAAAATACGTTGTCTTTTAGGACATTTCGCAGAAATGACTCAACGTGCGTGTCGGGCCTTTCACGAGTGAGTTCAGAGGGAACGTTTGTATCGACCAGATATCCCTTCACAGCTGAATATCCCTGCCACTATCACGATCTCGCTCAAAATCGAGATTGAGACCTCGAAGCGGCGCAAACAGCTCGACCATATCGTTTGCACCAGCCTGCGCAGAGGGTTGGAACGACGAAGTATGAGCGGCCTCTTCCAGCAAGGTCGCAGCATAGACGCCGATTCCCAAGCCGCGCGATGCAGCCTGGCGTGCGAGTTCAGCCTCGGTCTCAGGTTTGATATCGAGAGTGATCGTCATATGCGCCCTCCTTGCTTATTATGCCGCAGAGGCACTTGGTTTCGAGCGGATCGGGAGCATGCGGTTTTATAGAATCTTCTTCCCGAAGGCGGAACAGGCCAGCTCTACGGCCAAGTCGGCAGTGCGATTGTGCTCGTCTATGATGGGGTTGACTTCGACGATTTCGAAGCTGAGCAGGCGGCCGTGGTCGGCGAGGATTTCCATGGCCAGATGAGCTTCGCGGTAGGTCGCTCCGCCGCGAACTGCGGTGCCTACGCCGGGCGCGTCTTCAGGGTCGATCCAATCCATGTCGAGAGAAACGTGGTAGCCAGCCGTGCCGTTTCCGGCGGCGCGCAGTGCGTCCTTCATTACTGCTCTCATGCCGCGCTCGTCGATGTCGCGCATGGTGTAGAC
>DATAZR010000006.1:0-8228 GCA_036271955.1 Acidobacteriaceae bacterium
CCTGACATGAAGTTTCGGAAGATCTCCCTCCCCTTTCTGATGCTTACGCTGGGTATCAATCTGGCATACGCGAAGAAGGAGCCCAAGTTCGAACAGGCGCATCAGCTTACTGCCGAACAATCCGCGCTGGTCGAAAAGGCACTCGCGCGGGAAAAGATTGTGATCAAGAACATCCAGCAGCGCACTCCGCTGGTGGAGACCTACATCCAGGAGATGCGGCCGGATCAGAAGCTGTACGAGGTGCCGACCAGCGACACGTACATGCTGAACCGTGTGGATTTCCACAAGACCTTTGGGGACAAGCCGTACGCGGCTCGCACCGAAAAGGGACACGGGTTCTTCAAGGGCTCGGCATCGGCTTTTGCCAGCATCGGCAAGGCGCTGCACCTGGATAAGGAGACCTTCAATGTGAACGGGTTCACGGACATGATGTTCGTCGATCCGATCGGCTTCGATCAGCAACATTATGTTTTCAGCTACGTGCGCCGGGAGTTCCTGGGCAGCGTGCGGACCTGGGAATTCGATGTGCAGCCCAAGGTGAAGGGCAATGGGCGGTTCTACGGGCGTGTGTGGATCGAGGATCAGGACGGCAATGTGGTCCGCTTCAACGGCACGTACACGGAGAGCGCGAGTGAAGACAACAACAAGGAGTATTTTCACTTCGACAGCTGGCGCATGAACATGCAGCCTGACCTGTGGCTGCCGGTGGCGATCTACGTGGAAGAGTCGCAGCGCGTCGAAGGCGGCAAGACGGTTGGACTGCGCGCACAGACTCACTTCTGGGGCTACTCGCTGACGCTGCCGACGCGTGAGAGCGAGAACGTTTCGGTACAGGTGGAAGGCGCTGTGGATCAGAGCGCGGACTCGCAGGATGTGACTCCTCTGCAGGCGACTCGGCAGTGGGTGCAGCAGGCGGAGAACAACGTTCTGGACCGGCTAGTACAGGCGGGATTGCTGGCGCCGGCGGGTGAGTTCGAAAAGACTCCGCTGGAACAGATCGTCGTGAACCTGGCGGTTCCGAACAACCTCAACTTCCCTGACCCTGTGCATTGCCGGATCCTGCTGACCACGACGGTCGAAGCGACCACAGTGGGCAACACCATCCTGCTCAGCAAGGGGCTGATCGACACGCTGCCGCGCAATGAAGAGACCCTGGCCTCGGTGGTAGCACTGGAACTGGCGCACGTGGCTCTCGGACATCACATCGACACGCGCTATGCCTTCAACGACCGCCTGCTCTTCCCGGATGAGTCGTCGTTCACGCGCATCAAGATGAACCACTCGGACGCCGACGATGCAGCCGCAGCCAAGACCGCGATGGGCTACCTTGAGAACTCGATGTACAAGGACAAGCTGGCCAATGCGGGGCTCTACTTTGTGCAGCTGCAGAATCTCAGCAAAGAGCTGAAGCAGCTGAATTCGCCGAAGCTGGGCGACTCGATGCTCAAGGAAGACGGAACTCCGTGGATGGCAGAGCTGGCCAAAATGGCTCCCAAGCTGGACCAGGACGACACGACACAGATCGCCGCGCAGCCGCTGGGCAGCTGGCTGAAGACCGATCCGTGGGACGACAAGGAGCACGCGCTGAACGCCAAGTTCTACGCGCCGATGAACGCCCGCGACAAGATGCCGTTTGAAGTGACGGCCATCTACTACAAGCTGCAGCGGTATGACGATGCGCAGAAGGCTCCGGCGCCAGCGCCAGGGACTCCAGCGGCACCGGCTCCGACGAGCGGACAGGCTGCGAATCCGGGACCGAATGGACCGGGCGCGAACTAAAAACCTCACCACGAACCGGTCCGGAAACGGACTTGATCTAAAGTAAACCTGACCTGAAGTGAGTTTGATCTGAAGTGAACACAGCCGGGAGACTCCACACCGCAAGGTGCTGGGTCTCCCGGCTATACTTTTGAGAGTGGCCCGGGAGCTTGCCTGGGCGAACTGCACGCCGCTTCACCAATCTTCACAAGTGCTTCACCATCCTCTCAAGTCAGGTTCCCATCACATGACAATCAGAAATTTTTCTACGGCATTTTTCCTCACTATCTGTGTGTTTGCAGGCACTACTCAGCTTCAGGCGCAGGTCGCGCCTTCCGCATTCAAGAGCCCAATTTCGCTGACGGCGGGCGGCATGGTTTCGCTGTTTGACCAGGACTACTACCCGGTGAAGCAGTGGGGCGCAGGGGCGTTTGTGGATGTGAACCTCTTCCACGGCATCGGCGTGGAGGCAGAGGGGCGCTGGCAGCGCTTTCACGAGTACCAGAACATCAGCCAGGACAACTACCTGATCGGTCCGCGGGTGAAGGTGCTGCACATCTGGCGGGCTCAGCCGTATGTGAAGGTGCTGGGCGGCTTCACGAACATGACGTTTGAGAACGGCATCGGGACCGGGCGGTTTACGACGCTGGCCTTTGGCGGGGGAGTCGATCTGCGCGTCACGCGGCGCTGGAGTGCGCGAGTGGACGGTGAATACCAGTACTGGCCCACGTTCCTGGATAGCTACCTGACGCCTTATGGTGTGAGCGCTGGCATCAGCTACAGAATCTTCTAGCAGCTTTGGCGTTGCCGCAATGCTACTTTGCAATGACGTCGATGGCGACGGGGATGGTGCGCGGCGGCAGGCAGGTGTTGCTGCTGCAGGCCTGATAGCGGAGCGAGGCCTGGACGAGATGTTCGCCTTTGGCGGCGACGAGCTCGGTGTGGATGATGAATTCGCCGGTGTAGACGCTGAGCTTTTCTGCAGGAATATCGCTGCCGAAGGAGAGGGTAAAGTCCTTTCCTGGCGGGAAGTCGGCTTTGGCGAGGCGCACATCGCCGGTCTCAGGAAATTTGAGCGTGGTGGGAATCAGCTCTTCGGCGCGGGGAGTGTGCGAATTGACGTGCAGTCCCTCGGCGACCTTGAAATGGAGATCGACCGATGCTGGTTTGCCGGCCGGGACGGAGACCTGCTCGGGGAAGAGATAGGCGACGGCAGCTGGTTTGGCTTCAGGATGAGACGTGACGCCAGGGATTGAAGATTGCGCGGTGGCGAGGATGGCCGTAAGCGGAAGAGCCAGGGCTAAGAGAATGGAGTTCTTCATCTACTTCCCTTCTCCCAGCGCTTTGCGGATGTTGCCTTCGAGGTCGTCTTTGGAGGTGAGACCGAAGGATGCGGCGACGACCTTGCCGTCGCGGCCGATGAAGAGCGAGGTCGGGAAGACGTCGGGATCACCGTATCGCTTGGCGATGCTGTCTCCGTCGATGAGGACCGGGTAGGAAATCTTAAGATCGGCTACGCCTTTTTCAATCTCCGCTTTGTCTTTGGCAAGGAGCTTGGGGTCGTCTTTGTCGAGGTCGTCGAAGGAGACGCCGAGGATCTCAAAGCCCTGCGGAGAATATTGCTTTTCGAGCTCAATCAGCCAGGGAGTTTCAATCTTGCAGGGAGCGCACCAGGTGGCCCAGAAGTTGAGCTGGACAGCTTTGCCCTTGTAGCTGGCGAGCGATACCTTTTCCCCTTTGAGATTGGTCAAAGTAAAGGCTGGAGCGGGCTTGCCTACCAATGGCGAAAACATATGCGCAACGCTGTCGCCGGTGGGCGTTTTGTCGGCTACCAGCACCGCTTGATTGGCCGTCTCCTGATCATGCATCGCGCGATGCACACGGTTTTGCCAGTTGGCCCAGCCGGCGAGGCTCAGCAAACCGAGAACACAGACGACTAAGGCTACGACGAGAACATTGCGCTTCACGAGATCGATTACCCCACGTTCATTGTAAAGCTAACGTTGTATTGGATGATTTGGATGGGGCTGGGGTTACGGATTGTTGGCGCAGCATCCAACATCGCCTAAAAGCAGATCCTTCACTTTGTTCAGGATGACAACTCCGAGAGCCGAGGAGTGAACTTCGAGGTCAGATAAGGAAACTGCTACCATCGAAAGCGCATGATGAGTCTGGATTCTGGATCGGATGGTTTGACTCCGGCGCAGTTGGTGCGGACGGAGGCGGCGGCGCTGGAAGCACTGGCGGCGCGGCTGGATGGCTCGATGGCCGAGGCTTTTGGCCATGCGGTTGACCTGATCGTCCGCTGCGGCGAAGGACGCGGACGCGTTGTCGTCACCGGGATGGGCAAGAGCGGGATTATTGCGCAGAAGATTGCGGCTACGCTTAGCTCGACGGGCTCTCCGGCGCTGTTTCTGCATCCGGCCGAGGCGGTGCATGGCGATCTGGGCGTGCTGATGCCGGGCGATGTCGTAGTTGCGCTGTCTGCGAGCGGCGAGACGGAGGAGATTCTGCGGCTGCTGCCTGTGCTGAAGCGCAAGGGAGATGCCTTGATCTCGTTCTGCTGCAATTTGGAGTCGACGCTGGCGGAGGCGAGCGATGTGGCACTGGATGTTTCGGTGGAGCGCGAAGCTTGCGGGATGGGCATTCGGGGTTTAGCTCCTACGGCTTCAACGACGGCGATGCTGGCGCTGGGGGATGCGCTGGCAGTGGCGGTTTCGCTGCGCAAGGGCTTTCGGGCGGAGGATTTTGCGGATCTGCACCCGGGCGGGAAGCTTGGGAAGAAGCTGAAGCTGGTGCGGGAGCTGATGCATGCGGGTGAGGCGGTTCCGGCGGTGAGCGCGGGGACGGCGATGACCGATGTGATCTATGAGATGAGCCGGAAAAAGCTTGGACTGACGACGGTTCAAGGTTCGGGAGCAGATGCCGGTCGGCTGCTAGGGGTGATTTCGGATGGCGATCTACGGCGGCTTTTGGAGCGCGAGGGTGGAGCGGCGCTGGAGATGACGGCGGGCGAAGCGATGAATGCGCATCCGCGAACGATTGGCGGGCAGGAGCTGGCGGCGCGGGCTTTGGCGGAGCTGGAGGAGCGGAAGATCACTTCGCTGGTGGTGGTAGATGGCGCGGGACGGGTTGAGGGCGTACTGCACCTGCATGATCTTTGGGGGATGGAGTTGATTTAGGAATACTCTTTGTCTCCCACAATTCGGCTCAAGTAAGATTGCTGCATAATTCCAATGGAAGAGCTATCTCCGCAACTAGGACCAGACTATCGTTCGGCATATTATGATCCGCCCAACGTACCGTGGTGGTTTCTGCTCATTTTTTTCTTTCTACTGGGCGGAATCGCGGCGCTTCTGCCAGATTCGCTGCTCTGGATTATCGTCGTGAAACTATTATGGGGACTTTGGTGCATTTACCTTTGTTTCTGGTTGCGGCGGCTTGATCCGAACTCCAAAGCTTTGCTCTGGATCCTGGCATGCACTGCTTTGGATTTGGTCCGCGTCATCGTGAGATCGACGATCGACGCTAAGGAATCCTTACTACCCGCATTGGCAGGGCTGGCTTATGTTGTGATTTTTGTCATCGGGATTTTTGTCATCCGAGCGGAACTGGAGAGACATTACAACCAACAGGAAGGGGTGCGATTGAAACTTAGCCCGGTTATGACCTTCTTCTTTTCCTTTGTCTATTTTCAATTCCATCTGTACTACATTGGTGAAGTTCGCAGGCAAAAACGGGAAGCTCTGGGAACAGCCCGGTAGAAGATTGCCGACTCCGCCGTGAAATGAATTCCGCGGCTGCGCTAGAATAGGCTTGCTCTTGCAAGTTTAGGGAGTGGGTATGGCTGTGACTTTGGCAACTTCAGTTCAGGCGAAAGACGTGCGGACGGAGGCGGGTGAGCAGCCGGCTGTGGCTTCTACACGCGGCCGTGGAATGATGGCCTGGACGAGCCTGCTGTTTGCGTTGCTGCAGAGCCTTTGCACCTTCTTTGGCGCAGCGAATGGGCTGCGGACCGCGATTGGGCTTGGGGCGATTGCGCTGACAACGAGCCAGGCAGCATTTGTCGACGAGTTTCACTCGGCGTGGTTCCGGCGGCCGATGAATGGGCTGGCATTGGCCGGCGCGGTGCTCAATCTGGTGGTGCTTTGGCAGATTCGCAGGCTACGCGCCCGTCCGGCAGCGCATTGGCGAGTGGCTAGCCCAAGTGCGAAGAAGCTGCGTTCGGAGCGGATTCAATTGGTGCTGTCGATTGTGACGCTGGTGCTGGTGGGGATTGAGGAATATCTTCATTTCACACAGCATGGGCAGTTCTAAAAGTGAAGACTGTACTTTAGACCTTTCGAAACCAGTTCGTCGCAAGAGGTGAGGTCATCGAAGGCTCTTCCAGAACAAGCGCAGCGGCTGTCGTCGGTATTTTGCTGGGTATCGCCACGCTCGGTATGGGACATCTCTCTGTCATTAGCTCTAACCCCATCTTAGGCATCTTTCAAAAGTCGCTGGTGATTACTTTGATCCCCGGCCTGATTCCCTCCGTGGCTGTTGGCTCACTTTGGATTGGCGCCTTAGTCAACGCTATTTTCTACTTTGGTGTTGTATGGGCGATTAGCAGTTTGTGGCGACGGTTCCGGCGCAAGCAAGCAAATGGCAAAACTTCTTTGGACTACCCCCTCGGTTAGAATGAGGGGTATTGCTTTTATGTCCCGCGCTTCCTGATCGCGGGCGGAGAGAACGCGCGAACTATTATGCATCGTTGGTCGAAACTGTTTGTTCCTACACTGCGTGAGGCTCCGGCGGATGCCGAGGTGGCCAGTCACAAATTTCTGCTGCGAGCCGGGTATATCCGGCAGCTTGGCGCGGGGATTTACAACTATCTCTTTCTTGGCCAGCGATCGCTGAACAAGATCATCGGCGTTGTGCGCGAGGAGATGGATACCATCGGGCAGGAGTTTTATCTGCCTGCGATTCATCCGCGCGAGGTCTGGGAGCAAAGCGGGCGCTGGTCGGTAATGGGCGACAACATGTTTCGCCTCAAGGACCGCAAGGGCGCGGAGCTTTGCCTGGGCATGACGCATGAAGAGATCATGACCGGCATTGCGCGCAATGAGCTGCGCAGCTACAAGCAGCTGCCGCAGATCTGGTATCAGATTCAGAGCAAGTTTCGCGATGAGCCGAGGCCCAAGGCGGGGCTGCTGCGGGTGCGGCAGTTCACGATGAAGGATTCGTACTCCTTCGACATCGACGCGGCTGGACTGGACAAGAGCTTTGACCTGCATGACGCGGTTTATCGCAGGATTTTCACACGCTGCGGGCTGAAGTTTGTGGCTGTGGATGCGGACTCGGGAGCGATGGGCGGAACGCAGTCGCAGGAGTTCATGGTGTACACCGATGCGGGCGAGGATTTGATCGCCAGCTGCCCGGTTTGCGGCTATGCGGCAAATACCGAGAAGGCTACATCGGTGCTGGCGCCGGTGACGGAGATGGAGCCGACTGGCGATGGATTGCCGGAGCTGGTGCATACGCCTGGGTGCGCGGCTATCTCTGACGTGGCGGAGTTCTTCAAGATTTCTCCGGCGAGCGACATCAAGTGCGTGGCGTATATGGCGCTGGTGCGCGGCACGGGATCGGATAAGAAAGGCGGCACACCGGACGCGTGGCACGGGCTGGCTGCATTCCTGCGCGGCGACCACCAGGTGAATGAGACCAAGCTGATGAGCGCTGTCGGCGCGGCGGAACTGCGCACCATGAATGGCGAAGAGTTGGAGACATTCATTCATGGGCCTGCCGGATATCTTGGGCCAGTGGGATTAACGCCCGCTACGAAGCCGCTGACTGGCGGAGTAACGGTCGTGATCGACAAAGGGCTTGAGGACCGGAAGAATCTTGTCGGCGGCGCGAACAAGATGGATTATCACTTCCGCAACATCACGCCCGGGCGCGACTTTACGTGGACTCTGGCTGCGGACATTCGCACGGTGAACGAGGGCGAGGCGTGCCCGACGATTCACGAAGATGGAACGGCATGCACGGGCAAGCTTGTGGTGGGCAAAGCGGTCGAAGTTGGTCACATTTTCAAGCTGGGGTACAAGTACACTTCATCGATGGGCGCAACAGTTCTGGACCCCAACGGCAAGGAAGTAACGCCGATCATGGGCAGCTATGGAATTGGGATCGAGCGCATTCTCACGGCGGCGATTGAGCAATCCAATGACGCGAATGGCTTCTGGCTGCCGGCGAGCATTGCGCCTTTCACGGTAGTGGTGACGGTGACCAATGTGACCGATGCACTGCTGCGTGAGACGGGCGAAAAGCTGGCTGCAGAGCTTGAGACTGCAGGATTCGATGTGCTGCTGGATGACCGGGACGAGCGTGCGGGAGTCAAATTCAAGGACGCGGATCTGGTGGGCATTCCTTATCGCGTGAATGTGGGTAAGAAGGCTGCCGAGGGCGGTGTCGAACTAGTGACGCGG
>DATAZR010000007.1:0-22196 GCA_036271955.1 Acidobacteriaceae bacterium
CGACTGCGAAAGCTCAGTCGGGCATTCTTATGTATGTCCATTCGATTCCTCCGAAGTTCCTAGTTGCTCGTCACAACCAGCTTCTCCGGTCTCTATCGAATGGACAACCTCTGGAAAGATCACAGGTGCCCCATCCTTGACCAGTTCCATCGGTCAAGGGTGGGATACTTTGTATCTACAGGCCTTTTATAGTCTCTTGTAGCGATATAGTCTTTTATTGTTTTCCTGATCACTGGCCACTGTTCACTGACCACTGTTCTCCGAAGGAGATCGCAATGGACATCATCCGCACCCCCAACGCCCCCGCTCCCCCGCCCACCTACAGCCAGGCCGTCCGGGCCGCCGGACTCATCTTCGTCTCCGGCACCGGCCCGCACGATCCGGCCACCGGCAAGATCGTCGCAGAAACCATCCAGCAGCAGACCCGCCAGTGCCTGCAGAACATCTCCGCCATCCTCGAAGCCGCCGGCTCCTCGCTCCAGCGCATCGTCAGCGCCACCGTCATCCTCTACGAAGAAGCCGACTTCCCCGGCATGAACGAAGAATGGATCAAGTGTTTCCCCACCAATCCTCCAGCACGCCAGGGCGCCAAACTCCCCGTCCACATCCCCGGCCTCAAAATCTCCATCGCCGCCATCGCCGAAGCATAGCCACCCACCGCGAGAATCCGCACGGTCGGCGTTTAGTCGAAGTTGTGTTTCAAAGAGAAACGTGCCGTCCGATTAACACTTAGCGGTATCATTATCACTAACAAAATGGCCTACCTTTCATACGTAGATAAACTCCAACTAGAAAAACTGTTCGGCATGAGCAGTGGCTACGTATTGAATTTTTCTGATAAAACCTTTCAGGAATTCGTTTTTGAGAGCTCGGGGATTGACATCTACGCGCCGGGAATGGATGCGGGTGGCACATCTAAAGCTAAACGGCTCCGGCACTTTTTGAAGACACAGCCCGATCACATTGCTGGCAGGTTGTTGCTTGCCCTTTGCGATTACTATCGAGTGTCTGAGAGCCAGCCGGATCAAAATCTGCTGTCACACTGTCGTGGAATCGCGGAACGCCTTACCTCAAGCCAAGATGCACTGCATCCGCAGAATTTCGGCCCGCCATATCAACCATCTACTCCTCCTCTCATTCAGACACCTGTTCCGCACCCTCCACCAGTTATTTCTATTGCAACTCAATCAAGTATCTTACTCACGCGATTTGAAGAAATGGCCCACAGTTCAGACGCTGTTCGGCGCGGCTATTTGCTTGAAAACTTGTTGATTGAAACATTCAAGCTTCATCAAATCGATGTTGTCCGTTCTTTTAGACGCAACAATAACTCCGAACAAATAGACGCTGCGTTCAAACTAGAAGGTTGGCACTACCTAGTTGAGTGTCGCTGGCGAGAAAAGTTAGCAGACACCCGCCAGGTTGACGGGCTTAGAGGACAGGTTCAGCGCTCGGGAAAGCAAACCATGGGAGTGTTCTTCTCGGTTAACGGATGGTCTGCACATGTGCCAGGTAATCTAAAGCAAAACCCCGACAAATCTGTATTACTAATGGATGGATATGATCTTCGAGTAGTGCTAGAGGGACGCATTGGCCTACGAGAACTTCTCCTCGCTAAACTTACACACTTCAATATAGAAAGCGAACCGTTTGTCAGCGTACAACAGGTCCTCTCACATCTAGCTTAAGCCGGGGTTAAACTGAATGCCGAGGTGCCCATCCTTGACCAGCTCCATCGGTCAAGAATGGGATACTTTGTACATACAAGCCTTTTATAGTTTTTCTGTTCCCTGTTCCCTGGTCCCATCTTTCTGTCAAGCCCTGATTCCCAAACTAATTTCTAACTCGCGTCCCAACAACAACTTACAGCCACCCCAAATCTGCATTGAGTTAACCCCAAAGGGCACACAATAAAAGTGTTCACGAAAACGCCGTTTTAGGAGATGTCAGAAATGTCACAGAGCAACAACCCTCCTCATCCTCACTCCGAAACCGGCGCCCCGTGCAAGCCTGTTGACTACAAAAATAAATACCCCCTCCCCCTCTATGTAGCGCATCAAAGTTGAATTCCCTGATCCCTTTAGTCCCTTAGTCCCCTAAGTCCCTCAGTCCCTGACATCACTTCGCGGGGCCCCCACGAACGGGTCCATGTTCGTGGGGAGTTACTTCGCCCAAGCCAATCCATCCGAAACCTTCCCCGTATCGATCATCCGCTTCAGCGTCCACGTCGCCGTGTCGATCTCCGCCACCTGCCCCGAGTGGTCGCACGACACATAAGCCACCTTGCCATCCGGCCGCACCAGCGCCTCCTGCGGATGCGTCCCCGCAGCCAGCTCAATATTCGTCTTAACCGTATCCGTCTTCAAATCGACCACCGCAATCTTGTTCACCGCCATCATCGGCACCAGCAGCCAGTGCCCATCCGGAGTCACCGCCGTGCCATACCCCGCGCTCTCCATCGGAATCCGCTTCGCGACAGCATCCATCTTCGTGTCGATTACATCCAGCTCCGGCTTGCCCTGATCCGAAGTGAAAACCCACTTGTCGTCCGGCGAAATCGTAATCCGCTGTACTTCCTTCGCAACCTGAATCGTCTTCAACAGCTTGCGGTTGGTAAGATCCAGCACCGAAACCGTCCCCGAAGCCACATTCGCCGTATACCCGCGCCGCCCATCGTGCGAAACCGTCAGCATGTGCGACTGCGCATCGCCCGTCGGAATCTCCCCCAGGATCTTGTACGTCACCGGATCGATCACCGTCACCGCCTTATCCAGCTCCGTCGTCACATACAGCAGCCCCTGCGTATGCCCGGCCACCGGCGGCCCCAGCACCGGCAGATGCGGCCTCACCGGATGCCCAAAATCCACCGTCTTCACGATCTTCTGCGAAGCCACATCGATCACCACCATCGTCTGCCCATTCGTCCCCGGCTTGCCCACGCCCGAGTCGCCATAGATCGGCACATACGCCAGCTTCCCATCCCGCGAAGCTGTAACCTCATGCGCCGTATCCTTACCCGGCAGCTTGCCCTCGGAGACCTTGCCAATCTCCTTACCCGTCGCCGGATCGACAATCCCCAGCGCCTGCTCGCCCTTTTCCGCCACCAGCAGCCGCCCGCCCGTCTGCGCCAACCCGGCAGCACACATCAACACAACTCCCGCAACCGCGCCCATCACCCCATAAACCCGCATCCCAAAACCCTCCCAAACGAACGCCTAACTATAACCCAGCCTCCGGCAGACCTTCATTTATCTTCCAAAGCCTCCTCCTAAGTACCTCGGTGCAATCGCCAACCGCCCACAAGCAGCATTTCCAGGCGTCCCCGGTAACGGCGTAGCACGGACAAGCCGATGGACCAACGGTAAGAAGCAGAAATATTTCTCTATGTAATGTGCCTAAAGTAACCATTTGGGTGTTACGGTAGAAGTCTATTCCCTCAATTGCAGGTGCTCCGTGATCGACCAGGCAACCGCCCTTGCCGGCTTCTACGACTACCGCCTCGTCGCGGTCTCCGTCCTCATCGCGATTTTCGCCGCCTACGCCGCCCTTGATCTCGCCGGCCGCGTTACCGCAGCCCGCGGCTCCGCACGCACATCCTGGCTCATCGGCGGCGCACTCGCCATGGGCATGGGCATCTGGTCCATGCACTACATCGGTATGGAAGCCTTCCGCCTCCCCGTTACCGTCGAATACGACTGGCCGACCGTCCTGCTCTCCATGGTCGCCGCCGTCTCCGCCTCCGGCGTGGCTCTCTTCGTCGTAAGCCGCCAGAAAATGGCCCTCGGAACCGCCGCGCTGGCCAGCCTCCCCATGGGCGGAGGCATCGCCGCCATGCACTACATCGGCATGGAAGCCATGCGCCTCCCCGCCATGTGCCACTACTCCACCGGCATCGTCGTCCTCTCCGTAGCGCTCGCCGTCGTCATCTCCTTCGTCGCCCTGTGGCTCACCTTCAGCCTGCGCGGCATGACCACCACCTGGAGCTGGCAAAAAACCGGCAGCGCCGTCCTAATGGGTCTCGCCATTCCGGTCATGCACTACGTCGGAATGGCCGCTGTCAGCTTCGTGCCCATGCCTCTGGACCCGGCAGACCTCAAACATGCCGTCAACATCTCGCAACTCGGCATCGCTGGCATTGCGCTGGTGGCATTCATCGTCCTCGGCGTGGTCTTTCTGGCCGCCATGCTCGACCGCCAGTTCGCTCTCCGCGCCCGTGAGCTGGAGCTCAGCGAAGAGCGCTTCCACATGATGGAGCAGATGCACCAGGAGCGCGAAAAAGCCCGCATCGCCGAGGCAGGCAGCCAGGCCAAGAGTGAATTCCTCGCCAATATGAGCCACGAGATTCGCACGCCGCTCAACGGCATCATCGGCATGACCGATCTCGCCCTTGAAACCGAGCTCACCAGCGAGCAGCGCGATTACATCGAGACCGTCAAGCTCTCTGCCGATTCGCTCCTCAACGTCATCAACGACATTCTCGACTTCTCCAAAATCGAGGCCGGCAAAGTCGACCTCGAAGAAATCGACTTCGACCTCTGCGCCTGCATCGAAGGGGCGCTCAAGACGCTCGCCCTGCGCGCCGATGAAAAAGGTCTCGAACTGCTCGGCGAAGTATCACCCGATGTCCCCGAGACCGTCATGGGCGATCCCGGCCGCCTCCGCCAGATCCTCATCAACCTCATCGGCAACGCCCTCAAATTCACCCGCGAAGGCGAAATCACCCTCAAGGTCGAGCTCACCCCCGGCAGCCAGCCCACGCCCGATCTGCACTTCACCGTCTCCGACACCGGCATCGGCATCGCTTCCGGCAAGATCGACTCCATCTTCGAGTCTTTCAGCCAGGCCGACACCTCCACCACCCGCGAATTCGGCGGCACAGGCCTCGGTCTCACCATCTCCCGCCGCCTTATCGAAAACATGGGCGGCCGCATCTGGGTTGAGAGCGAGCTTGGCGTAGGCTCTCACTTCCACTTCGTCGTCAACCTCAAAACTGCAGAGCAGCCGCAGTTCGCCCCTGAGCCCGTTACCGGAGACACCGTGCTTACCGGCGTCCGTGTCCTCATCGTCGACGACAACCGTACCAACCGCCGCATCCTCGAGGGCCTCGTCAAGCGCTGGGGCATGATCCCCACCGTCGCCGTCGACGGCGAGCAGGCCCTCAACGCACTTCTTGCCGCCCGCGAAACCAAAGGTCCCTTCGATCTCATCCTCACCGACATGCACATGCCCCGCATGGATGGCTTCGGCCTCGTCGAAGAGATCAAGAAGCGCCCCGGCCTTTCCACCTCGACCATCATGATGCTCACCTCCGGTGGCCAGCGCGGTGACGCCAAGCGCTGCGGCGAACTCGGCATCTCCGCTTATCTCCTCAAGCCTGTCCGCCAGGCTGAGCTGAAAGAAGCCATCATCCGCGTACTCACCTCGCAGCAGTCCGCCGGCAAGCCCGCGATGCTCACCCGCGAGTCTCTGCACGAGAAGGATGGCCAGCGCATCAGCCTCACCATCCTGCTCGCCGAGGACAACCCCGTAAACCAGAAGCTCGCCATCCGCCTGCTCGAGAAGCGTGGCCACAAGGTCACCGTCGCCGGCAACGGCAAACAGGCACTCGACGCCATCGAAGACCGCTCCAGCGCGCCCTACGACCTCGTCCTTATGGATGTCCAGATGCCCGAGATGGATGGCCTCGAAGCCACCATGCTCCTCCGCGAGCGCGAGAAGCTCTCCGGCCTGCATCAGCCCATCGTCGCCATGACCGCATTGGTTATGAAAGGCGATCGCGAACGCTGCCTTGCCTCCGGCATGGACGGCTTCCTCTCCAAGCCTATCCGCCCCCAGGAACTCGACGACGTTCTCGACTCCTACACCGCGCAAATCTCAGCGATGCAACTCTCAGCGTCGGAATCCATAGCTGAAATCGCGCCATCGAATTCCTCCAGCGATGCAATCTTAACCAACGATCTTCTCGAACGCATCGATGGCGACCGTACCCTGCTCGCCGAGCTCCTCGACCTGCTTCGCGAGGACTCTGCCAAGCAGCTTCGAACTGCACAGCTGGCCATCGACGCCAACGACGCCGCGACGGTGCAGTCCGTAGGCCACGCCCTCAAAGGCGCATTGGCCAACCTCGCCGCGCCTACCGCTTCCGCCATCGCCGGGGAGCTCGAGTCCATCGGCAAATCCGGCGTCAAATCCGGCAGCCTCACCGGCGCCCAGCCTGTCTTGAACCAGCTCGAACACGAGCTCGCCCGCGCCATCGAAGCCCTTGAAGCTCTCTGCATGGAGGTAGCACAGTGAAGATCCTGGTTGCCGACGACGATCCCATCTCCCTGCGCATGATGCAGCGCACCCTGCAAAAAAGCGGGTACGAAGTCATCATCGCCACCGATGGCCTGCAGGCCGTCACCGAGCTCACACGCCCCGATGGAGCAAGGCTCGCCCTCATCGACTGGATGATGCCCGGCCTCGATGGCCCTGCCGTCTGCCGCCAGCTGCGCAGCATGCCCAACCAGTCCTACGTCTACATCATGCTGCTCACCGCCAGGCAAGGCACCGAAGACATCGTCCTGGGCCTCGAAGCCGGAGCCGACGACTACCTCACCAAGCCCTTCAACCCCGCCGAGCTCGAAGCCCGCCTGCGCACCGGCCGCCGCATCCTCGAACTCGAAGACAAGCTCGTCTGCGCCCGCGAAGAGATGCGCTTCAAAGCCACCCACGACTCCCTTACCTCGCTCTGGGATCGCGGCGGCATCATCGCCATGCTTAAGAACGAACTCAGCCGCTCCTGGCGCGACAAGACTCCTGTCTCCGTCCTGCTCTGCGACATCGATCACTTCAAGCGCATCAACGACACCTACGGCCATCTCGTCGGCGACGAAGTCCTCCAGCACGTGTCAAAGCGTCTTCAGGAAACGGTGCGTCCACACGACGGCGTCGGCCGCTTCGGCGGCGAAGAGTTCCTCATCGTCCTCACCGGCTGCAGCGCCGACAAACTCAAGCGCCGCGCCGAGCAGGTTCGCGAAGAGATCTGCCGCGCCCCCTTTGCCACCAAGGCCGGCCCCGTATCGGTCTCCATGAGCGTCGGAGCCATCACCATCGACAACTTCAGCAAAGCCGACGCCATCGACCTATTCCTCTCCGAAGCCGACATAGCCCTCTATCGCGCCAAAGCCGCCGGCCGCAACCGCGTAGTCTACGCCGAAGCCATGGTCGCATAGCCCAATCTAAAAATCCGGGTGCCAGGTGCCCCATATCTACCGGCGTTTTATGCCGGGAGATGTGGGCCATATTCGTACGCAGCACGAACCCGCCCTTGCCGTTGCTTTTCTGTCTGTCATTCCGCAGGGAATCTGCTGTGAGACACGGCCAGCAACGCTCTGTAACTTCAGGAAGCCAAGAGCGGCTTCACCATCTCGTATTCCACAAGCGCGGCATCATTCGGATAAGGCTCCGTCCGTCCCGTAAGCGCAAAGCCGCATTTCTTGTAGAAACCGATCGCCCGCGCATTGCTGCTCGTCACCGTCAACCGCAGATGGTCGACCCCAGGCCGCTGAGCCCACCGTTCAACCGCACCCACAAGGCTCGCAGCTAAACCCGTCCCACGCATCTTCGCTGCCACCCACATCGACATCACCTCGGCAAACCGCGCTTCACTAGAATCGCTAAGCTTCCCCGCCACAATCCCGCAAGGCGAACCATCCTCCATCGCAAGAAAGCACACCGACCCGTCGCCACTCCAAGCCGCAGCGCGCTTCCGCCATTCCTCATCCGTGAGCTGCGATTCCCCAGCGAAGGTACTCCCGAAAGCGCTCGGCATATCCTGCAGCGCCCGCAGCCGCACCGCCTTCAAAAGCCAGACCATCTCGATCGAAACTTCCTCTATCGTCGCCATCGCTGGCTTTCATTCTAGTGCCGCAATCGACAGAGCCAATCGTTACCGGCGCGCTCCACCTGCCGTGCCAGAATTGCAAAGCATTGCTCCTCCATGCCCGCCGTTCCTCTAGAATGAACTACAAGTCCCATGTATTCGCTTTTCGCGCTTCTCTTCCAAAAATCCTACTGGCAGATGATGTTCCGCGGCTCCACCTGGTCTGACGCCTGGCGCAGCCTTCGCCGCGTCCACAAAGATAGCCGTGCCCGCAAGCATCTCCGCCATTTCCTTTGGCTGCTCATCATCCCTGTCCTCTGCATCGCCTACCTCTGCGTGCTTGCCGGATCGCGCGCTCTCTACGTCGTTCTAGTCATCTTCCTGTTTTTCTGGCTGCGCAATCGCTACCGGCGCAAGAACGCCGCCGCCCTGCACGTCACGCCGCAGCCGGCTCCCATCCATCGCCTGCTCAGCGCAGAAGATCGCCGCGCGTTGCGCGCTCGTTTCGCCGACCTCGCGCTGCTGCTCGCTGTACTGCTTGACCGTGCCGGCAGTGAAAACTACCTTCGCGACAAAGTCCTTCCCGACAATGTCGAAGTCGTTTCCCGCCGCATTCACATCGACCTGCTCAAATCCCGCGACCTCTGGGATACTCTCGAGCCACCCGACCGCGAAGCCATCATGATGCCCGATGGTGCGTGGACTCCCCGCCAGGTCAACATTGTCGTCAACCGCTGCTTCGAGCCCTTCCGGCTGATGCGATGGGTTCTCCGCCTCGACTTCCACCTGCCTGTGATCGGCAAGCATCTTCGCTTCGATTACCACTCGGCCAACGAGCTCGTCCGCAACCCCGCTAAGCTGCTCGCGCCCGGCGATCAGATCATCGAACAATCCAACGTGGAAACCGCTCGCGACGCGGCCCGGCAATTCCTCCTCCGCTGCTATGCCGAAGAAGTTGCCCGCGGTTACACCGTCCCGGATGAGGAAGAGACCACGCAGTGGGCCAACAGTGTCTCCAGCTCCATGAGCGGTAAGCAGAGCGTCGACTTCCTGCTCGAAGAAAACCTGGTCAGCGAAGCCACCCGCGACCAGCTCGAATGGGCCACTCACCTCTCCCGGACCCGGCTTCACTTTCTCAATTGGATTCTCTCTATCGAAGACCAGCCCGACCCTCCCCGGCTGAACTTCGCCTGCTTCCCGGTCCCGGCGCCGGAACCAACCGAAGACCCGGCCGAAGACCCGCTCGCCTCCAGCCAGCCCTCGGCCTGACCGTCGGCCCAAACCCACCGCAAGTTCCCGGCAAATTTTCTTGACTTCTCCACAGCCAGCCCACTACGCTTGGTCCGATTTTCTTCACGCCCTTCGGCAGCCCGGCGCCTCGCTCACCTTCTCACTCGCCGGCACAATCCCGCCAGGGTCGCTTCCCGGTATTCCGGGCTCCCGCGCAATTCCATCGATTCGCAATCCTTTCAAGCGAGGCATACGCATGGCCACCAGCACCACCACTCCCGCCAACACCGTCACCAACTGGTTCGGCAACATCGTCTCCCACCCCGCCGTCATCGTGGACGCCACATCCGTCGACGACATCGTTGCCGTCATGAAAAACCCCGTCAAATACCCCTCGCCCATCCGCGCCGTCGGCTCCAATCACTCGACAGCCCCTTGCGGCGTCGCCGAAAACGGCACCCTCATCCGCATGAAGATGAACCAGATCCTCAAGATCGATCCGGTCACCAACACTCTCACCGCCCAGGCCGACTGCACCCACCTCCAGATGGCCAAAGCCCTCGAGGCGCAGAAGCTACAGTTCTACGTCAACACTGAAATCGGCAGTCTCTCCGCAGGCAGCGCCGCCTGCGCCGGCACCAAAGACGCCTCCTTCCCCGGCGAATACGGTCAGGTCGGCTCCTACATCATCGGCGTCAAAATGGTCCTGCCCAACGGCGATCTCCTCGAAATCACCGAAGCCGATCAGCCCGACATCATGCAGCTCATCCGCTCCAGCTACGGCCTCTTCGGAGTCATCTACGAGGTCACCTACCAGGTCAGGCCGCTGACCCCCATGCATGTGCACCACACCACTTACTCGCTCGCCGATTTCCTCAAGGCTCTGCCCGACTTCCAGGCCCTCGGCTACTCGATCATGTACTACATGTTTCCCTTCGCCGACAAAATCACCGTCGAGTTCCGCAAGTACAACCCCGGCGCCACCGGTGAGCCCAACCACTTTGCATGGATGATCCGCAACCAGCTCTGGGGAACCACCGGCCCCAAAATCGGCCACGAAGTCGAGCAGAACTTCTCCGTCCCCGCCATCCGCTACGGTATCATCGACTCGCTCAACGCCTTCTGGCGCGGCCAGCTTGAAAACGTCGTCACCGGCGACTACACCATCCCCGGCGACCAGATCATCAACTACCCGCCCGTCTCCGACGACAGCCGCTACACCTTCTCGCTCTTCGCCTTCCCCGCTGCCGACTTCCCCGCCGCCATTACCGACTTCTATAAGTTCTGCAACGACTACTACAAAGAGAAGGGATACCGCTCCAACCTGCTCTACGTCGGTTACTACATCACCCAGGACCAGAAAGCCCTGCTCTCCTACTCCTGGGACACGCCCGTCTGCACGCTCGATCCCGTCTCCACCGCCAACCCCGGCTGGGAAGACTTCCTCGTCGCCTACAACGACTTCTGCGTCGCCCGCGGCGGCCGCGGCCTGCTCAACCAGACCCCCGGCCTAACCGCCGCAATGCTCCAGCAATCCTTCGGTTCACGCCTGCAAACCCTCTCCGACACCCGAAAACAATACGACCCGACAGACCGCATGCTAACCCCCTACTTCGCCGCCCTCCTGCCCTGAGCAGCGCAAAGAAACCGGGTGCCCCACCTTCGGCACGCTTTTGTCTTTGTGCCTAAGGTGGGCCATATTCGTGCACAGCACGAACCGCATTTCAACAGCGCTGTCATTCCGAGCGAAGCCTCTCGCAGCCCCATCGCGAAAAGCGCAGTCGAAGGCCCGGGCATTCTGTCCTGTCCCGGCTACCCCAAATTCCTCACGGGATATCCCAATGCCACGTTGTGCATGTTCTGCTGCCGAACCCGCCGTTGTACCATTCCTCAAGCAGGTAACCCATGTCATCCAAGCCACTCCTGATCGCCGCCGCTTTCGTCTGTCTCGCCGCCGCCCTCCCCACCGGTATGAATGCCCAGCAGCCAGCCCAACCGCTGACTGCCATGCCCTATTCTCCCTCCCTCGACCTGAGCAGCCTCGACCGCACCATCAACCCCTGCGAAGACTTCTATAAGTTCAGCTGCGGCGGCTGGCAGAAGAACAACCCCATCCCCGCCGACCAGGCCGGGTGGAGCGTCTACGCCAAGCTCGGCAATGAAAACCAGCAGTTCCTTTGGGGCATCCTCCTCGAAGACGCCAAGGCCACCAATCGTACCCCCGTCCAGCAAAAAGTCGGCGACTACTTCGCCGCCTGCATGGACACTTCGGCCATCGACGCCCTCGGCGACAAGCCCATCCGCCCCGAGCTGGCCTCCATCGACGCCATCAGGACCCGCCCTGAGCTGCTCGCCGCGCTCCTCCGCCTGCACACCGAGTTCCCCGGCAGCTTCTTCTTCGGCGCCCGCACCGGCCAGGACGCCATCGACGCCTCCACCGTCATCGTCGAGCTCGGAGCCGGCGGCCTCAGCCTGCCCGACCGCGACTACTACCTCAAGTCCGATCCCAAAAGCGTCAAACTCCGCGAACAATACACCGCCTACATAGAGCAGCTTCTAACGCTCTCCGGCGAAAGCGCAGAAGAAGCCAAAGCCGGCGCAGCCGCTACTCTGAAAATCGAAACCGCCCTGGCCACAGCCTCGCTAACCCGCGTCCAGCGCCGCGATCCGCACAAGACGTATCACAAGATGACCGTCGCCGAACTGGCCGCGCTCTCGCCGTCGATCGACTGGCCGGTCTACTTCAAGGCCCAGGGCGCGCCCAGCGTGGCAACCCTCAACGTCTCCCAGCCCGACTTCGTCAAAGCCGTCGAATCCGAGCTCACCACCGAAGATCTCGCCGCCCTGCGAGCCTATCTCCGCTTTCACCTGCTCACCGCCGCCTCGCCCTATCTCGCGCATCCTTACGAACAAGCCAGCTTCGACTTCTTCTCAACCACCCTGCGCGGTGTGCCCGTCATGCCCCCGCGCTGGAAGACCTGCACCCGCGCCGTCGATCGCAACCTCGGCGAAGCACTCGGCCAGGAGTTCGTCCGCCGCACCTTCTCCGCAGACACCCGCGCCAAGACCCAGCTCATGACCGAGCAGATCGAAACCGCCATGGGTCAGGAGATCCAGAGCCTCGACTGGATGAGCCCCGCCACCAAGACCGAAGCCCTGCGCAAGCTCCACGCCATCCGCAACAAGATCGGCTACCCCGACACCTGGCGCGACTACTCCGCCCTCGAAGTCAAGCCCAACGACTACCTCGGCAATGTCATCCGCTCCTATAAGTTCGAGAAGGCCCGCAACTGGAGCAAGCTCGGCAAGCCCGTCGATCTCAACGAATGGGGCATGTCGCCGCCCACCGTCAACGCCTACTTCAGCCCGCAGATGAACGACATCAATTTCCCCGCCGGAGTCCTTCAGCCGCCGCTCTACGACCCCAAAGAAGACGAAGCCCCCAACTACGGCAACACCGGAGCCACCATCGGCCATGAGCTAACCCACGCCTTCGACGACGAAGGCCGCCAGTTCGACGCCAAAGGCAACCTCCGCGACTGGTGGACCGCCGATGACGCTAAGGGCTTTGAAGACCGCATCAACTGCCAGCGCGATCAGTACGCCGGCTACACCATCGTCGACGACATCCACATCAATTCCAAGCTCACCAGCGGCGAAGACGTCGCCGACCTCGGCGGAACCCTGCTCGCCTACATCGCCTGGAAGAAGCAGACCGCATCCGACACACTCAAACCCATCGACGGATTCACTCCCGACCAGCGCTTCTTCATCGGCATGGCCCAGTGGGCCTGCGAAAACGAGCGCCCCGAAAACCTCCGCGTAAGCGCCGTAACCAACCCTCACAGCCCCGGCTTCGCAAGAATCAACGGCATAGTCTCCAACATGCCCGAGTTCCAGCAAGCCTTCAGCTGCAAAGCCGGCCAGCCCATGGTCCACACCCCCAGCTGCCGCGTCTGGTGACGCATAGGCAAAGCCGTATCACGTAGTCACAAACAGGTAGGCCGGGATTCATCCCCGCAATCAAAGTCATCTCTCGGAGCATCTACGAGGGGCCTCGATGGCCCGAGCCACCCTCACGTCGAAGACAACTTCACCGACTCACCACAACCGTCTTCCCCGCCGGCACATCCACCATCACCCAGCTCAAGGGTTGATGCGCCTCATCGAAGGAACTCTCCGCTCGCACCATCTTCCCATCCACCTTCAACGCCGCAGCCCGCCCCGCAAACTCCGCCCGCCAGCGTAAAGCCGTATCCGAATGATTCGTCAGCACACTCCGCCCATCGCCCACATGCTCCACATCGACGACCCGCCCTCGTATGTGCAGTCCACTCACCTTAGCTCTCTCCGTCCTCCCTCGCAGCCGCGCCAGCGAAGCAATTTCCTCACCCACAACATCGACGCCCATCATCCCCGTAACCAGCGCCCCAATCACCGAGTACGAAACCTCCGGATACTCCCGCCTCTCCTTATCCGCCCGCGTCAGATCCACGATGCGCTCATACGCCGCCTCAGTCTCCCCATAGCGATAGAAGATCTGCGCCAGGTAGCTCTCCTCCTCGATCCCGATCTCCTTCAGATACTCCGCCGATTCGATCCGCTTGAGCGCCGCGCGAATGTGCGCAGGATCATGCGTCGCGCCAAAGTACAGCACCATCGCATCGCCCATCCCATGCGTCTTTCCATCCTGAGAAAAGAAGCCCATGAAGTGCTGCTCCTTCTCCGACCACGCACGATGCTCGACCAGCTCTAAAATCTCATTCGCCGTCTTCGCATATCGCTGTGCGGCACCCGCATCGTTGTTGTGCTTTGCAATCGACGCCAGCGACACAAACCCGCGATACTCCGCCGCCAGCAGATCCGTCCCAAGATTGAAATCGACCTCGCCCTCCGAATAGCTCGGAATCCCCCGCGACTCCACAAACTTGCCCTTCGAAGCATCGGCCAGCCGCCGGTTCATGATCCGCGGCCGCGTCAGGATCACATCCGGCTCCAGCTGCCACGCCTTCACATAATCCGTCGCAGTAGCCTGAAAGAATCGCTGCATCGAAGCATCGTTCAGATAGCTCTCATCACCCGTCCACCGCCACATGCGAACAATGCCATCCAGGACATCAAAGTTCGCCGGCAGGTTGTACCAGAAATCCGCATCGCTCACATAATCCGCATCCGATGCATGTCCCTGCTTATCGATCTCCCAGTAGCCCGCCCAATCCCGTCCCGGCGCAACCGCAGCAGCAAACCGCCTCAGCATATTGCGATTCTGCGCATCGAGCCCCAGCGCCGCCGCACCTGTCGTCTGATGCGCGACATCGCGCATGCAAAACGCATCCCGCCCAGGCAACGCCGCCTCATACCACGGCCCCACTGGATCAACGCCTCCGTTTGAAGAACCGCCATGCGCATACCTCAACGCCTGCGCCTTGGCCCAGTCAAAAGCCTCCTTCAGCCGCGCATCCGAAGACTCAAACTGCAATCCCGATTCCGGAGCCTGCGATCCACCAGCAGCCGCCCCACTCTGCGCATTCGCAGCCGAAGCCAAGCCCAACAGCACAACACAAGCCAGCCTCATCGTCCGCGCCGCCTCCACCAATAGAACCCCACCGCCACCAGATTGCTCACCACCACCGTCCCCACAATCTTCCCGCCATACGCCCACGGATTCACCACATTCACAAACGGAAACACCGAGATCAGCAGGCTGAACAGCGTAGCCACAAACCCCACCCCGCACACCCACTTCAACCAAAGCGGCATCTGCCTTCGAATCGCCAGCGCCCCCACGATCGGCGCGGCAAACATCACCAGATAAGTCAGCTCGTAATGCGTCAAACCCGCATTCGAAAGCAACTGGTACGTCTCCTGCGCATGAACCCCAAAAGAAGCCATCGCCACCATCAGCAGCACCAGCGCCGCCGCGCACAGGATCGAGTTCACCGGCATCTTCCGCTTCGCATCCAGGCGCGTAAACCACTCCGGAACCAGCGCATCCCACCCCACCGCCATCGGCAGCCGCGTAATCCCGGTGAACAGCAGGCTCGCCGCGCCCAGCAGCCGCAGCTCCACCAGCACAATCGCCGCCATCGCCACCACGCTGCCAACACCCGTATGCCCCAGCGCCGCGCGCATCGTCTGCGGAATCGGCGCAATAAAGTCGATCTGCCCGCGCGGCACAAACGCCACCACCGAGCTCGTCCCCAGAATGAACATCAGGCAGATCGCCGGCGAAGCAATCCACACCGACCGCCCAATCGTCCGCGCCGGATCGCGGCTCTCCCCCGCAAAGATCGCTATATACTCGAGGCCGCACAGCGCCCCGAAGAGCATGTTCCCAAACATCGCCGCCATGCGCAGATTCATCTCCGGCATCTGCGGCGTAAACACCATCCCCTCATGAATCCGCCCGCTCACTAGTCCCCACGCAGGCAGCAGAATCAACCCCGCAAAGACCGCCAGCATCGCCGCCCCGCCCACGTTATGAATCCACTTGCCCAGCTCAAGGCCGCGTATCGCCGCGACCGTCAGCGCCGCCACAATCAAGGCCACAATCCCAAACGCAACCCATGGATTTTCTGGAAGCCATCGTGCCGAAGGCCCGATCAGATACGCAATCTCCGTCGGAGTCGCATACAGAATCGTCGCCGTCACCGCGATCCCATACACCCACAAATTCCATGCTGTTAGAAATCCGCCCAGGTCGCCAAACGCCCGATGCGCCCACACATACAGCCCGCCCTCAAGCGGCATCGCCCGATTCAGCCAGATCACCGCGGCAGCCATAGGCAGATAAAACACCGCCATCGCCGCCACCCACATCAACGTCTGCGCCCGGCCCAGCCCAGCCGCCACACCCACCCAGCTCGAACCCACCACGCAAAGAATCTGCGCCAGCACCAGGTCCCAAACCCCAAGCTGCCGCCGCAGCCGGTGCTCGTCCAGATTCGGCTCGCCCATCTCAGCAATCGAACTCAACTGCGCATCCGCCATCGTGCGCCTAGCATCGCATACCAACCGCGCCCGCGCTTAGTCCGAAATGCAAATCAAAGAAAGGAATAAAAATCTCGCCGATGCAGAGCGCGCGTTGCAATAACATTCCCGCCTTTCACATCATCCACGTCATCCGATCATCTGGACACTCGTGCAGCGCCAACGGCGCACTCCATACCAGCATGGGGCAACGCCCCATGAAACAGAGCCGCGTAGAACCAGGGCTGAAGGCCCGGCCTGTAAGCTAAGGAATACTGATCACTGACCACTAATCACTGTCTTTAAGCTCGAATCACCACCACATCCCGCTTCTCAAACGGCTTGGTCAGTGCCTTATCCGCCGTCCGCTCCGTGATAATCCCGCTCACCTCGCTCAGCGGAATCACCGCAAATGTCGAAGCCGCCCCCAGCTTCTCCGACGAAGCCAGCACGAAGGTCTCCGCCGCCGCCTCGCTCAGCGCCCGCTTCACCGCCGCCTCTTCGTAATCGCCCGTCGTCAGCCCCGTCTTCGCATGAACCCCCGTCACACCCATAAAGTATGTATCCGCATGAATCTTCCCAATTGCCTCGATCGCCTGCGCGCCCACCGCCACCACCGAGTGCTTGAACAGCCGCCCGCCGATCAGGATCACTTCAATCTCGGGATGGTTCACCAGCTCCAGCGCAATCGTCGGACTATGCGTCACCACCGTCGCTTTCAGCTCCAGCGGAATATGCCGCGCCACCTGCCGCGCCGTCGTGCCTCCATCCAGAATCACCACCTGCCCGGCGCGAATCATCCCCGCAGCAGCTCTCCCAATCGCCACCTTGCCCTCAGGAGTAATCGACTCACGCCCAGCAAAATCCGCCACCGCAGGCGAAGCCGGCAGCGCGCCGCCATGCACCCGCTGCAGCAATCCCTCCTGCGCCAGCTCCCGCAAATCGCGGCGAATCGTATCTTCAGAGACAGCCATAGCCTCAGCCACATCCTTGGCCACCACCTGCCCCTGCCTCTTCAAAATCCCAAGTATCTGCTGCTTCCGCTGCGTAGTTAACATAAGCCCTCGTCCACGATCATACTTGACAATGCACGAAACTGCACGGTATTGTCGAAATCAACACAAACTCGTGCACACTCATGCACAGACGAATCGAAGAGAACCCCATTTCCCCGCGCCATCACTGCCTGAATTGCACTTTGCATCATTCCGAAAGGACACCATGCCCACCCAATCCCTGATGATCCTCATCGCCGGACCCTACCGCTCCGGAACCAACGACGAGCCCGCCAAGATGGAGAAGAACCTCCGCACGCTGGAGTCCGTAGCCCTGCCGCTCTATCGTGCCGGCCACATTCCGCTCATCGGCGAATGGCTCGCTCTCCCGCTCCTTCGCGAAGCAGGATCCAAACATCCCGGCGACGCCATCTACGACGAGATCCTCTACCCCATCGCCAACCGCCTCATCACCCGCTGCGACGCCGTCCTGCGTCTCCCCGGAGCCAGCAAAGGGGCGGACGAAGACGTCCGCCTCGCCCACGAACGCGGCCTCGCCGTCTATCACCGCCTCGAAGAGGTTCCCGGCTGCATGTGACCGTCAGATCGATCAGCATCTAGGTAAGCCAAGGCTTCAGCCTTGGCATCGCCGCTACATGCTGAAACCCCAACGAGGGGCCTCGGTAGCCCCGAGCCGCCTTTGCCTCGCAAGGCCTCCGTCACCGCATCGTCGGCAACGGAATATGTACCACCGGCGGCCGGCAGCAGTCATAGTTGAACTGCTCATCCCAATCCGCCGGTCTCCCCATCTTTGTCAGGTCAAAGACATTCCAGATCATGTCCAGCGTGCCCGATTGCCGCGGGTCCTGCCCGGGATCGCTCTCCGTAAACATCAGCTCCGAGCTCCAGAAGTGACGTATCCCATCTGCATCGCGATGAAATACCGTCACCATCGGCAACTGAGTTCCATCCAGAGACTCCGCCAGGTAATCGCGCTTGAAGCTGTTCCCTGCCGACGACAGCAGTCGCAGGTTGCGCCATCCGCGATCCTTCGCAAACGCCATCACCCGCTCTATCGGAGCCTTCGCGATCACGGCGAAGTTCAGCCCACCCGCCTCCATGTGCTTCGCCGCGCCATCCAGCGAATCCAGAAGAGCCGTGCATGAAGCGCAAGGCCCATCATTCTGGTCGAGCTGCGCAGTCGCGCCCTCCGTCGGCTTCGGTCTCGTATCCTGCCGCATCCGCGGAAACATGAAGTTGTAAATCGCCAGCGAATTCTTCCCCGGCGCAAACAACTCCGACAGCTTCACCTTGTATTGCGTCCCATCCGCTCGCGCCGCATCGAAAACATAGTCTTCCGGCGTTAAGCCTCCCTGCGGTAGCGCGCGCCGCGCCACAGCAACAGCCTCCATCGCCCGCCGCAGCGCAATCTCTTCCTCGAGCAGCCGCTCACGCGCCGCCCGGTACTCCGCCGACTCACCAGGGAACTCCACACTCATCTCTTCACTCCTCTGAGTCGATCTTCAAACCCGCAACACGCGCTCACAATCTCAACGGTCACAACCGCAGGCCTCTCGGTCACTTTTAATCTGGATTCACGGCCTCGGCATAACCATCAGCATCGTCTCTCCATCTGGCGTCATCACCTTTCCCACACGCTGAAAACCAGCTCTCTCGCAGCATCGAATCGCGCGCGGATTGTCGACTGATGGATCGCCTTGAATCTTCGTCACCGCCGCATCTTCAAACAGCATCGCGGCAAACTCCTTCAGCATCAGCGTTCCCAATCCCTCGCCCAATCGCTCCTCATCCGCCACAAACAAATCCACGCCGCGCACGCCCGGATCGCGCTCCTCCGGCCACCAGCCATCCCCCGAATCCATCGCAACATAGGATTGAATAAATCCAACCGCAACATCGTCCACATAAGCCAGATAGCACTTAGCCGCGGACGCATCTTCCGCGCCCGGAAGATACTCCTCCCGAAGCTCATCCATCGACACAGCGCCAGCCCACCGCGCCGCAACATGCGGCCGCCCCAGCCAATCTTTCAACGTCGCAAGATCGCTCTCCGACAATCTCTCAAAGCGCATCTTTATCGAGTCTCGACTCGGCATCACGGCTTAGGAGCCTGCCCATCGGCTTTCTTCCGCCGCGCCCACAGAAACCGCACCAGCGCCAGCAGCGCCGCGCCCACCGTGGCATATAGCCACTGCCAGTTCTTTTCAATGAACGCCCCAACCGCGCCCTTCTCATTCACCTGCACCTGAATGTCGCGATCGATCGACGCAAAGTCCCGCTGCAGATCTTTCAACTCCACTGTAGCTACCAGGTGCAGCTGCAGCTTGCCCGAATGCTTCGGAGCAATTGTCCACTGCCACTCCGTTGGATCGCTGCCGCCAATGGCCTGCTCCTCCGAGTTCAGCGGCGTAATGTCGAAGTCCGCGCTCCGCAGCGCCATCTTCATCTTCGTTGAAACCTTGGTCGTAGCCGTCGCCACCGTCGATCCCGGCTCCTGCGGCATCCCGGCCTTCATCGCATCCGCCGAGACCGCGCTCCCGCCAATCCGCGCCACCACCGTCGCCGAGTCCCCCGTCCTCATCGATACCGGAGTGCTGTACGCCAGCTTGCCATCCTGCAGCTTCTGCATACTCGCATCCAGCGCCAGCTCATCCGGATCGCCCTTCGCTGCGCCTGTATCCGGCCCAGAATCAGGCGATGAATCCGTTGATCCCGAGAACCCCGCGTGCTTCGCATCATGATGTTTCGCAGCAGAAGGCATCGGCTTCGGAGGAACCGGCATCTCCGTTGGCGGCTCAACCGGCTTCATCCCTTCCGAATCGACTGGCTTGGGTGCAACAGGCTTGTGTCCGCCGGTCGCAGGCAGCGGCTTCAGCTCCTCCATCGTCGCCTGTGGCGCAGGCGCTCCAGCCCGCGGCGGCGCACTGCATCCCACAGCCAGCACCAGCGCCAATCCCGCCGCCCATCGCCATCCGCGCATAGACTCTCCCTGCGGACCCAACCCGCCAGGCCTCACTCCATATCACCACGGTTTATCTGTATCACGGTTGGATGAGATTTCCCGGCATGGTTATCGTCAGCGCATCACTTCACCCGCGCCACCACCACCCCAAACGGCTCCAGCTCAACATGCCCCAGCGAAATCGTCTCCATCGCCCCACCCTTCGTCATCGGAGACATGTAAAGCACATCCGCAGACTTACCCGCAGCTTTCACCGCAATCACCCGCGCCTGCGCACTCATATTCAGCGCCACCAACACCGTCTCACTCCCGCTCTTCCGCAGATACGAGAAGACATGCTCGTTCCCCTCATCCACCGCCTCATACGAGCCATCCCGCAGCGCCGCCTCACTCTTCCTCAACGCCAGCAGCCGCTTGTACGTGTTGAAGATCGAGTCCGGCTCCTGCCCCTCCACCTGCACGTTGTACTTCGCCGCATTCGACGGCACCGGCAGCCACGGAGTCCCGCCCGTAGTGAACCCCGCATACTTCCCCGAGTCCCACTGCATCGGAGTCCGCTCGCCATCGCGCCCTTTTTCCTTCGGCCAGCCCAGTTTTCCAATCGGATCGTGCACATCCTCAATCCGCGCCGGATCGGTCGTCCGCATCCCAATCTCTTCTCCGTAATACATCTGCGGAGTACCCCTCGTCGTCAGCAGCAGTGCCGCCATCAGCTTCGCAATCGCATCGTTGTGAACGCCATCGCCATACCTGTCCCACTGCCGCGGCTGGTCATGGTTGCTGAAGAAATACTCCGGCTGCCCATGCGCCGTATTTGCCTCGACCTCATTGAACAGCTTGCGAAACCGCACCGCCGACAGCTCATTCACATCCGCAATTTGAAAGTCCATCGGCAGCTGCACTTCATCCGGCTTGCCATCCACGCCATACATCTTCGTCAGCTCGGCAATGTTCGGCTCATCGGCCTCCGTCACCAGCACCGGATCGCCAGGGAAAGCATCCACCACGCTCCTGACTTCGCGCAGCACATCATGCACCTCCGGCAGATCGTCCGTGTACTTATGCTTGATATTCCTGTCGCCGTACGCATTAAACCCCGGCAGATACGGATCGTCCCGCATCTCCGGGTCTTCAAACAGCCGCGAAACCGCATCGATCCTAAAGCCCGCAACCCCATGCTTCATCCAGAACTGCAACACCCCATACATAGCCTTGCGAACCTCGGGGTTGTGCCAGTTCAGATCCGGCTGCTGCACATAAAAGTAGTGATAGTAGTACTGCTTCGTCCCCTCATCCCACGTCCACGCCGAGTGCCCAAACCAAGACTGCCAGTTATTCGGCGGACCCATCTTACCGTCAGCTCCAACCTTTCCATCGCGCCAGATGTACCAATCGCGTTTGGGATTGTCGCGCGAAGACCGAGACTCCTTGAACCATGACACCTGCTCCGAAGTATGGTTGATCACGTAATCCATAATCACGCGAATGCCGCGCGACTTGGCCTCCGCCACCATGTGGTCAAAGTCGGCCATCGTCCCATACTCAGGATTGATCGCCGTGTAATCCGAGATGTCATATCCATAGTCGATCCCCGGCGAAGGATACATCGGAGTAATCCAGATCGCATCCACGCCCAGGTCCTTCAGATAATCCAGCCGCGAAGTAATCCCATTGATATCCCCAATCCCATCCCCATTCGAATCCTGAAAGCTCCGCGGATAAATCTCATACAGCACCGCATGTTTCCACCACGTGTCCCCACTAGCATTCGCATCCGCCGGCAGAATCACAACAGCCGCACTCGAACCTGCCCCGCCAGGCGCGGGCCCCGCAGCTTTCACGCTCATCGGCACAAACGCACCCATCCCCATCGCCAACACCCCAAGCAGCCACCTAAAACTCACAGAACCCTGCATGCCCATAACCTCGGTAGCACAGCAGTATAGAACTCCTCGCTCATCATCGGTAATTCCAGAGGAACATCGGGGCAGCAAAAAGCCTGGCATCCATGGATGCTGGGTGCCTGTAGAAGCTCAAGAGGTTGTTCCAGCCTCGGATCGGCTGATGGGCGGTTTGTAGTTGAGGCTACCATGGGGTCTTTGGTGGTTGTAGTAGTTCGTCCATGGCTGGAGATGCCGGTCTCTGTCCAGTGAGT
>DATAZR010000008.1:0-98034 GCA_036271955.1 Acidobacteriaceae bacterium
AGTCGTCATCGAGCGCGAAGAGCCCGAGGGCGGCTACCTTGTCTCCTACGATAAGGCTCAGCGCCTTCGCGTCTGGGACGTGATCGAGAAAGCCGCCAACGACAAGACCCCGATGATGGGCACAGTCGTCAGCCGCGTCAAGGGCGGTCTCACCGTCGATATCGGCCTCAAGGCGCTCCTGCCAGGCTCGCAGCTTGAGGTGCGCCCGGTGCGCAACCTCGACGGCTACCTCGGCACGCAGATTGAAGTCCGCGTTATCAAGCTCAACAAGAAGCGCGGCAATGTCGTCGTCAGCCGCAAAGAGATCCTCGAAGAAGAGCAGAACGCCAAGCGTTCCACCACTCTCGAGCATCTCGAAGAGGGCGCGGTGCTCACCGGCACCGTCAAGAACCTCACCGACTACGGCGCGTTCGTCGACCTCGGCGGCATCGACGGCCTGCTCCACATCACCGACATGAGCTGGGGACGCCTCACCCACCCCCGCGATCTGGTCAATGTCGGCGACGAGATCCAGGTTAAGGTGCTCAAGTTCGACAAGGATAAGCAGCGCGTCTCGTTGGGCTTTAAGCAGCTCACGCCTGATCCGTGGCTCGATGCAGTCGAGCGTTATCCCGTTGGCGCACACGTTCATGGCCGCATTCTTTCGGTTACCGACTACGGCGCGTTCGTCGAGCTGGAGCAGGGAATCGAAGGCCTCGTACACGTCTCCGAAATGACCTGGTCCAAGCGGATGAAGCATCCGTCCAAGCTGGTCAAGCCGGGCGACGAAGTCGAGACCGTGGTCATCTCGGTGAACCCGTCCGACCGCCGCATCTCACTGGGCATGAAGCAGCTCCAGGAAAACCCCTGGGAGAATCTCTCCGAGCGGTATCCCACCGGAGCCATCGTTGAGGGCCGCGTTCGCAACCTCACCGACTTCGGCGCCTTCATCGAGATCGAAGACGGCATCGACGGCCTCGTCCATGTCTCCAACCTGAGCTGGACCAAGCGCGTCAAGCATCCGTCCGAAGTCCTGAAGAAGGGCGAAAAGGTCAAGGCTGTCGTTCTCGGCGTCGAGCCGGAAAACCGCCGCCTCTCGCTCGGCGTCAAGCAGCTCCAGCCCGATGTCTGGGAGACGTTCTTCACCCAGCACCGCGTGGGCGATGTGGTTCACGGCAAGGTTCTGCGCACTGCGCAGTTCGGCGCCTTCGTCGAAGTTGCCGAAGGAGTCGAAGGCCTCTGCCATGTTTCGGAAGCCGTGGATGCTCACGGTCAGCCGATCCACCTCGAACAGGGCCAGGAGCACGACTTCAAAATCATCAAGATGAACGTGGAAGAGAAGAAGGTCGGTCTGAGCATCCGCGCCGTAGGCGAAGAAGCCAGCCGGGCCGAAGTGGAGCACTACAAGGCTCCATCCCGCGATCGCGGCGACCGTGATCACGGCTCCTCCTCCTCATCGCAGAGCGGTTCCACCACCACTCTGGGTGACTTGGTCAACTGGGACAAATTCAAGCGCTAACCTGGGCTGAATCTGAAACGCACAAAGGCCGCCTCGCAAGAGGCGGCCTTTCTGCGTGTGATTGTAGTTAGCTGCTGCCCGCGTTCTGTTTCGGCTTGGGACAAACTATGACGATTCGGGGGACGCCTCTAACTAAGTAGTTTTCCTTCCAGGTGAAGGTTTGACTGTGCGCTGGTGAGGGGTAGGCTCTCTGTCGGTGCGAGAGCTTATTCGTCCCTTTGGATGGCCTAGTTTTGGACCTTCCACCGTTAGTTTTCGCCGCTTTCGTGGTGTTATGGGTGTCATTCAGCACTCTCTCACTCTATCCTAAGCACGAAATCGCATGGCGAGAGAGGCCAACTTGAACTGTGCGGGGTAATGTTTGGGATTCATGATTTTCGGGCGCTAATTTCCGCTTCTAGCTTTTTCGGAGGGAAAAGAGAAAATAGGCAATTCAGATCGTCTCCGGGTGCCCCAGGTCTCGATTTTGAGACTTGGGCCTGATTCCTGCGAAGCAGGAACCGCTCTTTTCCAGAAGCGCAGAAGCGTGTCGCCTCTGTCCCGCGATCAACGCAAACCTTCTAAAAGCCTCGTATCGGATTCACGCAGGAACGGGAGTTGGCCCATGAAACCTTACATCCTAACCGGCACCTCCGGCGCAGGCAAGACAGCCATCCTCCGCCAGCTTGAAGCCGACGGCTACAGCATCGTCGAAGAGGCCGCCACTGACATCATCGCCCTCGAACAAGCCAAAGGCATCGCGGAACCATGGACGCATCCGGCCTTCCTCGACACCATCGCCACACTGCAAAAGCAACGCCAGCTTCGGGCCTTGCACCAAGCCGGCGAACTCCAGTTCCACGACCGCTCCGCCATTTGCACCGCAGCGCTAGCTGCCTATCTCGGATTCCCAATAACCGCCGCACTTGCGCAGGAGCTAAAGCGCATTCAGTCACAGCGGATCTACGAGCAACAGGTCTTCTTCATCCGCAACATGGGCTTCATGACGCCCTCTGAAGCGCGCAAAATCACCTTCGAAGAATCCCTCCGCTTCGAACAAATTCACGAAGAGACCTACCGCAGCTTCGGCTACGAAATCATCAACATCGCCTCAGGCAAACTTGCCGACCGAGCGCAGGCAATCCTCGCCGCGGTACAAAACTTGTCAAGCTGAGTGCAGCCCCCAAAATAGTAGTTTGCCTTGCGGGTGAGTCTCTATGTCATAGAAAGCAAATCGCATAGCAGGGCCTTCCATCCGAATAAATTATCCAACCCGAACATGCGTTGAATTAGCATCCATCGGTACATAATGGAAGTGGGCAGATATTCAGCCGACCGATTGATAAGGCCAGCTTGAAGTTGCCGGTGTTGACTGGATAATAAATACCCCCCACCCCCCCACCGCAGTCTCTTGCCCTTCAATAAATTAGAAAGCTGTCAGGCCGTCCGCCGTTCCCGCGAAGCCAGCCATTGCGTCAGCCCCAGCGCCAGCACCACCGAGCAGGCAGCAAATAAATAGATCGGCGGATACCCGAATCCGCCAATAATTGCCCCCGCTGCCGGTCCGATCACCATCAGCGAAAAATCCATGAAAACGCCATAAGCGCCCAGAGCCGTACCCTTATCCTGCGGCGAAATATGCCGCACCGCCTCGACACCCAGCGCCGGAAAGACCAGCGAAAATCCAAATCCTGTCAGCGCCGCACCGCCAAAGGCCAGCAGTTCAGAGTGCGTCAGCCAAAGCGCCAGCAGGCCTAAACACTCGGTAGCAAGGCAAACCGATGCCACCGGAAATCCGCCAACCCGATTGATAGAGTGGGCAAAGAGCAGCCGCGCAAAGACGAAGAGCGCTCCAAAGAGCGTGAGTGCAAAGGCCGCGCCCGACCAGCCGCGATGGGCAAAGTCCAGCGTGATGAAAGTCGCCAGCACGCCAAATCCGACACTGCCCAGTGCCAGCCCCAATCCATACGGCGCAACCTTGCCGAAGACATGATGAAACGGCAGCTTCTCTCCTGCCGAAACCGGCACGCTCGGCAGCCGCATGGCCATCGCAATGGGTGCGAACCCAAGCAACATGACGATGGCGCCAATCGACTGAAATCCAAAGATCCGCTCCAGCAAAACGCCCAGCGGAGCGCCGACCGCCAGCGCGCCGTAAGTACTAATCCCGTTCCAGCTGATGACGATCGCCGTGTGCTCCGTGCCCAGGCTGAGAATGCCCCAAAGCGTAGCGCCCGTCCCGACCATGCTTTCGCTAGCTCCCAGCAACAGCCGCCCAACAATCAACAGCGTCAGTCCGAGCCACGGAATATGCAGGCAAAATGCTGCCAGCAGCGTAAAGACCCCGCTCGCGCCGCCTACTGTGAGGCCATACAAAACCGTCCGCTTAGCGCCCAGCCGGTCGACCATTCGCCCTGCCTGCGGCCGTGTGACGACGGTCGCCACATACTCGATGCTGATGATCAGCCCGGCGAGCACGGTGTTGTAGCCCAGGTTCAGATGGACGTACGAAGGCAGAATCGCCAGCTGCACGCCGATAGCGAGGTAGCAGGCAAAGGTGAAAAAGACATAAGGAAGAATGCGCGCTGTCAGTTCCCGCTGGGAGTACTGCGCGGCGGTGGTTGTGCTCATAGTCGTTCCAGGGTTGGGAGGGCGATTCGCTCGGCGAACGAAGAAACCTTCTCCAGTATAAGATTCGGCTCGGTCCGCCAACGGTGCAAAGCGTGAGCTTGAACCCCGCCTGAACCCTGAGAGATACGCTGCCGATACGCTGTTTTTCAATCTGGCAAGTTGTTATCCTGAACTGGATGGCCAGCTTTTATGTGGAGAACTTCGGATGCAGAGCGGCTCGCGCCGATGGCGAGGCGGTCAGCAATCGTTTGCGTTCTGAAGGGCTCGCCGAAGCCGGTCTGGCTGATGCTTCCGTCGTGGTCGTCAATACCTGCAGCGTGACTGCCGAGGCCGACCGCGATGCCCGCGCTTTCGTTCGCAAAACGCGGCGGCTGAATCCAGAAGCGAAGGTCGTCGTAACCGGGTGCTATGCGCAACGTGCTCCGGAAGAGATTGCTTCTCTCGACGGAGTTGCGGCGGTTGTTGGCAATAGCCACAAAGGCCTGGTGCCGGAAATCGTGAAGGGGATTCTTCAGGGAATAAGCGGCGATGAGACTCCATCGGCGAGCCAACCGCTGATTTCTCCTGGGGATTTGTTGTCAGGCAGCTCAGCGGCACAAGTCTCAATGGCCCAAATCTGGGCAGACGACAGCTTCGCTCATTCTTATATCGAAGACGCTCAGGTAACGCCTGGAGTTCAGACTCGCCCGAATCTGAAAATTCAGGAAGGCTGCAGCAATCGCTGTACTTTCTGCGTAATCCCAACGACGCGCGGAGGGTCGCGCAGCCTGTCCGCGGAAAAGGTTCTGGCACAGATTCGAGGTTTCGTGGTGGCGGGCGGAAATGAACTTGTCCTGTCCGGCATCAACCTTGGCCGCTGGGGACGCGATCTGCCAGAGAATCGCTCCCTCGCAGGATTGCTCAGGGAAATCCTGAACGAAACAGGCTTGCGGCGTCTGCGGCTCAGCTCCATCGAGCCAATGGACTGGACTGCGGAGTTGATCGAGCTTGTGCGTGAATTCGGCGGAAGCCGCATCGCGCGTCATGCGCATCTGCCGCTACAATCCGGGTCGGACAGCGTGCTGCGCCGTATGCATCGCCGCTATCGTCCCTGGCATTATGAGCAGAAGGTCGCGGCGCTGCTCGATGCTGCCGGTCGGGAGCTGGCACTTGGCGCGGATGTCATGGTTGGCTTTCCCGGCGAAACCGAAGCTGAATTTCGCGAGACCTTCGACTTCATCGCCAATCTGCCCTTTGCGTATCTACACCTTTTTCCGTTTTCGCCGCGACCGGGCACTCGCGGCTTGGAGCTACATCGGCAGACGCCGGTCGCATCTCGTGCAGTTACTGAGCGGATGGCCACGCTGCGTGCTCTTGGCGACGAGAAGTCGCGGCGCTTCCGCGCTGGATTTGCCGGTCGCAGCCTTCCGGCAATCACGCTGCAGACTCCAGCCCAACTCGCTATCCAGGGCCGCACCTCGGTGCTTACTGACAATTACCTGCCGGTCGAAATAACTGAAGTTCAACCCGCGAATCAACTGATCGACATACGGATAACAGGAATCGGCGAACAGGGGACACTTCTCGGAACGCTGGAGAATGGATTTGCCAACCGAGCCTCAGCAGCCGATTAGGTTCATGACAAGAAAATGACAGCGAAGCGGTTGCTCAGGCATTGCCTGTGCAATAGAATCCTCGCCATGAGAATTCGTGGAGTCCGCAGTTTCGCCTGGATATTTACAGTCGTTCTAACAAGCGTTCTTTCTTCCGCGGCAGTTCAAGGCCAGGCGGTCGCTGCCCCGCCGAGCGGCGGCATGCAGCATGGCGGTATGCCGACGATGAACGACGATTGGCCAAAGGCCAAGCTGGAGAAGTCGCCTCGCCACCAGGAATGGGTGACGATTAAGCATGGCGACCGCAGCCTGCAGGCGTTTGTGGTGTATCCGGAGGTCAAGGAAAAGGCTCCGGTGGTCATCGTGATCCACGAAATTTTCGGTCTCAGCAACTGGGCGCGCAGCATGGCCGACGATCTTGCAGCAGCTGGCTACATCGCGATCGCGCCGGATCTGCTCTCAGGATTCGGGCCTAACGGCGGCGGAAGCGATAAGTTTGCCGATCAGGACGCAAGGGTGAAGGCTGTCTCCGGCTTGAATGCCGATACGGTCAACGCTGATCTCGATGCGGCTGCCGATTACGGCAAAAAGCTCCCTGCATCGAACGGCAAACTGGCGGTTACGGGCTTTTGTTGGGGAGGAGGCAAGTCGTTTGCCTTTGCCACGCACCGCCATGACCTAAGCGCAGCTTTTGTGTTTTACGGTCCTGGGCCGGATGCCGCTGCCATCGCTTCGATCACCGCGCCGGTTTATGGTTTCTACGCCGGCAACGATGCGCGCATCGGAGCGACCATTCCAGCGACGACGGAAGCAATGAAAGCAGCAGGGAAGAAGTATGAGCCGGTGACTTACGATGGCGCAGGGCATGGATTCATGCGCGCTGGGGAAGCTCCCGACTCCAGTCCGGCAAACGCCAAGGCGCGGGAAGAAGGCATGAAGCGGCTGACTACGCTGCTCAAGAGCATGTAGGAATGATGGCGACATTATGTCCGCTCATTCCTTTACCGCGAAAGCCGCTGTTCTTTTTGCCTGGGCCGGCCGCCCTTCAGGCCGTTGGTCCGGGAAGCTTTTCGCTTTGCCACGCTTTTGACTGAACCGCCGCTGCGTCCTATTTGTGCCATCCAACGCCTGGTCCCGTAAATGTGCATCAGGAGATTGGGGACGTAAAAGTCGACATTCAAATCCGGCCAGTGCAGGCCGGTGCCATTGCCAAGAATCTCCACTCGGCCAATCTGCTCGGAGGGTGCGTCCTGCAATCCTTCTAGGTTCTCTCTTGGTATTACTTGTCTGCGCCCGTCGTTGAGCCTGAGAATCAGCAAATCGAGCTTTGTGCCGGGAACGTATTCAACTCCAACAACACGCGGCTCATCCTTGAGTTTTTTGGCCTCCTGGATAGCCTGATCGATCTCTGCTTCGGTTGTGATCACCTTGTGTTTAGCCATGAATTTCCTCCCACAACGCAGCGAGTTCCGCAAAGTGCAATGCAGCGGCATCGAGCACTTTTCTCACATCGGCACGTTTGGCGTTCGCGGGTCTAACAGCATCTTTGCGCGACGCCAGAGAGACACTACCGTCCTGCAAGAGGTTCACGATAGCTTCCGTTTCCCCAAGAAAGCCGTGAACATGACGCGGTGGATGATCGTTGGAGTAGACGACAAACAGAATGCCGTCGAGCCGGAGCGATCCCATAGAGGGAGTATAACCTAAACGCGCTTAGGTTAAATGTAGTGCGGCAAATTTCACTCTGACTTTGTGATCGCAACGGTCTTACCGCGCTTAGTATCCGATCGTGAAACGCTGCCGCTCGTGCTGCGGCTTTTCCAACTCATCCACGAGAGCGAGGGCGTAGTCCTCCATCGAGATGCGGCTGACCTTCTTCTCGTCTGCGATTAGGGTGTCTTTGTCGAGGCGGAATTTGCCGGTGCGTTCTCCTGGTTCGAAGAAGGCGGCGGGACTGAAGTAAGTCCAGTTGATGCCGGAGTGCTTTGCCATTTCCAGCACCTTGGCGTGAGAGACGGCGATCGCCACCCATTCCGGCGGGATATGTCCGCTCTGGATCCCTGTTACGCCTGGCGCGACTTCCAGGCTGCCTGCTCCGCCAACGATGATCAATCGCGGCACGCCGACTTTCTTAACTGCGTCGATCAGATTTCGCGTTACCGGTAGCAGTTGGTCGGTGTCGTAGGCTGGAGGACCGTACGAGCTCACAACGGCGTCAGCGCCTTTGATCTTGCCGGCGATAGCGTCGGCAGAGGAGACATCGCCTTCCACGATGGTGAGCCCAGGCTGGGCGGTGAGTTTGCCCGGATTTCTGGCGATGGCTGTAACCTGGTGGCCGCGCGAGAGAAGCTCGGTGAGGATGCGTGCGCCGGCTTTGCCGGTAGCTCCATAAAGGGCAATGTGCATGACGATATTCTCCAGGGCCGGAATCGCCCTCACTCCAGGATGAGATCGATTTCCGAATTGCCTCAAAAGTTGCGAAAGCAGGATTCTGACGTAACCCGGCTGCATGCTGACGGCATCCAACCAATGGTATACTCGGAGCGCGAGCCTGCGTCCCGAGAGGATGCCGCCGCACCCTAGGAGGGGAATCATCGCACTCGACAAACGTTCGGCAAAGTCGTTTATCCGTATTAATGAAAGAATCCGCGCGCGAGAGATTCGCGTCATCGACGAAAATGGAGAGCAACTCGGTATTCTTCCGCCATTTGAGGCGTTGAAGATCGCCCGTGAGCGTGGTCTGGACTTGGTGGAAGTCTCGCCAAACGCAATTCCGCCTGTCTGCCGCATCCAGGATTACGGCCGCTACCTCTACGAGAAGGACAAGAGCGAAAGCGCTGCCCGCAAGAAGCAGAAAGTCATTGTTGTCAAAGAGGTCAAGTTCTCGGTTACAGTCGACGAGCATGACTACCAGACCAAGAAGAATCAGGCAGTCCGCTTCCTCAACGACGGCGACAAGGTCAAGGCTAGCCTGCGCTTCCGCGGCCGCCAGATGGCGCATCGCGAACTGGGCTACGCCATCATCAACCGTCTGATCCAGGACATCGGTGAGGCCGGAGTGGTCGAGTTCATGCCGCGCATGGAAGGCACCATTCTCCATGCCATTATCGCGCCGTCGAAGAAGGAGCAGCCCAAGCAGCAGCAGAAGCCAGCCGCAGCGCCTGCCCCTGCTCAGACCAAGGCTGCGGCGGCCGGTGCCCCGCAGGCATAACTCAACTCGATCAGCTGCATAAATTTCTGCAAAGCAAGGCCGTTTCGTCACCGCGAAGCGGCCTTTTGCCTGTGCGCCATGTATGCTGGCGGAATGAAAAAGCTTCAGTTGGCTGTCCGCTGCTTTTGCCTGCTTGTGTCTCTTGCGCCGTCCTGTGCCGCGATTGCGGCGGATGCGCCGCGTTTTCCGAATTCGGAAGACCTGCGCCACGTCAAAGGCATTGCGTCGCCGTTGCTCTCTCCGGATGGCCAGCAGGTCCTGTTTACCATGACCGATGCGACGGCAGACGGGGCGAAAAGCCATCTCTGGATGGTCGCGGTCTCAGGCGGGTCGGTTTCTGGAAGTACAGCGCATCAGCTGACCTATTCGCCGACCGCAGATAAGCGTGGGGAGCACAATGCTATCTGGGCTCCCGATGGGAATGCGATTCTGTTCCTCGCCAAGCGCGGCGACAACACACAGCTTTTTCGCCTGCCGCTGACTGGCGGCGAAGCGATGCCTTACGATCTCAAGGTTGTTCCGGCGGTCGACGATTCCAAGGAGCCGAATTTCATACCTCCAGCCAAGCCGGATGCATCGGGAAGCAAGAAGGACGATGCCAAGCCGGAGCCGATTGCTATCAATGTGAGCGGTTTCGCGGTTTCGCCGGACAGCCATTGGCTTGCTGTCTGGGCCAGCGATCCGGAAACTCCCGGCGAGAAGAAGGCTAAGGAAGCCAAAGCTGACGCCGTCTGGGTCAACCACGAGCGGCATGGCGAGCGGTTGTACCTGGCTGCGCTTAAGGCAGACGGAACGCTGGATGGGGCCTTGAAGTCGGTTGCGCTCGCGCCGGATGTTCATGCTGCTTCATGGTCGCCAAAGAGCGATCGTATGGTGGTCGTGACAGAGCTGCCCAATGAGGCAAACGATCTCGGCCCCGACGCGACGGCATGGCTGGTCTCAACTACAGCGCTGGACAAGCCGATGGAGCTTACCGGAATTCCCAAGACGGCGCGCGGCGGCTTTGGATGGAACCCCGATGGAAATCAGATCGTATTTGCCGCGCAAACGCCGGAAGATGCGCCTCCGGGAGTTGAAGAGCTGTTTGCGCTCTCGCTGCCCGGAGCCAGCTCCGCTGACAAGTCGGAAGCGCTGCGCGTGACTGGCGGCTATAACGGCGCGGTTGGATTCGGCGAGCCGATGTATCTGCCGGATGGCAAGGTGCTGGCATCCTTTGCCGTGGGCACGCGCATGACGGCTGCGCGCATTTCGTTGGATGGCAAGACGATGCCGGAGTCCATCGCGCAGAATACGCCGGTCGTCGCCGGATTGGGCACGAATCACAAGCAGACAGGATGGGTGTGGCTGGCTTCCGGAAGCGATCACCCGGAGACGCTCTGCTATGCGGCCACGCTGGGTGGCGAATGCAAGACGCTGCCGACGCCTGAGCTGACGACGCAGCCTTTCAGGAGCGTCAAGTCGCAGCTGGTGCAGTGGAAAAGCGATGAGTTCACCATCGAGGGCATACTCTATCTGCCGCCTGAGGCTGCGCATAAAAAAGTTCCGCTGATCGTCGATGTGCATGGCGGACCGACCGGCGCATGGTCAGACCGCTACGAAGAGTGGAACGGCTTTCTGGTCAGCCACGGCTGGGCGATCCTGCGGCCCAATCCGCGCGGCTCCACGGCCTACGGCGTGAAGTTTGCCGCGGCCAACAAGAACGACCTCGGCGGCGGAGACTTTCGCGACGTAATGGCCGGTGTGGACGCCGTGCTCAAACAGTTTCCCATCGATCCGGATAAGCTGGCGCTGATGGGCTATAGCTACGGCGGCGAGATGGCGGGCTTTGCCGAGGGCAAAACAGATCGCTTCAAGGCCATCATTTCGGGCGCGCCGGTGATCGACCAGTTCAGTGAATACGGGACCGAACATGGCTCCTGGTACGACCGCTGGTTCTACGGCAAGCCGTGGGAGCATATGGAAGACGCTTGGAGGCAGAGTCCGCTCTCGGGAGCGTCGAAGGCCAAGACGCCGTTTCTGCTGATTCAGGGCGAGGCGGATGTGACCGATCCGGTCGGGCAATCGGAAGAGATGTATCGCGCCCTGCGGCAGGCGGGTGTGCCGGTCGAGATGGTGATCTATCCGCGCGAAGATCATGGCCCGCTGGCGCGGGGTATCTTCGGCTATCCCGTTCCTGAGCCGTGGCATGGCTTCGATGGACGCCAGCACATTGTCCAGTTCCTGCAAAAGGGATTCGGCGAAGCAACGAAGTAGCGCGAAGGGAAAAGATTGAATGGCTCAGGTCTGGATTTTCAGACCTGGGCCTCCTTGCGTCTACAGCCGAAAGGTCCAGCGAATTTTGGCTGTCACCGACTCCGCGTCCGGATCAAAATTGACTCCGGAATGGTTAGCGTTGCGCACCCAGGTGCGGTCCCAGATCACGTAAAAATCGTCTCCCGGCTTGAAGGTCCAGCGCAACCGCGTGTTGCTGCTCAGGTCAAATGAAACGTTGTCGTACTGGACGAAGGTGCTAAGCGACAGATCGGGACTCCAGGAGAGCGCCCCCTTGAACTGCCACAACTTCTCGACGAAATTGCCTTGGGGCGTGTGGGCAAAGAAGTTGTCGGATACGACGCCTGCCTCCAGTTTGCCGTGAAAGGGAGTCCAGTTGAGCGAGTTGACCTGATCGAGCAAATGGCCGCTGTAATATCCGCCGACGTATGTCGAGTTGGTGAACTGGATCTTTCGCTGCGGGCTGGTGATCACGTCGAAGCCGTAGCGCTGGAAATCGTATGGGCCCGCTGGATAGGTGACCGTTGGAGCGATAGCAAATGGCGCAGCCAGGGTTTCATGGTCGACAAAGGCCGTCACGTCGAAGATGTCGCCGGAATTCATCGTCAGGTTGAGCGGCATGATCGTGAACAGCTGCGACTGCACATTGCCGCTGCTGTCAGTGATGCGGCTGAAGGCGAAGTTGTAAGACGCTTGGCGGACCGCCCGAAAGGGACCGGTTTGCGAGGGCCGGGGACGGTAGGCGCAGGAAGCGTCCGTCTGATGGGTCTGCGGACGCGGCAAGAAGCCGAGCAGCGGGTCGAACCCATCGCCATAGTGGTTGGCGCCCGCAGTGCAATTGACCAGGTCGTTCGGATAATCGAAGCGCAGGCCCCACGCCTGGCGGCTTCCATCCGGGACGTCTCCCTGGGTGGTCGCGCCCCAGCCGCCAAATTGCAGGTTGTGTCTGCCGAGAAAGGTTGCGGTGTTCCAGACGGCGTCCGCACCGGCCATGGTGTTGGAGTACATCGCCTTGGGATCGCCATGCGTAACGATGGCGCCGACGCGCAGATGCCTGTCTACGTCGTAGGCAACGCGGCTGGCGAGGAGGTTTGTGCCATCTACTTTGGCCGACGGCAAACCTAGAAAATTCACGACCGTATCGGGAACATAGGCGGTCCGAGTCTGGACATCGAGCAGCGCCAGGCTCCACGGGCCGACATGTCCATTCAGCTTTACGCCGCCATCCAGCGGAATATTGAATCCGTCGAGCAGACCGACATTGCGGCTGAAGAAAGGGATAAAAGTGGTGTGCAGCCCCAGTCCGAAGGCATACTGGTTTGCGCCTTCGAGGAAAAAGGCGCGTTTTTCGGGGAAGAACAGCGGCCAGGGAGTGATGTTTATCTGCCGCGAATCGACCTCGGTCTCTGCAAAGTCGGTATTGACGGTGCCGATGGCGGCAAGCTGCGGCGTAATGCGCCAGGTGACCTCGCCTCCTCCCGCACCTACCCAGTTGCGATTTGAATTGGCAAAATCGTTCAGCATGGTTCCCCGGGCATAGGGAGCCAGTTCAATGCCGTGACCCTGCTTCAGTGGTGCCATGATTTCCAGATCGCCGGCGCGGCTCATGTCCCAGACAGCGGAATCGAGGGTCGGTGAAGACCATCGCAGTTCCGTCAAGTCTCGCGCTATGGAACGATCCAGTTGCAATCCCCAGTGGCCATTACCGCCGACAAAATTCAAAGTCTGCGCAGGGATCCATACCTCAGCGGACCACCCATCGGCGGTGTGCGCTGTGCGCGCATTCCAAATACCATCCCAGTCTGTTGAAACTCCGCTCTCCGGTCCGGAAATCAATCCGTCCAGTCGTGCGCCACCGGGATTGATCTCGAAATAATATGCCGTGCGTTTGTCACCAAAAGTGTCCAGCACGATCGAAACCGTATCATCGCCGCTCTGATCCCCGTCCTGCGTGAGGGTATGGACCTGAATTTTCTTCGGCGCCGGGTCGACACAGTGGAACCCAAAGATGAGCGCATCCTTGTAGATCAACACTCGCACCTCGGTTCGATATGGCGTGCTCTGCCCAGGATGCGGAGATTGCTGCGTCAGCACCATCGGCTCGGCGGTTTGCCAGTCGGGCTCGTTGAGCTTGCCGTCAATGACAATGGGGCCAGAGGCCTGACGCGCGTGTACCCTCGGCCGCTCGGCGGTAAGAGAAGATGAACTGGATGGCAGTTCGGCAGGCGATTGGGCTGCGGGGGGAAGCGTGGGATTGGCCTGGACCCGGGACTGCGCTATGGCTCGGCCGTTGCAGAGCGCTACGCAGACAGCGAAGATGGCCTGTGCAAGCTGTGCCGTGACTCTGCTGGCGCGCAAATGGCGTGCGCGGGACGGGCGCGGGTTGCTTGGAAAAGCCCAGAGCATCGGGGGAGAGACTTTCCTTGGTCAGTCGAAGTTCGGCTGGTGCTTCAGAGAGCTGGAATTAGAGAGCCCTTTAATGCTATCTCGACGATGAAGCAAGATTACAACGGTTGTCGGTCACGTGCTGGTGCAATGTTGACGGAATGGAAGCAGGATTCGAATTTCGATATAGATACGAATTGTGGAAGCGGCTAGACTCCCGGCCAGGGTAGTCTGCCGTTTCGTGCTTTGCTCAAGGGACGCAACAAAAGTCCCCAGGAACGGTCGTTTTACTTTCAGGCGAAAGCCTGAAAGTAAGGTAGATCAATGCGGCGCAGATGCGCAACAGAGGATGGCAGGCATTGCCGCTAAGGCGATGCCTGCGCAGATCAATTGGATCGGCAGATTGGCGCGGATCCATGAGTCATCTTGCAGTCTTGACGTCTGTGTTTGAACTAATAGTTAGATAACACACTATCTAGTTCGATAAGTCTATGGCGCATAAGAGTTATTACCTGGACCGGAAGCTGCGATGACTCGCCGGCAAATGAGTCGCGAGTTAATCCTGCCAGGAGATTGTCCGGGCCTCCGCTGCCTGGGGCGGCGCTACCGGCACCACGATGAAGCCTTCGCGCCAGTGCCCTTTTTCCCAGCGAGGCGGCTGGCCGACGATGCGGGTTGCGAGATCGTTGCGCTGCTCGATGGCCAAACCGGGCAACCCTCCGACGATCGCCTGCAACTGGTCGTGGTTGGGCGGCTGGCTGGTGGTGATGGGCAGCAGGGATGTGAGTGCAGAATAGGCCTCGGCCAGATCGCTGACCCGGCACCGGCGCTTGGCGGGCAGGGGTGCGATGCCCAGCGACTTCCAGGCTGCGTGAGGATAGCTTTCGACCAGAACTTTCTGCGGCATCTGATCGGGCTGCTCCCGGGTAGCCAGCCGCTGCCACCCAAGGCGTCCGAGCGCATCGTATAAGGCCAGACAATACCCAACAAACCGTTCGTACGTCCCAGGCAGGACTGTCCCCGGCAAACCGGTTTTAGCCGAGGTATTCAACTCTTTCTCAGAAACCCGACAATAGGCCTGCCCGTTGTCTTCAGATTTCCAGGCCTGAGGGCCATCCAGCATTAGCACGCCGGCGCCCCGCTCGAGGCAAAGGGTGTTCAGGCGCAGGGCGAGTTCAACGACGGGCGGAGGAGTAGGGTCTTGCCAGCGGATGATTTCGCAGGCAATCAGGGAGCCTTTTTGCTCCAGTAGAACCACTCCCAAATCGGACCAGCTACGGCAGGCGAGATCGACAGACAGGACAGGCATGGCGCTTACGCTACGCCCGGTCCTGCGGCAGGGGCAAGATGATGGCTATAAATTTCCACCTGCGATATACTGATTTGGTCCACTTTGCGGCGAGGGCTTCCCTGTTCCCGAAGTGGTTCAAAAATGGTCGAGATCCCGCAAGGGAGCAGCGGCCGAAATCGAGAAAACAATGCCCAAACTTAAGACCCATTCGGGCGCGGCCAAGCGCTTCTCCATGACTGGCACCGGCAAGATCAAGCGGCGTCAGACGAAGGTGCGCCACATCCTTACGTCCAAGCTCCCCAAGACGAAGCGCAAGCTCGGCAAGATGCTCATCGTCTCGGATGCCGACCACGATAAGGTCGCCCGCATGATCCCGTACGCCTGATTCGGTAAGCCGAATCGATTCACCTGAGTTAAAGCCCGAAACGGCCCGGTTAGCGCAAATGCGTCGCGCAGCCCCGGAGAGTAAGACCTCCGCGATCCCAGGTATGACAAGCGAGTGAAGAGGTTCCAAAGCGGTTCCACATCGGGAATCGCCTCCTGCCTCCAGCCGCCAACATGAGTAACGCAAAAAGGAGCAAATAAACCATGCCTCGCGTAAAACGTGGCACTAAGCGGTCTGACCGCCGTAAAAAGATTCTCAAGCGGGCGAGTGGATACTTCCTCACTAAGTCCAAGCTGTACCAGGCAGCCCAGGAAGCCGTCGAGCGCGGCCTCAAGTTCGCCTACACCGGTCGTCGCCAGAAGAAGCGCCAGTTCCGCTCGCTCTGGATCGTCCGTATCTCGGCTGCAGCCAAGCTCAACAACTTCAGCTATTCACTGCTGATCAACGGCCTCAAGAAGGCAGGCATCGAACTGGATCGCAAGATCCTCGCCGACATTGCCGTCCAGGACGCCGCCGGTTTTACACGTCTCGTCGAGCAGGCCAAAGCCGCTCTCGAAGCCGAGAAGACCGCAAAGTAAGTTTTTCCGAGCAAGTCAAGAAGGGCCCGAGGCGATGCTTCGGGTCTTTTCGTTTGTGCCGGGTATCGAGTCTTCTAATTGCGACGATGAGTGTGTATAATTACACACATGGATAGCCGATCCATCCTCCGAGCCTTGGAAGCGGATGGGTGGGTGTTGAAGCGAGTGACGGGCAGCCATCATCACTACACTCATCCGTCGAAACCTGGTTTAACCACGGTTCCACATCCGAAACGAGATTTGCCGATCGGCACCGTGCGCGCCATTGAACGGCAAAGTGGAGTCCGGCTCCTGAGGTGACTATGACTTCCTACATCGCGTATCTCCGTAAAGATACTGACAGCGACTATGGTGTGGAGTTTCCCGACTTGCCTGGCTGTTTCAGCGCTGGCAGCACAATGGAAGAAGCCCAGGCGATGGCGGCTGAGGCTTTGGCCGGGCATGTCGCCGTGCTCCAGGAAGAGAAGATGCCGGTGCATCTCCCCTCGACGATGGATCAACTGGCCGGCGATCCAAATCGTGGAGATGCTGTATTGTTTCTCGTGGACCTTGACCCCGAGTTGCTGAAAACGGAGCGCGTTAACGTCATGCTGCCGCGCAATCTGCTTGGGCGCATCGATGCAGTGGCCGGCAGCGGCAACCGGTCACGCTTTCTGGCCGAGGCTGCCGAGCAGCGTCTTGCTGGTTAATGCGAGGCATGGGCCCTGTTCATAGAGTCTTCGCAGTAATGCCCGAAGGGCAATCCGCCCCACGCGCAGTGGTGGTTTATCCTGACCTTTACGCATGACGAACGCTGACGACTCCAATCTCGATAGACAATTTGCGCAACTCGAACAGGAGGCCCGCCAGGCAGCCTCTTCGCTCGGCTCGCCTGAAGCTGTAGAAAACTTCCGCCTGGAATGGCTGGGCCGCAAACAGGGGCGTCTCAAGCATCTGTCCGACGCCTGGCTTAAATCCGCGCCGGTGGAACAGAAGCGCGAGATCGGCCAGCGCTTCAACGCGCTCAAAACCCTGGTCGAGTCGCTGCTCGAAGAAGCTGCCGGAGCGGGACCGTCGGATGCCGCACTGGCTGCCGAAGCTCTCGACGTCACCCTCCCCGGCACGCGCCGTCTGCTGGGCGCCGAACATCCCATTACGCGCACGATGAATGAGGTTGTTCGCGTTTTTGCGGCGCTGGGATATTCGGTTGGTGTCGGTCCCGAGGTCGAGACGGACTATTACAACTTCGAGAGCATGAACTTTCCGCCAGGCCATCCGGCGCGCGATACCCAGGACACGCTGGTGATCGCCGGTCAGGAGCGCCGCAGTCTGCGCGACCGCCTGTTGCTGCGTACCCACACTTCGCCTGTGCAGATGCGGACAATGGAGCAGCACGCGCCGCCTCTACGCATCGTCATTCCGGGCAAGGTGCATCGCAACGATGCCGCGGACGCAACCCACTCGCCAGTCTTCCACCAGGTCGAGGGGCTTTGTGTTGACACCAACATTACCTTCAGCGACCTCAAAGGCACGCTGGACTACGCGATGAAGGCGCTCTTCGGATCAAGCGTAAAGACGCGATTCTTTCCATCATTTTTCCCCTTTACTGAACCCAGTGCGGATGTCCAGATCAGCTGTATTTTTTGCGGCGGCAAGGGCTGCCGCAAGTGCAAGCATTCAGGCTGGATCGAGCTGCTGGGCTGCGGCATGGTCGATCCTGCGGTCTTCGCTTTTGCAACAGAAAAGCAGCCCGCTTACGATCCGAAAAAGATCTCCGGCTTCGCCTTTGGCATGGGTGTCGAACGCATCGCGATGATGAAGTATGGCGTCAGCGACATCGGCCAGTTCTATTCGGGAGACATGCGTTTCCTGGAGCAGTTCGCATGAAGATTTTGACTACGTGGCTCCGGCACTACCTCCCCGAACTTCCCGTCGACGACCATCAACTCGCCGAAGACCTGACTCTGCGTGGCATCGCTGTCGAAGGCATTCACCCTTTCGGCGAAGGCGACGGCCACCTCTTCGAGATGGACATCACCACCAACCGTGTCGACGCGATGAACCACTTTGGCGTGGCTCGCGAAGCCGCAGCCATCTATGGCCTGGAACTGAAGCCTATTCAGCCTTCTCTGCCCGAAACGATGCCTGCGCAAACGCCTTTTTCAGTGCGCATTGAAGCGCAGGATGCATGCGGACGATTTACGGCGAGAGTTCTTCGCGGAGTGACCATCTCGACAGGCGCAGTGAACGGTCTGTTGTCGGCGGAAATGGTCCGCTATTTCACACTGCTCGAACAGAAGCGGATATCGAACGCTGTCGACGCGACCAACTTTGCGTGGCTGGCGATGGGGCAGCCGACGCACGCCTTTGATCTCGACAAGATCGAGGGAGGCATCGTCGTTCGCCGCGCCCGCAAAGGCGAAACGCTCAAGACACTCGATGGCGTCGATCGCACTCTCGATCCTGAAGATCTCATTGTTGCCGATCATGCCAAACCCCTTGGGTTGGCTGGCGTCATGGGCGGCTGGGACACGATGATCACCCCTTCGACTACCAATGTGCTGGTCGAGGCCGCCTGGTTCGATCCAGTTGCTGTCCGCCGCACCGCTCGCCGCCATGGCCTGCATACCGACGCATCGCATCGCTTCGAGCGTGGAGCTGATATCAACGCCGCACCGCTGGCCTCGGCTATCGTCAGCAGCATCATCCTGGAGAACGGCGGCCATATCGAAGGCGATCTGGTCGATGTCACCGTCCCCGCAGTCGAAGCGCGCACCGCGAAGCGCAAGCCCGTCGCACTGGCGTTGAGCGAAGTGCAACGGCACCTTGGCACGACAATCGATCCGGAAGGCATTACCGCAGCTATCGTTGAAACTGTCCTCAAGGCTCTTGGCTGCGAGCTGGCTACACAATCCGCTGCGAACTGGCAAGTTACGCTGCCAAGCTGGCGGCTCGATCTCGACCGCGAAATCGATCTCATCGAAGAAGTTGCCCGCGTCTACGGATACAACCGTTTCGCCAACACTCTACCGGCCTTTGCTGGTGCCATTCGCGAGCTGCCCAACCTGGCCGCGGATGCGGCTTTGCGCCGTATCCTGCTTGCGGCCGGATTTCACGAAGCGATCTCCAGCACCTTCACCGGAGCCGAAGACGCAGCTCTGACTGCGCCTCAGCCCGGCCTTGTCGTCCCCCTCGGCAACCCGCTCAGCGAAGAGGCTGGCGTGATGCGGCCTTCGCTTGTTCCCGGCATGATCTCGATGATCGCGGGCAACCTGCACCGCGATGTGAGCGACGTTCGCCTGTTCGAGTTAGGCACGGTATTTTCCGGAACTACAGAACGAGTAGATGAGCGACCCGCGTTGAGCATTGGCGCAGCCGGCAGCGTTCCTCAATCCGGCCCGCATCAGGCTGCGAGGCTACTCGATTTCTACGACGTCAAAGGCATCGTCGAGCAACTCCTGAGCCGCTTTCAGGCTAAGTCAGTTTACTTCGATGGCTTCGCGGCTGATGCCAGTCTTACCCCGGTTTGGTTGCATCCCTACCGCTCGGCGCGCGCGGTGGTTGAGGGGCTGACTGTCGGCTGGTTCGGCCAGCTTCATCCTCGTCTTGCTGCCGCTCGCAAGCTCAAGGAAACCGTCTTCGTTGGAGAGCTTTATCTCGACCGGTTATTTCAATTCCCGGTGCAGAAGCCCGCAGTTCGCGAGCTCTCGCGCTATCAGCCCGTCCGCCGCGACTTCTCGCTATGGGTGCCGGAAAAGGTGGCGTGGGCCGAGATTGATTCCACACTCGCCATCCTTGCAGCCTCGACGATCCCAGAGCTGGCCTACTGGCGCGTTCGCGAAGTACTACGACAGGCAAAATCTGGCCCGGCAGATTCGGCAGCTGGCGAGTATTCATTGCTTCTCGGCACAACGTTTCAGGCTGCAGACCGTACCCTGCGCGAGGAAGAGTTGCAAGGATATTCGCAGCAGGTTGTCGAGGCGGTTTCTCGACTTGGCGCACGGTTGCGAAGTTGACCGCTTTTCCACGTCCAAGAGTCTTATACTCGCGGCTAGGCTGCACATTGTTGGCAGGCTGCTCATTTGCAGGAGGAACGCATGGCACATTCGCCGACCGGCCACACCACAGCCGACCAGAGCTCGACAGATCAGCATTCGACGAATCAAGGGTCGATGTTTGACGATGCCAGGGATGCAGCGACGGACGCGGCCACGCTGGAAGCCTATGAGTCCGACTACGAGCTAAGGGAAGACTTGCCCTACGAAGCCAGCGAAGACCTTTCCGACGATTCGCTCGACCTATTTTCCGCGCATGACGAACAAGATGAGGACGAACACACAGTGATTGAAACTGCCGAAGACGCAGCGCCTGCCAGCGTCGAATCTCCCATCGAATCTCCTGTTTCAGTAAGCGAGCCTCATCCCGAACCAGCGCCACAGACCCTAACGCCGGAAAGCCACACTGCATCAACATCTGGATCTGAACCGGAGCTTCCAGCCGAGCCGGAAGCGGCTCACGAAGCGAATCCGTTTCCGGAATTGCCGGCCGTCCTGACCGTTGACGACTTTGCCGCTCTCGAAGAGCGCATCGTTCGCGCTGTCACCCTGGTTCGTAGCGAACGCAAGGCGCGCATCGCCGCCGAGGAGCGAGCCGCCGCTTTGGTGACGGAGCTTCAAGCACAAACCCCGGCCGTCGAGCGCCTGCAGCGAGAGGTCGATGGCTTGCGCGCCGAACGCGAGCAGGTCCGCCAGCGTATTGATCGGCTGCTCGGTCAGCTCGATGCACTAGAGCTTTGAGGTAGTCTATGGCCCATCTCAATAATCCGTCTGCCACGTCTTCTCGCCCTGCTGTTCTCAAAGGCGACCCGTCCTTCGTCAGCGTCGACATCTACGATCAGAGCTACCATTTGTCGGGGCCGGATATTGAGCATGTCCAGCGGCTGGCCGAGCGCGTCGATTCACGGATGAGGGCTGTTGCTTCGACGGGGCGTACTGCAGATTCACTACGCGTTGCCGTGCTGGCTGCGCTCAATCTTGCCGATGAGCTGGCGCGTGCTGAGGACCGGCTGCGCCGCCTGGAAGGTACCCTCGATGTAGCCGAGTCGGCCAGCCTGCATATTCGCGCCGCCAACCTGCGCGGAATGCTGGATACGGTGCTTGAAGAGGATCGTAAAACCGCTTCGTAACCTGATCTGGCTTCGGTCTTCGCAATGTGCGTCTTATCGCCCGCCGTGCAGCGAAGCTGAGCTGCAGAAGGACTCAAACCAGCGGCTGATATACACCTGCGCGTGAGCCTCGCCGCAGAAGTGCAGCGAGTGAGGCTTGTCGGCCTCTTTGGTTTCCCATTTGAACACGCCGAGTTTGGTGTCGCCACAGTGGATCACAAACCAGCGCACAGGCGCCGAGCTCTCCAAGCCGCAAATTTCACATTTATAAATCGTACCGATCAAGAGCACCCTCCGGGGAAGCGAAGCGTAAAAGTCATTGCAGGCGAACAGCCCAATTGTATCGGGATCACCGGCGATTTTTACGAAATAACAGGAGGCTGTCGAACCCGGCGAACAGGAGATAAGTATTCAGGTTCCTCACTTGCCCGTGAAACCTGCTATCGCCGGCCAGATTGGCTTGTGCTCACTGAACTTGCGCGACCGCTTTTCGGCTCTCTACTTCTTGAGCTCGCGCGATTAGCTTCTTGATTTTTCCTTCGATGCTTGCGTCCCCGACGTGCTGATCCTGCAAGACTCCGTCGGCGTCGATCGTAAAGGTGGCCGGAATGGCGTTGACAGCAAACATCTTCGCGACCGGACCTTCGAAGTAGCCATCGCGATATTGTATCCAGGTCATGTCGTTATGAGCGATAAACTCCTTCCACTTCGCATCGTCCTTGTCCATGCTGATGCTGACCACGACGAAGGGTTGACCTTGAAACTTGCGCGCGATCTCCTTTACTCGTGGCAGAGCCTCACGGCAGGGGACGCACCAGGTAGCCCAGAAATCGACCAGTACGACCTTGCCGGTAAGGCTTTCGAGTGTGACTGTCTTACCGTCCAGCGTTGTCAACTGAAAGTTTGGTGCAACCCGCTCCCGCGCCAGCTCCGGATGCTCGGCAAAACGTTCTGCTCTGGCGTAGTCCAGGTCGCTCTTTGGAGCAACGTTGAGGAACTGCTGGAAGCGCTCTCGCGCCGTTCCATCCTGCTTTAGATGAGCCAGTGCCATGCCGTCGCCGTATAAGCAATCGGACATGCTTGGCTGTAGCTGTATTCCAGCTTGAAACTCACCGTCTGCTGCCTGGAAATCTTTGTCGTGCTTGCTGCGAAGGCCTTCAGAAAGACAGATTGCGCCGGCCATGTAATGAACCTGCGCTTTGTCTTTTTGGCTGTTTACATGCTCCAGCAACAGCGCTGTCTCTTCGCGCGCTGCTTTGAAGTCCTGTGCGTTCCTGGCTGCCAAGTATGCTTGCGTCTCACATGGAATGCAGTGGCCTCCATCCTGCTTGTCGGCTCTTCGGAAGCCATCCAGAGCGAAAGTGTAATTGTGCTTCTTGAGCAATGCGGCAGCATCCGCGAAAGTTTGTTTGGCCTTCGGATCAGAAGGCCCAGCCGAGACAGCTGCCGGTTTCGTTGCCGGGACCGAAGCAGCTGCCGAAGTTCCTTCCTTGCCGGCGTTAGTCTGATTTTTGTCTTCGGGAGACTGCGCGTGCTGCTGCGGCGCAGGGGGTGTTTGATCTACCGGTGTGGCGGCCGGCTCCTGAGCGCGGAGAGCGATGACAGATGCAATGAAAATCAGACCTGCGATGGAACGGGAGCTACGCATGGAGTCTCCAAAAAAAGTAGCTCCAATGTATCACAGGTCTGTTTCCGGTAGATTGACCATGCTTGTGACTCTAGGCAGCTATAGCTCTTTCGTAACGGCAGGCATAGGCTTAAGCCAACCTGAGTGACGTGCGAGTTACTCGACCATCAAATGATTCCTGCGTTTGCAGTTATTCGGCCCGTAAAGCCTGCATAGGGTCAAGCCGCGAAGCGCGCCATGCCGGTAACAAGCAGGCGATACCTGCGACCAGCAATAGAACGCCGGTTACTGCGAGGAAGACCGCAGGGTCCAGCGGCTCGGTCTCATAGAGCATGGATCGAATCAGCCGCACCACAGCGGCGCTTGCTATGAGGCCTGTGGCGACGCCAAGCATCGCCGGCCGTAAACCATCCAGCAGCATCAGCCGCAGCACCTGCTCGCGTTGAGCTCCGAGCGCGATGCGTATGCCTATCTCCCCAGTGCGCTGCGTGACCAGATAAGCCACCACGCCATAGAGCCCGGCCGCTGCCAGCAGCAACGCGATGCCGGCAAAACCGAGCACCAGGATCGAGTCGAACTGCGATCCGAGCGTGGATTTTCCTATCGTCTCGCGCAGGGTCGCTACATTCGAAACCGGCAGATCAGGGTCCATTTGGCCGAGGATCTTCTGGGCTGGCAGCGCCAGTGTTTCTACATTGTGCGTCGAGCGAATGACCACCGTGGCCGCGCTGTAGTCGTTGCCGTAGATAGGCCAGTACAGCATGGGATGTGCCGGCTGTGAAATCTGCCAGCGCGTATCGGCAACTACGCCGATCACCTCATAAACATCGCCGTCCGAACCTGTGCTGAGATGTTTACCAATGGGGTCTTCGCCGGGAAAACAAAGCTTGGCGGCAGATTGGCTGATGACCACAACTTTGGCGCGCTGCAATCGCTCATCGCCAGTAAAGATGCGGCCTTTGAGTAGCGGAAGCTGAATGGCCGCGAAGTATCCAGGATCGGCTCCGCGCACCATCAAGTCGAGGCCCTGTCCTTTGGGCAGCGGAGGATGCTCGACCACGCTCATCGTGCGGTCTCCGCCCCATCCCTGCCCCGGCGCTGCACTCACCAGTCCCGCTGCCTGCACTCCCGGCAACGCGCGTACCCGTCCGATAAGTTGCTCCAGGAACGCCACCTGCTGCACCGGCTCCTTATAGCGAGCATCGGGCAGGCTGAAGTGCATGGTCAGCACATTCTCGATCGGCACTCCCACATCGGTTGTGCGCAGCTTCTGATAGCTCTTCAACAGCAGCCCCGCGCCCACCAGCAAGACTACGGTCAGGCAGACTTCGAGCACCAGCAATCCCTTTCGCAGCGTCGCTTTGGATTGCCCTCCGCTGTGTCCCCGGGATGCTTCCTGCAGCGAGCCAAGAATCTGTTTGCTATCCGTGCTGGCGGCTGAAATCAAGCCCGAGAAAAGCGCGCATACCAGGATGGTGCCTGCGACAAAAAGGGCTACTACAGCATCGATATGAATCGCCTCAATGCGATTCATATCCTGCCGTGTGCGCACCAGCCACTCAAGCGCGCACCATGCCAACAGCAGGCCGCCCGCTCCTCCGGCAGCGGAGAGCAGAAAGCTTTCCATGAGACGCTCGCGCAGCAGTCGCCAGTGGCCGCCACCCAGTGCTGCGCGAATCGCAAGCTCCTTGCTTCGGGCCGCGGTGCGCGCCACCAGCAGGCTAGCCACGTTGAGGCAGGCAATCAACAGTACACAGCCCGTGGCTGCGAGCAACGCGTACAGTGAAGTCTTGTAGCCGGTTACCGCATCGTCGAGCATGGTGCGTCCGCTTACCGAATCATGTATTGCCGGGCCGTTGTGTTGGATCTTGATCTGCGTCTGCACCGCGTTCAACTGGCTCAGTAAGCTGGTTAGCGTTACGCCGGGTGCCAGGCGCGCAACCGCGATGAATTCATGATCGTTGAAGATTCGCATCAGATCGCCTGGCGCTTCATGATTCACCGGCGTCCAGACCTGCATCGTGTCGCTGCCCATCGAAGTGGCATAGGTAAAGGAGGATGGCAGCACACCGATCACGGTGTAGGGCCGCGCATCGAGCCATATTTTCTTGCCAATCATCGATGGATCGGAGTTGTAGCGGCGCTTCCAGAATCGCGAAGTGAGGATCACCGTTGCCTCGGCATCGGGCTGGTCGTCGCTTGCCGTGAAATTGCGGCCCAGCGCTGGCGCAACGCCTAGCGTCGAAAAGAAATTCCACGAACACCACGCCGCATCGATCTTCTCCGGCAGTTTGCTTCCTTCACCCGAGCCTTCCGAGCTGACATTATATTGCTGCCAGGAAGAGACCATGGCCATCTCTGCAGCGCCGCTCGTTGCTTGCTGCCATAGGGCGAAACTGCCCGCATCGACAGGCATGAAGCGGCTGAATTCTGGATGCTTGCTCTCGTACTCATAAAACGAATAAAGCTGCCCCGAATCGCGATAAGGCAGCGGATTCAGCAGCACCGAACGCACCACGGTGAACAGCGCGACATTGGCTCCGATGCCCAGCGCCATTACCAGCACGGCGATGATTGCAAATCCAGGCGCGCGGCTTAGTGTTCGAATGGCATAACGGAAATCGCGCCAGAGGTTTTCGAGCAGTGCGATTGTGTTGTAGGTCCAGAGCTTCTCTCGCACCTGCTGCGGATTACCCAGTTTCACATAAGCTCGCCTCCGCGCCTCGGCTGGCTTCATGCCGCGGGCAAGGTTTTCGTCGATCTCTTCAGCCATATAAAGATCCATCTCCTCGGCCAGTTCGATATTGGCCTTCTTACGCCGGAAAAATCGGAGCCAATTCATCGGTCACCCTCCTGCGCCAGCGCCTTTTCGCCCATCACCAGCGCAATGGCGCGCGCCATCTGCCGCCAGCGGTCGGTCTCGCGCACCAGTTGCTTCCTGCCCGCAGCTGTGAGCTTGTAGAACTTGGCCTTGCGATTGTTTTCGCTCGCACCCCAGTAAGACGAAACCCAGCCGCGATCCTCAAGCCGGTGCAGCGCTGGATAGAGCGAGCCTTGCTCGACCTCCAGCACATCTTCAGAACTGCGCTCGATAATCTTGGCGATGGTGTGCCCGTGCGCGTCTCCGGTGACAAGAGTACGTAGGACCATCATGTCCAGAGTGCCCTTCAGCATCTCCGCATTCGGTTCGTTCTTTTTTGCCAAGGCGCTCGTCTCCAATAGAAGTTCTATGGGAAACGAGCTTACTCCACTCGAAGTTCTATGTAAAGAGCCAATCTCGGGAATTTTTAGACTGCGGTCTCAGTGCGAACAGCAGGCGTGCGCCTCGGGCTTATATTCGTACTCCTCATGGCGCGTTACAAAATCCGAGGCCGTCTTCTGGTTGCGTCGCCTCCGAAGCGCGCGAGCCGGTAAAATGAACCAGCTTGCAATGGGCTCGCATCCTACCTTCGTCTAACCGTCTTCCACCTATCCCCATCACCAGCACAAGGAGATGCAACACCATGCCACTTCCCAGCGATGACAAGCTCGTAGCGCTAGCCAACGACATCCTTGCGCAGTTTGACCAGATCTTCGGCCTCAATCCCGGCTTCCGTCCTGCCCATGCCAAGGGAGCGATGCTTAGTGGAGTGTTCACGCCCGCGCCCAACGCCAAAGAGTTGTCGCGCGCACCGCATTTCATCCGCGAAAACACGCAGGTCACCGTGCGCTTCTCCAACTCGACTGGAATCCCCATGATTCCCGACAACGATCCCAACGCCGATCCCCGCGGCATGGCGATTCGCTTTCATCTCGCCGACCGCGTTCACACCGACATTGTGAGCCACTCGACAGACGGCTTCCCGGCGCACAATGGCAGCGAATTTCTAGAGCTGCTACGGGCGCTGGCGACCACGACGCCGGACTCTCCGCATCCGAACCCAATCGAGAGCTTCCTGGGCAGCCATCCCGCAGCGCTGGCCTTTGTGCAGGCGCCCAAACCCGCTCCCTCCAGCTTTGCCCGAGAGAGCTACTTCGGCGTGACGGCCATGCACTTTACCAACCGCGACGGCATCAGCCGTTACGGCCGCTATCGTATTCTTCCCGACGCGGGCAACGATCCTTTGAGCGCCGAGGCGGCAGCTGCGAAGGCCCCCAACTACCTCTTCGATGAATTGACCTCGCGCATTGCCGAGGGCCCCATCAAATTCAAAATCGTTGCTCAGTTGGCGAACGAAGGTGACGAAGTTCATGATGCCACCGTTCACTGGCCTGAAGATCGCGAAATCTTCGACATCGGCACACTCGTGCTCACTGAGCCGGTAGCCAACGATGCTGCTGAGCAGAAGCACCTCATCTTCGACCCTATCCCGCGTGTTGACGGCATCGAGCCTTCCGAAGATCCTTTGCTCGAACTGCGCGCCGCGATCTACCTCATCAGTGGACGCCGCCGTCGCGCTGCTTAGCCAGCAATCGAACAGGGAACCTGTCCGGCGAAATCGTTCGCCGGTGTGGCGGTTCCCTCTGGCTCGAACATGTATCGTATCCATATGCAAAAATTCCCGTGCCCGAAACTCTCACTGCTGTCACTCTGCGCCACACTGCTTGCCGCCAGCCTTTCGTTCTCATCGATCGCTGTCCCCGCCTTCGCGCAGGCAGATAAGGACAAGCCTGCTGCCGACAAAGGCGAAAAGCCTGCAGACAAGAACGCTATGCCTCCGCTGCCGCCCGATGCGCATGTGCTGCAGAGCATCGAGTTCGACGGCAAGCCGCTCAAGTACACCGTGACAGTCGGCACGCTGCCTGTGCGCGACAAGGAAGGCAAGGTCAGCGGCGATGTCGTCTTCACCGCCTATACGGCGGAAGGCAACGATCGCCCGGTTACGTTTGCCATGAACGGCGGCCCAGGCGCTTCAAGTGTGTATCTCAATTTCGGAGCCATCGGTCCTAAGACACTCAAGGTCGGCAACGAAGGCGATAGCCCTTCCGACCCAGCAACGCTGCATGACAATCCCGGCACATGGCTCGACTTCACTGATCTGGTCTTTATTGATCCAATCGGCACCGGTTTTAGCCGCTCGCTTGTCTCCCAGGACGAAACCAAGAAGCAGTTTTACTCGACCGCGCCGGACATTGAGTACCTTTCGCGAGTTATCTACGACTGGCTGGTCAAGAACGACCGCATGTCTTCGCGCAAGTATCTTGTTGGTGAGAGTTATGGTGGATTTCGCGGTCCGCGCGTCACTTACTTTCTGCAGTCGCAGTTAGGCGTTGCCATGAATGGTGTGGTGCTCGTCTCTCCCTATCTCAATCCCTCGCTTGAGCAGGATGGCGAGCTCTCGCCAATCCCGTGGATGGTTACGCTACCGTCGATTGCCGCGGCTCATCTTGAGCGCGACAACAAGCTCACACCCTCAGCAATGGCCGATGTCATATCCTATACGCTCGGTGAGTATGCAACTGATCTGCTCAAAGGGCGCAGCGATCCGGAAGCGAATCCACGGCTAATTAAGAAGGTCACGGAACTTACTGGTCTCGACCCGGAGTTCGTAAAATACTCCGGCGGTCGTCTGGAAACCGGAGCATATCTTCGCGAAGTACATCGTGAGCAAGGCAAGCTAAGTTCCGTCTATGACTCTAATGTAACTTCCTTCGACCCCTTCCCATTTGCTCCCGAGCAGCGGGCTAACGATCCCATTCTCGCCAGTATCATCGCTCCCACCACGACGGCGATGGTGGACTTTGTAACTCGCACCGTCGGATGGAAAGTAGATGCTCGCTACAACGCTCTTTCCTACGAAGTCAATAGTCAGTGGGACCGCGGCGACGATCTGCGCAGCGGCTCGGTGCCGCAGCTGCGTGAGGCAGTCGCTGCCGATCCTAAGCTGCATGTGCTGATCGTGCATGGGTGGAACGATCTCTCCTGCCCGTTTATGGGTTCGGTGCTAACGGTGAATCAAATGCCTGTAATGGGGGATCCCACCCGCGTCGCAGTGCATGAATATCCCGGCGGCCATATGTTCTACACGCGCCAGTCGAGCCGGGAACAACTCCATACCGACGTCAAGGCGATGTTTGCGACGCACTGAGGCGCTTTTTTCATTGACTCTGCGAAAACCTTGCGTTAGCGTTCCCCTGTATTTCAAATCATCGGCCGCCGCGATTGTGAAAAGCCCTGCAGAGGCAGGTGCGCTGAGGCATAGGGCACGCCGGAAAGCAGGCCAGCAGTGGTTTTTTGCAGCAAATGTGGAACCCAGGTCAATGAGGGAGTCGCTTTTTGTCCCCAGTGTGGATCGCCGATTGGCGCGGCCGCTCCACCTCCCCCGCAATATCCACCGCAATACCCGCCTCAGTATCCGCCGCAGTATGCGGCTGCGCCTGCGAGCGGCCTGCAGGAGAATGTAGCCGGTCTGCTTTGCTATCTGCTCGGCTGGCTCACCGGCATCATCTTCTTGCTGATCGACAAACGGCCGTTTGTACGCTTCCATGCCGCGCAGTCGATCGTGGTCTTCGGTGCGCTGTTTGTCTTCCGCATCATCCTGAGCTTTCTCTGGATCGGCTCGTACTATAGCGGCATGTTTGGTATCCATGTGATGCTCTCGATGCTGCTGAGCCTGATCACTCTGGCCGCCTGGATTATCCTCATGGTCATGGCCTATCAGGGAAAACGCTTCGAGGTTCCCGTTGCTGCCGGCATTGCGCATAACCTGGCGGGAAAAGTGTAACCCGAAACCCATTTTTTTCTGGAGAGCCAGCCTGTCTGAAGGCTGGCTTTTTTCTTGTGGCAGGCGGCCTGGTTTCGTCCAATCGTTGCAGAATCTGGTGACCACGCTTGGATCTTAACTTTCGCGTATTCGCGCCGGATGACAAGATCATAGAGATGGAGAACGCGAAGGGCGGGATAGCTCTCTCTTGATTCTCTCCATCCGAGGAAAATGCCATGAGCTTTGAAAACATCGTCCTGGAAAAACGCGAGCCGCTGGCAGTGATCACCATCGACCGTCAGAAGGTGTTGAACGCCCTGAACGCGGCAACGCTCGAGGAGCTAGCAACCGCCTTTGAAGATGTCGCCAGCGATTCTGCGATTCGCGTCATTCTGCTGACTGGCGCGGGCAGCAAGGCCTTTGTCGCCGGAGCGGACATCTCAGAACTGGCAGCGCTCGATGCGGAATCCGGCAGGACTTTCGCGCAGCGCGGGCAGGCGATCTTTCGCAGCATCGAGACGCTGGGCAAGCCGGTCATCGCCTGCATCGGAGGCTTTGCCCTGGGTGGCGGCTGTGAGCTGGCCATGGCCTGCACGCTGCGCATCGCCGGCGACACAGCACGCTTTGGGCAGCCAGAGGTGAAGTTGGGCATCCTCGCCGGCTTTGGCGGCACACAGCGGCTGCCGCGGTTGGTTGGCCGTGGTGCCGCGTTGAAGATGCTGCTGAGCGGCACGATGATTTCTGCCGCTGAAGCCCTGCGTATCGGCCTTATTGATGAAGTAATTTCGTCTAACGAGTTGATGGTCCGCGCCGAGGCGCTGGCGCTGGAGATCGCGGCCAACGCTCCGCTTGCCATCGAACGGACGCTGCTGGCTGTGGACCGCGGGCTCGACCTTTCGCTCGACGACGGGCTGGCGGAGGAGGCACGGCACTTTGGCCAGTGCTGTTCGACCCACGATAAGGCAGAAGGCGCCGCGGCCTTCCTGGCCAAACGGCCGCCGGTCTGGACTGGGGAGTAGGTTTTATCTACTGATATGCTGATTTCTGTGATGTTTTCGATGAGATTTCGCACCAGCGCTGCTGGCCTTGTACTGCTTTCCGTCCTGCTTCCCATTCTGTTAACCGGCTGCCGCAAAGAAGAGCAGGCAGTGAGCAAAGTTGCCGCCTCTGCCGTCACCGCCGAGCAAAAGGCGCAGAGCGCCTCCGCGCAAAAGGATCAGCAGCGAACCCAGCTTGCCCGCATTGCCCTCCCCACTAAGAGCCGTTATGTCGATGTGCACGAGCCTGGGGCGTGGGCAAACCCGTTTTTAAGCTTCGACGCGCAGATGATCAACCTGCGGATTGTCCGCGCGGATGCCAATACCAGCGACCTTGGCAAGGGCGGAATCCTGAGGCCTGCGGCTGCCCGCCGTGAAGAGTTGCAGATTCGTCCGAAAGACCTGGTGGATGCGCTGATTGCGTTGCCCGAAGGCGCGTGGCCCTATGGGCGCGTGGTGGCGATCGAGGAATCTCCGCTGGCCGACAAAAAGGCGCGGCCGGCGATTCGACGTCAGATTGAAGCAGCCATCCAGCAGCTTAATGATCTTGGCGTGGTTGTGGATGAGTGGCCGGCGCGCTAGGCTTACCGGCCTGTTTCAGCTTTGCCACTTCGAGGCGCAACTGCTGGTTTGCGAGAAGCAGCTCACTTACCAGCAACTGCAGGTTGGTGCGCTCTGAATTTAATGCTTCTAGTTCTGCCTGCATCGTTCTTTCTCCGGGGTTGTAAACCCACTGTGTTGTTGCCGTGGTCGCGGAGCCGTCGTGAGGCGAGAGAGGAATCTCAAACCTCACCGATCACCCGGGCTGCCGCGTCGATGGCTTCTGCGATTTTGCGCGTTTGTTCGGGCGAAAGATTGCCCTGACCGGCGCGCATCTTGAGTGCGAATTTCAGGTTCATGAGGGCGCGCATGATCTGCGGTGACCGCCCGCGTCCGAAGACTTTGCCCGCCTGCTCCATGCGTCCGAAAATGGCTTTGACGGTGGCCTGGTTGGTCTTCAGGTATTCCGTGCCTGCGTCGGTCACGGTGTAGAGCTTCTTGTTGCCCTCGGAAGACGAGACAGTAGCATAGCCTTCCTCTTCGAGCAGCGTGAGCGTGGGATAGACGACGCCCGGTGACGGCGCGTAGCCGCCGGAGAGGCGCTCTTCAATGGCCTTGATGATCTCGTAGCCATAGCTGGGCTTCTCGGCGAGCAGGGCGAGGATGACGACGCGCAGTTCTCCGCTGTCGAAGAGGCGCTCGCGATCTCCCATTCCCCCGCCAAAGCCGCGTCCGTGGCGTCCCATGAATCCCTCAAACATTTCGCGGCCCATGTGACGGCCAAAGTGGCGCTCTTCGCGGTGATGTCCGCAGTGGCCTCCGCGCTGGCCTTCACGGCTAGAATCGGACCGCCCCTCACCAAATTGTGCCTCTGCAAATCGTTCAAAATTTTCTTTTCCAAACATGATTGTTCTCCTTGTGTTGCTGTGATTGCCTCTCGATACATCGTTCGAGTGATTCACGATATATCTTAAGATATATCTAAGATGATCGGATGGCAAGGCAGATTCAGGAAAAATTTGGAGTGGGTTTGAATTTGAATGGCTACTTGCCGCGAAATCGACGGGAAAGAATTTCAGACGGAGCAGGTTTCAATAACAACGCAAGCCTTATGAGGCCAGTACTATCCACTCTTCAGATTGAAGATAGTACTCGGCGGTTCGGCGCGCCATGACCATTTGTGATGGCGGTTACCGAACCACTTTCGCTCAGGCGTTGTGGCATCCTATTAAACAGCCCTGGACGACTCCACCTGTCGATCTCGGCGTCCTGCGTATCGCTGTATTACAAGCGATTTATCCAGTAGCCGGGCCGACGTTTGGCGTGGGCTACGGCAACGATTTCGATTACTTCAGGAAGTTCGCGGAAGACTACAGAATACGGGAAATCCTGAAGAACGCATCTCCTGGTTGCCAATAGATATGCAGGAAACAGAAGCGGTCCTTCAACGATTCTTCTATAGGAAAACTGCAATTCCAGAGCGAAGCTAAAGGCAGTCTCTTGGTTGCGTCCGAGATACCATCCGATGGCTTCATCGACGTCGGTCTCCGCTTGCGGATGGAACCGATATGGTTTCATTTCTTGAGTCGAGCTGCAGCAATCCGAGAGAACATCCGTTCGACAACAACTTCACCGGGGATCATTTCCACTGCTCCTGAGTCGATTTCGTCGAGCCGGCGTTTAATTTCTTGCTCCCACGCGGCTTCAATTTCGGCAGGAGATTCGGATTCTTCCGTCTCGAGAAGTTCCTGGGCGAGCCAATATTGCATGTGGGCGGGCAACTGGCGAGCTTCCTCGAGGAGTTCGGCGGCGGTGCGCGTCATGGAGAGATTATAGCCCGTTACCGGATTGCTCTAAACGATTGGGCTTATTTCTTATCACCGAGGAAGTCAAGATTGATCCCGTTCCTTCGTCCCCAATTGATACTGTCTGCCAGGTCACCCAAATTAGGAACAGTAACTCCCTCAGCGGGGAAGTAGACGCTGAGGCAATTAGGAGACCAGTACAGGAAGGCGTATATCAGCAAGAGTTTATAGGCCGATCCCAAGCTGTGGATTTCTCGCAGCTTAGCGCTGCTTTGGGTGGGCATATCGATTGCCAACCAAGCCATATGATCGCTCCAAGGACGCTGCAGGAGATCGCTTCGTTCGTGTCCTTTGATTTTGTAACGGCGACCGGCTTGGTTTACGGCAAAGAAGAATTTACCGCTGCGAAGAGCGTAAGAAGCTCCATGATTAACAACACCAATGAGTTCGACGGCTTCATGGGTACCCCAGGCTCTCTGCCCCAATTCGAGAGCCTTTTCCGAGGCCAAAAATTGCTGCTCCTTGAGAAGAATGACAACGCTGGGGTAATCCTCTGGATCTTTATTTGAAAAAGCGTTGTTGAGTTTTTCGCGGAGCCACCGAAGCATAGATTTGTTCTACTCCACGTTGTCGATCTGCGCTCGCTGCAGCGTGTCGCTGTAGTCGACGTACACAGCCTTCCAAGTGGTGTAGAAGTCGATGGAGCCCAGCCCTTCGCGGTGGCCGTTGCCGGTCTGCTTCACGCCGCCGAAGGGCAGATGAACCTCTGCGCCAATAGTCGGAGCATTGATGTAGGTGATGCCCGCTTCCAGGTCGCGAATGGCGGCGAAGGCACGGTTGATGTCCTTGGAGTAGAGCGCGGTCGAGAGGCCGTAATCGATAGAGTTGGCGATCTCGATGGCTTCTTCAATGGTCGAGAACTCGATCAGTGAGACGACCGGCCCGAAGACTTCTTCGCGCGCGATGCGCATCGTGGGCGTGACCGAGCCGAAGACCGTCGGCGCAAAGAACGTGCCATTCGCATAAGGGCCATCGATGAGGCGCTTGCCGCCTGTAAGCAGCTTCGCTCCTTCGGCGACAGCGATCTCGCAGTACTTGGTGCTGGTCTCAATCTGCTGCTCGTTGACCTGCGGACCGACTTCCGTGCCTTCCTTGAGGCCGTCGCCGACGCTGAGCGCCTGCGCGCGCGCAACGAGCTTTTGCGTGAACTCGGCCGTAATCGATTTGTGCAACAGGATGCGACTGGTCGCGGTGCAGCGCTGGCCAGTTGTGCCGAATGCGCCCCAGAGAGCGCCTTCGAGAGCGAGTTCGAGGTTTGCGTCGTCCATGACGATCATGGCGTTTTTGCCGCCCATCTCGAGCGAAACCGGCTTGAAGTTGGCCGAGGCGCGCTGGCCCACGTGCGAGCCGACAGCGCTCGAGCCGGTGAAGCTGATGGCGCGAACATCGGGATGCTCGACCAGCGGCGCTCCAGCCTCGGGGCCGTAGCCGGAGACGATGTTGACCACGCCCGGAGGCAAGCCGGCGTCCATCAGCGTCCGTACTAGGTTGTAGGTCGAGAGCGGCGTATCTTCCGCCGGCTTGATGACGCAGGTGTTGCCGCAGACCAGCGCCGGGAAGAGCTTCCACGAAGGGATGGCCATAGGGAAGTTCCAAGGCGCAATCATGCCGATCACGCCAACTGGCATGCGCACCGACATTGCGAATTTGTTGGCTAGCTCTGACGGAGCAGTGACGCCGAAGAGGCGGCGGCCTTCGCCGGCCACATAAAACGCCTCATCAATGGCTTCCTGCACGTCTCCGCGCGTCTCAGCCAGCACTTTACCCATCTCGCGAGTCATCTGCTTGGCAAACTCTTCCTTGCGCTCGATGAGTAGTTGGGCGGCGCGATAGAGAATCTCGGCACGCTTGGGCGCCGGCACCAGCCGCCAGGTGGCGAAGGCCTTTTTCGCGGCAGCTACGGCAAGGGCAACGTCTTCGGCATTGGACGAAGGGAAGATGCCGACAACATCGGAGTGATCTGCTGGGTTGATGTTCTCGAAAGTCTGGCCGCTTTGCGAAGGCAGCCACTCGCCGCCGATGAGATTGTGATAGATCTTTGCTGACATGAGTTCTCGCTTTGCTGAGGCGCTTGCGCGCGGTAAGAGATAAATGGCTCCCGCCATCCGGCAAGGGCCAACTTTTCAGCTTATCGCAGTTGTCAAGTCAGAGAGAACGGCAGGCCGCTCCAGCAGACACGGATGAAGTCAAGTCCTCGTTCTCAAACTTTTGCTGCGCTCATCTCAAAGCGAAGAGTTCCACCCTTGGTGATCGCTGCATGCTCCAGCGTGATGCCCGCGATCGGCTGCCCATCGAGATGCGCGCTGCGTACGTAGACCTTCTCCGCGCTGTTGCCGGGAGCATCGATAGTGAAGGCTTTCTTTCCCGGCAGGTTAATGGTCGCGCGGAGGAACAATGGACTGCCCAGCGTGTATTCCGGCTTGCCGGGGCAGACGGGATAGAAGCCCATCGCGCTCAGAATGTACCAGGCAGCCATGGAGCCGGTATCTTCATCGCCGGCAAACATCTCGGGCGAGTAAAGCTCGTCCATCACCTTGCGCGCCCAGTACTGCGTGCGGTCGGCGCGGCCTGCGTGAGCGAAGAGATAGAGCATGTTGTGCGACGGCTGATTGGAGTGCGCATACTGGCCGAACTCGACTGCCGCCATCTCAGACATCTCGTGAATCTCCTGGCCATACACGCCGACATTGAAGATCGGCGGCACGGTCACCATCTTCTCCAGCGCCTCGGCCGAGGCTGCCTTGCCACCCATCGCTGCCATTAGCACAGCAACATCGTGCGGAGCATCCCAGCGATGCTGCCAAGCGCTGCCCTCGACATACGGACTGCCCCAAGTGAATGGGTCGAAGGGTGTGAGCCACGTGCCATCGGCATTCTTGCCGCGAAGAAACTTTACGCTCGGATCGAAGAGATTGCGCCAGTTCTCAGAGCGTTTGAGGAAGAGCTTCGCATCGTCCTCTTTGCCCGCAGCCTTGGCGACCTGCGCGATGCAGAAGTCTCCATAGGCTGCGTCGACAGTCTCGGCCACTGACTGCTCGATGCGGTCGGCTGGCAGGTAGTTGAACTTGAGGTAATCTTCAATGCCCACGCGGCCATAGCCGCCATCGGGATTGCCCTTCATCGTCGCGTGTTTCTTCAGCCCTTCGTACGCTGCCTGAAGATCGAAGCCCTCGATGCCCTTCACCGCGGCATCGCCAAAGATGGAGTCGATGAGGCTCCCTGTCATACAGGCGCGATAGCCAGGAGCAGGGAACTGCGGCAGCCATCCGCCCTCCTTATAAGCATTGACCCACGCCTGCAGAATCTCGCCAAGCTTCTCAGGAAAGACGATGGACATGAAGGGATACCACGCCCGGTAGACATCCCAATAGCCGTGATCGGCATACATCAGGCCCAACTCGACCTTGCCGTTGAATGCGCTGTAGTGCTGCATCTTGCCCGCGGCATCCGGCTCATGAAAGGTGCGTGGAAAGAGCAGCGCGCGGTACATGCAGGAGTAGAAGGTGCGGTATTGCTTCTCCGTCGCGCCTTCTATATCGATGCGATGCATGTACTCATTCCATCGCGCTTTGCCTGCTTCGCGCAGCGTCGCGGCAGAGTTGCCGCCGAGCTCGTTTTTGAGATTGAGTTGAGCCTGTTCAAACGAGATAAACGAAGTAGCGATCCGCGTTTCAATCTTCGCTCCCGCTTTGAAGCGGACGACGCCAACCTGATGGCCTGGCTCTTTACCCTCGAGAGGCTTTACGTCAAAGCTCTCCCATGTCTCCGCAAACTGCATCACGTAATAACATGCAAAGTTCTCCGGCACACCGCCGGCATTGGCCATCGAGGTAAACAGGATACGGCGATTGGCGCGATCCTCTTTGATCACGCTGGTTTTACCCGGCACATCGAAGGCAAGACCCGATATCTTCGGCCCGTCGCTGTTCTCAAACTCAGCCGTCAAAAGACAGCATCGCTCCGTAGGGATCAGCTCGACTTTGGCACGATAGCGCAGCAGAAAAAGCTCGAAGGAATACGGCGTAAGCTTTGCATCTTCAGGCCGATAGGAAGAGGCTCGCGCGCCTGCCTCGGGATTGGTCTCACCGCAGAAGGGCAGGAAGATGGCGTGGCCGTAGTCGTCGAGCCATGGGCTGAGCTGATGCGTGCAGCGCAGGCCCTGAATGCGCCTGACGCTGGGGCTGAACATCCACGGCGTATTGGCCGCCGATTGCAGCGTCCAGTGCGCCATGCCGAAGGGAAGCGCAGCGATGGGCAGCGTATTGCCTCGCGAAAAAGCCGGCGTCGAATCTGTGCCTTGCAGCACGTTGACCGCGTCGACGGGGCTCGTGAACTTGGCGCCAGAGGCTTCGTTTATGGCAGTTGAAGATTCGCCTGTGGGAGCAGTGCTCTCGGCGGCAACGCCCGGGCTGAGAGTTGTCGCGGCCAGAGTCGAGCCGACGACCGCCAGGCCCGAGCCTTTGAGAAAATTCCGCCTGCTGGTGCCAATATTCTTGTCTTTCACGATTTCAGCCAAGATTCCCCTTCCGATGTCTCCTGCCTCGATTGCGACGCTTGAGGAATGCTCGCGCCGCAATCGGGGCCGAAACACAAATCTAATTGAGTACACCTGAGAAGAGGAACGGCTTGACTGGAATCACGGATTCAAGATGACTTACTCCATTCGCAGAGCCTGCACCGGATCGATGGACGCGGCGCGCCTTGCCGGTATGATGCCCGCGATGCATGCGGCGACACCAAGCGTTGCGATTGCTGCTGCGGTCACCCGCCAATCGACGCTGGTGATTTCGTAGAGCTGCGTCTTCACAAAGCGGATGGAGAGCAGCGCAACCGGTATGCCGATGGCGAGGCCGAGGGCTGTCTGGAGAAGCGCTCCGCGCATGATCATGGCGATGACGCCGCCCCGCTCCGCGCCCAGCGCCATGCGGATACCAATCTCAGGCGTGCGGCGAACGACGTTATAAGCGGTAACGCCGTAGAGGCCGATAGCGGCGAGAAGCAGCGCCAATCCGCCGAAGAGAGTAGTGAGGCGCGCGATCAGCCGCTCCTCGGTAAAGCGCTCGGCGATCTGCTCGTCGAAGGTCTGAAATTTCACCACCGTCAGGTTTTGGTTGATGCCGGCCAGCGTCTTGCGGGCGAGCGTCTCCATATCGCTCATGGGCCGTGAGGTCTGGATCACCATGGCTCCCGCATAGAGCGAAGTGTCGTTCTCGATGGGGTCTTTATCGCTGGCGAAGCGCTGCATTTGTGGGACGAAGTACATGGCATGATCTTTCCAGCGGACGTCGGTATAAGCCGTGTCTTCGACCACGCCGACGATCTCAAAATCACCGGGATGGTTAGGAGATCCAAGGCGGCGTCCGATGGGATTTTTATCCTTGAGAAAGCGGTTCACAAAGGCCTGGTTGACGACGGCTACAGGCGGGGCAGTCGAAGTGTCCTGCACGCCGATGCCGCGGCCCATCACCACTTTTGTTCCAACGGAATCGAAGTACTCGGCAGTAGCCTTGATGAAGGATGCTCCGCCATGCGGGTCGGGTTCGCCCTCGATGCCGATGCCGTTCGACCAATTGTCATCCTCCATGGGCGTGTAGTTGGAGATGCCGACTTTGAGCACGCCTGGGATAGCGTGGAAGCGCTCTTCCATGGTGTGATACAGGGTCTCAAGCTGCTTTTGCGAATAGCCTGCCGCCTGGGGGTTGATGTGTACGATGTAGCGGTTTTTGGAGTCAAGCTTGAGGTCCATGCTCTCCAGCTTGTTGAGGTTTTGCACGAAGAGCCCCGCGCCCACCAGCAGCACAAGCGATAAGGCAGCCTGCAGTACAACCAGCACGCGCTGTAAAACGGATGCGCCGGAAGCGGTCGTCCGGGAGCCGCTGCGCAGGGCATCGGCAGGCCGGGCCTGGGCGGCGATCCACGCAGGAGCTACACCAAAGAGAACGCCGGTGACCAGCGACACCGCAAAGGCGAACCCGACAACTCGAAGTGAGGGACCGGCAGCGATGGGGACGTTCTGCTCGCCGGGGAAGGCCAGCATCAGCAGCATGTGCGTTCCTGCATAAGCGACGATCAATCCCAGCAACCCGCCCATGACAGATAGCAGCACGCTCTCCGTCAGTAACTGGCGAATGATGCGGCCGCGCTGGGCGCCGAGTGCCGTGCGGATGGACATCTCGGTTTTCCGGCCCATGCCGCGTACCAGCAGCAGATTTGCGATGTTGGCGCAGGCAATCAACAGCACAAGGCCCGAGACCCACATCAGCAACTGGAGGTGATCTCCATACTGCTCCTGCATATTAGAGATGCCAGCGCCGCCCGGGGTGAGGGTAGCGTGCGCCTTGGCGAGCAGGATCTTGCCTTGCTTGGTGGTGAAGGCCTTGCGCGTGGAGAAAGCCTGACGCAGCACGGCATTGACTTTTTCCTGCAACGGGCCGATGGCCGTGCCCGGCTTCACACGCCCCACCATGTAGATCCAGCTGGTATCGGGGTCGCTGACGTAAGGCACGTTGGCCAGATCGGGCATCGTCTGAATAGGCAAGTAGTAGTCGGGCGGGGTGCTGGTAAGCCGGTCGCCGTAAAAGCCGCGCGGCGCGATGCCGACAATGGTGACGGGCTTGGTGTTGATCCAGTAGGTGCTGCCGACGACGGCGGAATCCCCGGCAAAATCATGCTGCCAGGTTTCGTAGCTCATCACGGCAGTTGGAGCAGCACCCTTGAGGTTGTCCGCGTCGGTGAAAAGACGGCCTGCCTGGGGACTGAGGCCAAAGGTGCGGAAGTAATTGCCGGAGACGAACTCGCCCATCACCGACCGCGCTACGGTCTGCGCGCCGTCGCGCCGGGCTATGACTGGGCGATAGGTGAAGCCGGACTGCATGGCAGCCAGCTCTTCGAACTCAGGCACATTCTTCCTCAGTTGCTCCCAGGCGTCGGTGGCAAAGTAGGAGTAGTCGCCATCGTCTCGCGCGCCGCCGTTGCCAACGCAGCAATCGTTATGGTCGCCGAGACGGAAGAGCGTCTTCGGGTCGGCGACGGGCAGGCTCTTGAGCATGACCGAGTTCACCAGGGTGAAGATGGCGGCGTTGGCGCCAATTCCTAGGGCCAGCGTCAGCAGCACCGTGATGGTGAAGCCGGGTGTTTTCCATAGCTGGCGAAGCGCGTAGCGCAGGTCCTGTAGCAAGCTGATCATGGCTCTCCTGACGATTGCTGGAGTTGTGGTGAAAACCGGCCGCCCGGCCGGGACGGCGATACTGCCGTTCTACGAAGAAGCACGTACATGGCCAAACGCTTGGCAGCATTGGGGCTATACGGATGTGTTACTTAGCGTAACGGATAGGCGGGAGCGGAACAGAAAACTGTCCATTCGCGGTTTTGACCGTCCACAGATGGACACCAGGCGATGCACGATAAAAGAGGAAAGGATGAAAGCTGCACCGTTCTACGGGCGGTCGCTACTTCGCTTTTGAGGTGTCGAGCCGCAGGAAGCGAGCAGCATTGTTGTAGAGAATGTCGCGCTTTTGTTCAGGAGAAAGGTAGTCGGCATTCTGAATGATGCTGATGGAGTAAGCCATCAACTTAGGCCACTCCAACTGGTCTGTGCCGAACATGACGCGGTCTTCGAAGCCGGCTTCGAAGAGGCGCTGGATGTAGCGATTGACTTCCTTGAGCGGATAGCTCCAGATAAGTCCGGCGACATCGACATAAACATGCGAGTTGGCCTGTAGCAGAGTAAGCATGTTGTCGATCATGGGATAGCCGGCATGCATTACCTGGACGCGCAGCTTGGGATGGCGCGCGAGCAACTCCTCAAGAAGGAGAGGGTTGCCCATGGAGCCGCGAAATTTGGGGGTGGAGATGTTGGCGCGGCCCGAACCCCCGGTGCCCATGTGAATCGCTACGGGGATATCCAGTTCCTCCGCCAGCGCAAAGTATTGATCGACCGAGAGATCGCTGGGAGAGATGCCTTCGTATTGGAGGCCGATTTCGCCCATGACTTTGAAGCCTCCGGTGGTGAAGTCTTTGCGGAGTTCGTCGAGGGAGATGCGGCCGTTGGCGCCGCCGGTGAAACTGGTGCCAGGGATGACGCGATTGGGAGCGGCGTCCTTCCACTTCTGGACGCTTGCAGGGTCGCCGAAGACGACGGCGGTGACGTTGAGGCGCTCCATCTCGGCAACGACATCTTTTATGTACTCACCCTTGGCGGCAGGATAGAGCTTAGGAGTGCATTCTTCCTGGCTCCAGCCGAAGGTGGCCTCTTTGGTGGCAGGGTCGGAGGCGAGGAATTTGGATTCATTGGGGCACATGCCGGAGCCCATGCCTGGAAAGGACTCGTCCATGGCGTGGACGTGAACATCGATTACAGGAGGAACCGTGGCGGTTGTGTTCTGGGCGATGGCAGGAAATGCAGCCAGAAGAATAGCCAGGGCACAAAGAGTTGCAGGGGCGTTTTTTGGAGAGCATGCAAACATGGGTGAACTCCTGTGCCAGCATGATACTTGTTCGAGTTGCAACCAATCTGCGACCTAGTCAGAAATCATTCAGCGTTAAGTAGCCCAACTCTCGCCATTCAAGACCTTTTTCCACCATCCGCACGACGCGCCGAGTGGCCGTACAATAGCGTAGAGACCCAAAATGCCCAGCCGTGTCTGGCGCTAGAGAGTTTATTCAAGAAAATGTCATCGAACGGTTATCCTTCGCGTCCTTCGCGCTCGCATGGTCTTCGCTCACTCTTCAGCATGTTTTCGAGTGACTTGGCGATCGATCTTGGCACTGCCAACACACTCGTCTATGCCGCGGGCAAAGGCATCGTGGTCAATGAGCCATCGATCGTCGCCCTCAACAAGAACACCGGCGAAGTCGAGGCCGTGGGCAAAGAGGCCAAGGAGATGCTCGGCCGCACTCCCGGCAACATCGTGGCCATCAAGCCGATGAAGGACGGCGTCATCGCCGACTTCAAGGTCACCGAGAAGATGTTGAACTACTTCATCCAGAAGGCGCACAACCGCAAGATGCTGGTGCATCCGCGCATCGTCATCGGCGTGCCTTCGGAGATCACCCAGGTAGAAAAGCGCGCCGTCGAAGACTCCGCCTATCGTGCCAAGGCCAGCGAAGTCTATCTCGTCGAACAGGCCATGGTCGCAGCTATCGGCGCGGGCTTACCCATTACTGAAGCCTACGGCAACATGGTTGTCGACATCGGCGGCGGCACCAGCGATATCGCTGTCATTTCACTCTCCGGCATCGTCTATTCGCGGTCGGTTCGTATGGCCGGCAACCAGATGGACGAGGCGATCACCAACTACCTCAAGCGCAAGTACAACCTGCTCATCGGCGAACGCACCGCGGAGCAGATCAAGATCGAAATCGGCTCGGCCTACGTACTCGACAAGCCGATCACCATGGAGATCAAGGGCCGCAACCTGATCGAAGGTGTGCCCAAGACGATCACCATCGACGACACAGAAATTCGCGAGTCCCTCGCCGAGTGCATCTCAGTCATCGTGAACGCCATTCGCGTTGCACTGGAGCGCACGCCGCCGGAGCTTTCGGCGGACATCTCCGACCGCGGCATCGTGCTCACCGGCGGCGGCGCGCTCATCAAGAATCTCGACAAGCGCATCCGCGAAGAAACCGGTCTGCCGGTATCCGTAGCCGACGATCCGCTAGCCTCCGTGGTACTCGGCACGGGCAAGATGCTCTCCGATTTCCGCCTTCTGCGCAAGATCAAGATCGACTAACGCTTGCCGCGTTGGGCGTGCGCCGGCTGCGGCCGGCCTTTGATTCACGCTTCTATTGCGCAAGTAAGCACGTCTGCACTGCGGATTGCCTGCTGGGCTTTGGTTGCCATCCACTTCTTACGCGACAATGAGCTAAAGAGCGCTGTGCAAACAGCGCTCGTCGCTATCCTCAGCTTCTGGTTGGTATGGAATCTTTTTTCAGCCGCTATCGCAACCTGATCGTACTGCTGGCAGCGCTGCTGCTGCAGGTGATTGGGCTTGCGGTGCAGGTGCGCAGGCCAGTCGCCGTTGCGGCAGCAATCGCGGGCGGGCCGGCGGTGCATATCTCGCGCGATGGCAGCGGAGTCTTGCTGATCCGCCTATGGGCCGCGAGCCTGGTCACTCCTTTTGAACGCGCCATTCACGGCGCAGGCGATGGAATGGGCAGCCTGTGGAGTAACTACGTCGACCTCCGCCACACCAAAGACCAGAACAAAGAGCTGCAGCAGACCATTGATCGCCTTCGCCTTGAGCAGGCTGAACTGCGCGAAGATGCTCTGCAGGGCCAGCGGCTGCAGGCCATGCTCAAGTTTCGCGAGAGTTATGCCTATCAAACGGTGCCTGCGCAGGTGATCGGCACCAGCGGCAGCAGCGTTTCCCGTCTCATTTATATCGACAAAGGCTCAGCCGATGGTCTCGCACCGGATATGGCGGTGATCACGAGCGACGGCATCGCGGGCAAGGTGCGCGATGTCTTTCCGCATACGGCGCAGGTGCTGCTGATCAACGACCAGACCAGCGGCGCCGGCGTGATTCTGGAGAAGACGCGCATTCGCGGCATCCTGCGCGGCAACGCCGGCGGCCAGCCGCAGGTGATCAACATCCTCGCCGACGGGCGCATCCAGCCAGGCGAACACGTGCTCACCGCCGGCGGAGACCAGATTTTCCCACGCGGTCTGCCTGTTGGCGCGGTTGAAAAGGTGCTGCGCGACCCGGATCGCGGCTCGTTCATTGAAGTAGTGATCAAGCCGGCCGCCGACCTGCAGCATCTCGACGAAGTGCTGGTGATCACTTCGCTGGAGCCACAACTTTCTCCGCAACAGCAGACAGATCTGGCCACCAGCGAAGAGCTGAAAGGCGCGGAAGTCGCTGCCGACGCCGAGCGCAAGAAAGCCGCAGCGGAAATGGCCGAGCGGCTCCCGGGCCTGAAAGACCCCAACGCGCCTGTAACGCCGCCCGTAATCGGCCCGGACGGCCAGCCTGTCGTTCCTCCGCCGGTTGCGCCCAAGCCGCTACAGGCGCTGCACCCGGATCGTTTTTCGCCGGGCGGCGCGCAAGGGGCTACCAGCAGCGGTTCGGATTCCGGAGCTGCGGCGGATACCCCCGAGACCCCGGCAGACGGAACCGGGACACCCAAGGCTGCCGCTCCCAAGGCACAGCCCAAACCGCAGTCCGCGAAGCCGGGTACAACCACTACGGCACCCAAATCAGCGCCCAAGCCGCCGCAAACGGGGAGGGTCCAATAGCTGTGCCGACGCTCATTCCCGATTACCGGCGCGATCTCGAGATTCGCCGCTACCCGCTCTATATTTACGTCTTGGTGCCGCTCGCCGCGGTTGTCCTGCAGGCTTGGCTGCCGCGCCTCCTTGGCCGTTTTGCGTATATGGACCTGCCTCTGCTGGTGGCGATTTACTTTGCGTTGAACCGCCGCAGCCCGATCCATGGAACGCTGTTGGGCGCGCTGCTCGGCTTGGCCCAGGATGGGCTGACACAGGGAGCAATCGGGATTCACGGCATCGCCAACACCGTATGCGGGTTTCTGGCCGCCTCGGTTGGCATCCGCATCGTGGTCGAGAACAATGCCATCCGCATGGTCATGAACTTCGCCCTGACCCTGCTGTCGAGTGCAATCATGATGGGCGTCATTCGCGGTCTGCTGGGGCTGGCCTGGCACTCAAGCTGGCTCGACGAGCTGTTTCGCGCAGCCGGCAATGGCCTGATCGGGCTGGTGCTTTTCCCCGCGCTCGATCGGACCCAGATTCGTGACTGAACCCGATCGCGTCACCGCTGCGGAGCAAACCCGGCGAAGTGCCCCGTCGATCAGCTAACCGTTGAGACTGTGGAGGGTTCGTTTTCCGCTAGAGAAGTAACCTCCGGCTCATCGGGAAAGAACAACTCAAAGATCGTTCCCGAGGGGCCGCCCAGGGTGTCGGAGTGGCTGCGCACGCGCATGGAGCCGCTGTGCTTGGACACGATCTCCGAACTCACCCAAAGCCCAAGCCCCGTCCCGGTCACTTCCTTGGTCGTGTAGAAGGGTTCAAAGATATGCTTGCGCACCTCGGGAGTCATGCCTGAACCGGTGTCCGCCACCTGAAAGCGCACTCCGAGCTTGCTGGTGTCGCTCCAGCTGCGGGAGCGCCGGGCGCGCAGAACCAGCCGTCCGCCTCCCTGCATGGCATCGATGGCATTGCCGATCAGGTTCGCGAAAACCTGTCGTAGCTCGCCGGCAAAGCAGTACAGGCTAGTGTTCGAGTCATATCCTTTTTCGACCGTGATGCCCAGGTTGCGTAATCTCCCCTGGTGCAGACTCAGAACCGAATCCAGCAACTCTGAGAGCTGCGCGCGCGCAGGAAGCGTCGACTGGCGATAAAAACGCAGCGTCTGTTGAGTGATCTCTGAGATGCGTCGAACCTCGTGTTCGGCCATCGTCACATAGCTGCGCGCCGGCTCTTCCAGTTGCGCATGGTTGTTCAGCAGGTAGAGCAGGTTGGTGATCGCTTCCAGTGGATTGTTGATCTCGTGGGCGATCGACGCCGCCAGGCGACCGGTGGCTGCAAGTTTCTCTGTTTTGCGCAGGGCTTCTTCACCGCGTTTGCGGTCGCTGGCGTCCATGACGATCAGGCCGACCCAGCGCACCTGTTCGGGCGTGGTGTGAATCGGATAAGCGCTGGTAATCCACGACCAGGGCCGGTTGGTGCTTTCGTTGATGCCGGAGACTTCCATATCCCGCAGCGGCCGGTCATTTTCGAAGACATCGAAGATGTTCGTCTCCAGCTGGCTGGCGACTGCCGCAGGCAGCACCTCGGGCAGCGTGCGCCCCAGATGCCTACTCAGCGGTATGCCCGAAATATCCGCAAAAATGCGGTTTACCCGGACAAAGCGCGCCCGCCGGTCAAAAAAAGCCAGCCCGATCGGAGCGTTGGCCAGCATGGAATCCAGAAGCGAGAGCGTGTCGCTCAGCCCGGCGCGCTGCTCTTCAATCGAGGCAACCATGCGGTTGAATGCCTCAAGCAGCTCTCCGATTTCGTTGTGCACCGTTACCGGCAATGGAAACTGCGACTCGCCGTCCGGCGAATGCATCAGGGCGCGGGTGCCGCGGTGCAACACCGCCAGGGGTCCGGTGATGGAGCGCGCCAGCCCCCAGGATAGAAGCAGCGAAGCTCCAATCCAGATGACTCCAAAGATAGTGACGGCACGCAGCAGGCTTGAGACTTGCTGCTTGTCCCACTGCTCATCTGTTTTGACCCAGGAATATCCGTAAAGCTTTCCCTGGAATCGTATAGCCTTGGCGCCCTCCCACTCTCGTGGGCCGACGGCAAAGAAATAAGGATCATTTCCGGAGATGTGCTTGAGCTCGGCCAGCTCTGCCGGAGCCAATGGGCGCTTGACCGACAAGCCCGCGCTGTCGAACAACACGATCCCGTTGGGGTCGGCGATTTTGGCCGAATCGACGCTGGGAGAATCGGCCATGATGCGTACCGCAGTATTAATGGCTTCCGGGCGGTCGTTCTGCAGCGCCTCCAGCACCTGGGCTTCCAGAGAAGAGGCCTGGTGTTCCAACCGAACCTTGGCGCGCCCCCGGGTCTCCGTGTTCTGCTGGCGCGTAAGAATGGTGGCGAGGAGTAGTAGCGAAAGCGCCTCGAGCAACACCAGGCCGATCAGCAGCTGAAACCGGATCGATCGTGGCCACCGTCGGCGCATTATCAAAGTATCGACCTCCAGAGGGATGCGGCCTCTACCAGTCTAGTAGAGAACTCGCGGCCAGACATCCAATCGATTCAGGCATTTCCTGAAGAATCATACGTGGAGCGCGGACAGAAATGCACCGCATTTCCATCTTGCCGTGATCACCCGCCGAATGAATTCCTCGATTGCACACTCTGCTTCCTTATCAGATCGCGTGCGATCTGTTGTCCGTGAAAGCGGCCGTTCTCGATAAAGATTTCGTTGGTGCGGTTGCCTGCCACGATCACCCCGGCCAGGTAGATGCCCGGCACATTGCTCTCAAGGCATTCAGGGTCGCAGACGGGCAGGCGGTCGATTCCCTCAGCACGCACGCCCAGGTTTTCCAGGAACTCAAAGTCGGGATGGTAGCCAACCAGGGCGAAGACGAAGTCGTTCTTGAGAGTGCGCTTGCCTGCCGGCGTTTCCAGCAGTACAGAATCAGGGCCGATCTCGGCCAGGTGCGACCCGAAGAAGGCGGCGATCTCGCTATTCTTGATGCGGTTCTCGATATCTGGCTTGATCCAGTACTTCACGTGGCGATGAATCTCGCGGCCGCGATGTACCAGCGTCACTCGCGCGCCGTGGCGCCACAACTCCAGCGCCGCGATGGCAGCCGAATTCTTGCCGCCGATCACCACCACATCAAGTCCCGAATACGGATGCGGATCGTCGTAGTAGTGCATCACCTTGGAGAGGTCTTCGCCTGGAATGCCCAGATAATTGGGCAGGTCGTAATAGCCGGTCGCGACGACGAGTTTGCGGGCTCTAATTTGCCCCGCTCTTCCAAATCGGTCGCGAATATGTATCTGAAAGCCGCCATCGGAGCCGGTCACCCGCTCGACCGTCTGGTACTGGCGCACATCGAGTTTGTAATGCGTAGCAACCTTGCGGTAATACTCGAGCGCCTCGTTGCGGCTGGGCTTGGCATTGGGGCTTGGAAAAGGAATGTTACCGATCTCCAGCAGTTCCGATGTGGTGAAAAACGTCATGTGAGCCGGGTAGTTATAGAGCGAGTTGCACAGGCAGCCCTTATCCACCAGCACCACCCGAAAGCCGGCATTCTGAGCATCGATGGCGCAAGCCAAACCCGTCGGCCCTGCACCGATGACCAGGACATCGTAAATTCCCGACTCCGCCCCGCTCGCCTCCACAGGCGCTCCAGGTTCCAGAATGGCATCACTCATCTGTCTAGCTTAGGGCATTTAGGGATTTCCGATGTAATTCCCTCTCTCTGTATTCATTGGGGTAGAATAGTAGATGGTAGGGGTAGAAAGGTAGAATATGGCCAGTTTGAACATTAAGAACCAGGAGACGGTGGGGTTGATTAAGGAGCTTAGCCAGCGAACAGGTCAAACGATGACTGGCGCTGTTACGCTGGCGGTCAAAGCTCAGTTAGAACGAAGCCAGCCAAATCCCAAAGCAGGACTGGCCGAATGGCTGATGCAGGTAAGCCGTGAAACTTCGGCGATGATGAACGATAGCCGAACTTCGAAAGAACTTATGGATGAGCTTTACGATCCGGAAACCGGCTTGCCCATATGATTCTCGACACCTCCGTCTTTATCGCGATTATCAAGGAAGAACCTGAGGCCGCCGGCTTTGCAGGGCTTCTGGAGGCCACAGACGAGTTGCGAATCTCTGCAGCCACCTATCTTGAATCATCGATTGTGCTCGATCGGATGAAGAACCCAAAGCTGAGTGCTCGGCTGAGCGAAATCCTGGAAAGAGCTCAGGTCATCGTTGAGCCCTTCACCGCCGAGCAGGCCCAAATCGCCCGCCAGGCCTATCGCGATTACGGCAGAGGCAGCGGACACAAAGCCAATCTGAACTTCGGCGACTGCTTCAGCTACGCACTAGCCCGCGTCAAGCGCGAACCGCTGCTCTACAAAGGCGACGACTTCGTTCACACGGACATTCGCAGCGTCTGAAACAGCTACGTAACGACTGAATTCACACTCGCGCAGCTGTCATGCTGCCAGCCGTACCCTCAATCCTTTAACCTGATCGAGTTGAGATTTGAGGAGCATTTTCGAATGACCGTCATCAAGCAGGAAGATTTCATTGCCAGCGTTGCTGGCGCACTGCAGTACATCAGCTACTACCATCCCGAGGATTTCATCACCAGCCTCACCGCTGCCTATGAGAAGGAGCAGTCCCACGCAGCCAAGGACGCGATGGCGCAGATCCTCATCAACAGCCGCATGTGCTTCGAGGGCCATCGCCCCGTCTGCCAGGACACAGGCATCGTCAACGCCTTCGTCAAGGTCGGCATGGATGTCCGCTTCGACGGCGATATGGACCTGCAAGGCATGGTCGACGAAGGCGTACGCCGCGCCTATCTCGATCCCGACAACAAGCTGCGCGGCTCCATCCTCGCCGACCCCGCCGGCGCCCGCAAAAACACCAAAGACAATACGCCCTCTGTCGTCAACGTCGAGCTGGTCCGCGGCAACAAGGTCGACATCACCGTCGCTGCCAAAGGCGGAGGCTCAGAGGCCAAGAGCAAATTCGTCATGCTCAACCCCTCCGACTCGGTCGTCGAGTGGGTGCTCAAGACCGTACCCACCATGGGCGCTGGATGGTGCCCTCCCGGCATGTTAGGCATCGGCATCGGCGGCACTGCAGAGAAAGCCATGCTGCTCGCCAAGCAATCGCTCATGGACCCCATCGACATCCAGGACCTCATCGCGCGCGGCCCCAAAACCACCGCAGAAAAGCTCCGCGTCGAGCTCTACGACAAGGTCAACCGCCTCGGCATTGGCGCACAGGGCCTTGGTGGCCTCACCACCGTTCTCGATGTGAAAGTCCTCGACGCTCCCTGCCACGCGGCCAATCTTCCGGTAGCCATGATTCCCAACTGCGCCGCCACGCGCCACGCGCACATCGTTCTCGACGGCTCCGGGCCAGCCTTCCTCGATCCGCCATCCATCGATGCGTGGCCCAGGTTGACCTATGACGTTTCAACCGCCCGCCGCGTCAACCTCGACACCGTCACGCGTGAAGAAGCCGATGGCTGGAAGACCGGCGAGGTGCTTCTGCTCTCCGGCAAACTGCTCACTGGTCGCGACGCAGCACACAAGCGCATGACCGACATCCTCAGCCGCGGCGAAAACCTTCCCGTCGACTTCAAAGACCGGTTCATTTACTACGTCGGCCCCGTCGATCCCGTCCGCGAAGAGGTCGTCGGCCCTGCCGGTCCCACCACGGCCACGCGCATGGACAAGTTCACCCGCCAGATGCTCGCCGAAACCGGCCTGCTGGGCATGGTCGGCAAAGCTGAGCGCGGCCCGGTCGCCATCGACGCCATTCGCGAGTTCGGCGCGGTGTATCTCATGGCCATTGGCGGCGCTGCTTACCTGGTTTCCAAGGCCATCCGAGGCTCGCGCCTTCTGGCTTTTGAAGACCTGGGGATGGAAGCGATTTACGAGTTCGATGTAGTCGATATGCCGGTCACCGTGGCTGTCGATGCCAAGGGCGTCAGCATCCACCAGACCGGCCCCGCGGAGTGGCAGCAGCGCATCGCGCAGGGTCTGGGCGGCATTCCAATCCTGCAATAACCACGGAAGAAAGCCGTACCAAAGCAAAAGGCGCATGCGACAGATTCATCGCATGCGCCTTTTGCTTTGGTAAATCTGATACCAATGTTGCCTGGCGGCGAATCCTATTGCTTGCCCCAGCGCACCACAACGCCGCCGGTGAATCCGCGATTGTTCTGGATGGTCGAGCCGAAGTTGGTCAACACGTATTCAGGCGCTACGCGAAAGCCGATCGCCGGGCTGAAGTTGTATTCAAATGGAATGCTGGCGCTGATCGCAACCGAGGCTCCATCGGGCCATAGACCCAGATTCGCCGGTGTAGATGGTCCCAGGTCGCCGGAGAAATTGCCCCACGCGCCGCCTGCCAGAACCCGGCCGGAGATCGAATACTTCGGCTTGAGCAGGAACCGGTAGGTAGGTCCGCCCATGGCCGCATATTGGCTGATGGCCGGTTTGGGAATGCCTGCATTCACGTTGGGGTTGTTTCCCACATAAGCTGAGCCGTAGGTGCCGCGCCCGTCGATGGTTACACCAAGCCGCTCATTGAAGTAGCGAGTGACGCCCACGTTCCAGGCGTACTCGTTCATGCGCTGCAGACCTCTTTGGCGCTCTCCATCCTGCGGTGGAATTCCATTGCCGGGAAAGAAGCGCAGATAGCCCGCGCCGACGTAAATCTCATACAGATGGCTGTAGACGTCGTGAATAGCCTGTATGCGGCGCTGTTCGCGGCGGGCTTTGAGGCGGGCCTGCACCGTCAGTGGCCCAGTGGTTTGCGGCGCAGGTTGAGTCTGCGGCGCTGGCGCCTCCGGTGCGGAAGCCGAACTGCTCGCCTGGGCTTGCGCCGATGCGCTCATACCGGCAGCAAATGCGGCAGCCAAAACCGGCAACAGAAAAGAACGCTGCAAGCGAGTGGAAACACAAAATCGTGACGAAAACATCAGAATCGAGATACCTCCGGGCAATCGAGAAACAACGCCAATTTTGGCTGGTCCCTTACCGTATTAGAACATCCTGAACCCAGCCATCTTGACCCGGCCCGCGCGGAGCCGGCTGCAACGGCGAGTTGCCATCCAGTCGGTACGCAGGCAGGGGCAATCCTGTTGACGGCGCAAAGCCGCGTTCGGTATCCGAGGTTCGCCAATCCGGTGGAATTCGTGACGGGCGAATTCGAGGCGGGAGCCCTGTCCAGCCCGGTCCGGCCCAGCCCTGTTATGCCGAGGCTGAAGAGGATTTGGCTTTGATAAGCGCCAGATCGGCCTTGAGCTCAGTCAGATTAAAGCCCGACGGAGAGCCTTTCTGCGCGATCCAGTTATGTCCTAGCAGTGCGTGCGCTTCGTCCACATATTCCTGCCAGAAGGCAACGGTCATCGTTTTCAGCGCGCCCCAGGTGATGCAGGTAAAAGTGGTCGCATCGTACTTGGGCACGAAGACCGCATGGCCGCCCCAGCTGCCCGGCTTGGCATTGTCGCCTCCGTCTGGAACCACGTCCCAGATCGCCTGCGTTTGTGCGCTGGCGGGCAACGCCAACCCGATGTACAAGCCGCCAAAGAGATGGATCGCCTGCCGGACTTGCTCGAGGTCGTTATACGCCGGATCGGCATAGGCCACCAGCTTGTGCTGATCGAAGTCGCTCTTCTGCCATTGAGTAAGCACCGTGAGTTCGATTCCGCCGCCATCGGTGGTGCTGTCGCCCGGCTTATAGCCATCCCACTGCTCGTAGTAGTTCAGAATCGTCTCATCCGGAATAGTGATTTCTCCTGTGGTATGGGCCGTCCAGACCTGCAGAGCATGCGCAGCCGCAGCAATGGTGCAGTCCCCATACTTGTCATTAAGCATCATGCCCCAGTCCGTGATGCCATGGGTCCAGTCGACCGCGGCGGGAGCCGGCGGCAGCCCGCTCTTCAGATATTTGCCCAGCTTGAGGGTGCGGCTGTCAGTCCTCACGGCCCTGCGGCCCAGGCGCATGTGCGTATGATCGATCACGAAAATTCTCCTTTCCATTTTCGAGGCGATGCAGTTTCCCGATTGGCGTGGATTGGACTATGCCCGGAATTACGATGGCCGCCGTTGTCCGCGGTATTCCGCGTCACCAAAACTCAATCGGGGCAGCGTGCTTCACCGTGCCAAATCCGGACGCCTTTGTCCAGAAAATTTTCAAGATTCACAGAAGTTCAATGCGACACTCAACCAGCCGAATTTAAACGCCGGTTCTGCGTATGATTGTGAAACTGGAGGTCCGCTGAGATGATTCGCTTCCTCTTCGGAGTTGTAATTGGGTTACTTCTTTTGCCGTTTGGCGCGTGGTATTGGTTCACTCACGGCCGTCCTCCCGTCGCGGTTGCCGACGCGCCTCTGCCCTTCGAGCGCCAGGTCACGAGCATGCCACTGCATTCCCGCATCGCCAGGGAGATGCCGCAGACCGTCCCGGTCACGGCCAACGAAGCCACCTTCGTCGCTGGGGCGCATATCTATCGCCAGCAATGCGCTTACTGCCACGGTGTCTCCGGCAATCCCTCGCAAGTCGGCCCGCACATGTTTCCCGATGCTCCGCCTCTCTGGGAAAAGCACGGCTCGGACGTTGTTGGCGTGAGCGACGACCCGCCTGGAGAGACGTATTGGAAGGTCGCCAACGGCATCCGCCTGTCAGGCATGCCTGCGTACAAATCCGTGCTCTCCGAAACCGAGATGTGGCAGGTAAGCCTGTTGCTGGCCAACGCCAATAAGCCCTTGCCTCCCTCGGCGCTCGACCTCCTGAAACGCCCCTTGAACTTCGATCCCACCACCCAGCTGCCTCCTTTAGGCGGCTCTATCGTGGTCAGCCCGGTAAAGTGAACTCATGCAGAAAATACAGATTGAATCCCAACAGAATCGAAGCCAGAGCAGATTGCGCTTGAGCCGGCTTATCCCTGCCGCGCTGGTCCTGGCATTGGCTCTCGGCCTCTCGTACCGCTCGTTTTCGTCGCAATCGGCAGCCAGCGCAACCCTGCATGGCGATGCCGCGCATCCGGCCAAGACCCAGGGCTGGGTAGACACGCAGCTTTACTTCGGCCTCGGCCCAGCCGACGATGCCGCCAAGGGCGTCAGCGAAGCCGCATGGCGCGCTTTTCTCGATAAGGAAGTGACTTCGCGTTTTCCCGCCGGCCTGAGCGTGGTCGATGTCTACGGCCAGTGGCAGGGCAAGGATGAAAAAGCGCCAGAGCGCATCCGCTCCAAAATGCTGATCATCGACTACCCCAACACGCCCGAGAATGACCACCGCATCGAGGCCATCCGCGCCGCCTGGAAGCAGAAGACTGGCGACCAGTCGGTAATGAAAGTCACCCAGCCCGCCAACGTCTCGTTTTAGAGAAAGAGGATTCGGTGAGCGTGCTCGATTCCATCCGCAAAGGCTTCCGCTTCTTCCTCATGAGCATGGGCGTGTCAACTTACGCCAGGAAGCAGCCTGCTCCGAAGGTGGCTGAGCCTCCGCCGGTCAAGCCCGAATAACCTCTCGTTCCGTCGCTGTAAAAGCGACGCCATAGTAGCTACAATAGAAGCATGTCGATTACACGCCAGCAGGCTCTTGATTACTTCAACTCCGACGATCTGATCGGCCTCGGCATGGACGCTGACTCCGTCCGCCGTCGCCTGCATCCCGAGCGCGTGGTCACCTACATCATCGACCGCAACATCAACTACACCAATTTCTGCACCGAATACTGCACCTTCTGCGCCTTCTACCGTCCGCTGCCCAAAGAGGGAATCAAGAACCCAAGGGCCGAAGAAGGCTATATCCTCGACTTCGAAAAGATCTACGAGAAGATCGCCGAGACCGAGGAGCTGGGCGGTACCGGCGTGCTCATGCAGGGCGGCCTCCATCCAGACCTCAAGATCGATTGGTTCGAGCGGCTCTTTACCGGCATCAAGCAGCGCTTTCCGCAGATCTGGCTGCACTGCCTTTCCGCCAGCGAAATCCTGGCCATCGCCGAGTACTCCGAACTGAGCCTGCGTGACACCATCGCCCGCCTGCGCGATGCCGGCCTCGACTCCATCCCCGGCGGCGGCGCGGAGATTCTCGACGACGACGTCCGCCATCGCATCGCGCGCCTCAAGTGCAAAACACAGGACTGGGTCGACGTGCATCGCACCGCCCATCAGCTCGGCATGCGCACCACCGCGACCATGATGTTTGGCGTGGGCGAGACATTCGATCAGCGCATCAACCACTTCGAAGTCGTCCGCAACCTGCAGGAAGAGACCGGCGGATTCACCGCCTTCATCCCCTGGAGCTTCCAGCCCAACCACACCGCGTTAGGCGGCCGCGGCTGGGAAGAAGCAACGTCAGTCGAATACCTCAAGGTGCTGGCCATCTCTCGTCTGTATCTCGATAACATCGAAAACGTGCAGGCCAGCTGGGTAACTCAAGGCCTCAAAGTGCTTGAGTTAGGCCTCCACTTCGGCGGCAACGACGTAGGCTCTGTGATGTTAGAAGAGAACGTAGTCAAAGCCGCAGGCACCAGCAACTGTACGACGGAAGAGGAGCTACGCCGCATCATCCGCGACGCCGGCTTCAAACCAGTCCAGCGCGACACCCTCTACCGCACGATGTTTTTGAATTAGGGAAATCAGCCTTCGCGTCTCCTCACCTCGCATGCGTCAGCGACTTCACCACTCTGCACTCCCCATTACCTCCAGCCTTGGCAATAAACTTGGGATCGAGGCGATTCTCGGCGCGCCCAGGGTACGGCGCCACGGAGATGCACCTGCAACCCGCCTCTCTCAAGCTCACATTCTTGAGCACATACTCAGGCGAAACCGACTTGACCAGCAGTTGTGCCGAGCTCATCGGCTGCGTGTCCAGATAGTACGAATCCTTGACCGAAAAACCTAAGCCGCTGAACGCCGGAAAAACCCCATATTGACTGCGCAGCCAGCTTGCCAGCTGCGTGTGCTGCGCATCGAAGGCCACCGCAGCATAGTCGAAAGTTGCCGCCAGCGTTTTCGGCACAGTCGAGCCCGCAGGATCGTTGTACGCATGAGCGAAGCAGAAAGCCTGCAATGCCATATCGGACCCATCCGAAGCCGCCGCCGTCGAGCACTCCGCCGCATCGCGATGCATGTCCCGCTCAATCGCGTGGAAGAGGTTCGGCCAGGTCGCTAACGTCGCATCCACAGTCTCCGGATGCGCAGGACGGCAGCGCAGCGCTACCAGCGTCTTGGTGTCGTCGTTGACCAGCCCCGAGTACAGCGGAAATTCCTTCAATGGCAGCGGCGGCAGATAAAAAGCGGTCGCCGTTGCAAAAGCCCGTTGCGCCCCCGGCCGCGCCAGCGATGTCACGTTCGTTCCCGCGGAGACAAACGTGACGCGCAGAAAATCGTTAGGAGTCTCCTCGCGCAAGCCATCCGTAATTCGCGCCGGACCCTTGGCCGCCTTCTTCCCATCGGCCTGCGCCCAGCCATCGTGCGCGGCCGTCAACAACAACAGCGCTGCGGCCATCAGGCATACGCACCGCACTTGTACGACAGAGATTTCCTTACAAAATAAGGGGGAATCCATAACGCTCCTGTGAATGCAGAAGCGATCAAACCATGGCTCCAGTCCAGTGTCAACGGTACGACCGTCAGTGGCCGCTCACCGCAGCCGCATCCACGTTCAGCAATCCCCGCGCGCGTAGCCAGTTCTCCAGCAGGTTGGGCCATTGGTCGAGCGAGGGATCGCCAGAGCCCAGGCCGGTGCCGTGCGCGCCGTACGCGAAGATATGTATCTCCGCCAACACACCGGCCTTGATCAGCGCCTCGTAAAAGCTGAGCGCCTGTTCCACCGGGACAGTCTGATCGTTGGTGGTGTGATAGATAAAGGTCTGCGGAGTCTCTTTGGTTACAAAGAGGTCCGGCGAATAGGCCTTTTGCATCTCTTCGCAGCGCCCCGGCGTATCCAGCAGATCGACTAGTTTGCAATAGGTCAGGTGCGCCGTGTTGGGCGAGATGGCGCCGATCCACGGATAGCCGAGCACCAGGTAATCCGGCCGGCTCGAAACACGCTCGATCGGGTCCTCAGCCTGAGGATTGCCAGGGACAAACTGCGTACCGGAGAGCGCGGCAAGATGGCCTCCGGCAGAGAAGCCGACGACCACGATGCGATTGGGAGCGACGTGAAAATCCTTTGCCCGCGCCCGCACCAGCTGCACCGCGCGCCGCGCGTCGATCAGCGGGACAGGCAGCAGATACTTCTTGCCCAGCCGATAGCGCAGCACAAAGGCCGTAAAGCCGCGCGCCGCAAACCAGTCGGCGACCTCGCGCCCTTCCAGAATCGACGCCAGACCCATGTACGCGCCGCCAGGGATGACGATCACCGCGCTGCCGTTCTCGCGGCCGGGCTGAGCACGCAAAACAGACAAGGCTGGAATGTCGGCGCAGCCATTGCCAGTGGCCTGCGGAGCGTCTCCGGGCCATAGGCGAACGGTTGTGATACCGAGATATCCGTTGCTGACCGAGGCTTCCGGGCAAGGGTCAGGCGCAGTCTTTGCCGGTTGCGCCATCGCCGTATACGAAGACAGAAAAACTGCAGCCACAGAAATCGAAGAAAGGAATCGCAAGAAGAGCCTCCGGAGAAGATTTGCCCGTCTAACGATTCCACTGGGCGGCATCCACCGGCGAATTATAGCCGAATCAGCTTGTGCCCAGGACAGCCCCCGGCAGCCTCGGAGATCAGCTCATTCACCAGATCGTTGCCGTACCGCGCCAGGAAATACCCCGCGCCAATCAGCCGTTCCTGCAAGCCGCCTTGAGGGTAGAGCGCCTGCACCACTGCCTGCGCGTGGCGGCCCAGCGAGGCTTCCTTCTGCAGCTCGAAGTTGGCAGCCATACGCCGCAGCCGGTTCATCTGATAGCGCATCTTGCTTGCCGAAACACCCGCCGATCGCCCCAGCCCTTCATCCAGCGAATTCATATATTCGGTCAGGGCGGTCAACTCAGCATCAAGCGCATTGCCCGCCGAGGCCAGCAGCTTCTTGCCCGCAACGGGCATAGCGCGAGCCGCAAGCCGCTGTGCCAGCGACTCTTCCGTGCTCGCCAAAATCGTCTCAAGAGACAGCTCATGGCGATCGACCAGCTCGGCAATCGCAGGCTCGACAAGCGTTGCAGAAAGCCGCGGCAGCACCGGCGTCAGCCTGCCCAGAATGCGCTCATAGAGCACCGCCGATTGCGCGAAGTAAGCAATCTCCGCCGGGCCGCCGATGTAAGCCGACGTCGGCAGCATCTTATCCTGAAAGACAGGCCGCAGCAGCGCCGAGGGGGAAATACGCTCCGGCTCGCTGGCGAGAATCCCCAGCAACTCATCAGTCGAATACTTATCGCGTCCCGCCTGCCACAGTCCATCCGGCTCAGCCGCCGTTGCCTGCGTCCGGCGAAGCGCGTTGCGAGCGCCAGTCTGCGCATCGATCAAAAACAACAGGCTGCCGCGCTCGGCAACTGCAACCTGAGCATGGTATCCCGCGGCCTGTAGCTCCTTGTTGCGAACGAGCAGCGCAGCATGCAACTCGTCCGCGCGCTCGATCGCCGCCTGCAAAACCGGAGCACCAAGCCGATGCGCTTCCCGGCTTGAGGCATCGAGAATGAGCAGGCCCTGATCGGCAAAAACCTTGCTGTAGAACTCCGCAAACGCCCCCGCCAGCGTCTGACCTGGCTTGTAAGCCGCTGCCAGAGCTTCCATCGCGTCGGAGTAGCCAAGCAGCTCCCACGCCTGATCGATCAGCGGAGTAATGGTTTCATCCAGCACCACCCCGCCCACCGGAACGGCAGCCTGCAGCGCAGCTTCCCAAGTGAGCTTCTTCAACTCGCGGCGCGCTGGAAATGTGACGTGGTTCACTTCCTCGAGATCGTGGTCTTCGCTGGCCAGCCAGAAGATGGGCACGTGAGCGTGGCCGGCAGCGGTGGCTTCACGAGCCAGAGCAATCGCAGTCGCAGCCTTGTATGGAGTGAAGAGCGGCCCGCCGAAGATGCCGACCTGCTGTCCTGTCACGACTACATTCGCGCCGTTTGCGATCTGTTCGAGCGCCGGAGCCAACGCCGGCGAAGAGTTCTGCGACGCGAGCAGCTGAACCAGTGAATTGCGATGGTCGTTCGTCTGGTTAAGCTGTATCCGCTGCCAGGCGCGGTCTCTGGGCACGGCGCCAAACCAGGAGCGCACAGGTACTTCTCCCGAACAGTAGTCCAGGAAGAGCCGGGAAAGTCCCGGCACAACGGAGATAGGGAAACACTCTGCGTTCAATTGCGTTCTCGCGTCTTCAGCCAGCAGCAAAAAGTTTGCTGCTCCGATTGAGTCTAATGCCGGAGTGCTGTTCCAGCCTAACGGATGCACGGGATGCGCCGCCGGATGCATCAGATGGTCACAAAGCGGCAAACAAAGACGGGCGGAAAGAGAATCAATGGTCTTTGCATAGAACGAACATGCTGCAAAGACAGTGCGAGTGTTACCGTAATTGTTGGTCGACAAAGACTTTTAGACGTCGGAGACAGCGATGACGCCGGAGAAGAAAATGAAGAGAACGAGCAAAACCACAGGGCCGCCGGTGGAGACGATCACCGCGCCCGACGCAGCCAAAGTGGCCGAGATGCCCAGCGCCAAAACAGCGTCGGAGGGCAGTGCCGCTAAAAAGATCAAGACGCCAAAGCCAGCAGCGAAGAACAAAGCCGCCGAGAAGCCAAAGGCTCCCGCCAAAGTGAAGGCCGCAGCAAAGCTCGAGCCGAAAGTTGTATCGAAACCTGTGCCGAAGCCCGTACAGAAATCCGCGCCGAAGTCCAAGCTGAAGTCAGGCAGCGAGGAGACCGCGAAGGTTCTCGATTCGAAAGTGGTCTACGAAGGGAAGCTGTTTCGTGTACTGCAGGACCACATCATCGAGCCCGGCGGCCGCGAATCGCAGCGCGACGTCATCCGCCACAACGGCTCGGTAGTCATCCTGGCCGTTGATCCGGCAAAGCACAAAAAAGATCCCTGGGTTGTCGTCGAGCGCCAGTATCGTCACGCCGCCGGCCAGTTTCTATGGGAGCTTCCTGCAGGCAAGCTCGATGCAGGCGAGGCACCCGTTGATGGAGCCAAACGCGAACTGGCCGAGGAAACCGGCTACAGCGCAAAGAAGTGGTCTCCGCTGGTCGAGTACTACGCCAGCCCCGGGTTCCTGGGCGAGTCGATGAAGGTTTTTCTCGCTGAGGGCCTGATCGCGGGCGACGCTCATCCGGAAGAGGACGAGCACATCGACTTCCGGCTGGTCAGGCTCTCCGACCTGCTGGAGATGGTCGACAAAGGGAAAATCATCGACGGCAAAACCCTCACGACGTTACTGCTCTATGCCCGCCAGCTGGGCCTGAAACGTAAAAAATAGCCTCGTCAAAAACAAATCCCCGGCACCAACACGATGTGCGTGTTGTTGCCGGGGATTTTTATTGGATACGCATATCGGCCGCAACTGTCGTTCTTTACGGAGCAAGTTATCTACCTCAGAACGGTGAAAATCCGGCAAATCCTTCCCTCAACTTTTCGCGAGCCTGCTACGTCATACCAAACAGCGGCTTCCTAAGAACGTCGCAAGTATCGAGAAAAGGAAGGATGAAATCCGGTGGCTCAATACAAAGGCACGGTTAAGTGGTTCAATAACGCCAAAGGCTTCGGCTTCATCGGTCGCGAAGACGGACCGGATGTTTTCGTACATTACTCGGCAATTCAGGTAGACGGTTACAAGTCGCTGAAAGAAGGAGACGAGGTCGAGTTCGACATCGTCAACGGGCAGAAGGGTCCTCAGGCTGATACGGTCACCCGGCAGAAGGACACCAGTTCAGCGGCTGCTTAGTTTTGAACCGCCCGATCTAGGTCGGTCAACGGTATGACTGCAGTTTTCGTTCGCAATGATTTTTCAGGATTGCTGGTCGCGGTTAACGCACCCGGCATTCGCAGCAATAGGTTTGTGTATCTCGCTGGCGAGCGATGCCTCTGGTAGCGGATACTGTCCACGGAGAATCGGGTTCTCATGGACAACCTCACCCTCGCTCGCATGCTTTCTGAAACCGGCGACCTGCTTGAGATCAGCGGCGGAGACACCTTCCGCATCCGCAGTTATCGGCGCGCCGCCGAGGCCGTAGAGCAGAGCACAGTCGATCTGGCGGCCTTGGTTGTCGCTGCCGACCTGAGCCGCCTGCTTGCAATTCCCGGCATCGGCAAAGGCATGGCGACCAACATTCAGGCCGCCGTCGCCACCGGCTCGATCCCGTTGCGCGATGAACTGTTGGGGCGCTACTCGGCAGGCATTCTCGACCTGCTCAAGCTGCCTGGCATGGGCCCCAAAACCATCGCCCTGCTCTGGGACGCCACCAAAATCTCCAGCATCGACCAGTTATCCGAAGCCATCGACGCTGGCCGCCTCGCCGGGCTTCCGCGCATGGGCGACAAACAGATCGAGAAGCTGCGCAAAGGCATCGAGGACTTTCGCAAGAGCGCCGGGCGCTTCCGCATCGACGAGGCAGAAGAGTCAGCCGAGCGCGTCATCCAATATCTGCTGGCCTTCGATGGCATCGAGCGGGTCACTCCCGCAGGCTCCCTTCGCCGTGGCCGCGAAACCGCCGGCGATCTCGATCTGCTCGTCACCGGCCCAGCCTGCGAGCCCGATAAGGCCGCCGCAGCCGTCGAGTATACGGCGACCTATCCCGGCATCCGCGACCTGATTGCCCGCGGCGAAAACAAGGTCAGCTTCTACCTTGCCAACAGTCTGCAGGTCGACGTTCGCCTGCTGCCCTCGGGCTCCTATGGAGCGGCGCTGCAATACTTTACCGGCTCCAAGATGCACAACGTGTCGCTACGCCAGCGAGCCCTCAAGATGGGCTACACCTTGAGCGAGTGGGCGCTGGCCCGGCTGGACGATGAATCTGTCGTGGCCGCAGAGACTGAAGAATCGATCTACGAAGCGCTGGGCATGCAGTGGATGCCGCCAGAGATGCGCGAGAACCTCGGCGAGATCGAGGCGGCGGCCAAACATCAGCTTCCCGACATCATCAAGCTCAGCGACCTGCGCGGCGATGTGCACATGCACACCCACGCCACCGACGGTCACAACTCCATCCGCGAAATGGCTGACGCGGCCCTTGAGCGCGGCCTCGAATACATCGCCATCACCGACCACTCCAAAAACTTGGCCATGACCAACGGACTCGACGCCGAACGGGCGATGGAGCATGTACAGCGCATTCGCCAGGTCGATCGGGAGATGGAAGGCCGCATCCGCGTCTTCACCGGTATCGAAGTCGACATCCTAGGCGACGGCGAGCTCGACCTGCCCGACGAGGTGCTGGCAGAGATGGATGTGGTCATCGCCAGCGTCCATACGCTCTTCAACCAGCCGAAGGAAGAGACCACCCAGCGCGTCCTGCGCGCCATCGAGAACCCCTATGTGCGAATTCTCGGCCACCCGACCGGCCGCCTGCTTTTACGCCGCGAGCCCTTTGCCATCGATCTGCCCGCCATCTTGCGTCGCGCGGCGGAACTGGGCGTGGCCGTTGAGCACAACGCCGCGCCGGAACGGCTCGACCTCAGCGACCGCGACCTCCGCCTGGCAAAGGAGCTGGGCTGCAAAATCGTCGTCAATACCGACTCCCACACCATCCGCCACTTGGACAAGATGAAGTATGGCGTCCGGCAACTGCGGCGAGCCTGGCTCACCGCCGGCGACGTGCTCAACACCCTCGATTCGAAGAGCTTTCTGGCGGCGTTGCGCCCCCGTCCGTAGCGCCGTGTGTACTCGTTTCGTACAATTTTCGGCGACGAGCGTATTGAAATCGGAGTAAGATTAGGGCGCTATGAGCTTGCTCCAGATACAAAACGATCCCGTGCACGAACATGATGCCAGTTCTGAAGGCGAGGATCTGGCCAAGGGCAGCAGCTACCTTATCTGGACGACGCTGGCGGCCTTTGTCGTGGTCACTGTAGGAGCCATCCTCTTCTGGTTTGCGATCCATAAGCCGCCCATTGCCGTCGGAGACGTGACCCAGGTCTGGGCGCATGAAGTGCATACGCTCAACACCCCGACCGACGCCAACGGAGTGCAGTCGGCAGGCGAGCAGTTCGATCAGGTGCTGGTATTCGCCAACATTCACCTGCACAACCAGAGCGATCAGAAGATCATCCTGCGCGACCTGCTGACCAACGCCACCTTCGAAGACGGCATCCACTCCAGCTACGCCGCCACGGCGCTCGATTTCGACCGCATCTTCATCGCGTATCCCGATCTCAAGGGCCTGCACGGCACGCCGCTGCTTCGCGATACCGTCATTCCCGCAGGACAGTCGCTTGACGGCATGATCATCTCGTCCTTCCACGTCTCGAAGGAGCAATGGGCAGCGCGCAAAGACCTGAACTTCACCATCGCGCTCAAGTTCCACCCTGACCTGGTGCTCACTCCCAAAGGCCCGATCACCGAACAGTAGATCGTATTGAGGGCGGTTGGCAGATGAGCCGTTGCGAGGCGGAGTTTTGCCAGCGAGGCGAAGATACGTCGAAGTGTGTGTGTGGGGAGGGGTATTTAATTTTCCCGCCGTTCAAGATGGCAGATGACGGCGGGGTACAGATACAGGCGTCGTTAACCTACTGTCTTCCTTCGATTGATTATGCGCTTCCGGGTCAAAATTCCCCGCACTTTGATGCCGTCTGCAATCTATTGAAATAAATACGCTTGCAGGATATTTTGCGCGCCGGGTATTGACAGGATTGCGGCAACCGAATTCCGGGCTGCCCAGTAGAGCAGCTCGGTGACGTCGGGAAAATGTGGAAGCGCCAGGGTTTGGGGACCCTGGCCAGCCGGCGTAGCGACTAGTTCACCGTCGGAGGCACCGGCGCGTTCTTGGGCACTGAGAGATAGCCGGTCACCGTGTTCTTGGCGCTGACCGAGTTGACGACGATCTCGTAGAGCGCCGGGTCTTTGCCGCCGTAGAACTGCAGTGGCTCGTTCAAGTTGCGGTCTTTCTTCTCGTAGCTCTTATCGTCGGAGAAGACGACCAGCGTAAAGCGGCTCTTCTTGGCGTCGGCCTTCTTCAGCTCCAGGCTGACGGTGCCTACCGGCTTTTTCTGGCCCTTTACGATGGTGAACTCGTAAAAAGTCCGGTCGCCCTTGTGCTTCAGAACCTCCAGCTCGTCGTGATTGCGCGCAATCAGACTGGTGTGACCGCTGAGATCTCCCTGCATGGAGGTGAGCTTGGTTACCGCCGTTGCCAGATCGCTCTGCGTCTTGGCCACATCGGTCTTCACGCCGCCTACATCGGTCTTCACGTCGGAAACGGCGCTGTTGACCGCGGTGATCTGCTGGGCGGCGGCTTTCTGAGCACTTTCAAGCCGGGCATTGTCGGCTTGTTCGCGGCGCAGAATGTCCTGCGACTTGGCTTCGAGCTGTCTCTGCGTCAGGCCGAGGGATTGGCCGAGTTCCTGGGTCGCCACTTTGAGCCGGGCGTCGGTCTCGCGCAGGTTGGCGGCTAGTTTGTTGTTCTGCTCATTGGCTTGCGTCAGCGCGGTTTCCTGGCGGGTGAGGCGCGTCGAGAGCAAGTAGCTCCAGACCAGCCCTCCCACAGCCAGCACCATGGCTCCGGCGATGACGCCAATCAGTGCTCCAGAGACGGATCGGGACGGCGGGGTATCGAATTCACTCATGATTTTGCCTTTCGTTGGCTGCGGCCAAAGTGCGCGCCCATCAAAAAAGGGAACTGCCTTTGCGCCGCGCTCCTCAAATTGCTTCTGGAAATTGCGTTTGGCCGGATCGAGGCTTCCGTACAGGCTTTAGACGGCTTCCAGTGCCGGTGGGATTAAGCATACTGAAAACAGGCGGCTTCGAGGGAAAATTGCGTCATTCAGATTTGCGCCACGCCAGCGGACGGACCAACTGCACCTGCGAATCGAATGCCGCATTCCGGTATTTCCCTCATTTCAATTTCGGAAGCCTGCTTCCCCTGCGCCCGTTGTAAGAGCCCGCTGTCCCATTGCCTGCGATGCAAGAGTGACAAGCATGGAATCGCTGCGCTATAAAGAATTTTGCTGTCCTTTTGGGATTGCAGGCATGCCTTGGGGAACCGTTCGCGGGCCGCGCTGGTCCATCTTCCTGCAACATTTGCCAAAACACACAGACTGGGAGCAACGAGGACACTATGTCGACTGCGGTAGCTGGTAAGGGACTCGAAGGCATTGTCGCCGCCAACTCGGGCATCTGCTGGATTGATGGCGAGGCCGGGATTCTCTCCTATCGCGGCATCGATATTCACGAGCTTGCGGTTCACTCCAATTTTGAAGAGACGACCTATCTGCTGTGGTTTGGCCGTCTGCCCAGTGAGACGGAGCTGACCGAGTTCAGCGCCCGGCTGGCTGGCGCGCGGGTCATGGACCCGGCCATCTACGCGCTGATGAAGAGCTTTCCGCCGACCTGCACTCCCATGGAAGTGCTGCGGACGGCGGTCTCGGCGCTCAGTATGTATGACGCCGACGAGGCCGATAATCTGCATGACTCCAACGTGCGCAAGAGCTATCGGCTGACCTCGCAGATCGCGATGATCGTGGCCAGCTACGACCGCATGCGCAAGGGGCTGAACGTGGTTGAGCCCGATCCGACGCTGAGCCATGCGGCCAACTTCCTCTGGATGCTGAATGGCGAGAAACCCACGGAAACCGCAACCCGGACGATGGATGTGGCGCTGATTCTGCATGCCGATCATGAGCTGAATGCCTCGACCTTTGCCGCCCGCGTGATTGCCGCGACGCTGTCGGATATTCACTCGGCGGTGACCGGAGCCATTGGAGCGCTCAAAGGCCCGCTGCACGGCGGCGCCAACGAAGCCACCATGCGGCTGCTGTTCGCCATCGACAAGGCGGGCGCCGATCCGGTTGAATATGTGCGCGAGATGCTGGCGGCCAAGAAGAAGATTTCCGGCTTCGGCCATCGCGTCTACAAAACCGAAGACCCGCGCGCCACGCACCTGCGCCGCATGAGCGAGCAGCTCTCCATCGATTCCGGCAACACCAAGTGGTACGACTGGTCGCGGAAGATCGAGCTTTTCGTGAAAACCGAAAAGGGGTTGAATGCCAATGTCGATTTCTACTCGGCCTCGACCTACACCATGCTGGGTATCGATGTGGACCTGTTCACGCCGATCTTTGCCGTGAGCCGCATCTCCGGCTGGGCCGCGCACGTCATCGAGCAGCTCGACGACAACCGGCTGATTCGTCCCCGCGCCGATTACATCGGGCCGGTATATCCGACTGAATATGCAGCGGTCGATAAGCGCGGATAGACTCGTCACCGAAGCACATCTAACCATCCTCAAGAGCGCGCAAGTGGTCACTCCAGTGGCCTCTTTTCGCCGTCCATTTCTTACCAATTCCGGCAGGCATCGTCCAATCGGGGTATTTACAAAACCTGAGAGGATTAAGATGCATTCCTATTTCAGCAAACAGTCGATAACGAATCGGTCCGGCGCAAGGCGGACATTGCGATGTACTCATCTGGCTATGCTCTTTCTGGCAGCCACTGCTGCTGAGGCAGGATTAGCCCAAGGCGCAAAGGCTGTCGAACCGCACACCGAAGCTGCTGTGATTGCAGCGGACGATGGCTGGGGAAAGGCCGAGGACGCAGGCGACTTCGCTTTTGTGGATGCCTTGCTGCTCCCGGAGTATCGGTCCATCAGCTCCGATGGCAGCGTGCACGACAAGGCAATGATTCTCGCTTCGGTGAAAAAGCACGCGGGCAAGCCAGGCAACGCAGCCAGTTCTGCACAATGGGCAGCTGCGCATCCCAGTCGCACATCGACCGTCATTACTGGTGATACGGCGATCCTAACCTTTACTCTGAATCGGCCCGGCTCGCCGTCGGCTGTTCTTTCGAGCGATATCTTCGTGTACCGCGAGGGACACTGGCGAGCATTGTATTCGCAGCATTCCGAGGCCGGAAAAGGGTAGCTCGCTGCGCGTCATAAGAACGCCGTAAATTACTGAGACGAAGAAGGGCGCCCCAAAGGCGCCCTTCTGTTTTCGAACCGCAGCAGCGGAACGGCTCTACGATTTGCGGCTGGCCGGTGGAATGATGCCGTTCATGCGCAGGTAGACGCACATCTGGCCGTAGTGATCCATAAGGTGAGCGATGCCGAAGGCCGCTTGGCCCCCTGGAGTGCCGCTCTTGGTCATGACGAAGGCGTTTGCATCGGTGATGGTGCCGATGTATTCATGAGCTACGACAAAGGAGTCCTTGAGAGCCTTGATGATGTCGTCTTTGCTGGTGAGCTTTTCGATGGCATCGGACTTTGCCTTGCCGTCCGCTTCGCTCATATTGCCGCCAAAGAAGTAGTAGTTCGCCTCGGCGACATGCTTCACTTCACCGGCGAAGGTACGGACGCCATCGAAGGCGCCGCCGGGGACCGATGGCGCGAAGTTGAACTTGTCAGTAGGCATGGCCTCGGCAGCATCGACAAATTCCTTCTCCATTCCGGAAAGCAGCGCGTCGAAGCTCTTGGACGGGGCAACGTGAGTTCCCGGCGCGGGGCGGGCCGGCGGTTGTGCGAGAGCAGCGTGAGAAGCAGCGGCCAGGAGACAACAGCCAGCGAGCGAAGCAAATACGCGAGACGAGATACGCATTCGAACCATCCTCCAAAGCAGCGCGAATCGAAGTTCGGGCCGCGCATTGACTCTAGCAGGGGGAGTTTAGGCGTGGCCAGATAAAGATGGGTAAAACGGCGGCCATTTCCGCCTTCCGGCCCCGGTTTTCCGCCGTCGGCCAACAAGATGCGGCGATTCACCCCGCCGAGCTATCCACTCAACACAACTGTACGTACAATAAAAAGATCAGGAATAAAGATAAGGAGAAATCTGCCATGCGCCGAGTCTATATGGACGCCAATGCCACCACACCACTGCTGCCGGAGGTGATGGAGGCCATGCGCCCGTACTGGATGGAGCACTTCGGCAATGCCTCTTCGATACACCAGCAGGGCCAGCGCGCCCGGACTGCCGTCGACCAGGCCCGCGAATCGCTCGCCGAGTTCTTCGGCTGCCACGCGGCGGAGGTCGTTTTCACCTCCGGCGGCACCGAGGGCGACAACACAGCGCTCTTCGGCCTGCTGCATCCCGGCGACCACATGATCACCACGTCGATCGAGCATTCGGCTGTACTGCAGGCCGCCGATCGGCTTGGCCGCGACGGGATTACGGCGACGAGAGTCGACCCGCTGCCCAACGGCCTGATCGACCCTATGGACATTCTGCGCGCCATCCGCCCCGAAACACGGCTGATCAGCGTGATGCTGGCGAATAACGAAACTGGCGTCGTCCAGCCGGTCGAAGAGATCGGCCGCATCGCCGCGCAGACCGGCGTCTTCTTCCACATCGATGCAGTGCAGGGCGCGGGCAAGGTTCCCATCGACGTGAAGAAGATAGGCTGCCATATATTGGCCATCAGCGGCCACAAGATGTACGCCCCCAAGGGCGTCGGCGCGATGTTCGTGCGCAAGGGAACGCCCGTCGATCCGCTGCTCGTCGGCGGAAGCCACGAGCGCCGCCGCCGCGCTGGTACGGAGAACGTCCCGGCCATCGTTGCGCTGGGCAAGGCCGCCGAGATTGCAATGCACGGCCTGGAGTCAGGCGCGATGCATCGGGTTGCGGCTCTGCGCGACCGGCTGGAGCAGGGCATTCTCTCGCAGATTCCAGGCACTGGCGTGAATGGTGCAGGTGCTCCCCGCGCTGCCAATACTTCAAATATCTGGTTCGACCAGGTGGAGAGCGAGGCGCTGGTGATCGCGCTCGATCTCAAGGGGCTGGCCGTTTCTGGCGGGTCGGCCTGCCATTCCGGCGCAACCGAGCCGTCACATGTCCTCCTCGCGATGGGCCTGGACAAGAAGCGCGCCCGCGCCAGCCTGCGCTTCAGCCTGCTGAAGACGGCGACCGAAGACGACATCGATTACGCGCTCGATGTCGTCGTCACCGCAGTCGGACGTCTCCGCGAACTGGCTCCAGCAGTTGAGCCTGCGCTCGCCGAGACCCTCGCCGAGACATTGATCTAAAGATGGCAACAGCGAGCACAATTACCGCACCAGAGAACACCGCCGAGCCCGGAGGCACCATCGCCGTAGCCATGTCCGGCGGCGTCGATTCCTCGACCGTCGCGGCGATGCTGCGCGATCAGGGCCTAAAGAACGGAGTTGCCGTTATCGGCCTCACCCTGCAGCTCTGGGACCAGAATCGCCTCGCTGGTAAGCCCGGCGTTCCTGAAGCTCCCAAGGCTGGCCGTTGCTGCAGTCTCGATGACGTCTACGACGCCCGCCGCGTCGCCGAGACCCTCGACATCCCCTACTACGTCGTCAATCAGCAGGAGCGCTTCGAGCAGGATGTCGTGCGGCCCTTCGTCAATGATTACCTGAACGGGCGCACGCCGATCCCCTGCTCGCTGTGCAACAACCACCTCAAATTCGACCAGCTTTTGCTCACCGCGCGCCAGATCGGCGCGGAGCGCATTGCGACCGGCCATTACGCGCGCAACGAGTACGACCCGGCGCGCGGCCGCTGGATTCTGAAGCGCCCCGCCGACCGCGCCAAGGACCAGACATGGTTCCTCTTTGGCCTCACGCAGCAGCAGCTGGCGCACACGCTCTTTCCGCTCGGCCACCTGACCAAGCCTGAGGTGCGCGAGAAGGCTCGTGAGAGCCACCTGCCGCTGGCCGACAAGCCGGATTCGCAGGAGATTTGCTTCATCCCCGGCGGCGACTACAAGCAGTTCATCGCCAACTATTTAGAGGAGCAGGGCCAGCCGATGCCCGACTCTTCCGGCGAACTGGTCACAACCGCAGGTAGGCCGCTCGGAGCCCATGAGGGCGTGCACAACTTCACCATCGGGCAGCGCAAGGGACTCAAGCTCACTTCGCCCAACCCGCTTTACGTGCTGCAGATCGACCGCGACAGCCGCAAGGTCACCGTCGGGCCGGAGTCCGAGCTGAACACCGCCGTGCTCAACGTGCATCGCCTCAACTGGATCAGCATCCCCGGCCTGAACGAGCCGATGCGCGTGCAGGTCAAGATTCGCCACGTGCACGAGCCCTCACCGGCGCTGATTGAGCCCGCAGGCGAAGATCGCGTCCGCATCACCTTCGATGAGCCGCAGCGCGCCATCACCCCCGGCCACTCCGCCGTCTTCTACGATGGCGACGAAGTAGTCGGCGGCGGTTGGATTCTGTAGCTGCCGAATGTTCCCCACGAGGCTAAAGCCCGTCTTATCAGCTAGATTTATGCTTCTGGCAGCGACTGCCGTGCTGATGATCGGTTTCTTCCTATACCAGACATTTCACCAAACAATCGACGTAGACGCGTGTTTGGATCAGGGAGGAAGATTCGACTATTCAGCCAAATCCTGCGTGCTGAAATAGTCAGAGTACGGCACGTCTTCTGCGAATCTTATTCCTCCCGCAGCAAAATCAACGGATCAGCCCGCAGCGCCCGGCTCGCCGGAATCCACGTAGCCACCAGCGCCAGCAGCGTCATCGCCACAATCACCCCGGCCAGCACCAGCGGATCGCGTGGCGAGGCCTGGTAAACGATGTACGACAATGCCTTCGTCGCCGCAACGCCCAGCCCCAGACCAACGACCGATCCAATGATCATGAGCCGCAGCGTTCTGCCTAACGCCGCCGTCAGCACCTCGCTGCGCTGTGCGCCCAGAGCGATGCGAATGCCCAGCTCCCGCATACGGCGGCTGACCGTAAACGACGCCATGCCGAAGATGCCGGTAACCGCCAGCATCGCGCCCAATGCGCCCAGTACGCCCAGCGAGACCGTTGCTGCGCGCGAGGTAAACAGTGCGCTGTCCAGGGATTTGTGCCAGGTATTGATATCGAAAGGCAGCCCGGGATCGAGGCCGCGAATGGCGCGATCCACGGCAGCGCTAATCTGCTCCGCGTCGTGACTTGAGCGGACGACCAGCCATGTGGAGCTCGATGGCGACTGCAGAATAGGCATGAACATCGCAGCTTGAGGATCTTCGGTGATGGTCTTGTACTTGCCATCTTCGACCAGGCCGATGACCTGCACGCGAATGCCGCCGTGGATCTTGAAGTAGCTTCCGATAACGTTCTGCGTCGAGCCGAAGACTTTTCGCGCGAATTCAGGATTAACCACCGCTACCCGCGGCGAGTGCGCATCGTCATGCAAAGTTATGTTGCGGCCTGCCAGCAGAGTTGTGCCCGCTGCGCTGAAATATCCGGGAGAGATGTTGTAAGTCAGCGGCTCGGCCACGGCGGATGCGGCCTTGATATCGGTGGTTGCATCGGTGAAGACCTCAGCAGTGCTCCAGCCGAGTGAGAGCGGAGTCCGGTCGGTCATGCCAACGCTGTCCACCCCGTGAATTGCTTCGAAGGCGTCCACCAGGCGCTTCTGCATGATGGGGACCCGGTCGCCGCTATAGCCGGCCATGTCGAGGTCGGTGTTGATCACGATGGCGTTCTGCGGCTGGAAGCCGAGATTGTTTTGCAGCGAGCGCATCATTCCGCGCACGGCAACCAGCGAAGAGTTGACCAGCACCGCGCAGATCACGATCTGGACCACGAGCAGCACATCGCGAAACGTAACCCGCCGTCCCGCGCCGCCGGTCGCGCCCGCTTTAACGGTCTGGTAGGGATTCGCGCGCAGCACCTGGCGAATCGGCACAAGGCCAAACAGCAATCCGCTGACCAGCGCCAGCAGTAGCGCGATCAGGTACACGTTGGCATCGGGATTGACCGCTACATTGACCGGGAAACTCGAAATGGGCTGCCAGACGCTCAGCCAGCGCAGCAGAACCACCGCTCCCGCAAGGCCGGCCGTGCCGCCGAGAACGGAGATCATCACCGCCTCGGTAAGAAGCTGTCGCAAAATGCGTATGCGGCTTGAGCCCAGTGCCAGGCGGAGAGCGATCTCCTTGGAACGGTCGGAGGCGCGGGAGGCGAAGAGGCTACCGAGGTTGGCGCAGGCGGCCAGCAGGATCAGCGTCGCCAGCAGGGTCAGCGCGGTGAGAAATCCGCGAACCGGTCGGCCCAGCATATCGCCCATCAGACCGGGGCGAGCCAGGATAAAAGTCGATCCGCCATCGTCTTTGGGATAGGTCTTCGAGAGATATGCGCCGATGGCATTGAGATCGGCAATGGCTTGTTCATGCGTAATACCCTTCTTCAGGCGGGCGAGGATGTATTCGCCCCGTCCGGAGCGGGCGTCGAGCCGATTGAAGCCCTCGATCTGCTCCATGTCGACGATAGGCACCCAGAAGTCGGGGCGGAAGAAAAGCTCTGTCCCGCGGAACTCCGGCTGCGCTACGCCGATCACCGTGTAAGGGTGTTTGTTCACCTGCACGACGCGGCCGATGACGCTGGAATCGCTCTGGAAGCGGCTGTGCCAGTATGCGTAGGTGAGCACAATGTACGGGCTGCCGTTGTAGCCATGTTCGTCGGCAGGGTGAAAGAAGCGGCCCAGCAGAGGCTGTACGCCGAGCATGTCAAAGTAGTTGCCGCTGGCTTCGTAGACCCATGCCGTCGAGGCTTTGCCTCCGGTATCGACGCCCACCGGGGCGATGGTGTACATGGCCATGCTTTCGAAGCTTTGGTTGCGGTCGCGCAGGTCGCGGTAGTCTGGGTTGGACTGCTGCGGGGAGGCATCCTTGCCATGCTCGATGGTGACCAGACCCTTTGAATTTGGGACATCGATAGGGCGCAGCACCAGTCCGTTGAGCACGCTGAAGACGACAGCATTAGCGCCGATGGCGATGGCCAGCGTCAGCACGGCGGTCAGCGTAAATCCAGGAGATTTGAGCAACATGCGCAAACCGAAGCGAAGGTCCTGCAGGAAGGTTTCAACGAAATTGCCGCCCATCGCCTGATGGCTTTCCTGCTGGAAATGCACATAGCCGCCAAACTCAACGGCAGCGCGGCGCTGAGCCTCGGCGCGAGAGATGCCCGAGCGTTCAAGATCGTCGGCGCGATGCGAGATGTGCGAGCGAAGCTCCTCCTGCAATTCGCGGTCGGCGCGGGAGCGGAAAATGACAGAACGAATCGAAGAGAAGAGATTCATATTTCCTCCGGACGGGCGGCGAGTGCTGCGGCCATGGCGCCGGCGAGGCGGTTCCAGCCATCGGTTTCTTCGCTGAGGCGCTTGCGGCCGGTTGCGGTCAGTTCGTAAAACTTGGCGCGGCGATTGTTTTCCGAAATTCCCCACTCGGCCTTCAACAGGCCCTGGCGGACGAGGCGAAAGAGCGCCGGGTAGAGCGCGCCTTGTTCGATGAGCAGGGCGCTGCCGGAGATCTGGCCGATGCGGAGCAGGACGCCATAGCCGTGAAGCGGGCCGAGGGAGACGGCTTTCAAAATGAGCAGGTCGAGCGTGCCGGGAAGAAGCTGGGCAGATTCGGTCACGAACCCTCCTAAGTTGATTAGGAGTGTAGGGCAGGCTCTCCTAAGCTGTCAAGGAGAGTCTGCCGAAATAATTTATGGGCTAGCTGCTGGTCTTTTCGGGTGACGAGAATAGAAACAGATCTGTATGGCATCAACTCCGCGACGGACAATAGTTATTACTTGTCACCGCAGTCAGTTGATGTCTGCTGATTGACGCCGGCTAGTTTTGGGTGGCCCAGGCTAGGCCGTCGGGCTCGCCGCCGGCCTCGATGTGGCCGGTGACCTCGAGCGTTTTCAGGTCGAGAACTGCGACATAATTGTCGGGTCCGCAAGAGATGAAAGCGCGTGTGCCGTCCGGCTGCATGAGGATTCCTGCGGCGCCGTGGCCGATCTTGACCCGCTTTTCTTCAGTCCTCGTCGAGGCGTTATAGATCACCAGATCGGTGTCGCCGAGCATGGAAATGAGTACATGCTTGCCGTCCAAAGTGAACTTAAGTCGATTGGCTCCAAAGGTTTTCGCGTCCAGCGTCGCAACGACTCGCTTGCCGGGAATGTCGATAACAGAGAGGGTTCCGTCCTGCGCATTGGCCGTCCAAAGCTCGCGGCCATCGGGCGAAACGTCAAATCCCTCATCGCCTTTCCCGACCGGAATGACCGTCTGATTCCAGTCCATGCGCGGCGGTCCGCCTGGCCCTCCCGGGCCGCCTGGCGGCGGACCACCGGCTTGACTGCCTGGCGGCGGACCTCCTTGATGTTGTCCAGGACGCATCGGCGGCGGGCGTAACTGCTGTGGAGTCAACTCGATAACGCTGACGGTGGCGGCGTTTACGTTGGTGGTGTAGATCTGCTTTTCGCCGGCGGTGACGTAGAGCATGTGGGTGCGGTTTTGGCCGGTGCCCATGATCCAGTCAATTTTGCTGGTGGCAGGATCGTAGCGGGCTATGGCTTTGGCGCCTTCTGCGGTGAACCAGACTTTGCCGCCGGCGAAGTCGAGGCCGTGGGGGCCGTTGAGCGCTCCAGTGTCGATGTCGGGCAGGGCCTTCTGGCCGATGAGGTCGATGACATTGAGAATGTGATACGCTCCGCCGCCGTAGATGGAGACGTATGCGGTTTTGCCGTCGGAGGAAGCGACAACTTCATGGGGATCGGGGCCAACGGGAGCGCGGCCGACGACTTTCAGCGTCGTTGGATCGACGATCGAGAGAGTGTGATCGTGCTTGGAGAGCACCAGCAGCGACTGCCGCGGCGTGGGCTGCGACTGGCCCTGAGCCTGGGTCGGGGCTATGGTTTGCAATGCTGGAAGAATGCCGCAGGCCAGAATGGCGGCCGAGATGGAAAGGCTGCTACGTCGCGTTCTCATGATTTGCTCCCACGCAATTATCTACCTAACATGACGAGGAAATGGGAGCTTAGATGACGGGCCAAGGTGATGAGTTAGAGGATGGGATCGTTATCCGCGTTGGGATAGGTGGGCTTTGGATAGGCAGGCTGGGGACGAGGCGGCTCGGAGCGGTACGTTTCGATCACCGCTTTGATTGCGGCCATGATTCCATTGATCTGACGGACCGGGGCGGCGACTGCGGACTCGACAACTACGCCAGCTTTTTCGACGGCGTTGAGGCCCTCGGTAAGCATCCCATCAAGGCGTTTGCTCTGCCGGTTGACGCGATCCATGATCTCGGAAGCAGAGTGGCTGACACCTTTGGATTCTTTTCTAAGGAGTTCAGTGAGCTCAGCCATGCCAGCCGAGATGGTGATGATTTGCGGTGACATGCGCTGGATAAGTTCTTTGGTGGTATGAACCGCGGGAAGTACGGTGGCTTTGATGTCGTCAGTAGCGTCCTGCGCGGTTTTGGCGACTTTTTTGAGGGCGAGAAAGATCGCGAAGAGAACGCAGGCCTGAAGCAGCACCGAGGCACCGGTGATTGCGACAAAGATGATCAGAATTGTCTCGGTATTCGGCGCCATTGGATGGGTCTCGCTGAAGTTACGGATGGGCTGATTCAATACGCAAATAGAGATGCAGGATGCCACAGAGCCGGCATCCTGCACTTCGGTTAAGAGAAAGGAACGGCTGATTGCCGGGAGTTAGGCCAAAGGCCCTTCGCCGGGAGCCGCAGTGGTTTCCACATAAGCGTTTTTACCGGCCTCAACCGCTGCCGAAACTTTGGCGCTCTGATCGTTGACGAAGCCCTTGCCGCGATCGACGAAGTCTTCCCACTGGGCGCGCCCGCGCTCTACGACTTCGCGGCCACGCTGCGCGTATTCGGTAGCGGCTTCACGGCCGCGCTGGGCATACTCGGTGGCGGCGCCTTTGCCGCGCTCGACCAGTACACCGGCCTGATCGGCAGCCTCACGGGCGCGAACACGCACGTACTCGGTGCCATCTTTCGCGGTTGCGACGATGTCTTCGCGGGTCTCACGACCGCTCTTCGGCGCGTAGAGAATTCCTACCAGTGCGCCAATTCCCAGACCTGCAAGGAACCATCCAAAAGCCTGCTGATTGTCGGTTGCCATAAAGGAAACTCCTTTCACTAAAACCTGAAGTAGGACTGAGAGTATCAAATCCTGTGGATGCAGGTGGATTTTTCGGCTGTGCTACGGATCGAAAATGCCTGTCCTGCCTTACCCAACCCATTGGACGCCATGTCGCAGATGGAAGTTGCCTTATATCGCTCAACCTTGACCCAGGGTGGGCAGATGCTGGAAGATTAGCGCGAATTCGAGAGCTTCCGGATGGAAACTCCCGCTCTGATACACTGGCAGCAACTTCGGATCGACTGATCGATGCTGCTTGATCTCGGGTGCAGGCTTCGATTGAGAGACCAAACTTCCCGTTATTCACGCGAAGTTGTCCTGCCGCCGCAACACTGATTTGACTGGATTCTGGGTCAAATTCTCAGCGACTTTACAAGCTAGTTCGGAGCAGACATACCGATGATAAAAGGCAATCCTTCCGGTTACCTGACCTTTACGCTCCATGCTCACCTGCCTTATGTGGTGAACCACGGCACCTGGCCGCATGGCCTGGAGTGGCTGCTGGAAGCGGCGACAGAGACATATCTTCCGCTGCTGCGCGCGCTGGGACGATTGCAGGCAGATGGGATTCCGCTGAAGGCGAATTTGAATATTTCGCCAATTCTGCTGGAGCAGCTGGCGCATCCGGTTTTCAAGGCGGAGTTGCCTGAATACCTGGGCCGCAAGATCGCAGCCGCGCTGGTGGATGAAGAGCAGTTCAAGGCTGCTGGCGACGAGCATCTGGCGGAGACTGCGCGCTGGTGGCAGGCCTACTTCCAGCAGGGACTGGATGACTTCAACGCGCTGGATCACGACATCATCAAAGGGTTCCGCGAGTTCAACGATGCGGGGATGATCGAGATCATCACCTGCGCGGCGACGCATGGATATTTTCCGCTGCTGGGCACGGACGAGAGCATCGTGGCGCAGATCAAGACCGGCGCGGCGACGCATCGCAAACACCTGGGCAAGCATCCACGGGGCATGTGGGCTCCGGAATGCGGCTATCGGCCTGCGGGGATGTGGCAGACGCCGGTGATTCCGGAAGGATCGGATAAGCCGTGGGAGCCGTTTGAGCGTATCGGCGTGGAAGAGGCTTTGTATCAGGGTGAGATTGGGTATTTCTTTGTCGATACGCACCTGATTGAAGAGTCAGTGAGTTACACGCCTTACGATCTGATGCACGGTGCGCAAGGGGCTGCCGAGGAGTTGGAAGCCTCTCATTATTTCAAGACCGTCTACAAGCCTTACATCGTGGATGGCCCGATGGCCCGGTATCACCAGACAAAGGTGTTTCCGCGCGATCCGCGGACGGGGCTGCAAGTGTGGTCGGGGGATACGGGATATCCGGGTGATGGGGTTTATCTGGATTTTCACAAGAAACGCTGGCCGGGCGGACACCGCTACTGGCAGGTGACCCACTCCAAGGCCGACCTGGGCATGAAGACGCCTTACTATCCGGAGCGCGCTTTGGCCAGGACGAAGTCGCATGCCGAGCATTTTGTCAGCGTGGTAGTGGATACGCTGAAGACGAATTTCGGGCAGGGAAATCCGCCTATTCTTGCTTCGCCCTTCGATGCGGAGCTGTTCGGACACTGGTGGCATGAGGGTGTGGAGTGGCTGGAGCATGTGGCGCGCACTGTGGCCAGGGAAAATATCCCGGTTGCAATGATCAGCTGCGGCGAATACCTGGATATGTATCCGCCGACCGGCTACATCGGCATGCAGGAAGGCTCATGGGGCGAGAACGGGAACAACCATGTGTGGCTGAATCCCGATACGAGCTGGACGTGGACGCATATCTATCCTGCCGAGGCGACGGTGCGTGAGATTGCCACCGAAGGCAAATGGAACGATTACGGCATGGGCGAGCGGATCATGAAACAGCTTTGCCGCGAACTGCTGCTGATGGAGTCTTCGGATTGGCAGTTCCTGATCACGACCGGTCCGGCGCGGGACTATGCGGAAGCGCGCTTCATGACGCATGTGGACCAGTTCAAGATGGTCGAGTCGGTATGGCGGGAGTTTGAGGCGAACGGAACACTAACGCCGGAGGCCGAGAGCTCGCTGAAGACGATCGAGGTTCGGGACAGCATCTTTGCCGATCTCGATCCGTCGCTGTGGGTGAAGGGGAGCCATCTTTCTCCACCGGCATAAAGCAGACAGTGGTTGCAGACAAACAAGGCCATCCCACTGGGATGGCCTTAGCTTTTGTGCTGCGGTTTTGGGATGCGGCTATTCGACATCCACGGTGACGGTGGCCGTGGCGGTGATGGTGGCGTCTTTGGAATCCGTCGCGGTGAGACTGAATGTGTAGTCGCCCTTGGTGATCGGTTTGGGCGTGGTTACGCAGGCGGTGACTCCGCCAACGGCGACCAGGAGCAGAAGAATCGAGAACCAGGATCGCCGGCGGCGTGCGGGAATGCCGAGGAAGAGGCAGCAGGCGAGAATGGCTCCGCCGGCTCCGGCCCACCGGGGGAGCCGATTGGATGGAGCGGCGGGATTGGGTGCGATGTTGCTGCCCAGGGTGACGCCTGTGGGAAGCTTGGATCCTTTGCCGAAGATGAGGATGTAGGGCTGGACGGTGGCGCCTGCAGTGAGGGCCTCCGATGCCGGGTACATGCCGCACTCAGGCGGGGTGGGAGTGGAGGTCGCGGTGAGAAGGCGGCAGGTGTAGTTCACTGTGCCGGCGTAGCCGTTTTCCGAGGTGGTGACGATGGGCCCGCTGCCTGTGGAGTGCTCGTTGTGCAGGATGATGGCGACGCCTTTGACGGTGATGAAGGGATGCGCAGTGATGGTGACGGTATTGGATGTGGACTGCGCGTAGTTGGCGTCACCCAGATAGAGGGCGGAAATCTTCGAAACGCCGGCCGGCAGGGAAGAGACGGAGATCGTGGCGGTTGCGCTGGCCAGTGAGTTGCTGGTGGGACCTTTGCCGACAATCTGGCTTTCGGCCAGGGTTTGCGAGCCAGCCTTCAGGGCCACGATTCCGGTGGGCGCGGCACCGATGCTGGAGGTGCCGAGGGTGACGGAGAAGACGATGGGTTTCCCGATGAAACTCGAGGCGCTGGCGGAAAGACCGATCTGGGTTGGGCCCTTGGCGATGGTGAAGTTTTGGACGGCGGAGCTGGGATCGAAGCTGGCGTCTCCGGAGTAAGAAGCTTTCAGGGCATAGCTAGCGGGCGGGAGATTGGCCGGATCGACTTCAGCGTATCCGAAGGCGTTGAGCTGGGCTGTGGCGTAGGCGGCCGAGTTGAGGGTGAAGGCAACTTTGCCGGTGGCGTAGCCGTCGGTTTGCAGCTGGCTGCCGACGACGGTGGAGTGGTTGCCGTAGGGCTGGGCGTCAAAGGCGAGGTAGTATCCATAGGGCACGGTGACGCTGCTGCCGCCGAAGCCGGTGACGGGGCTGAAGGTGTTGACGGTGAGCAGGGTGGTGCTGGTTTCCGGCGTGACATGCAGGGAAACCGGAGCCGATGTGCTCTGCGCGAAGGTTTCACTGCCGCCGTAGTGAGCGAGCAAATTGTATGAGCCGCCAGGCAGGAAGTTGATCTGCTGCGAGCCGGTCGATCCGGAAGCGTTGAGAGTGATGTTGGTGACGGCTCCGTTGTTGGGCTCTACGGCGGGATTGAGGTTGGCGATGAGGGCGACGTCGCCCTGGGGCGTGCCTCCGCCGGAAGCGGTCACGGTGGAGTCGACGGTGACGGCTGCTCCGTGAACGATGGAAGCGGGGGCGGCGGTCAGGGATGTTGTGGTGGCGGTGAGGCCTGCGCTGGCCCAGTCGGCGATGAGCGTTGCCGCGTCCACACTGCCGAGTCCGGTGGCGAGGTCATAGCCTGTGCTGGCGTTGTAGCCGCTTTCAAAGTAGAAGCCCTCGCTGTTTCTTGCGCAGTTAGGCGAACCGGGTTGGCAGGGTACGGAGATGTTGCCCGAGGTGATGTCGTGGAAGGCCTCGGGATGGGTGCGCGCGAGGTTATAGAGGACGTGGTCGGCCTGCCCCTGCCGCTGGCCGGTGGCTGATTTGATGAGAGCCAGAATGCCGGCGAAGGCTGGAGCAGCAGCAGAGGTGCCGCCGACGCCGCTGACATAAAACTCGTCGGCTGGAAGACCGTTGGCGCCGGGGGTGCAATCGATGACCTGCTGGCCATCCGCGAAGTGATCCTGGTCGATGCAGATGGCCCATGCGGCGAAGTCGACGCCATTGCCGGCCAACATGGAGACGTCTGGAGTATCACGCGCAGTCCCGGCGGGAAGTCCTGGGGCAGATTGCCACGAGGGCCTGTCGTAGCCTCCGGAGCAAACGGGCACGCCGTTGAGCTGAACATAGCCGGTGATGCAGTTGCTGGGGCCTCCGCTGCCGGCAACGATGTTTTCGTCATCTCCGGATCTTGCCTGGTTGGTTGCCAGTGTGCCGATGGGGAAATTGACGACCGAGTCGTTCCACGGGGACTCGGGGATGTACTGCCTGGCGGAACGAAGGGTGGCGCCGTCGCTGGTCAGTGAGACATAGTTCTGGAAGTTGCCGCCGTTGCCATCGGGAGCGGCGAGGCCTGAGAAGTCGGTGCCACCCACGGAGATGTTGTAGGGAGTGGAGGACCAGCCATTGACCTGCAGTCCGGAGATGGCGGTGGATTGCGTGTCGAAGTCATCGCAGCCCGCGGAACCGGAGTCACTGCTGGCGACGCTGACCGAGATGCCCTGGGCGGCAGCCTGCTCCCAGACGGCATTGACGAAGTAGTTGCCGGAAGCGCCGAGATAGGCCTCGCACTCTTCCCAGCTGAGGCTGAGAACATCGACGACATTATCGTCGACGGCGCGGAGGACGGCCAGATCGATGCCGTAGTCCACATCGGTGCCGGCCGAGGTGTAGAAGTATAGCTTCGCACCGGGGGCAATGCCGTTGGAGACCTGGGTGTCGAGGTAGAACTCGACGGAATCGCCGTTGATGCCGGGGTTGGTTCCACCATCGACGATGACCGTGGGTGTGCTGGCGGGAAGTCCAAAGAGGGTGCGGTAGTTGGCGTCCTGCGAGAGGTTGATATTGGCCTCGCCGGCGACGCCGATAGTGGCTCCCGCACCGTTGACGGTTGTGCCGGAGAAGTTGGGATTCAAGGACGGGATGGGTGTGTCGTAGATGGTGGCGGCATCCGCTGGTCCAACGTAGAGGAAGTTGCCGGAGCTGCCGGAAGATGTGAGCGCCTGCCGCACCTGATGGGTGGTTGTGTTGTAGATTCCGCGTGGACCGCGCCTGACGGGTACGGCGGGGCGAAAGTCATTGAGGGTGGCGATACCGGCCACTACCGGGGCGAGGGCGGCGGGGATGGTGGGGTTGACATTGTTGGCGTGATGGACCTGGCCGTCGATCGCATAGGTGTGAATCTCGGTCTGGAATGCCTCTTTCAGCTGCCCGGCGGTTCCAGAGAACTCGATGGCGATGCGGCCGGGAGAGAGACCGGCGACTGCGAAGCCATGGGCCTGGAGCCAGGCGGTGACGGCCGCTACGTCGGAATCGGCGGGACCCCACTGGGCTCCGAATTGCTGGGGCGTGAGCCACTTGTGGAAGTTGGGCGATCCGGCGTCCTGCAGGGACTCGAGAAACTCGTGAAGCCGGGTTTCGCTCTCGGGGCTGCGTTTGAGCAGCAGGAGCATGCGGCTGGCGGGAGCGGAGGATGCCACCGGGCCACGGTCCGCAGCGCGGCTGGCCAGGGGATGCACATTGCCCGGCAGCGCAATGCGGTTGGCCTCATCGATGGCCGAAGTAATCAGGCCGGAACGCCCCGATTGCGCATAACCGGCAGAGGAACCGCCGAGCAGGAAGGCGAGGAATCCAAGGGAAAGAACCAGGCGAGCGGCACAGTAGCGCGAGGAGGAGCAGCGCGCAGAGGAGCTTGCAGAGGGAAGGGAGACCATGTCAAACCTCGATCATGTTGAGCTACGGGTGGATGTACGGATATCTGCAGGTCTATTTTGCCGGAAGTTACTCAAAGCGATTCTTTGCGCAGGACTTCGACGAAGTCTCACACAAACCATTTGCGTTAACATGCAATGCGATAAGTGAAGTTAGCTATCGTTTGTAGAATAAGCAACGGCCGAAGTCAAAGAAAATCTAACTTCGACGAAAAGACCGCGCAGATTTTCTTTATCGGTTCTAAATGCGGTATCTTCCCATTTCGACAAAGTGCCGGGCGACCTGGCGATTCACGGAAATGTCATCTACTGTTGCCGGCGCGACTTTCGCAAAGCGACGCAGGACGCCGAGCTGAATTCCCAGGGCATCACCCTCGGCGGATGCCGCGAGCACGCGGCGCGCGGCCTGCTCAACAGTAGCCAAAGCGACTTCAGAGAAGCTTGCACACATGGCCGCGGCGATGGCGGCGCTGCTTGCGGTAGAAGAGCTGCGGAGGGCGATTTTGCGGGCGCGGAGGATGGCGGACTCCAATGCATAGATGGAGATGATGCAGTCGGCGAGGTCGGCCATGACTTCCTGCTGATCGGGCAGGGCGGTCATGTAGCGCTGGGAGGCGGCTCCCGCGGCAAGCAGGAAGATTCTGCGCAGAGCGGCGAGCACCTTGGATTCCCGGGCGAGGGGTGCATCGGATTCCTCGGTTTCGAAGGAGGGAGGCTGCATCATTTCATCGGCGAGGCGGCGCATGGCGGGCATGAGAGGGAGCTGGCCGTTCATGGCGCGCTTCATCAGCCAGCCGGTGACGATGAGGCGGTTGATCTCGTTGGTTCCCTCGAAGATGCGGTTGATGCGTGAGTCACGATAGATGCGCTCGGCGGGGTAGTCCTCGACATAGCCATAGCCAGCCATGATCTGCACCAGCTCGTCGGCGGCGTGGTCGAGCATCTCGGAGCCGAAGACTTTGAGGATGGAGCACTCGACAGCGTATTCCTCGATGCGTTTCTGGATTTCGCGCGGAGACTGGGCTGCTTCGGGGCTGAGGGCGTGGAGGGCAGCGTCCATCATGCCGGAGGTGCGGTAGGTCATGCTTTCGGTGACATACAGCAAGGCGGCGCTGGAGGCGATCTTGCGCTGGATCAGGCCGAATTCAGCGATGGGCTTGCCAAAGGCGACGCGCTCTTTGGCGTAGCGAATGCTGTGATCGACGGCCAGGCGTCCGCCGCCGACAGCGGCTGCGGCGAGCTTGAAGCGGCCCATGTTGAGGATGTTGAAGGCGATGTGATGGCCTTTGCCAGCTTCGTCGAGGAGGTTCTCGGCGGGAATCTGGCAGTCGGAAAAGATGAGGGCGCAGGTGGAAGAACCTCGGATGCCGAGCTTGTGCTCTTCCTTGCCGATGGAGAAGCCGGGCGTGTCGCGCTGGACGAGGAAGGCGGAGAACTTTTCACCGTCGATCTTGGCGAAGACCGTGTAGAGGTCGGCGATGCCGGCATTGGTAATCCACATCTTTTCGCCGTTCAGGATGTATTTCGATCCGTCAGGAGAGAGCACGGCGCGGGTGCGGATATTCATGGCGTCGGAGCCGGAGGTGGCTTCGGAAAGCGCGTAGGCGGCGATCCATTCGCCGGTGGCGAGGCGCGGCAGGTACGTTTCTTTTTGCGCGGCTGTGCCATACCAGACAAGGGGCAGCGTGCCGATGCCGACGTGCGCGCCAAAGGCGGTGGAAAAGCTGGCATTGACGGAGATGAGATCGGCAATGAGGGCCGATGTCGTCTTATCGAGGCCGAGCCCGCCGTACTCCTCGGGGATGTCGGCGGCGGTAAAGCCGAGGTCGGCGGCCTGCTGCAGAAGGCCGCGCATGACGCCGTTCTCCTTGGCTTCAATGGATGAGGCGGCGGGTTGGATCTGCTCGCGGGCAAAGCGGGCTGCGGTGCCGGCGATCTGACGCTGCTCAGGAGTGAAGTCTTCGGGAGTAAAGACCTCTTCGGGAGAGCGATCCTCAAGCAGAAAGCTGCCGCCGGCTGCGGCGGTGATGGCGTTTGCGGGCGAGGCGGCGACTGTAGCCATGGGGCGAAATCTCCAACTGCCTGAACAGTACGCCATTGGCGAGGGGCGGAGCAACCTGGGACTGAGCAAAAGCGGCTGGCAGCCAAGACGCGGGCGGCGACGCGAGGAGAGAAAATTGCATCCCATAGATTGCCGTATCATGAAAATAGAACGGCATCACGTTTCCCATGAATACGGAGGGCCTCGTTCTGTTCACTGCGATTGCATCCAGTTTGAATCTCGCTGCCGGTCTGGCTTACCGTCTGCATTCCTCTTTCTTGATTGCGCTGTTTGCGCCGCAGAGCGGCTTTCGCCATTTTTTGCGGACGCAGACCGCCGACAAGCCCTTCCGCGGGCTGTATACACTGAACGGCTTTGACGCTGCGCTGCTGTTTCCCTATTTTGCGGTGATGATTCTGCTGGCCATCTACGGCATTCATCGATACTCGATGGTTTACCTGTATTACAAACACAAGAAAAGCTACAACCCGGAACCGATGAGCCATTTTGCGGAGCTGCCGCCGATTACGGTGCAACTGCCCATTTACAACGAACAATTCGTGATCGAGCGGCTCATCGAGGCAATCTGCGCGATGCAGTATCCGAAGGAGAAGCTGGAGATACAGCTGCTTGACGACTCGACAGATGAGACGCAGAGCGTGGCGGCGAGCATCGTGGATAGGTATGCGGCGCTGGGCCATCCAATCGTTTATATCCACCGCACGAACCGCCATGGCTTCAAGGCGGGCGCGCTGGATGAAGGGCTCAAGGTGGCGAAGGGCGATCTGATTGCGATTTTCGACGCGGATTTTGTGCCTCCTCCGGATTGGCTGATTAATGTGGTTCATCACTTTACCGAACCGGCGATTGGCATGGTGCAGACGCGGTGGACTCATTTGAATCGCGACTACAGCCTGTTGACCCAGGTTGAGGCGATTTTGCTGGACGGCCACTTTGTGCTGGAGCACGGGGCACGGGCCCGCAGCGGAGATTTTTTCAATTTCAATGGAACGGCGGGCATGTGGCGCAGGCAGGCGATTACCGATGCCGGCGGCTGGCAACACGACACGCTCACGGAAGACACGGACCTCAGCTATCGCTCGCAGCTTGCCGGGTGGAAGTTCAAGTATCTGCCGGCAATCGAATGCCCTGCGGAACTGCCGATCGAGATGACCGCCTTCAAGACGCAGCAGGCGCGCTGGGCCAAGGGGCTGATTCAGACCTCGATCAAAGTGCTGCCGCTGATATTTCGCTCCAATGTGCCGAGGCGGATCAAGGTTGAGGCGGTGTATCACCTGACGGCGAATCTAAGTTATCCGCTGATGGTGGTGATGACGGCGCTGCTGATTCCGGCGATGATCGTGCGCTTCTATCAGGGCTGGTTCCAGATGCTGCTGATCGATGTGCCGCTGTTTACGGCGTCCACGCTCTCGATTGCGGTGTTCTATGTGGTGAGCCAGCGGGAGCTATTTCCCAAGACATGGCTCAAGACATTTTTGTATCTTCCTATCCTGATGGCGCTGGGGATCGGGCTTACGGTAACCAACACGAAAGCGGTGATGGAAGCACTCTTCGGGATCAAGAGCGCATTTGCTCGCACGCCGAAGTACAGCGTGGCGAAGAAGGGCGAGAAGTCCAAGGCAAGCAAGTATCGCAAGCGGCTGCTGCTGACGCCATGGGTGGAGTTGGCGATCGGTGCGTATTTTGCACTAGCGATCCTGTATACCTTCTCCAACCATAACTATTTCACTGCGCCGTTTCTGATCCTGTTTGTAGTGGGTTATTGGTACACGGGGCTGATGAGCCTGCTGCAGGGCCGCTTTGAGCGGTGGAAGAGTGGCGGGACGAATACCGACGAGTCGAGTCCCAAGCCTTTCCCGGTTGGTGTGTAAGCTCGTGCGGACTTAGCGAGCTATTGATTTAGCGCGAGCGGCGGAGGCTTGTAACCGAAGGCCTTGTCGAGAACGCCGGCTATGGCTAGGGCAACTTCATCTTCGTAGGGACGCGCGACGATCTGCACACCGATGGGCAAGCCCTCCGGTGACTTGGCCACGGGTACGACTGCCGCTGGAGCCGCGAGAACGTTGAACCATTGCGTGTGGCGCACTGCATCGAGGTAGGCGACATCGTGCCCATCGATAGTCCAGCTGCGTTCGCCGTGACGAAATGCGGGAATGCTGGCGACGGGGCAGAGCAGAACCGGATAAGGCTCCATCTCTTGCAATGTTCTGGAGCGGAGCAAATCGAGCTCCGCCCAGGCATCGAGCAATTCTGAACCGTCGAGCGGGCCGTCGATGGCTGCGATGGATAGGAACTCGCGGAAGATTGGGCTGAGCATATGCTCCTTGCCGCGAATGGCTGGTTGGTAAAACATGGCGCCACAGCGGACGAAGAACTTCCACCACAGCTTGCGCAGCAGCTCCAGTGTTTGCGGGCGGAAGGGCTCGACACGGAAGCCTGCATCGCGGAGGGCGCGGACGGAGTCCTGAATGGCTACGCGGGTTTCCTGAGTGACCGGCACGAGTGCATCGTCTTCGAAATAGCCGATGGTCCGAGTGCGCAGATCGGTGAGGCTCGGCTTGCGCAATGGCAATGGACTGCTCGCGGGATCAAAGACATCGTGGCCGGAGAGCACGTCGAAGAACAGCGTGACATCTTCCATCGTTCTTGCCATGGGGCCGATTGCGCCAAGGACCGAGAATGGTCCGATGCATGGCGGCAGATGACCGCGTCCTGGAACACGACCCGGCGTTGGTTTGAGCGAGCAGATGCCGGTGAAGTGCGCGGGCAGGCGCACGGAGCCGCCGCTGTCGCTTCCAAGCCCGGCCGCCGACATGCAGGCCGCGATGGCAGCGGATTCGCCGCCGCTCGATCCGCCAGGGGAGCGGGTCAGGTCCCATGGGTTATTGGTGCGGCCATGCAGGAGATTATCGGTCTCATAGGCCATGAGAAATTCAGGACAATTGGTGGCGCCGAGAATGACCGCTCCCGCTGTGCGAAGCCGCGCCACGACAAGAGCATCCTTTGCGGGCACATCGCCGCGGTGGATGACGCTGCCGATTTCGCAGCGATGGCCCGCTGTGGAAATGGACGACTTCACGGTTACGGGGAGTCCGTGCAGAGGGCCGTGCGAAGCAGGATTTGCATCGAGCTTCCGAGCCTGTGCGCGGACTCGCTCGGCGTCATAGTCGACGAGCGCATTGAGGAGCGGATTGAGACGGTCGATTTGACGGATGTGCGCTTCGGCCAGCTCTGTGGCGGAGATGCGGCCTTCGCGCAGGTGCTGCAACTGCTGAACTGCGGAGAGAAGTACCGGGTCATTCACTGCCGCCAGCCTTTGTTGTCGCCGGGGTGAGCGGGGCTGTAAGCGGGTCAAGCGGAGTTGAGGGCCGCAACTGGTAATCGAAGCGGAAAGAATGCGCTGGGTTGCCGGTATCGAAGCGATCGTTCCAATTCAATTGATACTCGACCGACTTACTATCTTCCGGATAGGATTCGCCGGACGCGTAGGGATATGTGCTCATGCCGTGGAAAGGAAGCTGTGAGACGGTGTACGGCGACGCGTCGTAGAAATCCATGTCCTTGACATAGCCATTGGCGTAGAAGAAGTAATCACGCCGCCAGTGCGGAGGAAGCGGGGGCAGCGCCGATGCATCGAAGTCCGCGGCTATCTCTTCTCCGCTGCCGAAAATTGCATAACGATCATCGACGCCGGTAAGGAGAGGAGTAACATCTCCGAAGTGCGTGTAACTCCCTCGCTGGCGTTGGAAGGGACCGGTGAGACTTACTTCATCGTAGTTATAAGTAAGATCGCCGGGGCTGGCTCCTTCGATTTGACGTGGGTAGCCGTGGAAGCGGAGGTTGGCGTCTGCAAGGGGAACGTCAGTCTCCCGGATGGAGTTGCTATCGGCGGCGGTGTGATCGACGAGGATCTGATCCCAGTAAATCTGTAGGTTGGTGACGATGCGGATGCGATGCGATCCAGCAGGGAGCTGGCCGGTGAGATCGACAACGATGGTGCGTTCGAGGCCGGCTGGGAAGCCCATCTCTTTGTCGATGCGCTTCCAGCTTCCGTCGGGCAGTTGCGCTTCCACATATGGTGAAACGGGGGCGATGCCTGCCTGCCACGCAGAGTAGAGCGAGGTTGCGCTGAAGTACTCCACATAGCCGGTCAGCAGCAGGCGGAGTGGATTGTTACTCGATGAGGTGCCCAGTTCGAGGGTGAGCGAGTGAGAATTGGCAAAACCATCGTAGGGAAGTTTGGTGAAGCCGCTGACAAACTTGTGATCTCGCGCAGCCAGCGTGGCGAGGACGTCGTGACCCTCGCTGTCCCACGCGCCCTTGGGAGGCTGGGCTGAGCGGCTGACGACAGTGCGGCCGGAGGCAAACGGAGGCTCATCCAAGAAGTGCTCCTCCGGATAGACTTCTGTGCCTTCAGGATGATCGATTGCCCGCAGGCGCAACTGGTCGATGTAATTCACTTCCTCCATGGGTTCGGTAAAGCGCAGACTTAGCTTCTTATTTACTTCGGCTAACTGCGATCCTTCGACCTTGATCCACTCATCGGGATCGGGAATGTTGCGTCTTGCCGGAGTGAACCAATGGCCAACGACCGCTGCGCCGATGGTATCGGTGACTAACTGAAACTTGTGGCCGTCCCATGCGAACAGGACCGGGCACGAGCTGCCGCGGCGGTCCGCTTCGGAGTACGCGATCGCCGATTTTCTTGCGATATCGATCTCATCCTGCGGAACGCCTGTGGGCCAGAGCAGGCGAAGGAGATCGATGCCATCGGCGTCTCCGAGACCGACTAATACTTCGAGCGGTCCCTGACTGAGATAGCCGGAGGAGCCAGCTATCTCCCATTTCTGGTGATCGTCCTTGGAGTAAACTTCGACCTTGGTTCCGATGGCTGTCTTGTTATCAGCGAAGCCGGTGAGCTTGAGGCGCACGGAGTGATTGCGATTGCCTCCGTCGTTGCGGAGCCACACGGGATCGCTGCTGGCCGAGGTCACAATCAGGTCGGCGTCGCCGTCGTTGTCGAGGTCGGCGGCGATGAGCGCGCGCGGATCGCGAAGGATGATCTTGTCAAGTCCCAGAGCCTTGGTTATGTCTGCAAAGGAGCCATTGCCCATGTTTCGGAAGACGCGGATCTGTGCTCCATGAGCAGTTTCAACGATGGCGGCGATATCGATCCAGCCATCGTTATCGATGTCTATAGGAGTGACTCCCCATGCGCTAGTGGCGTCGTGGAGCGGGAGTTCCACACGCTCGAAATTCTTGCCAGCTTTGTTACGCCAGAGGCTCAGGCCGGGTGCGCTGGATTGAGTGACGAGCACGTCCATCCATCCATCTTTATCGAAATCGATGGTCGCAACTCCTGTCGAATTCGATGGGCCGCCCAAGGACGTGAGCGGCAGCGCGTTGAACTTGCCTTCGCGAGGATTGAGATAGATCGTAGGTGCGGCAGCGTCGCCCGTGACGATGAGATCGACGGCGCGGTCGTTGTTGACATCGGAAAGAATTGCAGCCTGGGTGTGGCCCGAGCCGCCCAGCCCGGTCTGCTCTGTCCACTCTGTAAAGGAGCGATCGCCGTTGTTGCGCCAAAGAACGTTGGATGAAGCACCGGGGTTGAGTGGTGATCCGGTTACGAAAAGATCGAGGTCTCCATCATGATCGAAGTCGACAAAAGTGATGCCTTCGGGATGATTGCGAGGTTCGATTCCCGAGACCTTCGTTGCATCTTCGAAACGCCCATGGCCTGCATTGCGATAGAGCACGACGCGATCTTCAAAGGCGACGGCGATATCGGCAAGCCCATCGCCGTCGATGTCTCCAACAGCGCATGAGATGGCATGACCGCCGGCAGTCAGGCCGGTCTTGTCTGGGGACAGTGTCTCGAAGGTTCCGTCACCGTGACTGCGTAGAACCCGGATTGCAGCGGGGCCGGTCTGCATGAGCAGGAGGTCATACGCGCCATTGTTTTCCGCGTCGATCATGCAGGCGCCACCGCTGCCGGCCTGTGCCCTGGATTCAGCCACTCGAGTTGGCGTTGCAGGGAGCAGATGCTGGCTGAAAGTGATCGGAATCATGGAGGGCCTGGGTGCGAGTTGCTCATGCACGGCGACCGCTGTGGAGTAATGTCCCTGGTCGCCGTAGCTCAGGCCCAGGGCAGGCGAAATCTTATTCGCAGTGAGGTGCTGAAATCGCACGAAGTGTGCTTTGGCGAGGTCTGCATGACCTGAGCGCTGCAAGGCTCGCGCGAGAGCGAACTCAGCCGAGGCGTGTTGGGGATTGTCCTCAAGGGCTTTGGTGAAGGCGGCGATGGCAGGCTCGAACTGCTTCTGATCCTGCAGGCAGACGCCTTTGAAGTAAAGAGAGTCGGCGTCAGTGGGATCGAGGTCGCTCGCATGCTGAAAGCTGTTCATCGCCGCCGGCAGATCGTTTCCCGCTCGCTGTGCAAGGCCAAGGTTGTACCAGGCGCGGGGATCGCTAGGGGAAAGGACTATGGCCTGCTTCAACGCGGCCTGAGCTTCAGGGAGCTTCTGCAGATAGAGCAGCGCGATGCCATCGTTGAGCGAGGCCTCGGAGAGGGTCTTGTCTTTCGCGAATGCCTGGGAAAAGGCGGCCTCGGCGCGCTCCGTTTGCTGCTGGTTCATGAGCGCCACACCATTGTTGTTGAGGCGGATGGCCGCCGGATCGTGCGTCGATACGGATGCGACGAGTCTAGCGGCGGAAGCTGCGACGAGCAAGAGGAGTGCGAGAGATGTCAATCGAGATGGCCGGATTTGCATTGCCGAGGTTCCTGTCAGACTGCGCGGTGAAGGAGCATGCATGTTGAAACCAATAGTGTCTCAAATTCGGAAGGGGATGCGCATCCGCAATTCGACGGAGAATGTAACCGGCGTTGGTCCTGCGAAAGTCAAGGCGTTCGAAAGTCAAGGTGTTGCAGTAGCGCCCGGAGTGGGCCTGTCTACGGCTGCGGATGGTTGAGCACAGCGTTCTATACTGATGCGATGGTTAGCTGCCATTCCAGTGTCTTCGGAGCGGATGGAATCGATTGGTACGCCTTCCTGGAGCGGCCTCGACTTCCAGCTCCCGAGGAGAAGCTACTTGGGCAGTTTTGCGGCTCTTCTATAGTGGTAACCGGGGCAGGCGGCTCGATAGGCAGCGCATTGAGCCACAGGCTGGCTGCTCTCAAGCCAAGAAGCCTGGTGTTGATCGACTCATCGGAGCAGGCGCTGCATCGATTGCAGACCGAATTCGCTGCGACCAGCATGCATGTCCAGATGGTATTGGGCAATGTGCTCGATGTGGCTTTGGTCGACGAAGTATTGGACACACATCGTCCTCAATTCTTCTTTCATGCCGCGGCCTACAAGCATGTTCCGCTGCTGGAAGAGCATCCATTGGCGGCTATCAAAAATAATGCGCTTGGCACGCTTGCAGTGACGGAGTCTGCGAAGAAGTTAGGCGTAGGGCGCGTTGTGTTCTTGTCCACCGACAAGGCGGTTGCCCCGGCCAGCATACTTGGCGCGTCCAAACAGATCGCGGAGCAAATCGTCATGGCCTCGGGGGGAACGGCGCTGCGGCTCGCCAATGTTCTGGGAACGGAGGGCAGCGTAAGCGAGACATTTTTGCGTCAGATCGCTGCTGGCGGCCCTGTCACTATTGCCGATCCGGAAGCTGAGCGATATTTTGTGACTCTTGAGGAGGCTGTCGATCTGCTGCTCGCTGCTGCGACACAGACAGCTGGGTTGGTTGTGCCGAATCTGAAGCAGCAGTATCGGATCGCGCGTCTGGCTGAATTTCTCGTTGCGGTCTGTGCGCCAGAGAAAGAGCCTGCAGTGGTTCTCACAGGACTGCGTGCCGGCGACAAGATGCGCGAGGCTTTATGGTCGGATGAAGAAGTCCCAATGCAAAGCGACGCAGCCGCTAGTATCGAGATCAAGCAACAAGCAAGGGACCAAGCACAATTGCGAACACGATTGACGGGTCTTGAGCAGGCAGTTGGTGAGCGAAATCTGCCGTTGGCGATCGATCTTGTATTGCAATTGGCGCCAGCCTATACGCCATCTGCGATGGTTGAGGCACTGCTGGCGCGAGCGCACGGGGAAGTGATGCCAGGATGAAAAGGCGCATCGCGGTTGTGACAACTTCGCGCGCGGATTATAGCCATTTGTATTGGCCCCTGGTTGAGCTTGCGCAACACCCCGATGTGGAACTGGGTGTCATTGCGCTTGGCGCTCATCTTTCGCCGGAGTTTGGCAACACCGTGCACGAGATCGAGAAAGATGGCTTCCCAATCGTTGCACGGATCGAGTGCCTTGTGAGCTCGGATACCGATGTCGGGATGGCGAAGACGATTGGGCTGGCGACGCTGAGCCTTGCGGATGCTCTCAACACGTGGCGGCCCGATCTCATGCTACTGATTGCAGATCGCTACGAGATGCTTGCGCCTGCGTCTGTGGCCTTGGCGCTGCGTATTCCTATCGCACATATTGAAGGCGGGGAAGTGAGCCAAGGAGCCATCGACGATGCGGTGCGCAATGCGCTGACGAAGCTGGCGCATCTTCACTTTACTTCCACGGAGTTGGCCAGGCGGCGGGTGATCGCGATGGGAGAAGAGCCATGGCACGTGCATCGTGCTGGTGCGCCTTCGCTCGATCATCTGCGACGCAGCAGGCTGCTCGATCGCGGGGAAGTGGAACAGCGGCTTGGCGTTTCATTCGCGTCGACGGTCGTGCTCGTGGCGTGGCACCCAGTGACTGTTTATCGCGATACGACGCAGGAAGCCGACGCGATGTTTGGGGCGCTGGGACGAGTGCAAGGGCAGATACTTTTTGTCTATCCGAATTCCGATGCGGGCAGCCGAGCACTGATCGAGCGCACGCAGGCGTTTGCCGCCGAGCGCCCGGATACGCATGTATTTGTCAACCTGGATGCGGTGACTTACTGGAGCCTGTTGCGGTGCATCAACGTGCTAGTCGGCAACTCTTCCAGCGGCATCATGGAAACAGCATCCTTTGCGCTGCCTACGGTGAACGTGGGCATTCGCCAGCAGGGGCGGGAGCGCGCGTTGAATGTGATTGACGCTGAGGCCGATACCGGAGCTATCGCAGCGGCGATCGAGAGGGCACTGAGCGAGGATTTTCGTTCGTCTCTTGCTGGGATGGCCAATCCCTATGGAGATGGGCATGCGGCGGAGAGGATTGTTGCAGTGCTGGCTGGAGTAGAAATCGAGACACTGTTGATGAAGGCTCCGGCGCCGGTTGCCGATGAAAACGAGGCGCAGTGATCATGCGCATACCGTTGTCCGCGCCTGATATTACCGAGGCGGAAATCGAAGCGGTCAGCGCCGTGCTGCGCACGAACTCCTTGAGCCTGGGGCCGAAGCTGGGGGAGTTTGAAGACGCACTTGCGATGTATCACGGGATGCCGCATGGGATAGCGGTGAGCTCAGGGACAGCTGCGCTGCATCTGGCGATTCGCGCCTTGGGCATTGGAGAAGGCGATGAGGTGATTGTGCCATCGTTCACCTTCATTGCTGTCGCGAATGCGGTCGTGTATGAGCGGGCGGCACCAGTTTTTGTGGATATCGATCCAGTCATGTTGAACATGGATCCAGCTTGTGTTGCGGATGCCATCACTGCGCGTACGCGGGCGATCATCGTTGTGCATACTTTCGGTATTCCGGCGGAGATGGATGCGCTGATGGAACTTGCTCGCCGGAACAATATCGCCGTGATCGAAGACGCCTGCGAGGCTATTGGAGCGACATTCAATGGCAAGCTTGTTGGCAACTTTGGCGATATTGCGACGCTCGCGTTTTATCCCAACAAGCAGATGACCACCGGCGAGGGAGGGGCGGTGCTGGTTCGAGATGAGCAACTGGCGCGGCGTATTCGCGCACTGCGCAATCAGGGGCGCTACTCATCGGACGACTGGCTGCAGCATGCGGAAGTGGGATACAACTACCGGCTCGCGGAGATGGCTTGTGCGATGGGCTTGGCGCAGCTTGGGCGACTTACGGAGATGCTTGCTCGACGTGAAGAGGTGGCTCGCAATTACGATGCTTTACTGGCCCCGCTGGAGCGAGAGGGCAAGATAGCGCGGCCCGCGCTGCGCCTTCCCGCGCGCGGTATCAGCTGGTTCGTGTATGTTCTGCGGCTCGCGGAGGGGTACAAGGCTGCAGACAGGGATGCGGTCATGCAGTCTCTGCTGAACAACGGCATCGGCTGCGCGCGGTATTTTGCGCCAATCCATCTGCAGCCCGCGTATGCGTCGGCCTTGAGCGCAAAACGAGCGGAGCTTGCGGTTACCGAATCGATTGCGCAACGCACATTGGCGCTGCCGTTTTTCAATCGGCTCTCTCAAGCGGACGCAAAGGAAGTTGTTGGTGCTCTTGAGCGGGCATTCGCGCAGCTCTCTTAACCACTTGACAGCCATGGCTCGCTCGCAGAGGCTTATCCCATGCGTTCCTCTTGCCTATCCAAGTGCCAATGGCGTCTTCTCTTTCCGGCTTTGTTGTTTCTCACGCTGATTGCGCCTGTTGCGCGCGGTCTCGAAAAACAGCCGGTTTCTACGTATCATGCGCGTCGTGTAGCTCTGGCGGAGAAGCTTCAGGGCGGTGTTGCCGTTTTGTTTGCTGCGGAAGAGCCGCTGCTGGACTTCATGCCCTATCGGCAGGATTCGGACTTCTATTACCTGACGGGATGGAATGAGCCGGGCGCTGCGCTAATGGTTCTGAGTGATGCTATGCAGGCGCACAAATACCGTGAAGTGCTTTTTCTGCCGACGCGCAACCTGCGCATGGAAAAGTACACGGGCGTGAAACTCGATGCCGCTACTCCGAAGGCTGCGGAGAAAGCGGGTATCGATGAAGTATTGCCCATGACGGAATTGCCTGTGCAATTGAATAAGCTGATTTCGGAAGACAGGGGGCTGGGGCGCAGAATCTGGACGCAGCCGAATACGCCGCAGGCGACGGCGTTAGTTGGATGGACAGCCGCGACCCTTGGAGATGGAGCGGCGTCAGGAACGCGTGATGTTACGCAGCTTACGATGCAGCTGCGGCTCGTCAAGGATGATGGAGAACTCGCGCTCCTGAAGAAAGCGGCTGATGCTTCGATGGCCGCGCAGCGGGTGATGATGCGCGCCGCGAGGCCTGGAGCGACGGAGCGCGCCATTGCGGGAACGATTATTGCAAGGCTGATGGAAGAAGGCTGCGAGCGTCCATCGTATGCGCCCATTGTCGGCACGGGCATCAACTCGACGACACTGCATTACTCGGAGAATTCGGCCATGCTGAAAGATGGCGATGTCATGGTTGTCGATGCAGCGGGGGAGTACAGCATGTACGCCTCGGACATTACGCGAACAGTTCCAGTGAATGGGCACTTTACCGCGCGCCAGAGCGAAATTTATGACGTGGTGCTAGGCGCGCAGAGAGCCGCTGCTGCCGCATTCGTGGCAGGGAAATCGACGATCAACGATCCGCAGCACAAGGACCCCGATTCCCTCGATACTGTTGCGTGGAACTACATTCACACCCATGGCAAGGGGTTGCACGGAGAGCCGCTGAGCGACTACTGGATTCACGGGCTCGGGCATATGGTCGGGATCGACGTACACGATCCGTCGGGCTATCCGGCAGTGCTGAAGCCGGGAATGGTGTTTACGATCGAGCCGGGGGTTTACATTCCCGAAGAGAAGATTGGCGTGCGCATTGAAGATGTCTTCGTGGTGGGCAAGGACGGCAAGCTTATCGATCTCATTGCCGCGCTTCCGCACACGGCCGAGGAAGTAGAAGCGGCGATGCGAGCCGACAGGTAAGGACTGCAATGTCATTGCACGAACGAATTGAATTGGAATCGATACAGCCACTGACGCAAGCGTTTCAGGAACAGTTGCTGGCGTGTCTGGAAGAGTGCGCTGCAGGCCGTTGGGGTCTGTTTTCAGATCGCGAGCACCTGAGTGAGGATGTCACGGAATATCGGGCATGGCCAGAAGCGGCGCGGCTGCGCGAACTGGCGTTTGCGCTGCAAACGATTCTTGCGCAATCGGGCGAGAGCGATTTGCTGTGCGATCAGTTTCTCGATCTCTGCTCGATCCATGGTGAGAACGATCCCGGTGAACCGAGGCTGGCTCGAGCCTTTCTGAGCGAGATCGCAGGAGGGCACTGAAGCGATGCAGATTTGGCGAGCTTTTCTTGCCCTGCTTGCGGGGTTTCTTACGATGGCTGTTCTTGTCGGCGTCATCACGGGTGTGTTGATGAGGCGGGCTCCGGAATGGGTCGGAGCACAGGGCCGTCCGCGTCCGGGATATGTCGCCGTTAATCTGGCTTATTCGCTGGCTGCGGCTGCCTGCGGCGGCTACGTGACTGCATGGATCGTCAGGGAGAATCTGCTGCGGTATTCTCTTGTTCTGGCGATAGTTGTGTTACTGCTGTCAGCGCTCAGTGCGGTGCAGGAGCGCGGACGTCAACCGGTCTGGTATCAGCTGACGTTGCTTGCGATCATGCCGATTGGGGTTATCCTTGGCGGTTTGCTGCGGATGCGAATCACAGGATTGATTTAGACATCGCTTCCGCAGCAATTGCCTGACGATCTACCAACGAACGCCGAAGGTTACCGGGATAAGCTTGGTATCTGCGGCTAATGTGGTGGTGCCCAGATCGTTGGGCGAGGAGCTGACTGCGGGCGTCATGACGTCTAGATAGCGTACCTCCGCAAAAAGCTTGGTGCGGCCGTCGCTGGCAAATCCGCCGAGTTTGTGAGTGAAGCCTGCACCGATGTTCCAGCCGCCCTGGTTACTGGAGAAGTGTCCGACGACTTCGTTCTGGGTTCCGATTCCGCAGTAGTAGTAGTCGCAGTACTCGACCTCTTCGGGATCGGTGAAGTTGGTGACTTTGCGATAGAAGCCGCCGCCGCCAGTGACATAGAAGTCATTCTTGCGCTTCGGAAAGAGGTCTACCACGGGGTCGAGCGTGAGGGACCAGATGTGCGCGTTGCCGCCGCTGGCGCCCGTCTCTGCGATGATGGCGCCGGGGAGCTTGTCGTCGATGAACTGGAACTCAGCGAGCAGGCTGAGGCGATCGGTGAATTTGTACCCGCCGCCGACGGTGAAATTGCCTCCCCAGGTGATGTCATCGGAGCTGTCAGAGGTGGGAGCGTTGAAGCCGCCGCCGCCTTCAAATGTCAAGTGGTTAGTCCAAGTGCGCTGATGGTATCCGTAGCCGCCTGCCTGTCCTGCGGCAGCAGCAGGCGCGGCTGGGGCGGGGGCTGCATCGTCGGCGGCTATACCCTCGGAGGAACTGGCGAAACTGCCCGGCACGGCCGAGTGGGATTGAGCGATGGCCGGGACGACTACAGAAGCTGTGAGGATAGCCGAAAACACAACATAACCAGCGCGCCACATGAGCGGTGGAATACCGCGTGAAGACATAGGGAAGACCTCAAATTGAATTTGGCTTGCGCAAGGAAGTCGTGCGTTGCTTCCTAAGACGAGTTAGACACAAACTGCGGGGAAAGGTTGCGCGGATGGCCGAACGAGGAAAGGGCTGAAGCTTTCGCTTCAGCCCTTTTTCGCTGCCTTTTTGATGCGGTCACATGGTTGTTTTCAGCCGTCGTCTAGCCCTGAACATCGAATTGCTCAGGATGCAAGGTTGCATCGCTCTTGACGAGCACATTTTTCCCAGCAAGCTCTTCAAGCTCGGTGAGCCACTTGGCATTGTTGGCCTTGAGCGCCTTGGCCGTTTCCGGGTTTACTCGCAGCAGCACTTCGCTCTGATCGAAATGCTTGCGCATCTTGCGCACTTCGATATAGATCTCGTTGGCTACGGTCGCGGCGCTCTTGACCATGCCGGTTGCCTGGCAGACAGGGCAGGGAACGGAGAGTGTGCGCTCCAGAGATTGCTTGACGCGTTTGCGGGTGATTGCGACCAGGCCAAAATCGTTAAACTGGAGCACCTTGGTCGGAGCGCGATCCTGCTTGAGGGCTTCTTCGAGAGCAGCCATCACGCGGGCGCGGTTCTTGCGCTCATCCATGTCGATGAAATCAATGATGATGATGCCGCCTAGATCGCGCAGCCGGATCTGACGCACGATCTCAGGGATCGAGTCCAGATTGGTCTTGACGATCGTGTCTTCGAGACGCGCGGTTTTGCCGACGTACTTGCCGGTGTTGATGTCGATGGCTACCAGTGCCTCGGTCTGATTGATGACGATGGAGCCGCCACTCTTGAGCCAGACCTTGGAGCGCAGGGCCTTCGAGATTTCGTCCTGGATGCCGAAGTGTTCGAAGAGCGGCACTTCCTTGGTATAGAGCTTGACGCGCCGGACGAGCTCGGGAGAGAAGCGATTGAGGAAGCGTACGATGCGTTCGTAGTCGGCTTCAGAGTCGACCCAGATGTGGGAGAAGTTGTCGCTCACCTGGTCGCGCAGGATGCGCTCGATGAGGCTGAGGTCGTGATAGATCAGCGCGGGCGGCTTGGAGCTGTCGGCACGCTGCTTGATGTCGTTCCAGAGATTGATGAGGAAGCGCAGGTCGGCGCGCAGCTCTTCTTCAGTGGCTCCGTCGGCGGCGGTGCGGACGATGAAGCCGCCTGAGGCATCACCTTTTTCGCTGACCAGAATGCGCTTGAGGCGTTGGCGCTCTTCATCCGAAGCGATCTTGCGGCTTACGCCTACGTGGCTTACCGTGGGCATGAAGACCAGGAAGCGGCCGGGGAGGGCGATGTGGCTGGTGATGCGCGCACCCTTCTTGGCGATAGGCTCCTTGGCGATCTGAACGAGGATTTCCTGGCCGGGCTTGAGCAGATCGCTGATGATGGGCAGGTCTGAGGTCTGGGCTGAACGGCGCGACTGGCCGCCGGGGCCGCGACGTCCGTCGCCGGAACCACCCGATCCGCTACTGCGCCCGCGACGGCCACGGCTGCGGTCTCCACCACGGTCGCCTGAGCGCTCGCGGCTTGAGCCGCCCGTTCCCGGTGCGGATGAGCGGCCGGAGCCAGGCTGAGCGCCTGTCGCCTCTTCTTCATCTTCATCGGGATCGGACTCTTCTTCGTCGACGGATTCAAGCTGGATGCGGTGATCGAGATGAGCTTCCTGCAGCATTTCGCCCAGTGCACCGGAGCGAATCTGCTGCTGCATAGTCTCTTCTTCCAGCTCTTCGAGGTCGTGGTCGTCATGCGCCTTCAGGGGAGCGAACTCATAC
>DATAZR010000009.1:0-3846 GCA_036271955.1 Acidobacteriaceae bacterium
TGAGCGCCGCGAAGTGGGCTGGCTGACCATTGTGGGCACCGGGCTTCCCTTCCTGCTGGGGCTGGCCTTCGGTCCGTGGCTGATCCGGCCGTCGCTGGCAGGCCCGAATGGCAATCGCGCCTCGCTGATCATCATTCTTGCCGTGGCTGTCGCGGTCACCTCTGTCCCGGTCGTTTCCAAGATCTTCGCCGACCTCAAGATCCTTCACACACGATTCGCGCGCCTGGTTCTGGGCGTGGCCGTGCTGGAAGATATCGTGCTGTGGCTGGCGCTGGCCGTAGCAACCGCGATGGCGGGGAAAGCGGCGCTCCAACCGAGCGCGATGTCGTATCACTTGATGGCGACGGTAGCCTTCTTCGTGCTGGGGCTGACGATCGTTCCCCGGGCAATCAAGAAGCTCAACAAGGCGCGCTTCAATGTGCTGGCCCAGCAATCGCCACTCGGCTATGCGATCGCGGTGCTGCTTGCGTACTGCGTGATCGCCGGATTGCTGGACGTCAGCATGGTCTTCGCGGCATTCCTGGCCGGCTTCGCCGTCGTCCACAAGAAGCGCAGAATCTTCGCGGATGCGCTCGATTCGATCGGCAAGATGTCCTTCGCTTTTTTCATCCCGGTGTATTTCGCGATCGTGGGCTTGAAACTGGACCTGATCCGCGGTGTGTCGCTGTGGATGATGGCGGCATTCATTGTGGGAAGCTGCATCATCAAGGTTCTTTCCGTGTCGCTGGCAGGTCGGTTCGCAGGATTCCGGGGCCTGGACCTGATCAACCTTGCGATCACGACGAACGCGCGCGGCGGTCCGGGCATTGTGCTGGCAAGCGTGGCCTTCGACGCCGGGATTATCAGCTCGAAGTTCTACACGACGCTGGTGGTGGCGGCGGTGCTGACCTCGCAGATCGCCGGAGCGTGGCTGGAGCATGTGCTGCGCAAGGGTTGGCCGCTATTGAAACCGGCTGCGGCAAGCGAGGCTCTGGATGTCTCGCCGGAGAGTCCTTCTAGTCTGATTGTCCTGTAACAACTTCCTCCGCAACGTATTCTATGGGGCGTGAGCAAACACAAGCGGTGGGCGATCCTGCTGGTTTGTGCTCTGCTGGTCGCGCTTGGCTTGTTTCTCATTCGCGAGCGGCTGGCGCGGGGTTTCATTGCCCTTACGATCTATCGCGCCCACATCTTCACCCCGCCCTCTCGGCAGCCGCATGAATCGCAGTGGCACCGATTCCATGAGGAGGCACAGTTCTACTGGGATTTTGCGGAGATTCCTCTCGCGCGGGAAGAGCGGCTAAAGCTATTCAACCCTGCGCTCCGGCCACTGGTGAAAGAGATCGATCGCCGCCAGGCCGCTGGAGAGGACATGGGCTACCCCATGCACATCTACCGCGAAGTAGGCTGGCGACTGAATTTCACGCCCGACATCGAAGCGACGCGAACACGGATCGCCGATCTGCGGCGAAGTCTCAGGCAGCCCAGGGAGCGGGTGCTCACTGCCGGGCAGCAGGCTTCGGACGGAAGCTGGGCGCCGGGACTGGACGTCTGGTATCTGAAGCTCTACTACTCTGTCGATCCCGTCCTGCAGTGCAACAAGGCTCCGCAGTATCCGCTGAGCTTTCTAGACCGGATCAACTCTCCGCAAAAACTAACCGCACTGCTCGATGCAGACCTTCACGATGATTTCACCCATACGGGCGTCTTCAACCGCGAGGAGTTGGACGAGACGTTCTCCGCTCTGGCCCGGTTGCTGTTTGGAAAGACATCCACTGGGTGCTATGCCTTTCATCCTCAGCTTGGGCAGGCTTTGGAGGAATTTGTGAAGCGTTGGCAGAATCCCGCGACCGGATGCTGGGGGCAGTGGATGGTAGACCGGCAGGGTAGAGTCTGGAAGATGGACGACATGGGGATGACGTTCCATGTCGTATCGGATATGCATGGGCAGGTGAAGCATCAGGAGATGATTGCCAAGCGCCTGCTCGAACTCGACCGCGTTAACTTTCCAGCCGGAATTCGTTTTAACGGCCACTACGAAAACCACCTGAACTGGGATGCGGTGAAAATTTTCCGGTCCGCGTGGCCCACCATGGATGAGGCGACGCGGGAGCAGGCGAGAGCCGAGATTTCGCGCATGCTGGATTGGAGCCTGACGCAGTCATTACAGCCGGACGGCGCATTCACGGTGAGCGATCTCGATGACACAACAGGCGATGCGTATCGATACGGCGTGTGGTTTCTTCAGGAAACTGGCTACTTCCAACGCGACAAACGCTTCTGGACAGATCGGGATTTTCCGCAATCCAAGGCCGTCCACGACCGCATTGAAGCGAAGCTGAAATCGACCGGGCTGAAAGATTCCGGATTGAGTGAAGCGTACGACACGTTGCACGCCATGGATTAGGAACGGACGCTGGTCCTCTTTCCACTCACTACTGGCACTCGAAGGATGCGGCGGCTTCCTTGTTGCCCGTGCCCTTGTAGTGCGCCTGCTGCGGGTAGGGGCAGATGGGACGCGTCATCACGACCTTGTGCGGATTGGGTTGATGATCGGCGCCCTCCGCGTATTTGGTTGCGGTGATGGCTTCGGGTGCCTTGCCATCTTCGACCCAGTCCTGCAAAGCGTGGATGACGTTGTTGGCGGCGGTGGAATCTTTCATGCTGGGAAGGCCCCACTGACCGATCGAGTCCGCGCCCGGACCGTCGAAGCAGTGCTGGACGCCGGGCATGAGGTAAAGGCGGGTGAAGCTTGCAGTCTCGTCCTTGCCAAGCTTTTTCTCGACATCCTCGTAGTAGTCGATGGAGAAGAGCGGGCTGATGGCTGCGTCGGCCCAGCCGTGATACAGGATGAGCTTGCCGCCGCGATCGTGGAAGGCGCTGAGATCGGGATTGGTGGCATCGAGGGCTTCCGTTGTTTTTTTGCGCGCCGCGGCAAGACCGGCGACGGGATCGAAGGTGCGGAAGTTCCATTTGGGATCGTCGTAGACCATGTTGGCGAAGTAGCCGTATCCGAAGCCGGCCATGGCGGACTTGCCGCGCTCCTGACCGGTGATCCAGGAAGGCCAACCATTGGGATCGAGTTCACCGCCGGCGGCCAGGATGGCAGGGATGGTGGTGTCGCCAACCTTATGCTCGGTGAGAATCGCGCCGAGCGATTTGACCTGCGCGGCGGTAAGGCAGTTCTGCGTGTGGCCTGATTTGCAGGTGAGCTTCGCGGGATCGAAGTGGCAGACGGGCGGATCGGCGATGATGCCGTCCTTCACGTCGTCGCGCTTGTCGCAGTTGGCCACGATGGCGCGGTGGATGAACGGAACGTCGGTAGCGGGGATGTAGCTGGCGTCTTCGGAGAGCAGCGCCTGCATGCCGATGGCGGCGCTGGTGAGCAGCGTGGTCCAGTTGTAGGCGGGTGCGCCGGCGAGGATGCCATCGTAGTCAGTGGGGAAACGCTGCGCCTCCATGAGCGCCTCGCGGCCGCCGTCGGAACAGCTGGTGAAGTAGCTGTGCTTCGCGGATGCGCCGTAGTAGGCGGCGATGACAGCCTTGGCCTGCGCGGTCATCTGGTGAATGCCGCGCCAGCCGTAATCGGTGATCTTCTCGGGATGATGGAGCGCCCAGCTTGCGTCGATGCCATCGGCGAAGTGGCCGGTGTCGGTGCCGGCGGTGGCGTAGTTGTTGCTGAGAGCGCGCGCGAGGGCGTCGAAGTCGATCTCGCCGGCAAAGCCTCCGTTGCCCTCGCCCTGGAAGCGGCCATTCCAGCCTTCCGTGGGAAGCCAGACTTCGATCTGGATATTGGAATCAGCGGTGGGGGTGGCCTGGATTTTCACGCGGCAGAAGGCGGGGAGCTTTTTGTAGAGCGGGATCTGC
>DATAZR010000010.1:0-3396 GCA_036271955.1 Acidobacteriaceae bacterium
GTGTTGGCGACGGCCCAGAGCGCCCCGGCGAGCAGCGCCCAGACAATGAGGTGCTTCTTCTCGCCGAGATCGCGGACGACGTAGCTGGTGCCTTTGAGCAGAGTGGGGAAGGTCCAGCGCGCGGTGAAGACGCCGGCGACCATCCACAGCGATACGGCGAAGGGTGAAAGGCCGACGCTGACCAGCTTGGTCGGGGCTTCGGCTGCTCCGAGCCATACGCCGGCGGCTATTCCGCAGGACACCCCGAGGCGATGGAGAGCGTGGGGGTCTGACGGAGTGATTTGGCCTTGTCTGGAAGGAGGAGTCTTCAAGTAGCGGAGAGTAGTGCCTCAGAGCCCCGCGGTCAAGAAAGTTCCTGCGATGCGGGGTGTCCCCAGCCGACAGCAATCTGTGCCGTCAACCGGACGGCCGATGTGTGGGTTTCGCCTGTCGCGACGCGTTGGATGGAGAGGACGGTGATGTCGTCCTCCTGGCCGAAGGCGCAGGCGGTATCGACAATCTGCTGCACGGAAGGGCGCTTGGCCATCAGACCGGCCACGCGATCGAACCCGAAGAGCTCACCGTGGGCGTTGCGTGCCTCCAGAATGCCGTCGGTATAGAGGGTAAGGGTCTCGTTCTCCTGCAGCTGGAAATCGACCTCGTCGTAGGTTGTGTCGTCCGCGATGCCAAGTGGCAGCGAGCCAGCAACGGGCAATTCGCTGCCGTCGCGAAAGGGCGCAATATGCCCTGCATTTGCCAGGGTCACGGTGCCGCCAGAGTGAATGCGCAATACCAGACACGTCGCGAAGCCGCGTTCAGTGCGGCCCATGAGCCGATGATTCAGACGATTCAGGATCTCGGCCGGCTGCGAGGTGTAGTCGGCAATCGCGCGAACCGTGCCGACGATGAGCGAAACGGTCATGGCGGCCTTCAATCCTTTGCCGCTTACGTCGCCCAAGATGATGAGCGCACCGGGACTTTCCTCCGACGCGGGCAGCGGGATGACCTGGAAGAAGTCGCCGCCAAGCTCTGCGGCGGGTTTGTAAACGCTGGCGATGGAGAGTCCGGGGATAGACGGCGCTTCCTCGGGGATCAGAACATGCTGTACTTCGCGTGCCGATCGCACTTCGAGCTCGATCTGTGTCTGGCGGCGGCGCTCCATGAACTGCTGAAGCGTGACGGTGTAAAGCAGAATCAGGAACAACAGAGTGTCGAGAAGGAAGCGTGCCCCGAAGCCGTAGCTGCCCAGGTGGAGCGCCCAGTTCTGAATGGGTTGATAGATTGTCCAATGGGTGAAGCGCGTGCCCTGGCCGAGAATGTTCGTCAGGGCATTCCAGAAGCCATAGAGGAAAGCAGCGATGCCGATAGGGAGCATGGCCGTCTGCCGCTTGTACAGCAGGCCCGCGCCCACGATGAAAAAGATGTACAGCGGCGTCAGCGAGTAGATGGCCGTGGCGATGGCATCTGTCCATTGCGACGCAAGCCCGGCATGCTCCCAACCCCTTAGCGCAATCATGTCGATCACGTCCGAGAGGAGATAAAAGATGCTCAGTGCAATCGTCCATCGCTGCCATTTCCGGCTCTTGTGAAACCCGAACAGGGTCAGTAGCAAGAGCCACAGTGAAATGTCTGCCGCGGCGGCAACGAGCTGCAGATAGACCTGGTTGGTGAAAAAACTAACCCCGTAGCGGAATCCATCGAGCAGGTTGATTGAGCCAAGCCCGTCGGCGATGAGGTAAAGACCAAGCCAGAGATAGAGCCACTGGTTGCGATCTCGCAGGAAAAGCACGATCGCGAGCAGGCCCGCGGTCATCACGACAGCGGCAATCATCAGACGGGGAATCTGGTGATGCTCATCCAGATAACGCGAGCGCATGAACTGGTTGGCGAATACAGTAGCGTCGCCGAGCAGCGGGGCTTCATGGAGGCCACCGTTGGTTACCGGGTCGTTGGAAGCAAGCGGTGCTTTCCACACCCGGATGGCCAGGACGCCGCTGGCCGGGGAGCTGCCGAGCGAATAGATGGTGGTGTGCCCAACCGGCCACCAACCTGCGTGGGGTGGCATCCTGCCGTAACTGCCGATACGCTGCCCATTCCAATAGAGCTCATAAGTGTCGTCGACAGCCGGCATCAGGAGGGCGAGCGATGGGCTCGCGCCATCGACCTGGATGCGTTTGCGATACCACGCGAAGCCGGTATAGCCGGGATGCTGTTGCGCACCCCAGGTATCGTCACCCCGGATCTGTTCCCAGCCCGCGTCGTTGAAGGATGGATCGGCCCAGGCCGGATTGTCGCCCAGGTGAAACTGCCAGGGCCCCGCGATGGCCACCGAGCCGGTGCCCGGATTCTCTGTGCGGAAGGTCTCTGCGCGGGCGGACGTCAGGAAAAGCAGCGCGAGCAATTGGCAGAGCAGGAGCGCGCGCGAAGAGATGCCGCGGGTTCTACCAACCATGCAGAGGCCTTTCCATATCGGGAGGTGAAAAGGGGAGTAGGCCCGATCAGTGTCCAGAGCATACGAGCTTCCTGCCGGTGCCGCAATCCTCTGCTTGGAGCCAGGTCACGCCTCTGACACGACGTTATACTGAGCAGTGGCCATGCCGTCCCGCGCATCCCACGGCAAGACCAATTCCGACAGGCGAGTGGATTCCGATACATGAGCACTCAACAGACGAGCACAAAAGAGCCAGTGCCATCCCAGACAAGCTTTTCCGAGGAGATGGCGGAGTGGATCGAGGCCTTTGACGAGGTCGTGGTCGCGGAGGGAGCCGAGCATGGCGCCGAACTGATGACGGCGCTGCGCCGCCGGGCGCGCGAGGCCGGCATCAATACGTCGGGCGAGCTGATCACGCCATACCTGAACACCATACCCAAGCACGAGGAAGTGCCCTATCCCGGCAATCCCGATCTGGAACGGCGCGTCGAAAGCCTGATCCGCTGGAATGCCATGGCCATGGTGCATCGGCAGAACAAGAAAGATGCCGGCATCGGCGGCCACATCTCGACCTATTCCTCTCTGGCGACTCTGCTCGAGGTGGGTTTCAACCACTTCTTTCATGCCAGCTATGGCGACCAGCCGGGCGACTTCATCTACTTTCAAGGCCACGCGTCACCGGGCGTTTACGCACGCGCATATTTGGAAGGCCGCTTCGAAGACGAACAGGTACTGAACTTCCGCCATGAGCTGCGTGACAAGCCGGGGCTATCCTCATATCCGCATCCGTGGCTGATGCCGAATTTCTGGCGTTTCCCGACGGTTTCTATGGGTATCGGGCCGCTGAATGCGCTCTACCAGGCGCGGTTCATGAAGTACCTCGAAAATCGAGGCCTGATCGAGAAGACCGACCGGAAGGTGTGGGCATTCGTCGGCGATGGCGAGACGGACGAAGTGGACACGCTGGGCGCTATTTCAATGGCGAC
>DATAZR010000011.1:0-7085 GCA_036271955.1 Acidobacteriaceae bacterium
CGGCAGTCTTTATATAAGCCGCGAAGCAATCTTTACCGGCCCTTGAATGTGTGCGAGATGCCTCATCGACAAGATACATCTCTATGCCCGGTCTACGCGACGTGATTTTTCTGGCCGCAATCAGGTGCCCGCCCGTTCTGAAAATTGCCTGCCGGGAAACCGGGCCGGAAGTGTATATATTGAGCAGCACAATTTCGTATGGCGTGGCGAAACCTCATAACCCCGCCCATCGTCTTTGTTCGCAATGAGCTGTATCCTGCACGGCCACCTTTGAGATGAAACAGGAGGAGCGTTGCGCGGAAGAGACTACCTCGCCGGCAGCCCCACAGTCAGCAGAATTGGCGAGCGGGAACGTGAAGTGATGGAGGTCCTCTGGCTGCATGGCAGCGCCACCGTACAGGCGGTTGCAGACCGGCTCAGCGCAGCGCTCGCCTATACAACCGTCATGACCATTCTCGACCGCCTGTTCAAGAAAGGCATGGTCACGCGCGAGAAGCAGGACCGGGCCTTTGTCTACTCCGCTGCGGTGACCGCTTCCACTCTTGAGCAGGACCGCACAACCGGCATGGTGCGCCAGTTTTTCTCCGGCTCCGTCACCAGCCAGGACGTACTGCTCTCCTGCTTCGTCGACGCGGTGCAGAACTACGACAGCGAATTGCTCTCGCACCTCGAAGAAAAGATCCGCTTGGCAAAGGCGCAGGCGTTGCTTTTTTCCGCCCAGCAAAAGGCTGGTCGCTGATTATGCCGCTCTCCTATTCATTCCGGCTCGTATGCCTCGCCTTGCTGGGAATAGGCAGCGCTCAGTCGCTCGCGGAGCTGGCTTTCTGGTTTGCCTCGCCCCGTGTCGTGAAGCTGCTGAACCGTAACGGCGCGCGAAATCAGGAACAGTTTCTCTTCTGGGGACAAATCGCCACTCACGCTGTGGCACTCCTTTTGACCATCGCCTTCCTTGTGCCGCGTTATGTGGAGGCCGAGACAAATCTCTTCGCCGAGCGCGTCGGCATCCTGAGCCTCGCGGCAGCCCTCTTCATTCTGTTCCGCTATCTTCGTGCGCTCCAGCATGGGCTCGGAATGTGGTGGAGAGCGGCCCGTCTGCAGCGTTTGCTTCAGCCCACAGAAATCGCCGGTAGCACCCTCGGCATCGGTCTAGGTCCTGGTCCGGATCAGTTGGTGATGAGCGCTCCCGGCCCATGTCCCCCGGTTGCAGTCGTTGGCCTGTTACGGCCTCGCATCCTGATTGCCAGGGCCATGCTCGATCCGTCGAAGCTGAGCCCGGAAGGCCTCGCCATCGCCCTCGATCACGAGCGCGCCCACCTTAGCCATTCCGATAATTGGAAGCTCTTTGCGCTCACCTGTCTTCCCAGCCTTGGCCTCCGTACCCAGGCACGTCCTGGCCCCGTGCGCCTGTGGCAGCGCTATAACGACTGGGCAGCCGATGACGATGCCGTTCGCGACAACCCTGCCCGCGCCCTCACCCTAGCCGAGAGCCTCGTCGCGTGTGCCAAATCCATCCCTCCTTCTGAGCCCGATTTTCTCTTCACCGGATTCGCCGCTCATGAGGCAGAGCTCGAAGCGCGCATCGAACGGCTTCTCGATATCAATCGGCTCCTCCAGGCACATACATCTCTGCAACCCATAACAAGCCGAAGGCTGATGGCATTCCTGGTTGGTGCGGGAGCAGTCCTCATCCCAATCTGCCTGCTTGCGGCAATAGCGCCGTGGCTCCAGGAAGCGGCGGAAACCATCCTGCACCTGGGTTGAGCCATCTGCACGCAGGCAACTTCAGCCGCAAGGATCGCGATGAATACCTATAGCTATCGAGGACGAGAATGACCCTGCTGGATCTCTGCTCTTATCTTGGCCTCGGAGCCGCAGGCGGCGCCGCTCTCAATCTCCTCCTCGGGCTCCTGATGTCTATGCGCTACAGCCCGGTGCGAAACTGGCCGCATCGCCGCATCAACATCTTCGCGCTGCATCAGTGGACAGCCTACGCCACCATTGTGCTCACCCTCACCCATCCTCTCGTGCTGCTGTTTATCGATAAGCCCCGTTTCCGCATCTTCGATATTCTTATTCCCATTCAATCGCCGCTGCAGCCCTATATCAATCTCACTGGCGCAGCCGCCATGTATCTTCTGCTGCTGGTCTTCGTCACTTCGCTGCTGCGAACCCGCATCGGACGACCACTCTGGCGTAACCTCCATTACCTGGTCTTCCCCGCTGCCGTACTGCTCTTCGTACACAGCATCCTGACCGATCCAGACCTCAAGGACGGCCATCCCGACCTGCTTGACGGAGGCAAGGTCTTCGTCGAGATTCTCACTGTCATATGCTTCGCAGCGACGGCATTGCGTATCGTCCTTCGTGGCAAAGGCCTGCGGCCAGCCGCTTCTCGCTCATTAAGTTGAGATATCCGTTCCTACAGATTCCCCCAATCTGTCATTCAGCGGCATGCTGCTAAACTTGCTCACATTATTGCTCGATGATGCTGAAGCAGCCTGGACTCGCTTAGCACCCTATACAAAATCTGGAGGAACGTGTTGACCTCGAGAAGTCTCCGCTCCCTTTGCATCGTCTCTATCGCGCTTCTTTTCTTGTTGCCACCGGCTCTCACATTCGCACAGTCTCCAGCTACAGAGAAGTCCAGTGCGGACGATCCCTTCAGCGCCATGCGTTATCGCTTCATCGGACCGCCGGGCAATCGCGTCACTTCTGTAGTCGGCGTTCCCGGCGACATGAACGTGTACTACGCGGGCGCAGCCTCTGGCGGCGTCTGGAAGTCCTTCGATGCTGGCCAGCACTGGTATCCAATTTTCGATAAGGAGAGCGCGCAGTCCATCGGCTCCATCGCCATTGCCCCTTCGAATCACAGCATCCTCTGGGTCGGCACCGGCGAGCCATTCATTCGCAGCAATGTCTCGCTCGGCGACGGCATCTACAAGTCCATCGATGGCGGCCGGAGCTGGCAGCACATGGGTCTTGAAAAGACTGGCCGCATCGGCCGCGTCGTCATCGATCCGCACAATCCCGACATCGTTTATGCAGCAGCACTCGGCACCTGCTACGGCCCTCAGCAGGAGCGCGGAGTTTACCGCACCACCGATGGCGGCAAGACCTGGAAGCAGGTGCTTTTCGTTGACCAGAACACCGGCGTCTACGACATCACCATGGACCCTGCCAACTCCAGCAAGCTCATCGCAGCCTCATGGCAGATCGACATCAAGACCTGGGGACGCAACAGCGGCGGCCCGGGCAGCGGTCTCTTCATCACCACCGACAGCGGCGACAACTGGAAGCGCATCACCGGCCACGGCCTTCCGGCATCGCCTCTTGGCAAGATTGCCGTCAGCTTCGCGCCCAGCGACCAGCGCCGCGTCTACGCGCTCATTGAAACCGGCCAGGGTGGCACGCTGTGGCGCTCCGACAGCGGAGGCACGGACTGGACCCTCGTCAACTCCAGCCGCCTGCTCAATGAGCGCCCGCACTACTACACCCGCATGCTCGTAATGCCCGACAACGAGAACGAGGTCTACTTCCCATCGAACGGCATCAACGTCACCTTCGACGGCGGCGAAACCTCAGGCCACATGCACTGCCCCGGTGACAATCCCGCCACTGAGGCGACTGCGGTAAAACGCGAAGGCAGCTGCGGCGGCGATAACCACGATATGTGGGCTGATCCAACCAACCCCAGCCGCATGATGATCGGTTCCGATGTTGGAGTGCTGATCAGCACCGAGCGCGGCCGTTCCTGGGCCGAGGTGCGCCTGCCCATCGCCCAGATGTATCACGTAGCCACTGACAATCGCGTTCCGTATCAGGTCTACGGCCAGATGCAGGATGGCTCGCCTCTTCACGGCCCCAGCGACGTGCCCGGAGCAGGCCGCATCAGCGCCAGCGAATGGATCAGCGGAGCGGGATGCGAAACCGGTTGGCAGATCCCCGATCCCGTCGACAACAACATCGTCTGGGGAGGCTGCTACGCCGGCGTCACCGAGCGCTTCGATGCCAAGTCAGGATTCTCGCGCTCGGTAAGCGTATGGCCCGACCGCACCATGGGCGCCAATGCCGGCGAAGTCAAGATTCGGATGAACTGGACCTACCCCATAGCCATCTCGCCGCACGATCACAACACCGTGTATGTAGGCAGCCAGTACGTGCATCGCACCACCGATGGCGGTCAGACCTGGACGCAGATCAGCCCCGACCTCACGCTCAACGACCCATCGATGCACGGCGACTCCGGCGGCCTCACCGTCGACAACCTCAGCGTTGAATACGCCGGCGTCGTCTACGCGCTTGCCGAATCTCCGGTAGAGAAAGGCCAGATCTGGGCCGGCACCAACGACGGCCAGTTGCAGATGACCCGTGACGGCGGCCAGCACTGGACCAACCTCACCGCCAACATCCCCGGCCTGCCGCCGAAGATGACCGTCGACAGCATCGAGCCCTCGAAGTACGCCGCCGGCTCCTGCTACGTCGCCTTCGATGGCCATCAGGTCGATATTCGCGACCCGCATCTCTACAAGACAACCGACTACGGCAAGACCTGGACGAAGATCACCGATGGCATCCCTTCCTCGCAGTTGAGTTACACCCATGTAGTTCGCGAAGACCCGGTGCGCAGAGGCCTGCTCTACGCCGGAACCGAAAACGGCTTATATCTCTCCTTCGACGACGGCGCTCACTGGCGTCCCTTCCAGCAGAATCTGCCGCACGCGCCAGTGTACTGGCTGACCATCCAGCCCGAGTTCAACGACCTTGTCGTCGGCACCTACGGCCGCGGCTTCTGGATTCTCGACGACATCTCCCCCCTGCAGAACTTCAAGGAAGCCGAGAGCGATGCGCATCTCTTTCCGGTGCGCCACGCCTATCGTTTCCGCGCCGCGTTCAAGCGCAACATGGCCCCATCGGGAGTATCCGTCGGGCAGGGCTCTCGCTACGGAGCTCCCATCAACTTCTTCCTCAAATCGGAGAAGACCAAAGTCTCGCTCGAAATCTTAGACAGCGAAGGCAAATCGGTGCAGAAGCTCCGTGTCTCTCCGCACGCGGGCGTCAACCGCATCTGGTGGGACCTGCGTTATGAGCCCACTCTGGAGGTTGCCCTGCGCACTACGCCGCCCGGCAATCCGCATATCTGGAGCGAAAAACGTTTCGCCGGCAAGCAAACCAGGCCTGTCTTTTACTACGGAGTCGGCGGTGAATCCACCGATGGCCCGCTGGTGCCGCCCGGAACATACACCGTAAAGCTAACCGCCTCGGGAAAGACGCAAAGCGAGCCTATCGTCGTAGTCAAAGACCCGCGAACGCCCGCCTCCCTCGACGACGCAATCACTTCCTCCAAACTCTCCTACAGCATCTACAAAGACACCAATCTCTCCGTCGAACTCATCAACCAGATCGAGTGGAGCCGCAAGCAGCTCGAAGACACGCGCGCGGTCCTCACGGCGCGCAAAGCGGAGAAATCGCTGCTGGATGCAACCGACGAGTTGAATAAGAAATATCTCGCGCAGGAAGATCAGCTGATGCATCCCACCATCGCCGAGGGCGATGAGAAATCCTTCCGCGGCCCCCTCGGCCTCTATCTCAAGTTCATCTGGCTCGGAGCCGAGGTCGGCACCGGCGGCGGCGATGTGGCGGGCAACTCGGACTTCGCCCCGACTGAGCCCGAGAAGCAAGTCTTCGCACTGCTCCACGGCCAGCTGCAAGCCGTGCAGTCGGCCCTCAAGACGATCGATTCGGATACGGTGCCTGCCTACAACGCAAGCATGCAAAAAGCCGGTATCTCTCTCATCACCACAGTGCCTCCTGCCATCGCAAACACGCCCGAAGCGGCAACCCCGGACGACGAAGACGATAGCGGCGATGCAGGCGGCTCCTTGAATTGAAGCCGTTCCCACTTCCTTACCGCAGCTATACCTGCCTTGATTGCGATGCTCCCTCAACGAAACGTGATCGAGCAGGAGCTTCCAGCCTTCAGATGGAGGATGCCATCTTTACCTGCCATGACCGGGCTTCCGTCCGAGGCGCGAATATCCGACACTTCATGGCCTTGTGGCGCAACCACGCGGAAGGCTCGATCGCTGTTGGCGTACAGTTCCATCGCAACGGCCTTGCCATCCTTCCAACGTAAATCCACAACACCGCCGCCGCGAACATGAAGACCTTCCACCGAGCCATCGCCCCATTGCGACGGCAACGCCGGCAGCACTTCGATTTCCGTTACATCCTCGGCCCAATCGGACTGCACCAGGGCCTCGAGCATCCCATTGGCCGCGCCGAGATTGCCGTCGATCTGAAACAGGCCCGGCGGATGCGTATCCATCAGGTTGGGGAACGTCGATTGCCGGATCATTACCTGCAGGCTCTCATAGGCTTGTTTCGCATCGTGCAGATGATCCCAGTAGTTAACCACCCAGGCGCGCGACCATCCCGTCTGCCCGCCGCCAAACGAGAGCCTTCTCTCCAGCGAAATCCGCGCAGCCTTAGCCAACTCCGGAGTGTGTTCAAGCGAGATCTGCGTGCCCGGAAAAAGCGCCCACAGATGCGAAATATGCCGGTGTCCCGGCTCAGGCTCGTCATAGTCCCGCTGCCACTCCTGCAACTGCCCGAACTTGCCAATCTCAAACGGCGGAAGCTTGCTCCGCGCTTCATCCACTTGTTTGAGAAACGACGCGTCCTCTCCGAGAATGCGCCCCGCATCCAGCGTGCGCGTAAACAGCTCGCGAACAATCTCGATGTCCATCGTGGGAGCCATCGTGATCGAGTGGTCCGTTCCATCCGGCAGCCTGTAGCGATTCTCCGGCGAGATCGACGGCCCCGTCACCAGGTGCCCCGACCCATCATCGGCCAGATAGTCCAGAAAGAACTGAGAAGCATCGTGCAGAATGGGCCACGCCCGCTCATGCAGAAATTCCTTGTCCATCGAAAATGCGTAGTGATCCCACGCATAAAGCGAGAGCCACGCCCCTCCCACCGGCCACATGCCCCAGGGATACCCATCGATCGGCTCGGCATCGCCCCAAAGGTCAGTGTTGTGGTGGATCACAAAACCTCGCGCGCCATAATACTTCTGCGCAACCTGC
>DATAZR010000012.1:0-41184 GCA_036271955.1 Acidobacteriaceae bacterium
AAAAGATCGAAGTACCGGCTTCACTTGCGCTATTTGGCCAACATTACTTGGAAGGATCGACCAGCGCCCCATACACCACCGACCGGCTCAGATACTGCAGGTTCATCCCGCCGTTCCCGCCCATCCGTTGAATCATCCCAACAAACACAATGTCGTTCGTAGGATCGATCCAGAACCACGTCCCCGCCGCGCCATCCCAGAAGAACGTGCCCTTGCCCTCCGGCAGATCCGCCATCGGCGGATCGTACACCACAGCGCAGTTATACCCATACCCAAAGCCCGGCCGCATGGTCTGCGATCCAATCCCGAACTGCCCTGTCGTCAAACTTGGCGGCAGATGATTCGAGCTCATCAGCTTCACCGAAGCCGGAGCCAGCACCCGCGTTCCATCCAGCTCGCCGCCCTGCGCCAGCATCGACGCGAAGCGATAGTAGTCCTCCGCCGTCGAAACCATCCCGCCGCCACCCGAAGGCAGCGTTGGCGAATGATCGTAGTCGCGCGGATTCGGTCCCGCATTCGCATCGGCGATCAGTTCGCCATTCGCCCCGCTGCGATACAGCGTCATAAAGCGGCTGCGCTTGTCCTCCGGAACGAAGAACCCAGCATCCTTCATCCCCAGCGGCTCATAGATGTGCTCGCGATAAAACTCCGGCAGCGTCTTCCCCGACAGCTTCTCGACAATGTACCCCTGAATATCCATCGACACGCTATAGCGCCACTGCGTGCCCGGCTGATACACCAGCGGAATCTTCGCCAGCTTGTCGATCATCTCCTGCAGGCTCGCCGACTGCAGCACCTTCTCCTTCTGGTACATCGCATCCACCGGCGTATCGCCAAAGAAGCCATACGTAAAGCCCGCCGTATGCGTCATCAACTCCCGCATCGTCGGCGCATGTTCCGGCTCAACCAGAATCGGCACGCCCGATCCATCCGCGCCCTTGTAAACCTTCAAATGCGCGAACTCCGGAATGTACTTCGAGATGGGGTCGGAAGGCAGCCACCTGCCCTGCTCATACAGGATCATCATCGCCACCGCCGTCACCGGCTTGGTCATAGAGTAGTCGCGAAAGATCGTGTCCTTCGTCATCGCCGCATGGCTCGCCATATCTCGCTCGCCATAAGCGCGGTAGTCGACCACCTTGCCATGCCGCGCCAGGATCGTCACCATCCCCGCCTGATACTTCTTGTCCACGGCCTCCTGCATCAGCGCATGCAGCCGCTCCAGCCTCTCCGACGAAAAGCCCACCGTCTCCGGCTTGACCACCGTCATGTCCAGTGCGTGCTGCGCAGGCTTCTTAGCGCCCTGCTCTTGCGCATGCAGCGCAATCGTCGTCGTCGTCGCGCCCATAGCGAGCACCGCACCTGCCAGCAACATCCGAACAGCCGCTCCACACCGATAACCAGTCATGACCATGACCCTTTCATCCCCATAAAAATCGCCCGCGAAAACCGCACCCTTTATATCAAAGACCGAAACCGATCTGTGCCATCCGCCAACAAATCCGCCACACCTGTAACATCTACCGTAACGACGACTCCAATAGCCAGGCGCCTCAAACCTCATGCGCGACATCCACACCAAAGAACGTCCCCTCTCATGGCGCGAAGAATGCCAGGTCCCCGCACCCCTGTGGACCGTGCCCTTCCGCCGCATTAACTGGTGCTTCGCCTGGGTCTCCTGGGCCCTCAGCCACTGGGCTCTGCTCGACGTACTCGAGCATCTCGGAACCTTCTCCGTCCTCATCGCCGTCGTCTTCTATTTCGCCGACAGCGGCAATCGCATCAAGCAGAAGCACTATCAGGCCTGGCAGGTCATCAACACCGCACAAGGCAAAGGCGGCAGCGGAGGCCGCATCGAAGCCCTCCAGGAGCTCAACGCCGACCGCGTCTCGCTCACCGGCGTCGATGCCGGCGGAGCCTTCCTGCGCGGCATCCAGCTTGAGCACGCGCATATAGAGCGCTGCGATCTCCACGCCGCCGACCTCAGGGCCGCGGACCTCAAATTCGCGCGCCTCGAAGAATGCAACCTGCAAAGCGCCAACTTTCGCGAAGCCGATCTCACCAACGCCAACCTCAGCGAAACCTCCTTGCAGGACTCCGACCTGACCCAGGCCAATCTCAACAACGCCAACCTCGCCGGAGCCGATCTAAGCCGCGCCGATCTCCGCTTCGCTGACGCCGCCAGCTTCGCATGGAAAGATATCGAGTCCCTCAAGCTCGCCAACATCTACGGCATGAAAAACACCACACCCGATTTCCTCGCCTTCGCCCAGAAACACGGCGCAGTAAGCCTCCAATCCGACGACGACTGGAACATACTCCTGCGCAAAGCCGCAAGCGAAGTAGGTGATAAAGCCGCGAAGTAAGCGTTACACTCGTATCGCATGAAAAACCGGCCCATGAAAAACCAGCCCCGCTCCACAGGCAAACCCGCACGGCTCTTCGCCCTTGCAACACTCGCCGTCTGCGCGGCCATCCATTCCTCCGCACAAGGCCCAGTGAAAGCAATCCCCGTCCCCACGCCACCCATGGGCTGGTCCTCGTGGAACAGCTTCTCCAACACCATCGACTCCGGCATCGTCATGGCCCAGGCCAAAGCCATGGTCTCCACCGGCATGGCTCGCGCCGGCTATCAGTACATCAACATCGATGAAGGCTGGTGGCTCGGCGACCGCGACAAAAACGGCAATATCGTCGTCCCCGCAAAAGCCTGGCCGGCCATCGCCCCCGGCGAGCAAGCCGGAGACATGTCCAACATCGTCCGCTTCATCCACGCCCAGGGCCTCAAAGCCGGCATCTACACCGACGCCGGCCTCGATGGCTGCAGCACCGTCGGCCCCGACCTCGGCCCCTCTTACCCCCACACCGGCAGCGAAGGCCACTACGAACAGGACTTCCTTCAGTTCGCCCGCTGGGGCTTCGATTACGTCAAAGTCGACTGGTGCGGAGGCGACAAGGAGCATCTCAAAGCCGCCGTGCAATACGCTCAGATCGCCCAGGCCATCGCACACGCCGAATCCATCACCGGCCACCACCTCTACTTCTCCATCTGCAACTGGGGAGTCCAAAACCCATGGACATGGGCGCCCAACGTCGGCGGCGTTGCAGCCGACATCTGGCGCACCGGCGGCGACATCGTCGCGCCCATCGTAGCCAACACCAAAAACGCCGATCGCAAAGCCGCCTTCAAAGAAGTCCTGCGCGAATTCGACCAGGCCCAGCATCCCGAAGCGCAGCACTCCGGCTTCTACAACGATCCCGACATGATGGTCGTCGGCATGCCCGGCCTCAATGAGGCGGAAAACCGCGCTCACATGAGCCTCTGGGCCATCTCCGGCGGCCCGCTGCTCGTCGGCGCCGACCTGACCAGGCTGACTCCAACCGATCTCAACACCCTCACCAACGCCGACGTCATCCGCATCGATCAGGATTCCCTCGGCCTGCAATCCATCAAGGTCGCCGAACCCGCACCCGGCCTCCAAGTCTGGTCCAAGCCCATGTCGACCACAGGCGAACGCGCCGTCCTGCTCCTCAATCGCACCGCCGCACCCGCCGCCATCCCCGTCCGCTGGACCGACCTCGGCCTCACCAACGACGAAGCCTCCGTCCGCGACATCTGGGCCCAAAAAGACCTCGGCGAACTCCCCGTCAGCTACTCCGCCACCGTCCCGCCCAACGACATCGTCCTGCTAACCGTAGTAGGCAGCGAAGCCCCCGCCACCGCCTACTTCCCCGACGAACCAAAACCAACCCCAACCACCCCCGCAATCACTTCTCCCTCGATCAGCGCTTCTCCGTCAGCAGGCACCACACTCCCATCCAGCACATCAGTTCCAACCAGCCCTGCCGTCGCAGCCAACTCTTCTCCAACGAAAGACAAACAAGTCACCTTCACCCACATCTCGTCGAGATTCCCCATAGCTCGCATCCGCATCACCTACACCAACCCCGACAGCACTCCCCGATTCGCCGAGCTCCAAATCAACTCCGGCACAGCATCCAGCAGCATCACAAAAATCTCCTTCCCACCCACAGGCACATCAACCGGCATCCTATCCATCCAATCCCACTTAGACACCCAAGGCCCAACCAACACCCTGATCTTCGCCAGGCCCGCCGAATCCACCCCAACCGAATCGATGCCAGCCATCCAATCCATCTCCCTGCAATAACCAAAGCCCCAATCACCAACGTTCGCTCTGCCCTTGCTTTTGTTCTCGCTTTTGCTTTTGCTTTTCCTGACCACTGACCACTGACCACTGACCACTGACCACTGACCACTGACCACTGTCTTCTGCCTTACACTGAACTTGCATGCATTTGAATACAGAACAGATTCTCTGGGCGCTGGTACTCGCGGCTCACCTCGTGCTGCTCATCGTCCTTCTCGGGCGCGAGATCATCAGCCGCTTTCCGTGGTTCACTGCAGCCATCGGCGTCTCCACCGTGCAACTCATCGCCGACCATCTGCTGCACGGCAAGCTCACCTCGCTCGCCTTTTACTGGCAGAGTTACACCGCCACTTTACTCGCAGACATCCTCGGCATACTCGTCCTCGTCGAGCTCCTGCGCCACGTTTTTTACAACTGCAAGTGCGAACCAGGCAGGAAAGCCAACATCATCCTCAACTCCAAAGGCTGGCTCGGCTGGACGCTCGTCACCGCCAGCATCGCCGCCGGAGCCGTCTGGCAATGGGGCCCATGGCCCGCATGGACCGCGCTCAACGCCGACCCCAAACAGCTCCCCATCCTGCTCGTCGTGCTCTCGGCCATGAAAGGCCAGCTCTTCCTCGCCATCCTCACTGTCGAAGTCGGCCTGCTCATGCGCATCTTCGGCAAGCGCTTCGGCTCCGGCTGGAAATCCCCCGACCAGCAGATCATGCTCGGCCTCTCCACCTACGCGCTCGGCTTCCTCGCCGTGCAGGCCACCACCGACATCATCAAGCGCACCGTCCACCTCACCAGCCGCGATCAGTACGAACACATCGTCCGCCTCTTCGCCAACCTCGACAACGGCCGCTTCGCCCTCTGGTTCCTGGTCATAGTCTGGTGGACAGTCTGGCTCTGGCGCATCACCCCGCCCGGCTCAGCCTCGCAGCTCGCAGCAGAAGAGTCCCCAGTCCTAGCCGGCCCGCCATCCCTGAAAGCCGAACCAGAAACAACCCACCCCGAACCCGATTTGCCGCACGATTCCCGACTCGATTCGGAGTAGCGCATTCCCTCAAGAAGAATGCCAATCGCACTCAAGCGAAAATACATCACGGCGATCCACACTCTGGTTCCTTAGTTGCCCAGGCCGTTGAGCGCCAAAGGCGCGCGCGATACCAGCATGGGGCAGCGCCCCATGAAACAAAATCGCAGCAGAGCCAAGGGCTGAAAGCCCGACCCATTGCCTTTCAACCCTCCCAAATCGGAAGTTGAATTTAAAAATTGTGCCTGGGCTCTTGAAACAGCATTGGGACCGCAGCCGTTTCTACATAAAAAGATCGTCTATAAATAGCGGAAAAACAACGAGGGAGAATTACTCCTCCCTCTACTTCTAAGATACCGCGCGCCAGGGGGCTTGCCGCAAGGCCCCGGTTATGCCGCATCATGTCGCCTGCACCAAAACCTTCAGCAATGGGAGGCACGATGAGCGAAGCGGGAGTAACAACAAACAGGCATGCGGTAGTGATTGCAGGCGGAGGCCCAACAGGGATGATGCTGGCCGCCGAGCTGGCGTTGGCGGGCGTCGATGTCGCCATTGTCGAGCGGCGCGCCAGCCAGGATCTGGTCGGGGCGCGCGCAGGCGGTTTGCACTCGCGCACCATCGAGGTCTTCGATCAGCGCGGAATCGCGGAGCGGTTCCTTTCGCAGGGACAGCTGCATCGGATGGGGATAAGTTTCCACCACACTCCAGTGGACATCAGCGACCTTCCCTCCCGGCATAATTACTTCCTCGGACTGTGGCAGCAACACATCGAGCGAACCCTCGCCGGCTGGGTCGACGAGTTCAGGGTGCGAATCTATCGCGGACGCGAGGTGACTGGTTTTGCTCAGGATGGCTCGGGCGTCGACGTTGCGCTGTCCGATGGCGCATCGCTGCGGGCGGAGTATCTCGTTGGCTGTGACGGAGGGCGCAGTGCGGTTCGCAAAGCGGCGGGTATCGAGTTCGCCGGATGGGATCCCACGAAGAGCTGGCTGATCGCTGAAGTTCGAATCACTGAGGAGCCGGCTTGGGGCTTTCGCGAGGACGCCACCGGTGCCCATGGGATTGGCAAGCTGGAAGAAGCCCAGGCGATGCGGGTCGTGCTGACCGAACAGCAGCTAAACATCGGCGGCGAACCGGCGCTGAGCGATCTGAGCGAGGCTCTGATCGCTGTATATGGAACCGACTACGGCGCCCACAGTCCTATCTCCATCTCCCGGTTCACCGACATGACTCGCCAGGCCGTGGCCTATCGCGACAGGCGGGTCCTGCTGGCCGGCGACGCTGCACACGTGCATCCGCCGATGGGCGGACAGGGCCTCAACATCGGCGTGCAGGATGCGGTGAATCTGGGATGGAAGCTGGCGCAGGTAGTCAAGCGGATATCGCCGGAGAGCCTGCTGGATACCTATCACGCCGAACGCCATCCAATTGCTGCACGCGTGCTGCAGAACACGATGGCGCACGTGGCGCTTCAGCGGCCGGATGCCCGCACGAAAGCCCTGGGAGAGAGTCTTGCCGGGCTTCTCAAGCTGGATCAGGTTCGCAGGCAAGTGACTGCAGAGACGGCGGGCCTGAGCGTTCATTACGACTTTGGCGAGGGACACCCGCTGCTCGGCCGCCGCATGCCCGATCTCGACCTGGTCACCACCAACGGCCCGCTGCGGGTCTTCACCCTGTTGCACCGCGCTCGGCCAGTGCTGATCAATTTCGGCAAGTCCGGTAGTGAGCCCGGCTGCTTCGACATCACTCCATGGGCAGATCGCGTTGAATGGATCGATGCCAGATACGAGGGTACGTGGGAGCTTCCTGTGATTGGAACGGTCCCTGCTCCCACAGCCGTCCTCGTTCGGCCCGACGGATATGTGGCCTGGGTTGGAGACCTGAGCCAGCCGGGTCTCGCCGATGCACTAACCACCTGGTTCGGGCCACCCGCTGCGGGATAGCAGCAGCCTCCTACGGTCATCTGCGTCAAGTGCATAATCATCCTTAAAAAATTTCTCTTGACGAAGAGTGCTCTATGTTTTAGAGTTCTCTTTATCGAGGAACACTCTGGCGACTCCAGAGCCCCTCCAAAGGAGAACCGCCATGAACGCAAACCACGAAAACGACGAGCTGGCCCGGCAGGAACTAGCCGCCCGCCTCAACCTCATCGAAACCATGATTGCCGAGGGCCGGCAGACCACCGAGCGCTGGGGATGGACCTTCGTCCTCTGGGGCATCGCCTACTACGTCGCCATCGCCTGGGCCAGCTTGGGCCACAGCAATTTTGCCTGGCCGGTAACCATGGTCGGCACCGGAATCCTGACCGGCGTGATCGCCTCGCGCATCGGCAGCAGAGAGCCGGAAACCACCATGGGCCGCGCCATCTGGGCCACCTGGATCGCCGTCGGCATTTCGCTCTTCGTCTTCTGCATCTGCTCCAGCATCGCCGGACGCATCGATCAGCAGACGTTCATCGCCGCCGTTGCCGCCATGGTCGGCACCGCCAACGCCGCCTCCGGCCTCGTGCTCAAGTGGAAAGCCCAGTTCGCCTGCGCCATCGTCTGGTGGGCCACCGCCGCCGCAGCCCCCTTCGCCACCGTCAGCCAGAGCTCGATCCTCTTTCTCGTCGCCATCTTCCTCTGCCAGATCGTCTTCGGCGGCTACATGATGCTCTCTGAAGCCCGCGAACGCAAAGCCGCAAAGTCCGGAACCACAAAGTCCAGAAACACAAAGTCCGGTGCCGCCCATGCCTGAGCCAGAAGCAGTATCCGAACCCGAAGCGGGCTCTCCAGAAAAGCCGGGCTTGCCGGAGCTGAACCCCGTAATCCACGGCAAGCTGCGCCTGGCCCTCCTGAGCCTCCTCTCGACCGTCGAAGAGGCCGAATTCACCTGGCTCCGCGCCAAGACCAACTCCACCGACGGCAACCTCGGCGCGCAACTGCTCAAGCTCGAAGAAGCCGGCTACGTCGCCATGGAAAAGAAATTCGTACTGCGCAAGCCGCAAACCCTCTATCGCATGACCCAATCTGGCCGCCAGGCCTTGACCGACTACGTCCAGGCCCTAAAACAACTGCTCGGCGCCGCCATCAACGTCTAGCCGCCGATTTCAGGAAAGGAAAGTCGCCATGAAAATCACCACCGCCAATCAGCTCACCGGCCGCGCCATCGGCTCCCTCTTCTTCGCCGGCTTCGGAGCCCTCTGGCTCACGCTCGCCCTCTACGTCAAACAGATCCTGACGGCCGATCGGGTCATCGCCGTCGCCGCCGGACTCGCAACCCTGCTGCTTGCCGCCTTCTGGCTCATGCGCCAGGCCCGCCGCTTCCCCAAAGTCGCCGAAGACCCCGCCTGCAGCCGCGCCTTCAACCGCATCAACGGAATTCAGTGGATTGCCATAGCCGCCGTCGCTTTCAGCTTTGCCCACCTGCACATCGACGCCTACGCAATGTCGGCCATCACCGCCATCGTCGGCATCCATCTCTTCCCGCTGGCTAAGCTCTTCCGGTATCCCTTGCATAACGTCACCGGTGCCGCGCTCGTCCTCTGGGCTTCCGCCTCCGTCCTACTCGTTTCCACTGAACATCTCCAGGGCGCCACCGCTCTCGGCACTGGAATCATCCTCTGGCTCAGCGCCGCAGTTACCCTGTCACTCGCCGCAGCCAATCTTCGCCGGAGCAGCTCCGCCCCGGCCGCAAATCCGGACAGCCTATGCGCGTAACTTCCGTCCGGTTTCCAAACAGAAAAGTGGCGGATGCTTCAGCCCTCTCAATCGAGGTTTGAAGCATCCGCCACTTACTGTTCGTCATGACGTTAGTTGATAGTTGTGCTGCGACATCAACTCTCTGTCACATCAAACAGTTGATGTCTGCGGAAATCAACCGCCAGCGCCCATCCTCAGCCCGGCACAATTTCCCGCTCAATGCCGTCGGTTAATCGTTCTTCGGCTTCGGTTTGGGACGACCCTTATTCTTCCCGGTAAACGAATTCCGCCAACGCTCTTTTTTGCGCGGTTCGCCATCCGGCCCGGCCTTAGGTCCAGCCGTACTGCTGCCAGCCGGTCCACTCGGCCTCGCTCCAGCGAACTTCTTCGGCGGCCCACTTCGACTAGGCGCTCCGCTTCGCGATTCCGTTCTTGGACGAAACTCCCGCGGACGCTCCTCGCCACTGCCTTCAAACCGGCGTCCTCCCGCACCCGCCGCAGGACGGCTTGCCGGACGATTTGGCCGAAACGACGATCCGGAAGACGCGGGCCGGAATGACTGCCCCGACGCCGATCTCGGTGAAGATCCCGGACGGCCCTCAAAGCGCGGCCTAGATTCACCGCCTTCCCGCGCCGGACGCCGATCTGAACTACGATCCGCGCTTCGTCCCGCGCCGCCTTGGAATCCCCGGCTACCGCCACGATCATCCCGGCCTTCACGAGTGACAAACGGCCTCTTCGCCGGCGGCCTTGCATCCCCACCCGTCCTCTCGCGCGGACCCGAACTGCCCGGACCAGAACTGCCCGGTCTCGAACTACCTGGTCTCGAACTGCCCGGACGCGGCGAAAACGGCTTCTTGAACGGCCGCGGCTCAAAATCTCCCGAAGGCCTGCCGGCAGGCCGGTTTGCTGGCCTGTCTGCAGAGCGAGCCGGTTCCTCAGTAATCATCAACCGCTTACCTGTTGCGAGTCCCGTCGCAGGATCACGCGGCGCAGGTCTTGCCTCCGCGCCCATGCGTTTTCCGGTGGCCATGCCCGTCGACACATCGCGAACCGCCTGCCGCAACGGCGCAGGACGCCCGCCCGGCTTGCCGAAACTCTTGCGCGGCTCTGGCTGGTCAAATTCATCGTCCGGGAACGGCGCAGACTTGCGTGGCGGCAGCACATAGTCGATCACCGGCGGCTCAGCAGGCCGATTCGCTCGCGGCTTACCGCCGAACGCAGGCCGTGCGCTTGACTTAAACCCGGCTCCGCCACCGGCCTTGAATCCAACACCACCAGCAGGCTTGAATGACCCACCACTGCCAGACTTGAATCCCGGCTTCGAAGGGCCTGCGCCGCTGGGCCGGAACTCGCTCCGACCCGCCGGTCTAAACTCCGGCTTCGCATCCCGCTTGAATCCGCTCTTGCCCTCAGCCTGGAATTCCTTTTTGAACGCGGGCTTGAACTCTTTCTTAAACGAAGGCTTGGAGTCAGTCTTGAAGGAGGGATTGAAATCCCGCTTCGACTCCTGCTGAAACTCCGGCCTGACAGCTCGCCGCTCGGCTGGCTTGAATTCTTTCTTGAATCCAGATTCCGAGTCGGCCGCAAATCGGGATGCAGAAGGCTTCTCATACGCCGGCTTGCCATCTGCCTTCTTGTAGCGCACCGTCTTGCCGGCCACCGTTGGCAGCTGCGCCGCAGCAGGCCCACGGCGTCGGCGCGTCTTCAGCTTGCCTTCCGACGCCAGCCGCAGCGAATTTACTTCTTCCGCCTCCAGCTCGCGCATCTTGCCCGGTTCGAGATCGAGAATCAGCGGCCCATACCCGATGCGCCGGATCTTCTCGACGTGATGCCCGATCTCCTCGAACATTTTGCGCAGCTCACGGTTGCGGCCCTCGATCACGATTACTTCAAACCATGGGTTGTCCCCCTGCCGAACCTGCCGAATCTGAGCCGGAGCCGTCCTGACGCGCCCGGAGCCGATTCCGCGGCCCTTCTCAATCACCACGCCCGAGCGGAGCGCATCCAGGCCCTCTTCCGAAGGCTGCCCGGCCACCTTCACGAGGTAGGTCTTTTCCACGCCCGAGGAAGCCTTGGTCAGCTTGTTGGCCAGCTCGCCGTCGTTGGTAACCAGCAGCAGGCCTTCGCTCAGGTAGTCGAGGCGGCCAACCGGATACAGCCGCTCGCGCTCGCTTGCAAAAAAATTCATCACCGTCGGCCGGCCCTCGGGATCGCTCACCGTGGTCACATAGCCCTTCGGCTTGTTCAGCACAAAGTAGCGAATCCGCTCCGCGCCCTGCAGCAGCTTGCCATCCACGCGCACATGGTCGCGGCCCATATCGGCCTTGGTGCCCAGCTCCAATACCACCTGGCCGTTGATCTGCACCCGCCCACCGAGAATCAGCTCCTCAGCCTTGCGCCGCGAAGAGATTCCGGCACGCGCCAGAATCTTTTGCAGCCGCTCCAGCTTCGGCTCCGGTCCCTTTGCAGCGACGGGAGTCGCGTCTTCGGCTTCTTCGTCGGCAGCATCGTCCTCTTCGATCTCTGCAACCGCTTCCGGTTCGTGATGCAAAACCTCAGCGACCTCGGCCGCTCCCGGCTCCTGCACTACCAGATCGCGGCCCTTTTTCGCCGCTGCTTTTTTTGCGGCCTTCGGCTTCTTCGCGACCGGCTCAACCGGCGCTTCCTCAACTGCCGCTTCCTGAACGGGCTCGGCGGCAGGCTCAGCTTTCTTCGCTGTTTTTTTTGCAGCCTTCTTCGCCGGCTTCTCGGGAGGCGGCTCAAGAGAAAACTCAGGCACTGCCTCTACAGGCGCAACTTCCGCAACCGGTTCGGCTGCTTTCTTCTTGCGCGCCTTGGGTTTCGCCTCGGCTGTTATTTCGTTGTCTTGGGGATTTACTGCTCCATTTACTGCATCCAGGGCAGGATTGCCTTCAGGATCGGACGTCATTGTTCTACCTCAACCTCTTCTGCGGCCTGTCTCTCGACGGGCGCTTGTGCTTCCGCTGCCTCTTCCGAGGCCTCTGCGGCAGGAGTGGATACTGCTTCTTTCGGTGCTTCTACATCGGATGTCTCAGCCGTCTGTTCCGGCTCATCCTGTTCCTCGGATTTCCCGGAATTTGCATCCGGAAACAGCTCGCCGCTCTGCGCCGAAACACCAGAATTGAGCAATGAGTCACCCGGCTCCTCGTCTGCGTCCTCGCTCAATTCGAGCGCTGCCATCTTTTCGAATTCTTCCATCGACGGCAGCTCGTTCAGATCCTTCAGGCCGAAGCGCAGCAGAAATTCGCGCGTCGTCTTGTACAGAATCGGCCGCCCGATCACCTGCTTGCGGCCCGCCGTCGCCACCAGCTTGCGGCTCAGCAGCGAACCCAGCACACCCGCAGAATCGACGCCGCGAATCTCGCCTACTTCGGGCGCGGTCACCGGCTGCTTATAGGCGATCACCGCCAGGGTTTCAAGCGCCGGCAGGGAAAGCTTCAGCGGCGGCTTGAGGCTCTTCACAAAGGCGCGCACGGAGTCGTGCATCTCCGGCTTGGTGCCAAGGCGAAATCCACCGGCGATCTCGCGGATCTCGAGACCTCGGGCATCACCGGCATAGTCAGCAATCAGCTCGTCGAGCACTGTGCGCAAAATCTCACGCACTTCACGCTCCCGAATGCGCTGCAGCCGCCGCGCTTCCAGCTCCGCTTCTTCCTGGCTTGCAACAGCGACGGCAGGCGCAGCAGTGGCCTCGGAGTCTGGCCCAAGGGTTTCGGTAGCCGCAGTTTCTGGCGCTACGGTCTCGAATTCTTGAACTTCTGCGCCGCCAGCCTGCGATTCGGCATCCTGCTCTACCAGCACGGCCAAATCCGCCAGCTCATTTGCCGAGTCCGCGAGTACGGACTCTGTTCCGGGATCAATTTTGGGCTCCCCGTCCGCTTCAGCAGCGGTCGCGACAGTCAGGGCCAGCTTGCGCTGCGCGTCTTCCTGCTCGGCCCTCCAGGCAAAAGCATCTTCGGCAAACAACGAGGCGAGCTGCGCGAGGGTTACGGGCTCCTCGGCAGCATAAATCACGGCTTCCAGCTTGGCTTTCAGACTCATCTTCTTCGACAGGCACCTTAGGTATGGTACCGGAAGCGGCAGATTTCTGCGGGGCATGGCCCAGTTCCATCTGCGCATGGCGCAGATTTCCACAGGCCCTGCCAAAGAAGGAGTTGCATGCTGAATGCTGGCAGGGCTGCGGCAACCACGCCGCGCACCGCTAGGCGGGCGCAGCGAGCCGGAAATCCGAGAGCTGCGCGTGCATCCTCTCCGACATATGGCTCAGCTCATCGCATGCCTGTGAGGACTCGTGCGCTGCCGACGCCGAGGCTGCCGTGATCTGCGCGATCCGGTGCAGATTGCGGTTCAGCTCCTCGGTGGTCGCCGACTGCTGCACTGCAGCCACGGCGATCTGCGAAGTCATGCCCTCAACCTCCTGCACCGATTTCAGAATGGCCTCCAGCGAGCTACGAGTCTTGCCGGTCAGCGAAACGCCATCGGCGACCTGAGCGCTGTAGAGCCGCATATCCGCCAGCACCTTGTTTGTCTGCAACTGTTCGGCTTCGATCATGCCGTCGATCTCCCGCGTCGCGCTGGCCGTCCGCTCTGCCAGCCGCCGCACTTCGCCGGCCACCACGGAAAATCCCTTGCCATGCTCTCCGGCGCGCGCGGCTTCGATGGTGGCGTTCAGTGCCAGCAGGTTGGTCTGCGCGGCAATATCCTCGATCAGACTCACGGCCTTTCCAATGTTCTCCGAATTCTGCGCCAATTGCCTCAGGCTCGCCTCGGCCGATTGCGATTGTCTGGAAATCTCTTCCATCTTGCGGGAGGCCTGGCTCACGGTTTCGTCTCCCAGCTTTGCCGCCATAGCCGCATCCGAGGCCGATCGCGAAACCTGCGTTGCGTGCTCGGCCACCAGCGCAACCGTATGAGCCATCTCGGTCAGCGCTGCCGCCACCTGATCGGTCTGCGCGCGCTCTTCGTCCGCTCCCTTCGCGCTCTCCCGAGCCGTCGCCGCCAATTCAGTGGCCGCCGCGGCCACGTGCCGGGCTACTTCACTCAGGTCTCCGACGACGGCTCCCAGGCTGCCTTTCATATGATTGACGGAGTGCATCATCCGCCCCAACGCATCGCTGGTGAAAATCTCGATCTCGCCTCCCGAGAGGTCTTTGCCGGCCACCGCATCCAAAGCGCTCTGCGCCCGCGAAACGCGCCCGCTCACAATGCGAATGGTAAGCGTTGCCGTCGTGCAAGCCAGAGCAAAACCCAGCACCAGGCTCACCACCGAAAACCAGATCCCGCGCTCGGCATTCCGCTGCTGAATGGCGCGCTGCTGATCTGCCATCCGGTTAGCGTATTTGCCCAGCGCATCGATCGCGTCGCGAATCTGCCGGCTCAGAGCCACTGATTGCGTCAGGCCATCCAACACTTCCTGGTGCTTTCCTGCGCCTTCCTGAGCCATCATCTGCTGCAACTGGTCGGCACCCTGATCGCACAGCCGCTTGGCTTCGGCCAGCAGGCGCACGCCTTCCGGATCGGCCGTCGTGGCTGCAAGTTCGCCATAAGTCTCGTCAAACGCCGCCCGCGCCTGCTGGTAGCGCTTGATCGCGTCCGGCGCGGGCTGCAGATAGTAGGCCCGGGAAACCGCCTGTTCCCTTTGCTGCAGCATCGTCAGCCTCATCGCCAGCAAGGCTCGACGATCATCCTCGGCGGCCAGCGCGCTGCCTTGCTTTACCGCCATGTTCCGCTCCACCGACGCGATACCAGACGCCGTGGCCACTGCCAGCACCAGCGCAAAACCCAGCAGCAATAGCTGCTCCAATCCCATTCGCTTTCCAATCATCGTCTTCCGTCTTTCCCCTAAGTTCGTTGTCCATGCTCCGCAATCCAGTGACTCTGCCCTTGCGGAGCTGCTTCCTCACCCGTCCAGCAGACAGTTCACTCTCCTTCCAGCGGGTCTCTATCGGCGTTCCTGTTACACGCGTCACAGGCCGCTTCGCTCGACCCTGAAGCGATAAGTGAAGCTCAGGTAGGAAAGCGTCAGCGGTGCGCCATGGCTGTTGGCCGTCATCAGATCACCCGGCGAAAAATGCCCGACTCCTGCGTTCACTACGAAGTAGTCGTGATAGACATACTTCATCGAGGCGTCGAATCCACGCCCGATGTCGTCGCTCAGGAACCCGCCGGTAGGGGGCTTCAGAAACTCCGATCCGCTGCCGCTGTAAACGCCATCTTTTTTCGTGGTCACATTCAAAAACTCCTGCTGAATCAACACCGTGAGATGTTTGGCAGGATTCAGATTCAGGTTGATCCGCTCCTGGCGCATGTTCTGCCAGCCGAAGAGATCGACCAGGCCAAAGGCATTGTGCGAGCTCGGGTATTGCTGATCGAAGGTGCTGATGCGCTGCGCATTCCGGTGCGGATTGCCGGTCGCGTAGTCGTACTCTCCCTGCAGCCGGGGGGTCCAGGGAACGCGCGCCGTATAGGCCGCCTTGATGAGCGCCGCGCCGGCATGGATCGAATCGTTCGAGTAGCTGCCGCGGTTGAGAGCGCCCTCCAGGCTGTATTCGAGGCCAGCCATGGCGTTGCGCGATATGTGGATGCCCGGTGTCACTTCCGTCTCCGTGCCGCCCGTCTTCTGCTGGCTTACTACATACGGCAGCGCCTTGACGAAGACGAATGGATCGATCGTCGTCCGTGGCACCAGCGTGCGAATCGAACCATAGGCGCCATGGAATGTCAGCCCGCCTGCATGCATATCCAACGCCGTGGGATGAATGACCACCACCGCCGCGCTGAACAGGTCTACGCGATTCTTGTCGCCGATGCGGGCGTCAAAGCCGTCGAAAGTCCGGCTGTTGTTGGTCCAGTCGCTGATACCGATCAACCGCTCGTCGCCGAACTTCAACTCCTGCCGTCCTGCAAACACCTGCACGGGCTTGACGTGGAAGCTCAGGTACCCCTGGCGAAAATCGAACTCGTCGCGCATGTTCGACGCCACAAACTTCAGCGGCAGTCCCAGCGCGTGATTGTCGTGGAACTGCACATACCCGGTCAGCCACTTCGTTGGGCGCACTTCCATCGCGCCGCGGGCCCGCGTCAGCTCGTACACCTGCGCATTGCCGGACTGGTAGTTGATGGAGGTCTGCGCTTCCGTCCTCCCACGCAGATCTACGTCCAACGTGAGCCACGATGGAAATTCGTTCAACGTCAGCGGCTGAACCTTCCCGGCAATCTGGGGATAGTCCTTGTATTGCGCGAACACGGGAATCGAAAGAAGGCTACTTAAAATGAACCCTGCTGCGAAAAACCTCCGCATGGAAACGACCTTTCATGGGCAAGATATGTCCCATGAACTATCGGCGGAGATGAGTCATGCAGTAGTTCAATCCACGTTGTCCGATCGATTTCCTGAACCAAATTCAACCCAGACGGAGGGGCGTGTTTCACATCGGGACAACAGTAGGGTGGCACGGCAAGCAACAGACCCTATCCAATTCACGACGGACCGAGCCCTGCCAGCCATTTACCTGCAAAAGCAAAACGGGCGCCCGGTAAACCGGACGCCCGCCGACAGCCTTGTTTTCGCCTACGAACCGAATTGACGGAAGAGCCAGAACAGCCCGCCCGAGAGCAGTGCGGAAGCCGGCAGCGTGAAGACCCAGGCCATGGCGATCGACCGCAGCGTGGACCATTGCAGTCCGCTGCCGTTGGCCACCATCGTGCCTGCGATGCCCGAGCTCAACACATGCGTCGTGCTGACCGGCATGCCGAAGTTGTCCGCGGCGATGATCGTCGCCATGGCCACCAGCTCCGCCGAAGCGCCCTGCGCGTAAGTGAGATGGTCTTTGCCGATCTTCTCACCTACCGTGACCACGATGCGCTTCCAGCCCACCATCGTGCCCATGCCCAGCGCCAAAGCTACCGCGATCTTCACCCACAGCGGGATGAACTTCGTAGCAACGTCCAGCTTCTTCTGGTAGTTGGTCAGAACCGCGTCTTCCTGGCTGGTGAAAGCCGGATTGTGCTTCTTGTGCATGGTATTCAGCGCCGCGCTGGCCACATACATATCGTTACGAACGTTCTGCTGATCCTTCGCCGGAACCGCCTTCAGCTCCTTGTAGAGACCCACTTCGTGGCTGATGTCTTCCACCAGCTCGCGCAGCGCGATCATCGTTGTCGGAGTGAAGTTCTTGGTCTTGATGTACTCCGTAACATCGGCGCGCGGGTCGCCCATGATCGCGTTCTTATCTACATGATTGGTCAGAATCCCGGCCACCTGGTCCGAAACCGCGACAAAGTCCACCACATCGCGCCCGCCCACCGCATGATTCAGCGCGTAGGCCGTCGGCACGGTTCCGATCAGGATGAGCATAATCAGGCCCATGCCCTTCTGCCCGTCGTTCGAACCGTGACCGAAGCTGACACCCGTGCAGGTCAACACCAGCAGTGCGCGGATAAGGAACGGAGGAGGATTCTCGCCTGCGGGTGCCTCAAACAGCGGAGCATACCGGCTCTTGAGCAATCCCTTCACGACCAACATCAGCAGCCACGCTACTCCGAAGCCCACTAGCGGCGAAATCAGCAGTACCTTGAAGACCTTGGTCACCTGATCCCAGTCAACGCCTGCCGTGCCGTTGTTACCTGCCAATAGCTGGTTGGCGATGCCAACCCCGATGATCGAGCCCACCATGGTATGCGAGCTCGAAGCAGGCAGACCCAGCCACCAGGTGCTCAGATTCCAGATAATCGCGGCGATCAACAGCGCAAAGACCATTGCAAATCCAGCGCCCGAGCTTACCTGCAGAATCAGTTCCACCGGCAGCAGCGTAACTACCGCGTAAGCCACCGCGCCGCTCGAGGTGAGCACGCCGATCAGGTTCCAGCAGCCCGACCAGACCACCGCCACGTGCGGCTCCAGCGAGTGCGTGTAAATGACTGTCGCCACGGCATTTGCAGTGTCATGGAAGCCGTTGACGAACTCGAACCCCAGCGCGATCAACAGCGCTACGGTCAACAGTACATAGGGCCAGATGCTGATCACCGTCACATGACCCATGTCATTGACGATATTGAATCCGCAATAAGCCAGACCGCCAAGAATGACGGCCACAAAAATCAGTCCGCCCAGTAGTCCTGGGCCTTTTTTCATCTTCTGGTCAAGCAGAGAACTTCCCGCAGGTGCAGCTGTTGCAGTTGACATACTTTCGTCCCCCAAATTTGGTGAATCCATGTGAATCGAGACCAATGCACCGTGGGGGCGGTTGCTCTAAATTATTGATTCCGTTAAGAAATCAACATCGAGCAAATCGCACTTTATAGGCACACGTGTCGTGGAGTCGCTCTAGACACAACATGAGGACGCTAACAGGCCAATCATTGCCAGAATGTGAATTCAAGGGTGGGGCATTTGTGAATATTTGATGAATGCAATAGCCCAGCAGAAGGTAAACAACTTGTTGTCTACGTTGCTCCAAAGATGGTGCAAGGCGAAGTTTAGCGGGGTGTTGGCCCGGTGTTTCGCTCGAACCACTCAGCCAAATCCTCTTCGCTCACTGTGCCTGCGGCCAGACCATAAAACGTCAGATACCGGTCACCCTTTTCAGCTGTAAGCCGAAGTCCGTTCAGCTTCAAGAATGTGATCGAAGCGATCAGAGCGGTACGCTTGTTGCCATCGACAAAAGGATGGTTGGCAGCAATGCCGAAGGCATACGCGGCTGCCATCCGGCATAGAGAAGGCTCACTTTCTGAATAAGCATAAAGATTCTTCGGACGCGCCAAGGCAGACTCTAGCATGCCGATGTCGCGAATTCCCGATGGGCCGCCATGCTCGGTCAACGATTCTTCATGTGCGGAGATCACCGTCCGCTGTTGAACCCAAATCGGCTCCATCGCTACTCAGCCAGTTTGCGGAGCACGTCCCGATTTTCGCGCATCACTTCGCGCGCCACTTCCATCTGCGCTGCGAAGGTCTCTTCATAAGGAACGAGGTGAATGCCATCCTGTGTCTTGGTGACGAAGAGGATATCGCCCTTCTCGACGTTCAGGTGGGAAAGAATCTCCTTCGGCAGCACGATGCCTGCAGAGTTGCCGACCGTGGTGATCTTGACTGCGGTTGCCATTGGAATACCCCACCTGCATTATAACCAAAATTACAATTGACGCCGACAATCAATTACTTTAGATTTGCATTTTATATCACTTAATGATATATCCGTAGATGATAGTTCTGCCCAAGTGAGAACCAGCATGCCCAATACCCATGAGCAACCTACCGGAATTGCCGAACTGCTGCCGTTATCCCCGGTCGTATTTTTCGTCCTCTTCGCGCTGGCCGACGGCGAAAAGCACGGCTACCTGATCATGCAGCAGGTCGGCGTCCTCTCTGACGGCAAACTCCGCATGGGCCCGGCAACCCTCTACACCACAATTCAGCGCCTTGTTGATCAGCTGCTTGTCGAAGAAACCGACAAGGATGCCGGAGGCCGTAGGCGTTACTACCGGCTCACCAGCTCCGGCCAGGAGTTGCTGCGAGCCGAGCTTGACCGCCAGGCCGCCGTGCTGCGCCTTGCGCGCGACAAAAAACTGATGCCGATGGAGGATGCCCGATGAAACTGCTTGTCGAGTTAAGCTGCCGCCTCTACGAAAAGCTGATCTCTTTCCACGAAGATTCACTGCAATACCGCTATAGCGAAGAGATGCAGCTAGTCTTCCGCGAATCACTGACCCAGGCCAGCAAATATGGCTTTGTTGCAATGGCCCGAGTCTGGGCTGATGTCCTCGCCGACCTGATTACTCTCCTCGGCCCGGTCTATGGTGCCAAGATCGGCATCCTGACCGCCTCCATCGCCTGCTCATCCGCCCTGATCCTGACTGCGGCTCTCGGATTCTGTACCATCGGCCCAGTCACCGTCGTACACGGCTACAGCGTTACGCAGGTCGATACGATTCCGGGCAGAAAAGACCGCCTCGTGACCATCCCAGGCGATGGCAAAATCTTTCTCTCCTGCTGGGAGCCGAGGGAGATTCACGGCATCTACACCGTAATCCTGGCCACCGGCCGAGGCATCGGCGACCACACCGGCTGGGTTCCGCTGCAAACGGAAGTCTCCAAATTTGCCCGCGTCTGCAGCTACGACCCGCTCGGAGCCGGCAAGAGCGACCCAAAGCCTGCCAAAACCAACCCCGAAGAAGCCAATATCGACGTGCTCGTTGACGAGATGCACACCCTCTTTAAAGCTGCCGACCTTCCGAGACCCTACATCCTCGTCGGAACCTCGGCTGGCGGCGTCCTCGCCCGCCGATACGAAACCCGCTATCCCAGCGAGGTCGGCGGCTTCGTCTTTGCAGACTCCGCCCACGAAGAGCAGGAGTGGCGCGACGCGGCAATTGCTCCAAGCTTCAGTCCCGGCTGGAACGACGCGAAAGGATTGCGCGACGAAGGCATGATGCAGCCCGGAGAGCATCTGACCTGGCACGATGACGTTCCTATGGTCGTACTCGAGCGAAGCGAACGCGCGCCATACGAGGCCTTCCCTAATCTGACGCATACGCAGGTGGACGGCATCAACGACGCATGGCACAGCTTTCAGGTCGATCTTTCACATCGCTCCAAATACGCGCAGCTCCGCATTGTTCAAGGTGCCGGTCACCGCATGGTGATGCAGAAACCTGAAGCCGTTGCCGAAGCCGTGAAGGAAGTCGCCGATCAGATGCTCGAGAGATAAGCGTCAGACGAATTAGCGCCAGTCATCCTGCGCACGGGTCGAGATTTCGTTGATCACCGACTCGAACTCCGTGTGCTTCTTGATGAATATCTCGCTGAAGTTACGGTCTTGATTGAGCAGAATCGCCTGCAAGCGCACCAGCTCCAGCAGCGCCAGAAACATCGCTACCAGCGCCCGCTGTGACTTGGTGTTGCCTAATAGCCGGTGCAGCGACACCGGCTTATCTTCCAGCACCAGCCGACGTCCGAGGAATTGGATCATCTGCCCCACGGTGACCGAATCTTCCTGCACATTGAGCACCGGCCGCGACCGAAGCCGCTCCAGGATGCTCGCAAAGACTCGCGCGAGATCGCCGGTATCGGCGGCGATCTCCGGCTCCGCCGCCGAGTCGTCTTTAAACTCCTTCATGCCGGGATTGGTCCACGAAGCGGCCTCGATCATCTGCTTCTGCTGCAGCATCTGCGCGGCGTTCTTGAAGCGCTCATGCTCCAGCAGCCTCTCCACCAGCTCACGCCGGGGATCCTCGGAGGCCTCATCCGGCCCGGAAGCAGTACGCGGCAGCAGCATCTTCGACTTGATATGGATCAGCAGCGAAGCCATGTAAATGAACTCGCCGGCCACGTCCACATCGGTCGACTTCAGCTTCTCTACGTAGCCCAGAAACTGCGCCGTGATCCGTGCAATCGGAATGTCGTAGACATCGATGTCCTGCTTGCGGATCAGGTCCAGCAGCAGGTCCATCGGGCCGTCGTACACCTGCCCCACGGTCACCGAAAAAGGAAACTCCTGCGCCTCTTCGGCTGCGCTCTTCTTCGGCGCGGCAGCCTTCTCCACCTTCTCCGGCGGAACAGGTTTCGGAGTCAGCACCAGCACCGGCGCGGGCTTCGCCACAGGTTCAGCCGGCTGCTCATCGCTCACGATTTCGGATTCTGTCGGTTCTTCCGTCACAACTTCTTCTCTCATTCGGATCGCTCTACGCCACCGGCATCTGCATTGCGGCGTTGACTTCCCGCATGGTTTCTGCCGCGCGGCGCTGGGCGCGAACCGACCCGGCCTCAATGATCTCAACAGCCTGCGCCGCGGTGTAGCGAGCGCGCCGCTCTTGGATTGGAGCCAGAATCTGCACCAGCGAATCGGCCGCCCAGCCCTTGCATTGGATGCACCCTATACCTGCAGACCGGCAGCCAGCGTAAACCTCGACCAGCTTTTCAGGCGTCGAAAAGACCTTATGCAGATCGCCCACCGGGCATTTGTCCGGATCGCCTGGATCGGAGCGGCGAATGCGCGCCGGATCGGTCACCATGGTCTTCAACTTCTGCCGGATCTCGGCTTCGGTATCAGTCAGCTGAATGGTGTTCCCATAGCTTTTCGACATCTTGCGGCCATCCGTCCCCGGCAACTTGGGCGAAGGGGTAAGCAGTACCTGCGGCTCGGGCAGCACTACCCTATCATTGAGCTTGTAGAAGTGGTTGAAGCGGCGCGCAATCTCCCGCGTGAGCTCTACATGCACAACCTGATCCTGCCCCACCGGAACATATTGTGGCTGATAGAGCAGAATGTCGGCCGCCTGCAGCAATGGATAGCCAAGAAATCCGTAGGTGCTCAGATCTTTGGTCGTGAGGTTCTCCTGCTGCTCCTTATAGGTAGGCACGCGCTCCAGCCAGCTGATGGGCGTGATCATGCTGAAGAGCAGAAAGAGCTGCGAGTGCTCCAGCACTCTGCTTTGCAGAAACAGCACGCATCGCTCGGGATCGAGCCCGGCGCCAAGCCAGTCCAGCGCAACCTCTTCGATATTCTCTTTCACGCTCGACGTGTCGGCATAATCGGTGGTCAGCGCATGCCAGTCGGCGATGAAAAAGTAGCAATCGTATTCGCCCGAATCCTGGAGCTTGACCCAATTGGCCAGCGCGCCCATGTAATTGCCGAGGTGGAGTTTGCCGGTGGGGCGCATGCCGCTCAAAACTCGCGGCCGGCTGGTCTGGGAGGGGATGGTCAAGTTGGCTGCTTCCGAAGTCAGATCGATACCGTTCCGGGGAAAGGAAATCTCTCTGTCATTCTACATTTCCGCAGCCTGTCATTTGCGCGGCAAAACGGCTGCCACCGATTGCATGCATCGCGTCCAGTTATTGCACATCTGACTGCCGCGGATTGCACAAACAGCAGCAGCCGATTGCGTTTCCTCCGCCGCCGATTACAATTGCGGGAAGTCCGGAGCACGATGGCAGACACGCTTTCCACCGACGACCCGATCCAGGCGCGCCTCGCCGACCAGCTCGCCTGGTACAGCGCGAAGAGCCGCGCCGCCCGTACTGCCTTCAAACGCATTAAGGTCACAGAAATCGTCGCTGCCGCTCTGATTCCTTTTCTGAGCGGCCAGATCACCAAGCAGTGGGCCAGCATGAATTATGTCGTCGGCGGGCTCGGCATCCTGATCACGATTCTTGAAGGGATTCTGCACCTGAACCAGTACCAGGAAAACTGGACGAATTATCGCAACACCGCCGAATCGCTGAAGCACGAGAAATTTCTCTTCCTCGCCAAAGCAGGCATTTACGCTACTGCCGCCGACCCGCGCCTCGCCCTGGCCGAGCGCATCGAAGCCCTGATTTCTCAAGAGAATACGCAGTGGGTGGCCACTGTGCATCAGGCTGGCCAGGGAAGCAACGCGAAGTAGTCTCAATTACTGGCTTCTCCGGATTCACTGCATTCACGGCGTTTTGACGAACTGGCGTGGGATCGAGTTCATCACCGTTTGTCCGTTCGGCCTGTGGTACGTGTTCTGGACCATTACGCCCAGGCCGGTGTCTGAAGGCTGAATGGAAAGAATCACGCTGCGCTTCTCTTTTATCTCTTCCGGAGTGTTGGTGAGTGTCAGGGGCTCAGTGGTCGCCATTGTCCCTTGCAGCGTTGCCTTTTGCGAGGGCCAGTGACAGTCGCGTTTCGGGCAATTTCCCCAGCCCTCCACCATGAGTTGGCCGTTGACATCGGCGATCGAGAGGCGTGCCAGATCGTCGCCAATGCCCGGCTCAGTTGTGATTTTCCATTGACCGAGCAGCGCTGCTTCCGCGCCTGATCCCGTAGTGGGAGAAGGACCGGCCGCAACGCCGGTTTGTGGCTGAGTTGGGGCTGGCACTGCATTGGTGGTTTGTGTCTGGGGCGACGGAACAGGCGCCGGAGCATTATGAAAATGGAGAAACACGAATATGCCTGCGATCAGCAAAACCGCTACCCCGATCCCCAGCGGTAAAAGGCTCTTCGTCTTCGCGACTGGCGTCAGCTCGGGACCTTGCGGCGCGGGCAGTTGCACCGGCAGATTGGCGTGCACCGGTTGTTCAGGATTGGCAGGCTTGGCGCTCACATAGCTCTTCAACGCCGCCACCAGCAGCGCCACGTCCGAGCTCCAGCGGGCATGGGTCAGCTCGGCGCTGTTGCGATAGCGCAGGTCTTTGAGATCGTCGGGAAGCTGATCGAGCGCCGGCATGTGCGATTCATGCACCAAAACCGGAATGACAGGAACGCCGCGCTTCAGAGCCGACGCGATTTCAAGCCGCACATAATCGTCGGGATTGTCGAGACGCCGCGTGCCATCATGACCGGTGATCGTCGCCCAGGTGGGACCGATGATTGCCAGTAAAACTCCGCAGCCGGCGACATTGTCGTCGATGGCCTTGCGGAAATCGAGGCCCGGCTGAATGCCGGCAACATCCATGAAGACGCTGTCGTCGCCGTAAGCACGCACAAGGTCGTCGTACAGCCGGCCGGATTCGCCCTCGGTGTCGTCACGCCGATAACTGATGAAAATCGCGCGACCTTTGATCGGCGCGCCCCCGATGCTCTCATTCCCGGCCATTGTCTGGTCGTCCCCCGGAGCCAGAATAGGCGCTGTTTGCTGCTTCAGCAACGGGAAAGCTTATAGACAGACTTATCTACGAAGATGCGGTCGTGCTTTGGCCCCACTTCTGCCCGAATAGGCGAAGCTTTTGCAGCGTGACTGCAGCTTCTCCGGAATCGATGGCTTCCGCGCCGCGCGCTACGCCTTCTTTTAGATCCTGCGCGATACCGGCAGCGACCAAAGCGGCGGCGGCATTGAGCAGAACAACATCTCTGCGCGGGCCAGGAATGCCCGTCACCACGTCATAAAGGATGCTGGCGTTGGCGGTTGCCGGGTCCGGATCTTCACCGCAGGAACATTCCTCCAGACTTGCGCGCGACAGGCCGGCCATCTCTGGAGTGACGCGAGCGGCCTTAATCGCAGAACCAATGTCAGGTCCGGCTGCAGGCTCAACGCGAACGGCGATCGATTCGCCGGTCAGGGTGAGCTCGTCTAGGCCATCCAGTCCGTGGACAACGAAGGCTCTCCGAGTCGTTTTAAGCTCAAGCAGCGTGCGCGCCACCAGCAATGCACGGCTGGGGGCGATGACTCCGATGACCTGGGTGCGCGCGCCAGCCGGGTTGGTGAGCGGACCGCAGAGGTTGAAGATGGTCCGGAAACCAAGGGCGCGGCGCAATGGCGCGACCACCTTCATTGCCGGATGCAGCATGGGCGCGTAGAGAAAGACGAAGCCGGTTTCGCGCAGGCACTCGACGGCCAGATCGGGCGGCAGGGTTATCGGAACACCGAGAGCTTCCAGTACATCCGCCGAGCCGCAGCGTGAGGTGACAGCGCGATTTCCATGCTTGGCGACCAGCGCTCCTGCGGCGGCAGCTACCAGAGCTGCTCCGGTTGAGATGTTGAAGGTTGCCGGGCCTCCGCCGCCGGTGCCGCAGGTGTCTACGAGTTGGTCGCGCTCTTCTTCGGTCAGCGGGATAGGCGTAGAGCGGGCGCGCATCTCGTCGACGAAGCCAGCCAGCTCCGGGGCCAGTTCACCGCGTGTGGCCAGGGCGGTGAGCAGGGCCGTCGTCTCCACGTCGGAGGCTTGTTCATCCAAAATTGATGCGAGGGCGGCGCGAGCTTCTTCACGGGTCAGTGCGGCGCCGTCTTCGGCCAGTGGCTTGAGCAGAGCTTTCAAAGTGGACAACGGAATTTCCTCGTTCTTCTTATCGTAACGGGCGTACACCATCGCGGTATCGGCGTTTGCTGGTCCTTTGCCGCGTCCGATAGTATTTGAGTGCTTGAGAAGCCGTCTTCGACAGACGTTTGTATCCATAAGGGCGCAGAGCCCCAGTACCTTCTGAAGAGAGCCCAGCCTAACAATGAAAATTCATGAGTATCAGGCAAAGACGATCCTGGCGAAGTACGGTGTGCCCGTGCCCAGGGGTGAGGTAGCGAACACGCTGCCGGAAGCCGCGGATGCGGCGCGATTGCTGCTTGGCAACGGCGCTTCAGGCGTGGTGGTCAAGGCGCAGATTCATGCCGGAGGCCGTGGCAAAGGCGGCGGTGTGAAGGTCGTTCGCGATCTGGCTGCCGCCGAAGACGCCGCAAAGGCCATTCTCGGCATGCAGCTGATCACGCACCAGACCGGTCCGCAGGGCCAGAAGGTACAGCGGCTGCTGGTTGAAGAGACTGCGGCCATCGACCGCGAACTCTATCTCGGCATCGTGCTCGACCGCGCTACCGGCAAGCTGGTTTTTATGGCTTCGCAGGCCGGCGGCATGGAGATCGAAGAGGTCGCAGCCAAGGACCCCGACGCGATCTTCAAGGAAGAGATTGACCCTACCATCGGCCTCGCCGGGTATCAGGGCCGCAAGATCGCTTTCGCTCTCGGGCTCAAGCCTACGCAGGTAAATGCCGCGGTTGTGTTCTTCCAGAGCCTCTACAAGGCTTTCACTGAGACCGATGCATCGCTGCTGGAGATCAATCCGTTCATTACCACCAAGGATGACAAGCTCTTTGCGCTCGACGCGAAGATGACCTTCGATGACAATGCACTCTTTCGCCATCCGGAGATCAAGGCGCTGCGCGATGTGGCGGAGGAAGATCCGCTCGAAGTGGAAGCGAGTAAGTATGCGCTCAACTACATCAAGCTCGATGGCTCCATTGCCTGCATGGTCAACGGCGCAGGCCTGGCGATGGCCACGATGGACATCATTCAGTATGCAGGCGGAAGCCCGGCGAACTTTCTCGATGTAGGCGGCGGCGCGACCCAGGAACAGATCGAACACGCCTTCGAGATTCTACTTTCGGACAAGAACGTGAAGGCCATCTTCATCAACATCTTCGGCGGTATTCTGCGCGTAGACCGGTTGGCAACGGGCGTCGTGGCTGCGGCGCGCAATCTCAATGTGACTGTGCCGATCGTGCTTCGGCTTGAGGGCACGAATGTCGAAGAAGGGCGCAAGATTCTTAAGGAGTCCGGCCTGAACTTTGAAGTGGGCGCGACCATGAAAGAAGCTGCGGATTTAGTTGTGGCAGCAGCAAAGGCGGTGGCATAAATGGCAGTTCTCGTTGATAAGAATACGCGCCTCATCGTGCAGGGAATCACCGGCAAAGAAGGCACTTTCCACGCCAAGGGCGCTGCGGAATATGGCACTGTAGTTGTCGGTGGCGTAACTCCCGGCAAGGGCGGAACGACGCATGAAGGCTGGCCAGTCTTCAACACAGTAACTGAAGCTGTCGAGAAGACAGGCGCGAATGCGACCGTGATTTTTGTGCCACCTCCGTTTGCTGCCGATGCGATTCTTGAGGCTGAAGACGCAGGCCTGCCGCTGATCGTGTGCATCACGGAAGGCATTCCTACACTCGACATGGTCAAGGTCTGGAGCAAGATCAAGGGCTCGGCCTCGCGGCTGATCGGACCTAACTGCCCTGGCGTGATTTCTCCCGGCAAAGCCAAGATCGGCATCATGCCTGCGCGCATTCATAAGGAAGGCTCGATCGGCATCGTGTCGAAGTCGGGCACGCTGACCTATGAGGCCGTGCATCAGCTCACGCAGCGCGGTATCGGGCAGTCGACAGCCATCGGCATCGGCGGCGACCCGATCATCGGCACCACGCACATCGACGCGCTCAAGCTGCTCAATGAAGATCCCGAAACCGAAGCTATCATCATGATCGGCGAGATCGGCGGAGCGGCAGAAGAAGCAGCCGCAGCCTATGTCAAAGCCAATGTGAAGAAGCCGGTCGTCGGCTTCATCGCCGGTCAGACCGCGCCTCCGGGCCGCCGCATGGGACATGCCGGCGCGATCATCTCTGGCGGTCAAGGCACGGCTGCCGAAAAGATGAAAGCCATGACCGATGCAGGCATCCACGTTGTGATTTCGCCTGCGGACATTGGCGCCAAGCTGGCTGAGGTTATCGGCAAGGCGTAGGTCGGATTGCATATAGGTGAGCAAAAGACCCGTCACAATGGCGGGTCTTTTACTTGTAACTCAAGCATTGATGATTGCGGAGAATTGCTCGATGGATAGAGCCTCTACTCCTGGAGCGACAGTTGTCATATCTGGCTGAGTGCGGGCTTTACGGTGAACGATAAGGGAACGGCTGACTCGACCGGTAGCGGCCTTTTTGAGTGCCAACAACGGATTGGCCATCGTCGATTGCACAGTTCTACCAGCCTTCGCTTCGACCAGCCAGAACTGGGCATTCGGCCGAGGGACAAGAAAGTCGACTTCCAGACCCTGACGGTCGCGGAAGCAATAGAGCTCTTTGCGCTGGCCACGATTGATTTGGCTTTTGAGAATTTCCGACGCAACGAAGCCTTCGAATAGAGCGCCGAGAAATGGCGAACGATCGAGTTCGGCCTGGGTCTGAATACCGAGTAAATGACAGGCGAGTCCAGAATCTCCCCAATACACCTTGGGTGACTTGATGAGCCGTTTGCCGAAGTTTTCAAAATATGGCGGCACGAGGATAATCTGCCCCGTAACTTCAAGTACATACATCCATTCGCCTATGGTTGACACGCTTACGCCAAGAGGAGCGGCAATGTCGCTCTTATTGAGAAACTGACCGTGGCGGCTGGCTAACAGAGAGAGAAAACGGCGAAACGTGGGAAGATCGCGCACCTGAGTAATGGTGCGCACGTCGCGTTCGATGTACGTCTGAAGATAGGAAGCAAACCACAGCGAACGGCTACCCGGGTGGAGCGCTGGCTCGGGGAACCCGCCGCGAAGCAGACCCACTTTGGCAGATTCCGCAATACTGAAAGGGAGTAACTGTAGTATGGCTGCGCGGCCGGCCATGGACTCAGTGATGCCCTGCATCAGTGGTGCTTCCTGTGAGCCGGTGAAGAGCCATTGGCCCATGCGGCGTGGATTCGCGTCGATAAGAGTTCGGGCGTAATCGAGCAGGCGCGGCGTGTTCTGAATCTCGTCGAGAATCACAGGCAGGCGCAGGCCTTCTAGAAAAGATCGCGGATCGCTTCGTACGCGATCCTGGATATCCGGGTCTTCCAGCAGAACGTATTGAGCTTTGGGAACGGACTTCCTCAGCAGGGTGGTTTTACCCGCACGACGCGGCCCTGTAATCACAAGCGCGGGGAACTGACGGAGAGCTTGATGCACCATTCCGGCAAGTTTTCGCGTCACCGCCATAATGACAAATTTACGATTGCATCCTAAATTTGTCAAAAAAATAAAAAAAGAATAAGATGAACTTTCTCAGCCTGCACAACAAGGCTTTGGCGCATCATTTTTCCTCTTGATTAATTATGACAATTTTAGGATACAATCATAAATTTGTCATATTAAAAGCACTCGCATTTTGCAACCATCTATGCACAAATATACCCATCAATCCATTGATAATAAACGTATTAACATTCTAACCTACAGTCAAAATTCACTGCCTGACGCCTCGAATCAGGCAAAAAACTACCTCAGGTTTTTTGTGTCACCAAACCCGGCAAGGCTTAGCGCTCACCATCTTCTGCGGGGCTTTGCAGGAGAAGCTTTTCGCGAACTCCGGCAGATCCTGCAGTACGGCGTTGGTACGCCATTCGTCAGGCGAATGTGGATCGGTCAATGCCTCTGAGCGCAAAGACTCCGGACGCGTCTGCGTGCACCATTGCTGCGCGTAAGCGATCCAGAACCGCTGCTCAGGCGTGTAGCCGTCAGTCTTAGCTGTCATGTCGAGATGTGCCGCATGAGTCTTGTCCTGCCAGGCGATCCACGCCAGCCACAGGCCTCCCAGGTCGGCGAGGTTTTCACCCAGTGTGAGCTTGCCGTTGAGATGCACGCCCGGCACGGACTCGATGGCGTTGTACTGCTGCACCATGCAATCGGAGCGCTCAGTGAATTTGAGCCCGTCTTCGCTGGTCCACCAGTCTTTGAGATTGCCGGTCGCGTCGAACTGGCGGCCTTCATCATCGAAGCCGTGGGTCAGCTCATGGCCAAAGGTAGAGCCCATATCGCCATAGTTGGCCGCGTCATCTTCCTTGCCGCTGAAAAAGGGCGGCTGCAGGTAGCCTGCTGGAAAGTTCACGTTGTTCTGTTGCGGATCGTAGTAGGCATTCACCGTCGGCGGAGTCATGCCCCATTCGCCTTTATCGACAGGCTTGCCGATCTTCGCCAAGTCGCGCGCGTGATCGAACTCGCGAACGCGCATCTCATTGCCCATTGCATCTCCGCGAACGATATTTACCTTTGAATAATCGCGCCACTTATCTGGATAGCCGACCTTGTTCATCACTCCATGCAGTTTTTCCTTAGCGCGAACCTTGGTTGCGGGGCTCATCCAATCGAGCGAATCGATGTCTTTGTCCATGGCATCTTCAATGGCCAGCACCATCGTCAGGGTGCGCTGCTTTTCGGCGGGCGGAAAATAGCGGGCCACGTATACCTGACCCAGCGCCTCGCCAAGCTCGCCATCCACGCGGCTGGTGCAGCGCTTCCAGCGCGCCTGCTGTTGCTGGGCTCCGTTGAGGGTATGCGCGTAGAAATCCCAATCCTCGTGATCGAGGTTTGCCGGCGTGCTGGTGCCCGCGAAAGAAGAAATCAGATGCCAGCGCAGATAAGCCTTGATCTGATCGAGCGGCGTCTGCCCAATCAGCGTGTTGAACTCAGCCATGAATTTCGGCTGCATGTCATTGACCTTGCCCGAAAACGGAGCGTGAGCGGCAGTCGTGTAGGCAGCCAACGGAAAGTTAGGCAGCTGACTCGCCAGAGTCGCTGCATCTGTTGGATGATTTAGATTCTGCGGATCGCGTTGTTCGGTAATAGTGAGAGAAGCCTGCGCCAGTTGCGTTTCAATTTTTAGAATCGTCTGCGCATCTTTGGCAGCCTGCGCTTGCGGCTCTCCGGCGAGCTCGAGCATCTTCGCCACATGCGTCACATATTGCTGGCGCTGCTCGATGGATTTCGCGTCGGTACGAGTGTAGTAGTCACGCTCTGGCAGGCCAAGACCGCCTGCAGAGAATACTTCGATGACAGAAGCGGAATTGTCGAAGTCCTGCGCCGAGCCCATGCCGAAAAAAGCGTTGACTCCGATGGTGTGCAGATGGCCGATCAACGCCGGCAAGTCGGCTTTGCTTTTCAACTGTGCGATCCGATCAAGCTCCGGCTCGAGCGGCGCAATGCCTTTGCGATCGATCGCCGCCGAGTCCACGCAGGTGGCATACTCATCGCCGATTTTCTGCTCATTAGGCGACCGGCTTGTGTTGTCACCCGATGCTTCTTCCAGAATCCCTTTAAGATGAAGACGATTGAGTTCATAGAGCTCGGTGAACCGGCCATAGGAAGTCTGATCGGCAGGCAGAGGATTGCGCTTGAGCCAGCCGCGGCAGGAGAACTGATAGAAGTTTTCGCAAGGGTCGACCGACGTATCGATGATCGACGGATCGAAGACTCGCAGCTCTGGCGCAGTGGCCGCATTCGGCGGCGGAGGCGCAGTACCCGCCGGCTGGCTCCTGGAGGAAGGACTCGTAGCGAGAAAGAATACGAACGCGGTAACCAAGTAAAACGGCGATAAAGGCAGACTGCGCAATGACCGGAACATGCTCTCGACTTTATCAGACGCCGCGATCGCGTATGTCAGGCCGCGATGCGCCAATTACAATGGAAAGGAACGTCATTCGAAGCAAGGAGTAAGTCACGTGTCACAACGCACTTTCAGCATCATCAAGCCGGACGCGGTTCGCAAGGGCCACACCGCCGCTATTCTGGCGGAGATTGAAAAGGCTGGTTTCCATATCGTTTCTGTCAAGAAGCAGTCGATTTCAAAGCCCCAGGCGGAGGGCTTTTACGCTGTCCACAGCGCGCGGCCATTCTTCGATTCGCTGACCTCATTCATGTCTTCGGGGCCGATTGTATTGCTCGTGCTGGAGAAGGAAAACTCGATCGCCGACCTGCGCAAGCTGATGGGCGCGACCAACCCGGCCAACGCGGAAGAGGGCACCATTCGCAAGAAATTCGCAGGCTCAATCGAAGAGAACGCCATCCACGGGTCGGATGCACCGGAGACAGCTGCCTTTGAGATCGCCTATTGGTTCGCGGGGCACGAACTGGTCTAAGCGAAGGGATTCGCACTGAGATAAGGCCCGTACGCGGGCCTATCTCTTTTTCTTGAACTTATATTCCACGCCAACCGAAATGCCGAAGTTCCACTGCGTGTGCGGGTAGAGCTTGGTTCCGTCATAGCCGGTCAGCAGCGCGTCGGGCGTGATGCGGAAGACCCAGTGGGCCGAGCGGTTGAGATCGATGTGGCCGCCAAGGGCGCCGCCAAGAGCAACCTGATTGTCATAGAAGGCCGCTGGCCCGCTGGGCCCGGGCGTATTGCCGCGCAGATCGGTATTGAAATCGCCATACGCGCCGCCAAACAGCGCATGAGGGATAAGCGCGACGTGCTTGTTGTGTGGTCCCAGGTACTCTACGCCGCCCATAAACATATACTGCGCGACGAACAGGCCGCTCAGGCTCTCGGAGTTCGGCGCCGTGCCGCTGGTGCCAAGATAGCCGCGTCCGCTGGCCTCCAGGCCAAAATGCTTGGTGAGCCAGTACGAGGCGGAAAGGTCGATGCCGCCGAGATCTGCGCCTTCGCGTAGGTTCGGACCGGCATGGATATGCCCGGAGGCGAGGCCAACGGATACGTCCCAGCGGTTGTCGTACTTCACGCCGGCCAGCGGATCGATGGAGATGTACGAGCCGTTCGCATTGGTTGGTTGCGACTGGGTGCGAGTCTGAGCCGGAGCTTGAGACGAAGAGGCAGGAGCCGAAGAAGCAGGCGAAGAGGCCGGAGAAGAATCCTGGGCATAGGCTGCGGCGGCGAACAAGGCCGCAAATGCGGCGACGATCAGAGTGCGAGTGGCTCGGTTCAAAAGACGTATCACTCCTGAATGGTAAATGGCGGGGGCAGGGTGCAACAAACTGTGCAGCGACAGTGTTGAGGTTTAGACTCGGCAGACGCAATTCGGGATCATCGGCCCGGTTGGCGCGCGCAATTTATTGCCAGAGGAGCCGTCATTCACGGCCATGCGACTTACCTTTGAACTTACTCGGAACAGCTCTCAACCCAGCGCGACCAGAGTAAATACCGCGCCGTCTTGATCGTCTCAACGATCTCGGCAGCGCTGCCGTAGTAGCTCGGCGAAAGGTTGGCGGGCGCGGCATGCATGCGCCATTCCAGCCGGGTGCCGGATTCCTGCTTCGCCAGATGCGCAAAAATCATGGCAGCGCGGGGCAGGTGATAGGGGCTCGACACTATCTCGACCGAGTGCCAGCCGTGGCTCTGCAGGATGCGATTGGAGTAGCAGGCATTCTGAATGGTATCGAGAGCGTGCGGCTCTTCAAAGACCACCGATGCCGGAACGCCCTGCGCCTCGGCCACACGCGCCATTACCTCAGCCTCGACAAAATGATTGTGAGCCGCAGCGCCGGTTACGATGAGCCGAGGAGCAACGCCGCGTTCATATTCATGCACGCCTTCGGTCACGCGGTCGAACAGCTCGGGCGTGGGATTGCCGTCACTATCAGCAGGCGTGCCCAGCACGACAATCGCATCGAAGCTCTGGCGGCTGGTATTCGACAGTCGTGCAAAAGCTCGCGTCGCGATCGCCCAGACCAGCAGCAGCGAAACGAGAATGGCGCAGCCAGCCGGAATAGAGACCAGCAAAGGCAGCCCGAAGGCGCGTCCAGCGCCACCCCGTGCTGGTTTCCGCCCGCGATAGACCACGCGCACCGCGGGCCTCGATTTTTGCTTTCTTACCGCCAAACATGCCTCCAGTCTTCCACTTTAATTGGCTGACTGGAGGCACACGAAACACTCACCTGCAGGGTTCAGATCTCGAGCGGCTTATCGAGCGCGAGGAGCGCAATCTCGCTCAGGGGTTTGCGCTGCCGGGGCGCGATCTCGCGTTCGCGCATCTTCTCGTCCGCGAGCGCATCCGGCGCATCCTGGTGACCGATCGCGATAACCGCGCCAATCGCGTAGTCCTCGCCCAGGTTGAAAGCCTGAGTCGCTGCGGCATGATCGAAGCCACCCATGGAGTGCGCCATCAATCCCAGCGCCGTAGCCTGCACAACTAACGAGACTACAGCCTGTCCCAGATCGTATAAGGCATAACCATTCGGATTGCCCTTGTCATCCTTGAGGTGCGAGACGCCTAGAATCAGCACGCCTGCCCTGCCTGCCCAGCTCTGGTTAAACCCGACCAGAGTGCCAAATATCTTGTCGTGTGTTTCAGAGCCCTTCACTCCGACAAAGAAACGCCAAGGCTGCGCATTGCTCGATGAGGCAGCCCAGCGTGCCGCTTCAAGAATGATCTTCAGATCGTTCGCAGAGACCGGCGTTTCCTTGAACGAACGCGGGCTCCAGCGGCTGGCAAGAGCCGGCAGCATGCCTTCCACAGGCGCGTGTTTCAGTTTGTTCACTTCTTCAATCGAGAGAGGCATCGGGACGACTCCTGAAAATAGAATTGCTCGCTTGGTTGGATGCGGGAAAGTGCGGAATCTCTGCTCTTTATCCTCACGCTCTCATCCGACTGTCTTTCATCCGATGGTCTTTTATCCGATAACCACCCGTGCAATGGCGGTATCGAGAATTTCGCGTGTAAAAATCAGCTCGCTCTCGCGGCTCGTCCGGCGGCGAAAGAGCGCAGCGGTCTCGCAGAGCACGACAATGTCTTCTACTTCCGCCGGGTTCATCGCATCGGCGAGAATCAGCTCGACGAATTCATTCTCGGTCATGGCCTGCACCTTGAAACCGCGGCGCTTGGCTTCCGCAAGATAAAAACGGGCGACCTCAGCCATCATCTGCCCGACTTCGCGCTGCACCTCTTCGGGAACATCGCGGCGGTTTACATCAATGACTTCGGCGCCCGGCAATGCCAGCTTGATACCGAAGAGGTTGTCCAGATCGCTATCCGGCTCGAAGCTGACGGCCGTTGCGACCACCAGCACATTCTGCCGTTCCGAGGTGCTCTCGATCAACGCATCCAGCTCGGTCAGCACTTCGGGATCGCTCTCTTTGTAGGCCAGATCGATGCGCGGCAGCAGCAGCATCACCTTCTTGCGCTTGTAGCCGCTCACCAGGCTCTTGGCCTTGGCCAGCGCATCGGAGTCGCGCGGATTGTAGACCGTGACCAGGCGCTCCATGCCGGTGGACTTGGCGATGGTCTGCGCCAGCGATTTCTTGCCGCTCTGGTTCGGCCCGATGATCAGGACTTCGTTGCCGATCTTCAGCTCCTGGTACGCATCTGGAAAGCGCGCGCGGTCCACCAGGTCTTCAATCGAGGTGAGCAGTTCGTCCATGCCGGCCAGCCGCGGATGCAGCTGATCGACGGCTTCGTCTTCAAGCGAAAGGTCGATGCGCTCCCGGCGCTTGCGCACGCCGGAGATGAATTCGATAAAGCTGGGCAGCGCCGCCACCGAGCCAATGATCGTCGCCAGCACCAGCACCTGCTCCGTAAAGAGCAGCGCAGTATCGCTTCCAGCGGCTGGGTCGAACATGAGCCCAGCATAGCAGGAGCAAAAATTCGGCACGCTGAAAGAAAATTTGTCCGGCCTGTCCAAATGGCGATCCTTCAAACGTCATGGAGGTAAAGGCAGCAGAATGCGGCCTGAAATTTTGTGAGGTTCCCATGTCATCCAGACAATCCGTAGCGCCTGAAGAACAAACCCTGATGACCGGTCTCGGCATCGGCGAATCGCCACGCTGGCACGATGGCCGGCTCTGGTTCTGCAACTGGGGAAAGCAGGAAGTTATCGCCATTGGCCTAGATGGCGTGAGCGAAGTCATGGCCAAAGTCCCAACCAGCATTCCCTTCTGCATCGATTGGCTGCCGGATGGCCGCCTGCTCATCGTGTCGGGACAGGAGCGCCTGTTACTGCGCCAGGAGCGTGACGGCGCGCTGGTGACTCATGCCGATTTCAATGGCCTGACCGAGGGAGCCTTCAATGAAATCGTCGTTGATGGCCGAGGCAATATCTACGTCAACGGCGGTGACATCATCGGTGACATCATCGTGCTGGTCACTCCCGATGGCAAGGTGACAAAGGTCGCTGACGGCATCTCTTTTCCCAACGGAATGGCCATCACACAGGACAACAAGACCCTGCTCGTTGCCGAATCGTGGGTCAAGCGGCTGACGGCCTTTGACATCGCAGCAGACGGCAGCCTCGCAAACCGCCGCGTATGGGCCGATCTTGGCGACGGCGCTCCCGATGGGATCTGCATCGACGCCGACGGAGCAGTCTGGTACGCCGATGTTCCCAACAAGCGCTGCGTGCGCGTCCGCGAAGGCGGCGACGTGCTGGCGATGATTCATCTCGACCGCGGCTGCTTTGCCTGCACGCTTGGTGGCGCGGACGGCCGGACACTCTTTCTTGTGGCTGCGGAGTGGTACGGCTTCCAGCGTATGACCGAGAGCTTCGGCACCGGGCAGGTGCTTGCGGTTGAAGTTTCCGTGCCGGGCGCTGTGCGGAGTGTCGTACCGGGCATTGCACGGCCGTGATAGCTTGGCGAGGTTATTGAAAATCCCCACTCGGAGGAGACACACGATGCAATATCTGCTGATGGATTACGTGCAGGAACAAGGCTGGGATGAGTTAACCAAGGACAAACAGGAGTACTGGCTCGGAGCTTATGTCGCTTACATGGAGGCGATGAAAGCCAGCGGAGTCCTGAAGAGCAGTAACGGCCTCCACTCCGCATCGGCCGCGACTACCGTGCGGTTTGTGAATGACAAGGCCCAGGTGCTGGATGGCCCCTACGCCGACACCAAGGAGCAGTTAGGCGGCTTTCACATCATCGACGTCCCGGACCTCGATGCAGCGCTCGCGTGGGCGGCTCGCAGCCCGACTGCAATGTACGGCGTTGTTGAAGTGCGCCCAATCCGAAATGTAAGCATAAGCAACCTGATGAGCACCTCCGACGCCCCAGTCACCATGCATGAACTGCTCGACAGCTTCGGCGCTCCAAAACCGCCGGCAGGAGATGCCTGACCGGTAGATAAACAACACTGAAGGAGAAGAACAATGCGGAGACTTATCGCCTTTAATCACACAACACTGGACGGCTATTTCGTCAGCGCGGAAGGCGACTTCCGCTGGGCAAGCAAAGGCAATGACGACCCAGAGTACGCTGCCTTCGTCGCCGAAAACGCGAGTGCCGGCGGCGAGCTTGTCTTTGGCCGCGTCACCTATGCAATGATGGCAAGTTACTGGCCTACGCCAATCGCGGATCAACACCTACCCGAAGTCGCTAAGGGCATGAACAGCATGGGCAAGGTCGTATTTTCGCGTACGCTGGAAAAAGCCGAGTGGAACAATACGCGCCTGATCAAAGGCGATCTGGTAACCGAAGTACGTAAGCTGAAAGAAGAAGACGGCCCCGGAATGGCCATTCTCGGCAGCGGCAGCATCGTCGCGCAGCTCGCGCTTCATGGCCTGATCGACGAGTATCAGATGATGATCGATCCATTGGCGCTGGGCAAAGGGCGCAGCATGTTTGACGGCATTCCTGAGCAGCTTAATCTGAAGCTGACCAAAAGCCGCGTCTTCAATAACGGCAAGGTCTTTCTATGCTACGAACCATTGACGTAGACTCCATGAACCAGCTTGCATGAGTATTCCCTTCCATGGCGGCGTGTCTTATGGTGATGCAGCGCGCGCAACTGCCGAAGCAGTCGCGCGCCGCAGCTATGGCAAGCTGGTTGCCTACCTCGCAGCGCATACCCGCGATGTGGCAGCCGCGGAAGATGCCCTCTCCGAGGCCTTCGCAATGGCGCTATCGACATGGCCACAGAGCGGCTGCCCGGCCAATCCTGAGGCATGGCTGATGACCGTCGCTCGGCGAAAGATCATCGACATGATGCGCAAGCGCCTTCACGACGAGCCGATAGAGTTGCACGAATTAGCAGAAGAGTTGAGCGCGAAGCAGGAAGAGCCGACGATTCCCGATCGCCGTCTCGCGCTGATGTTTGCCTGCGCACATCCGGCGATCGAAGCGGGCATTCGCGCGCCGCTCGTTTTGCAGACGGTTCTCGGCTTCGATGCGAAGGCAATCGCATCGGCGTTTCTTACTTCTCCCGCTGCTATGGGCAAGCGCCTGGTGCGCGCCAAGGACAAGATTCGCCAGGCTGGCATTCCCTTTCGCGTGCCTGAGCGCGAAGAGCTTTCGCCGCGCCTTGAAACAGTGCTCGATGCGATCTACGCTGCCTTCACCGATGGCTGGGCTGATGCTGCCGGGACGGATGCCGAGCGTCGCGATCTCGCTGAAGAAGCCATCTTTCTGGCGCGCCTCATCGCTGAGCTGCTACCGGATGAGCCGGAAGCACTTGGCCTGCTGGCGCTGATGCTGCATGCCGAAGCTCGTCGTGATGCACGGCGTTCTGCCAATGGTGAATTCGTACCTCTCGCCGAACAAGACTCTGCACTTTGGGATGAGGCTCGCATGCGCGAGGCAGAGGCGTTGCTGCGGCATGCGAGCGGCATGAGCCGAATCGGGCGTTATCAGCTGGAAGCTGCGCTGCAATCTGCACATGTCTTTCGCTGCCGCACCAGCCACGCCAACTGGGCCGATGTCGTTCAGCTGTACGATGCTCTCTTTGCGCTCACCGGCTCGCCTGTTGTGGCCATCAATCGTTCTCTTGCATTGGCTGAAGTCCAAGGTGCGCGGGCCGCTCTAGGCGCGATGCCGGATGCAGCTGCCGACGCACGCCTTGCAGAGTATCAACCCTACTGGGCCGCTCGCGCTGAGTTGCTGACTCGAATTGGCGCGCATATCGAAGCTCACCGCGCCTACGAAATGGCGATTGGGCTGGAGCGCGACGATGCTGTCCGTCGATTCCTGCAGCGCCGGCTGGCTATGCAGGGCGATGGCCTGAAGACTGAATCCTTTTCACGCGATTCTATCTGTAGTTATGCCAATCGCTTTTCGTAGCAGAGAAAGCGCAATCCCGGACGGAAGCTCAGGCCGATTTCTCCAGCGAGCGTATATCCCAGTTTGGGGAAGAGCTTCTGGGTGGCTTGGTTCTGTTTATTGGTGTCGACTCGCAGCACGGCAATCTCGCGATTCCGTGCGACGGCTTCCGCCTGCTCCATCAGCGCAGCGGCAATCCCTTTGCCGCGATACGCAGGATCGACCGCCAGCCGATGCACGACGATGGATGGCTCGTGAATATCCCAACCAACGCTGGCGTAATCCGGCTCCTGATCTGTGGTGATGGCCGCGACTCCCGCGACCTGCGTATCGATTTCTGCGAGCCATAGCTGATCGAGATTCACATCACGCTCGAAGACGCCGGCATTCGGGTAATGCTCGTCCCACTGCAGATTGCCGCCCGCCCGCATCAGCGGAACCACGCGCCGCACCAGGTCCATCACCGCGCTCACATCCTGCAACCCAGCTTGTCGAATCTGCATATCCCGACTTTATCGCACGCGGCTTTTATCATTGAAACGAAGATGCATTCTAGAAAAGGCGCAAGGACAAAGACCGATGCCTCATCCTTTAATGCCCACCGATCCTCCGATATCAAAAGATGAAGCGCAAGCCTCCTTCGTCGGAGAGATCCCACAGTTGCAAGGCAAGATTGAAGTCACTTCCTACAATCCCGATTGGCCGGCTCAGTTTGAAGGTGAGGCTGATCGCATCCGCCGCATTCTTGGCGACCGGATTCTTGAGCTTGAACATGTCGGCTCGACCTCCATACCAGGCTTGCCCGCCAAGCCCATTCTAGATATCGATCTCGTCGTGCTCGACTCCACCAACGAAAGCGCCTATGTGCCGGCGCTTGAAGCTGCGGGCTACAAGCTCACGATTCGCGAGCCGCACTGGCATGAGCACCGAATGTTGAAGCGATCCGACCCTGCTGTCAATCTCCATGTCTGGACACAGGGAAGCCCGGAAGCGGCACGTCATAAGATTTTCCGTGACTGGCTTCGCACCAACGAAGCTGACCGCCGCGCCTACGGCTCCCACAAGCAAGCCCTTACGGAGCAGGACTTCCGGTACATGCATGAATACAACAATGCCAAGTCGGTTCTGATCCGCGAGATTCTGGCTCGCGCTCTGGATGCGCTGCCGAAATAGCCGGGCTTGCGCGAAGATCGCTGTTGCTGGACTACGCCACGAGTGTCACGGAAAGCTTGACGCCAAGTGCGTGCATGACTTTGAGCGCTGTTCCGAGCTCCGGATTGCCGTCTTCGCTCAGTGCGCGATACAAAGCCTCACGGGAGATACCGGTGTTGCGGGCAAGTTCGGTCATGCCGCCACGCGCTCTAGCGACCGCGCCGAGAGCCTTAGCGATGATGCGGGGATCATTGCTTTCGAGCGCGGCGGTTAGATACTCAGCTATGGTTTCGTCGTCGGTGAGGTAATCGGCTGCATCCCAAGGGAATGTCTTCAATGTCATGGCCGTCTTCCTCTCAATCTGACTAGAGCTTGCAAGTATCTGGGTTTCCGCCGTGTAGCCCAAACATTACTTTCCCATTGACCACTCGAATATGCACATAGGTAACACTCGTCTGTTTCCAATTTTCTCTTCGCTGTTCGCCACAGCCCCAAACCAAGTAGCCGCCCTCCTCCGCTTTAACTTCTTGTAGCTTAAACGCTTTGATTTCGGGATAACCGATATTGATCGTTTGCTGCATACCCTCCACGAAGTGATTGCGGTCTAAATCAGGTGCGTCTTTGCGTCCAAGAAGGAGTTCATTTTTGAGCTCAGGTGTTTGATCCTGAATTTCCCAAAGGTCAGACCAGTTGTGTTTCAGTTCATCGCGAATCCAACGCTCAACCTGGGGTTTCAGGAGCCCTTGATCGCTTTGAGAAAGTGATGAGTATGGATCTACTGCTGAACGAGCGGTGAGCGCCATGCAAAGGAAAAGGATTGAAACAACTGATTTCATTTGGAAAGGATAACTCTTAATGGACTTCAAAAGCAGATCCTTCACTTCGTTCATGATGACAAATCTTGAGAGATCGAGATTGCTGGAATGCCTTACAGAAAAAGAAAAGCCCGGCGCAAGGCCGGGCTTTTTAGTGTTGTGTTGTTGCTCGCGTGAGCGAGCGATTGCCTGGACGGCCAGTCCTACTCGGCGGCCATTTCTTCGGCTTCGCCTTCCTGGCGCATCATTTCGAGTTCGCGTTCTGCGGCTTCGAATTCTGCGTTGACTTCCTGCTTGACGCGCTCTGCCGCTTCTTCGAGCTCGGGTGAGAGCTGGACGCTGCGGTAGTAGTCGAGTCCGGTTCCGGCAGGAATCAGGCGGCC
>DATAZR010000013.1:0-9357 GCA_036271955.1 Acidobacteriaceae bacterium
GAGCCAGTTATCCGGGATTCAGCTTCACAAAAAGAGATGCCGCCCTCGGGCGGCATCTCTTTTTTCGCAGTAGCGCCTTCCTCCCGTCCCCAACGGCGACCGCTGCCGTTTTTACAGCAAACATCAACTGTGCGTCATGCCGTTAGTTGTTAAAGATCAAGCAACAACAACTAGAGATCCCAGCAAACAGTTGATGCTCGCGAAATTCAGCTCAGCCTCTCGAAGATCCCGGCAGCGCCCATTCCGCCGCCCGCACACATCGTCACCATGCCGTAGCGCACCTGCCGGCGCTTCATTTCCGCCAGGATGGAAGCCGTCAATTTCGCCCCCGTACAGCCCAGCGGATGCCCCAGCGCAATCGCCCCGCCGTTGACATTCACCCGCTCCGGATCGAGACCAAGCTCGCGGATGATAGCCAGCGACTGCGCCGCAAATGCCTCATTCAATTCGATTAAACCAATGTCGTCGAGCGTAAGCCCAGCCTGCTTCAGCACCTTGGGAATGGCCCAGATCGGCCCCACTCCCATCTCCTCCGGCAGGCAGCCAACAGTCGCATAACTCACAAATCGCGCCAGCGGCTCGACCCCCAACTCCGTCGCACGGTCCGCCGACATCACCACCACCGCCGCCGCACCATCCGAAGTCTGCGAAGAGTTCCCCGCCGTCACCGTTCCCAGCGCATGAAAGGCCGGTTTCAGCTTCGCCAAAGCCGCCAGAGAAGTATCGGCTCGCGGTCCATCATCAGCATTTACAACAACTTCCGTCACATCCGGCTTCAGCTTGCCTGTGCCATTCCTCGATGCAGCTCCAGCCATTGCCAGCGCTGCAATTTCGACCGTAACCGGCACAATTTCCTCTGAAAATCTGGCCGCCGCCTGCGCCGCGATTGCCTTCTGATGGCTGGCCAGCGAGAAAGCATCCTGATCTTCGCGCGAAATGTTGTAGTGACGCGCCACGCGCTCGGCCGTAAGTCCCATGGTTAGAAGCGCTTCTGGATAATGTTCCGACAGCCAGGGATTGGGGCTGGGCTTCCCTCCGCCCATCGGAATCAGGCTCATCGATTCGGCGCCGCCAGCCACCACAGCCGTCGCTCGCCCTGTCTGAATTTGCGCAGCCGCTTGGGCAATCGCTTCCAAGCCGGAGGCGCAAAGCCGGTTGACGGTAACGCCGCCGATCTCGACCGGCAGCCCGGTGCGCAGGACGACGGTGCGGGCAAAGTTCCAGCCCTGCTCGCCCTCGGGCATGGCGCAGCCCAGGATCAGGTCGCTTATCTCCTTTGTTTCTAGCGCAGGGACGCGTTCGAGAGCGCCGCGCACCGCAATCGCAGCCAGTTCATCCGGCCTGGTTGTGGCGAAGGAACCCTTGCCGGATCGGCCGACAGGCGTGCGAACTGCGCTTACGATGACAGCTTCAGGCATAATGCAAACTCCTCGGCCTAGCTATGCGAACTGGCTAATTGGCTGACTATTCAGTCGATACCGTTTGCCATTCGCCGTTCTTATACAAATGATAGATCGTGCCGCGATCAATGGTGGTATCGGCCACGGCGTCGTGATCGGGCGGCGGCGGCCGATGCGGCATCGACGCCTGCGCGTCGTGGACACGGTGCGGCGAGGCGGGGTCGATTCCCCAGTCAAAACCCAGCTCCCCGCCATGCGGAGCCAGCCTCACCATCCAAGCCACGCTCTCAAGCGTGGCCGGCTCGTTCGGCGAGGCGCTGGCGAAAAAGATCAGCAGAGAGATTTTGCCATCGACTGCGCAGAGGACAGCCCAATCGCTCGACCCAGGCCTCTCGAAACTGCCGTGGATCACATTCTCGGGGCGCTTGGCCTCATAGGTCTGAGGAATGATGCAGCCGCGGCTGATGAGTGCCGCAGCGACCGCCGGCGGCAGGTCAGGGAAGGAGCTGACGGGCAGGTTCCGGATGCGATAGGGAGAGACGCGGCCCTCAAAAGTGACCTGGCCGATCTGATCGAGAGTTTCCGGAGCCGGAGCCGCTTGAGCCGGAGCCGCTTGCGGGGCCGCAGGAACCGTCACCGCCATGATCGTAGCGAGCAGGAGCATATGCGGAGGGCGGGCCATGGCTAGTTCCTCAACGGCTTGCCGGTTTTGAGGGTAAAGGCGATCCGCTCCTGAGTCTTGCGCTCGCCGCATAACGAGAGGAATGCTTCGCGTTCGATGTCGAGGAGGTATTGCTCGGATACAAGGGTGCCGGGTGTCAAATGGCCGCCGCAGAGAACATAGGCGGCTTTGCGCGCGACTTTCTGGTCGTGTTCAGAGGCAAAGCCAGCCTCGCCCATGAGGAAGATGCCGGTTTCAAGAGTGGGCAGCGCGGCGTTGCCTGCGGCGGGAATCTGCGTGCGCTGGATTGGCGGGACGTAGCCCTGCTCGGCAAGCAGGAGCGCCTGAGCCTTGGCATCGAGAAGCTGCCGGTCGCGATTGCGAGTGATCGAATCCGATGGCGAGAGCAGACCGAGGTTGCGGGCTTCAACGGCCGAGGTCGAGACCTTTGTCATGGCGATGGTTTCGAGGGAGCGCTTGAGTGCCGTCGCATACTCGCGGATTTGGGCGAATTTGGATGGGGGATCGCGCGGTTCCGGCGGAGCTATGGCAAAAGCGAGGTCGTGAGCACGAAGGGCCATTTCTTTGGTGCCTCCGCCGCCGGGAATGAGGCCGACACCTGCTTCGACAAGACCCATGTAAAGCTCGGCATGAGGCTGGCGTACTGCGGCGTGCAGGTTGATCTCCGCGCCGCCACCGAGGCACATGCCGAATGGCGCGACGACGACCGGACGCGGGCAGAACTTGATGGCCGCAGTCATCTGCTGGAAGCCGCGAATGGCGAGATTGACGTCGTCCCACTCACCCTCCTGCATGGCCAGCAGAAGTTGCATGAGGTTGGCGCCGACGGAGAAGTTGTCCTGATCGCTGGAGATGACGAAGCCGCGGAAGTCGCGAACGGCGTCGCTGTCAGGACGAAGGGCGGAGCCGAGCAGCGAGACGACATCGCCGCCGATGGCGCTCTTGACCGAGTGCAATTCGAGGCAGGCGATACCGTCGCCGAGGTCGACGAGCGATGCGCCGGGATTCTTCCGGATGACGCCTCGACTGCGCGCGCCGGTGCGGAAATCCTTTACGCGGGCATGGCCGGGAACTTTGGCGACGGGCTCCATTGCGCCGGTGATGGGCGAGTAGCATTCAGAGTCATCGGGCGAATACCAACTGGTGAAGCCGGCGGCCAGCATGGCCTCGGCACGCGGGCTTACCGGCAGGCCGAGCTCTTTGCAGCGGGCGACGGTATTGGCTACGCCTGCGGCATCCCACATGGCAAAGGGGCCGAGCTCCCAGTTGAAGCCGGCGCAGATGGCTCGATCGATGGAGGCTGCGTCGTCGGCTACTTCTCCGATGCGATCGGCGGCGTAGGCCCAAAGATTGGCGAGGAGCGGCCAGAGATAGGCCGATGCTTTATCTTTTCCTGGGTCATTGGCAAGAAGAAGCCGCAGGCGCTCGGGCAGGCTGGCGGCGTTCTTGGCCATATCGAGTGAGGGGAGTTTGGCCTTGGCGAGCGGGCGATATTCGAGTGTGGCGAGGTCGAGGGCGAATCGCTCTTCGGCTCCATCTGCGCCTCGACTCTTTTTGTAGAAGCCCTGACCGGACTTATCGCCCAGCCAGCGGCGTTCGACCATGGAGTGGATCAACTGGATTGCGCTGTTGTCCGCGGAGCCCTCTTTGAAGTTGGCTGCGACATGATCGAGGATGTCGATGCCGACCATGTCCGCGAGGCGAAAGGTTCCGGTACGCGGCCAGCCGATGGCGGTGCCGGTGAGGGCGTCGACTTCTTCGACGGTGAGGCCCTGCTGTTGCATCAGGGTCAACGCGGCGAACATGTTGGAGGTGCCGATGCGGTTGGCGATGAAGTTGGGCGTGTCATGCGCGAGCACAACTTCTTTGCCGAGGATGCGATCACCGAATGCGGAGAAGGCTGCGACGACTGCCGCATCAGTCTCTGCAGTGGGAATGACTTCAAGCAGGCACATGTAGCGTGGCGGATTGAAGAAGTGAGTGCCGAACCAGCGCTTGCGCAAGTCTGGCGACATGGAATCGCCGAGGCTGTTGGCGATCTGTGCGATGGGCAGGCCTGAGGTGTTGGTGGTGAGGATGGCGCGCTGGCCGATGTGCGGCAATACGCGTGTCAGGAGGGCTTGCTTGATCTCAAGATTTTCGGTGACCGCTTCGACGATCCAATCGCAGGTTGCAAGTTTTGGCAGGTCGTCTTCGAAGTTACCGGGGGTTATCAACCTGGACATAGAAGGTTCGTAGAAAGCTGCAGGCTTGGCTTTGAGCAGCGCCTCGATGGCTGAGGTCGCGACCTTGCTTCGATTCTTTTCTTCGCCTGCGGGAACGATGTCGAGCAGAAGAACCGAAATGCCGCAGTTGGCGAGATGCGCGGCGATGCGGGAGCCCATGGTGCCTGCGCCTAAGACTGCCGCGCTGCGCACCAGCATCGGCTCGACGTGAGGCTTCGATGCGGCGACGGCGGTTGCTGGAGTGGCCAAAGTGGTCATGCGTCTCCCGTTCGATGGCCGATGCCCGCGGCTGCTGTGCAAGCGATACCGACCGTTCCCGAGCATACGAGGCTGTGTGGGGCAGGGTCAAGGCGAGTTGAGCACGTTGACTCCGGATGGAGTCCCGCATAGCTTCGTAAGTGGCGGGTGGGTGAAAATCTACCCAATTGGAGAGTGGATGCGGAACGAGTCGAGGTGGCTGCGGTGAGTCTGGCAGTGGTGATTATGGCGGCGGGCAAAGGAACGCGGCTCAAGTCGCGGCGGCCCAAGGTGTTGCATGAGATTGGCGGCAAGCCGCTGCTGGCGCATGTGATTGCGGCGGCGAGCAAGATTGTCAGCCCTGCGGATATCTATGTTGTGGTTGGGCATCAGGCGGAGCGGGTTGAGGCAGCAATGGCGGGCACCGGCGTGAAGTTCGTTCTGCAGGCCGAACAATTGGGAACCGGTCATGCGATCCAATGCGCGCAGGAGGCAATCGCCGGTTACGACGATGTGCTTGTACTTTCTGGAGATGTGCCGCTGCTGCGGGCGGAGACGATTGAGACGCTTTGGAGCTTTCATCGCGGTACAGAAGCGGCGATGACGATCCTGACGGCTGTGCCGGAGAATCCATTTGGCTATGGAAGGGTGGTTCGCACTGCATCGGATGCAGCTGAGGTCGAGGCGATTGTGGAACAGAAGTCACTTGGTCCAGACCAGGGAGCTATCGGCGAGATCAACTCCGGTATCTATGCCTTTCGAACTTCGGCTCTGCTCGGTCATCTGAAGGAATTGACGAGCGCCAACAGCCAGAGTGAGTTTTATCTGACTGACCTGGCGCGCATTTTGAGCAACGCCGGAGAGAAGGTCATTGCGGTTAAGGCGCTGGAGGCAGGCGAAGTGCTGGGCGCGAACACCATTCCTGAGCTGGTGGCGCTGGACGCGACTTTGCGCGCGCGGACGGCGGAGCGGCTGATGCTGGAAGGAGTGACGATCTTTCGCCCTGAGACCTGCGTGATCGATGCGGATGTCGAAGTAGGTCCGGACACGGTGATCGAGCCGTATGTGCAATTGCTGGGCGCGACGCGCATTGGGATGGATTGCCTGATCCGATCGGGGACGGTGATTGAAAACTCTACCCTTGCGGATGATGTGCTGATTCGCCAGAGCTGCGTGATTGCCGACTCAATTGTCGGGAATGGGGCGAAGATTGGACCTTTTGCGCACCTGCGTCCGGGAAGCGAGATCGGCGAGGAGGCGCATGTCGGGAATTTCGTCGAAACCAAGAAAGCGAAGCTGGGTAAAGGAGCTAAGGCCAGTCACCTGACGTATCTAGGGAATGCGGTGATCGGCGCGGGCACAAATATCGGAGCAGGAGTGATCACCTGCAATTACGACGGAGTGAACAAACACACCACGATCATCGGCGAGGGAGCTTTTGTCGGCAGCGACTCGACGCTGGTGGCTCCGATCACGATTGGTGATGGAGCGTATATCGGTGCAGGCTCATGTATTACGCGCGAAGTGCCAGCGGATGCGCTGGCCGTAGGAAGAAGCCGGCAGGTCACTAAAGAAGGCTGGGCGGCGGCGAAGCGCAGCCGGCGGGCGAAGGAATGCTGAAGTACCACATTGGCGGCATGGACGATTCGTGCAACGTTGGTTCCACTTGAAGTGGGGCAAGGCCGAGTCTTTCCAAAAGGGTTCGGCATTAAGGCTGGTCGCGAGTTTTGTTTCGCTCTGTGAGCATTTATGCGCGATCAAAAGTGACGAGTTATACGAAAGTAGTCGATGAACGGGATGCAAATCGCGCTTTATTCATCCTGGGTGCAGCCATTACGGTGCATTTCTGCGTAATAATGGCACTCAGATGCCGGAAGCGGTTAGGGAGAAGTCCATGGGGTCGCCTGCCAAAATTCTGATCGTCGATGATGAGCCCCATGTTCGCGCCATGCTGGGGGCGACGCTCGACCGGCAGAACTACCATACCGTTCTCGCGTCAAGCAGCGCGGAGGCATTTGCCCTGATCAAGCGGCAGGTCTTCGATCTGGTGCTGACCGACATGGTGATGCGGGATGGAAACGGCATTGCTCTGCTGGAACATTTGCACATTGAGCAGCCACAGACTCCCGTAGTGATAGTAACTGCGATTCAGGAAATTAGCGTCGCTATTTCTGCGATGCGCAAAGGCGCCTACGATTACCTGCTCAAGCCCTTTGAGCGCGATCAAATGTTGACCACGGTGCGTCGCGCGCTGGAGCACGGCAAGACACTTCGGGAAAATGAGAAGTATCAGCAGAATCTCGAGGAAATCGTTCAGGCGCGCACCGACCTGCTGCACCAGGCGATTGTGGATCTGGAGCGCTCCTACGACATTACCCTTGAAGCGCTGGGCGACGCTCTGGACCTGAAAGATTCGGAGACCGAGGGGCACTCCAAGCGGGTGACCGCATATACCATTGCCCTGGCCCGGGCCATGGACATCGGATCGGATGAGATCAAGATTATTGCGCGCGGCGCTTTTTTGCATGACATCGGCAAGATGGCAATTCCGGATGCGATTCTGCGCAAACCGGGCAAGTTGACCCCGGCGGAAACTGCGCTGATGCGAGAACATTGCGAACGGGGCTACAACATTCTGCGCAAGATTCCCTTCCTCAATGAGGCGGCAGAGATTGTCTATTCGCATCAGGAGCACTATGACGGGAGTGGCTATCCGCGCGGCCTGCGGGGGAATATGATTCCCATCGGAGCGCGCATTTTTGCCATTGCCGACACGCTGGATGCGATCACCAGCGATCGGCCTTATCGTGGCGCGAAGAGCTTTGATGTGGCCCGGCTGGAAATTCTCCGCTGCTCTGGAACGCAGTTCGATCCGGCTGCGGTTGAGGTTTTCCTCAAGATTCCCAATGAACTTTGGATTGAGCTGCGCATGGAAATCACCGGCAACGCACCGCCGTTTGTGACTCTCGATCCGGCCGAGGTTGGGGCGGCCCGGTAAACCCCGCTTCGGAGGACATTATGCCTGCACTATCCTCTGCGGAAATCGAACAGAGACTTCCCACGATTCCGGAATGGCGGCTGGACAATGCAGCGCTCGTTCGAAGCTTTTCATTCGCTGATTTTGTTGAAGCCATGCAGTTCGTCAATTCCGTGGCTGCAATGGCGGAAAACGCCGGGCACCATCCAGATATCAATATTCGCTACAACAAGGTAAGCCTGGCGTTATCCAGCCACGACGCTGGTGGAATTACCGGCCGGGATTTTTCACTGGCAGCGGAAATTGATAGGACTTCGTAACGGACTTCCCAACCAACGACATATCGCTGGCTACGTATCGCTGGAAGGTATTTCATTTTCGGATGTGTCCAGTCCCTCTGGAAGCCGATCTTTGGACGCTATGGGATTCTGGAGTTTTGTAATGGTGTTGCGATACCACCATGCGACGGCCAAACCACCTGCAATTGCGGAGGCAGCGGATACCAATCCCAAGGCGAGCGCTTTCGGCCTTTGCCTCGGCTGGCTGCCGGCCTCATCGTAACTCTCTTGATTACTGTCGGATGCCAAAGAGTGCTCCGGTCCGGGGGCCCCTGGCCGAACTCCCTGGGATCGATTTTACAGCCTGTGGCAGGGAGAAAAAGTGTCCCGTTTGGACCGCTGGCGCAACATAATATTTTGATTTTGGTATTTGCTTTCTCTCAAATCTATAGTAAGGTGTAGATATTGCAGTTCGGCGATAGCGTTTGAGTCTCGCGTATCGCCGGTTGCAAGTAAGTTGCGTCACTGGCCTCCCGGCACGAACTGATTACCGTTCGTGCCGTCTTTTTTTGTCCGCTCAACGGAGCTAAAATCAGGAGGCGAGGAATTGGCTATGAAGAGATGGAATTTGGGGCGCTGGCTGCTGGCGCTGGTGCTCGCAGGCGCAACTGCAATGAGCTACGCACAATGGACCAACCCGGCCGACGAGATCCCCGCCTATCATCCGTCAGCGCCGCTGAAGGTCAGCTCCCTGCCCCCGATTCTCAGCGGGTCCAAGCTGACGGGCGAGAACTTCCGCTATCCATGGCAGGTGCATGTTTACCAGGATGCGGCCAAGGTTTCGAATGTGCTGTACCAGCTGCCGTGCAATTGCCGCTGCGACCGCTCGCTGGGCCACACCAGCCTGAGGAGTTGCTTCGAAGGACTGCACGGAACGGAATGCTCGACCTGCGCCAAGGAAGGATTGTTCGCCTACCAGCAGACCAAGCTGGGCAAAACTCCGTTGCAGATTCGGGGAGCCATCGAGCGGCATGAGTATGAGAGCATTCCTCTTGAGAACCAATAAAGCCCTCTGTAGCCAGCTGGTTACCGACTCTGCGGCATTTGTCGAATCGGCGTACAATAGGTGATGCAGCACGAGCCTTAGGGCCCGGCTGATGGTCTCACCGGTACTGTCCAGGCTCAAGGTTACTTGGACGGCAAGATGGGGGCGTCACGGTTTCGACGGGATCGGATGCGGCAGAGAGGCATGCCGGGGTGTGGGCACCCGTAATCGCTTACAAAAACACAATTGCCAACAACAATCTGGCACTTGCTGCTTAATTAAATAAGCAGCCGTCCTCCTCATCTTTGCCTGTGGGCTGAGAGCGGGCGTCGCACAGCAGGCTGGTTGTTCCCGCTCGGTCCGTGTGGGAACGATAAGATCATCGGACTAGCTTCATTCGTTTCTTGTCTATTCTGAGCGGATGAAGCGAAATTACTGAATAGACTAAGCATGGAGTCTCTCGGCTGACTACGATTTCGGACGCGGGTTCGACTCCCGCCGCCTCCACCAACT
>DATAZR010000014.1:0-19844 GCA_036271955.1 Acidobacteriaceae bacterium
GGTCCTTCGGCAGGCGTCACCATGGTCACGACTCTGGTGTCGCTGATGACCAACACTCCAGTCCGGCCCTTCACGGCTATGACCGGAGAGGTAACGCTGAGCGGAAATGTGCTGCCAGTCGGCGGCATCAAGGAGAAGTTCCTCGCCGCCCGCAGGGCAGGAGTGCAGCACGTAATCCTGCCGGCGGACAATCGCCAGGATGTCGAAGAGGATCTAACTCCCGCTCAAACGGAAGGAGTTACGATCCATTACGCGAGCAGGATCGAAGAGGTGCTGGCGGCAGCTTTGCCTCTCCTCAACGCTCCGTCTCAGGATCGCATTCTCGATACCGACGGCCAGTCCTCGCTGGCGTTGGGGTCGGTGGCGTAAGCGTTCGACAACCACTTGCAGATATTCATCCCCGGCCAGACCTGGCCGGGGATTTTTTGTTTAAGTGTGTGCAAGCGCGCTAGTTGAATAAATTGCATGTAAGCCGCACAAAGTAAAATAGTTGAATCTCCATCTATCTTCTTTTCTCAAGCAAAATCCGCAGGTTTTCCACAGGCTAGCGTCCCAATGGAGTTGCCGAGGTAACTTTGCGAGAATCTACATACGAATACTCAGTCTAAGTATTTGAAAATAAAACCAAATCGAACCTATCGAACGAAAGAAAAAATCATCCCTTACCCCGCAAGCCTGGCCAACGTCCGGGCCAGCACTTCTACGCCGTTTTTGATCCATTCCGGGCTGGAATATTCGTCTGGCCGGTGGCTCACACCGTTGCGGCAGGGGATGAAAATCATAGCGACAGGTGCAAAGCGTGCCACGAAAAGGGAGTCGTGATAAGCCCGGCTGACCATACGCTGACTGGTCAATCCAGCAGCTGTCGCAGCCAATTCGATAACCTTGACGATGTCCGAATCACTTGTTGCGGGCGGATCTGTATTCATTGGCGTCGTGACAATTAGTAATTGTCGTCGCGCAGACAGTTGATGTGCGACATCCTGAATTGCCTCCAAAACCCCATCCCGTCGAGCGGCGTCTGTGTCGCGAACATCGACCTCAAGCTTGACCCGCGACGGCACGGAATTGATCGCTCCCGGAAAGACTTCGCAGACTCCGACGGTCGCTACCGTGTCGATGGCTCCGGTCGACTTGGCCGCTTGCTCAATCGCCAGGGTAATTTCGGCGGCGGCGCAAAGAGCGTCGCGGCGGTCGGGCATCAGCATGGCTCCGGCATGGCCGCCTTCGCCTTCAATGGAAATTCTCAGAGACGCCGGCGCGGCGATGTGGGTCACGATACCGACATCGATTGCGTCCCGCTCCAGAAGTTTGCCCTGCTCGATGTGCAATTCGACGAAGGCATGGTAGTACCCTTGCGGCAACAGCACCGGCTCCAGATCTCCGAAAAATCCAGCTCGTCGCCGAAGTTCGTCCAGGCTGAGCCCGTCGTTATCCCGCAGCCCGGCTGCTTCGCCCGGAGTCAGCACCCCGCCCATGAGACGGCTGCCCAGGCAGCCGATGCCGAAGCGGGTCGGCTCCTCAGCGGTAAAGATGACCAACTCGATTGACCGGCGGGGCTGAAATCCTGCGCGCTGCAGAGCGCGAATCGCCTCCAGCCCGCCGAGCACGCCGACCGTTCCGTCGTATGCTCCGGCGTTGGGGATGGCGTCGATGTGCGATCCGGTTGCGACAGGCGGTAATTCGCTTTCCGAGCCAGCCCAACGGGCGAAGGTATTGCCGATGGCGTCTTCGCGAATCGTAAGTCCGGCTGCGTGGCAGAGCCGTTTGACGTAAGCGCGGGCGCGCAGGTCGGCCTCGCTGAAGACTACGCGAGTCACAACTGGCGGCTCACCCTCCGTGATACCGGCCAGCGTTACCAGCTCGTCCATCAATTCATCGATTGCGATCACGGGTTTTACATCGGGCATCTGCTGGCTCAACCTTCCTCTAGTTTCTCGGGTTCATGCTACTCGGGCTCGACATTATTTTGTACGGATCGGATGCCGATACCAGTCCTTATAAATCAGATACTTCGCCGGCGTCTTGCCGAGCGCACCGAACCATTGCGGGCAGTACGGAGCCATCCAGATGAAGTCGCCCGCGGTGACGGGATACCAACTATCGCCGAGCCGGTAGATCCCGCCGCCTTCGAGCATGAGCAGGCCGTGCTCCATGACGTGAATCTCGACCATGGCCAGCGCCGCGCCCGGGTCGTAGGTCATGGTGTTCACGGCGAAATCCCACGCCGGCCCGTCGGGCATCATGCGCCTGACCTGCAGACCCTCGTCACCACCAAGCGCCTCGGAGGGAATTGTGGCTTCGTCGCCGATCACGACTTCCGAGCTGCCACTTTCCTGCCCAGTTTCCCGGCCGGTTTCCGCGACGGGCTGGTAGGTTTTTTCGATCAGGACGGCTCGGGAGGCTTCTCTCGCCTGAACATGATGTGCTGTGTCTGCTGGAAGATACGCAAATTTTCCTGAAGTAAGTTCGATGGTTTTACCGCCTGACAGCTCCAGGCCAAGCGTGCCGTCGAGTACGTAGAGGAATCGCTGAATGCCTGTTCCAGCGGGAGCGAGGGAGCCGTTCGCAGCAAACTCGGCGGTCATCTGGGTAAAGCCTGCGCCGGCGCGCGGCCCGATGTGAACGATGAACTCGACTCCGTCGGCGCCCGGCAGCGGAATCCGGATAAAAGTGTCGGGAGTCTGGAGCAGGTGGTCGGCTTTCAAGCTGCTACGGGTTGAGCCCAGGTGCGGAAGTGCCGGGTTTGGAATCACAGAATCCTCTTTCACTCTTGCGCCGTAAGTGATTCATAAAATAAAACTAGAGCTGCATCTGGCCGCTCATTCACCGTAGGAAAAATTCGCCGGTCTTCAGCGCGGCTTCGACATCTTCTTCGAGCACCGTTTCGGCTGGATTGTGACTGATGCCGCCAGGACTGCGCAGGAAAAGCATCGCCGTCGGCACGCGGGTGGCCATCACCATGGCGTCGTGCCCTGCGCCGCTGGGCAGCCGACGGACGGGAAATCCGGCCGCTTCGACGGCTGCCGCCAGGTCAGCCGACAGCATGCGATCCATGTGCACCGTGTGTTCATCCAGCTTCTGCACCCACTCGACTTCGACTCTGCGGCGATGGGCGATGGTACTGGCCAGACGGGTGAGCAGCTTTACGTGCGAGATGCGAATGCGGTTGCTCATGTGGCGGACATCGAGGCTGAGCTCGACCACGCCGGGGATGACGTTTCCGGCGTTCGGCTGCACGGAGACTTTGCCCACGGTGGCCACCAATCCGTCTTCTTCCCGGGCGGCAGCTTCCACCGCAATCATCCATTCGGCGGCGGCGGCCATCGCATCGCGGCGCAGATGCATCGGGGTCGTGCCGGCGTGGTTGGCCTGTCCGGAGAAACGGAAGCTCAGCCGCGACTGACCGACGATGCCTTCAACGACGGCCAGCGGTAGATTTTCGGCCTCGAGGACTGGCCCCTGTTCGATGTGGATCTCGACGAATCCCAGCACATCGTCTCCGAGAGCTGCCTGGGGAATTTCCACCGCGTTCAATCCGAAGGCGCGGATGGCGTCGTCCATGCGAACGCCGTCGGCATCCTCAAGCGCCAGCATGCCCAAGTCGAATATTCCGGCAACCGCCATACTGCCCAAAAACGGCACGCCGTAGCGAACGCCTTCTTCTTCGGAGAATGCAATGACTTCAATCGGCCGTTGCAGGTCGAGCTCCTGCGCTATGCGCACCCACTCCAAGGCCAGCACTACGCCGAGGACGCCATCGAAGGCTCCGGCGTCGGGAACGGTGTCGATGTGCGAGCCGAGGATGAGTCGCTTGCCGTCGGAGGCGGTCGGCTGCCAGAGGCCGCGGAGATTTCCAACGGCGTCGACCGAGACGGACATTCCCAGGGCGGCCATGCGGGCTTTGAGATGGGCGTGAACCTCGGCGACCGGCGGGGTCAGAAACCGGCGGGTGATTTGCCCGGGTTGCTCTGTCATGGCGGCGATCAAGCGGCATTCGGCAATGGCTTCAGCGGCGCGGGCGCGAAGCAAACTCGGTTCAAAGCTGGTCGATTCGGTCATACGGTGCGCCGCAACTCCTGTCTCAATTCCCGACCCAGAGCCTTGGGGTCGAGGACGCCGCGGCCGTTGCGACTCCAGAAAACGCATTCGCCACGGAGGTAGGTTTCGAGGACTCGGCCCTGCAGACGCGCTCCTATATAAGGAGAGAGCTTGTGACGGAAGCGAAGCTCTTCTTCGGTCACGGTCCATTCCGCATCCGGCTCGAAGATGACCAGGTCGGCGTCGCAGCCGGTCGCGAGGGAGCCTTTTTGCCCGGTGAGCCCTGCGAGGCGCGCCGGTTCGGCGGCCAGCCATTTGGCGAGGAATTCCAGGCCGCCTCCGCGGGCGTGGAGGCCGGTCCAGACGACGGGAAGCGCAAGGCCCAGGCTCGCGATTCCTCCCCAGGCTTGGTCAAAGCGGCCGGTTTCCCGATATTTCATTTCCGGCGGGCAGGGGGAGTGGTCGGTCGCGATCATGTCGATGAGGCCTTCGCGCAGGGCCTGCCAGAGGGCTTCGCGGTTGGCTGCATCGCGAATCGGCGGGGCGCATTTGAATTCGGTGGCTCCGTCGGGAATGTCTTCAGCGGCGAACCACAGATAGTGCGGGCAGGTCTCGACGGTGATTTTCAATCCGGCGGCGCGGGCTTTCTTCAGAGCTGGCAGAGCCTGCGCGGTAGCCAGGTGAACGATGTGAATCGGAGTATCGAAGACCGTGGCGAGGCCGATGAGGAGCTCGATCGCTTCGAGCTCGGCTTGATCGGGCCGCGAGGCGAGATGGGTGGCGTACTTGCGCCAGTCGGCAACGCTTTCTGATGAGTTGATCTGGGCGGTCGCATGGTCCACCGGGCCGGGTAGCTCGGCGTGCGCGAGCAAAGGCAATCCGGTGCCGCGAAGGACGGCGAGGGCTTTTCGCAGCTGCGCTTCGTCGGTCCAGGCGAAGCCGTCGATGCCGGAGTGCACGAGGAAGCATTTGAAGCCGGGCGCGCCGGCCTCGATCAGTCCCGGCAGCTCGGCCTCGTTGCCGCTTGCTCCACCGTTGCCGATTACGCCGCCCCAGGTCATCCAATCGACCCAGGCGTTGCCGGCGGCGGTAGCGCTCTTCGCTTCGAGAGCTTCGACGGTGGTGGTCTCGGGGACGCAGTTCAGGGGCATATCTACGAGGGTGGTTACGCCGCCGGCGGCAGCGGCCTGAGTCGCGCTCGGAAAGCCTTCCCATCCGGCGCGGTCTGGAGTTTCTCCGCCTGCATCATTGATGTGGACGTGGGTGTCGACCAGGCCGGGCAGGATTACGTAGTCGCCGTAATCGCGCAGATGGGCGCTTGCGGGAACGTCGTTCCAATCTGCCACTGCGATGATCTTGCCAGCCTTGACCAAGACAGTGGCGGGACGCAGGCCATCGGGCGTCATCACCCGTGTGGAGCGAAAGGCCCACGTCAGGGTGGATTTCCAGGCCGACTTTCCTTGGTCCGACGTGCCTTGTGCCATACTGTCGATGATCCCCGAAACTCAAGTGTATCGGAGGCACGAAGCCTGATGTCGCACCAACCCAATCCCGCCTTCCTGCGCCGAGCCATCGAACTGGCTACCGAGAACGTGCTCGCGGGCACCGGCGGTCCGTTTGCCGCACTCATCGTGCGCGATGGGGAAGTCGTTGCCGAGGCGGCTAACTCGGTCACAACCACTAACGACCCGACGGCTCATGGGGAGATCAACGCCATCCGCAAGGCCTGCGCGGCGCTGGGGACATTTTCGCTGGCGGGCTGCGAGATCTACTCCAGCTGCGAGCCATGCCCGATGTGCCTGGCAGCAATCTACTGGGCGCGGCTGGGAGCGATCTACTACGGATGCGGGCAGGAGGACGCCGCCAAGGCGGGTTTCGACGATGCTTTTCTCTATGAGGAGTTTCGCAAGCCGAATGACGAGCGGAGTATTCCGTCGGAGCAGCTGCTGGGCGCGGAGGCGTGGGGAGCTTTTGCGGCGTGGCAGAAGCTGCCTACGAAAGTGGACTACTAACCTCCATTGTTTGCCAGCCGCCGAGTTGCAGGGCGACTTCTCGGCACTCTTCACGCAATTCATCGGCGAGCTTGCGATCTGCCATGGCACGAGCCACAACCATTCCTCCCACGCACAAGGCTGCGATCGCCGACGCTTTGCTGTGGCGTTCCCGACCGCTGTTTTCTGAGCCTGTCATGCTGCACTCCAGCATTTTGACCATAGCGGAGAAGACGGTCTCGAAGGCGCATTTGGCGGCCTCACTGCTGCGCGCGACGTCGGTGGGCAACGCGACCATGGGACAGCTGTTCTCGACATTCTCAAAGTGCTGATGCGACAGATAGGCCTGAACGACTTGCGGCCCAACATTTCCGGATGATGGGTCGACCTCCACGCCCTCCCAGCAATTCTTCCATTCGGGATCGGTGAAGAAGCAGTTCAGGACCTCGGCATAGAGATCGCTCTTGCTGTCGAAGTAGCTGTAGAAGCCACCGCGCGTCAGCCCTGCGCCGGACATGATCTGATCGACGGAAACACCGTCGAAGCCATGGCGATTGAAGAGCCTGCGGGCGCTCTCGACGATCTTTCCCCGGACTTCTGTACTGTGGCCTACGGGATAGGGCATGAAAGCTCCTGCGATTGAGATGGGAATCGAGATGAATTCTACCCTTCGCAAAATATGATCTTGAACATAATTTGGCTGCGTGTTCCGATGCCGTGTGGTCAATCTTTGATTTGTGGAGCACGCAATGAGCGAAGGTTTGAAATCAGGCTATCCGGCGCATGCTGGGAATCGACGGCATTTCGTAACCGGGTTGGCTATAGGGTTGGGCGCGCTGGCTGTCAGCGCGAGGGCTGGGGCAGTTGTGCAGCAGCCCGCGATGAACGATGTTCCTGGCACTGCGGCCAATCGGACAAAGACTTCATTGCACTACGAGGCGGATGTCAAAACCGCTCCCGAAGGCTTGTACCACGCGCTGCTTGATCCGAAACAGTTTGCCGCTTTCACCAGCCTGCCTGCGGAGATCGATGCGAAAGAAGGTGGCGCTTTTTCGCTCTTCGGCGGTCTGATCGATGGGCGCAATGTCGAGCTGATTCCCAGCCAGAGGATCGTCCAGGCGTGGCGGCCTTCGCATTGGGATGCGGGCATCTACTCCATCGTGAGATTTGAGCTGAAGCCGAGCGGCGCACAGACGAAGATGATCCTGGATCACACGGGTTTCCCTGAAGGCCTTGCCGATCACCTAGACGAGGGCTGGCGCGGGCACTATCTCGATGGCCTCAAAAAGTACTTCATTTAGCTGCTATTTTGCCGCGGCGGGCAGCTTGCCTGAGATGCGTTCGAACTCGGCAACCAGCGCAGCAATCGCATCGTCGAAGTTGCGATCGTGGGTCTTCTGCCGAAACGCTATCTCGATCGACTCGGTGATCGCCCAAAGCGCGTAGTGCGACTTGCGGTCGTAAATAACCAGCCGTACCATCGGCACCGGGTCGGAAGCGCCATAGACCTTGCTGCCTTTTGTTGGGCCATTGGGCGCCGTCAGTTGCACTTCGAGAACCAGGTCGGCCTCGGAGGGATCGCTGGCCATTTCGTACTTCCCAGAGGCTTTCAGGCTTGAGTACAACTCGGCGTAGGCGCGATTTGGGTCGCCGGAAAATGGCTCGGGAAAGAGGCCGCTATCCGCGCCGGCATTGGAGACAAAGATCGTCTTCGCGTTGGGGATGGCGGAGGGCACAGGGCCGGAGTCGTTGTAGTTCGGTTGTTGAGCCGGCAACGTTGCACAAGCGAAAAATGCCGCGCATGCGGCGACATAGAATCCCAAAAGATTTCTGCTCATCTTGTTATCCCCTGGCGAAAACAAAACGCCCGTCAAGGTGGACGAGCGCCGTGTCATCCGGGTTTCAAAGCCTGGTTGCGGCCTGCCGACTCAGGGAATGTAGTAGAAGGGATTGGGCAGCTTGACCGAGAGCTCGGCCTGCGGAGCGCCATTCAGATCGCTCATCTGGTCGCCCATGTTGAGGATGATCTTGTATCCAGCGTCGACGATCTTTTTACGCTCGCCGGATTTGTAGTCGACGGTAGTCTGCGTGGCCGGATGCGGGCCGTGCAGGGCCAGTCCGGCCCAGTCGTGATAGCCGGCGGAGTTCAGGTTGCTCTCGGTGGCGGCTCGCTGGTCTTCGCTGCGCCCGGTGATGAAGAAGACCGACACTTTGTGCTTCAGCGCTTCGTTGAAGAGGCTCAGAGTGCCCGCGATTGCCGGACACTTGGCGGAGTTGATCCAGTCGTTCCAGTCTTTGCCGATGTAGCCGAAGTCATCCTGCTTCTCTACATCCCAGTTCGACAGCGAAGTCTCGTCGATGTCCAGCACCAGCGCGAGCTTTTCACCGGGCTTGGCGGTAGTTACCCTATGCAGCAGGAACTTAATCGCCAGATCGCTCTGGTGCTTGAGGTCGGTTTCATAGCAGCCTGAGCCCGCTTTGCAATCGTGATAGGCGAGCAGCTTGATCTTGAGCTTGCCGAGATTGGCTGGTGTGTCCGGGCCAGCAAGCACGCGGCCCGGAGCCTGCGCGGCCAGACTGATGGAACAGAGGAACAACGCTGCGATGCTTAATAACCGCTTGCTTCGATGCATAGATTGCTCCTTGAGAAAGACACCGCCATTGTAAGCCGCTTATTTGGTTGTGGCGGCGGAGCGGGTGTTAATTTCCGTCTGTATCTTCTGCATGTTCTGGCCGAGCAATTTGCCGCGATCCACCTTAAGCTCGCCGCCGACATAGACACGCTCCAGATCGCGTTCGCCGGTGATCAGCACCAGGCTTGCATAGGGATCGAAAACCGTGCCGAATCGCGTGGGATCGATCACCAGAAAGTCGGCATACTTACCCGGCTCAAGGCTTCCTAATCTGTCTTTGACTCCCATCACGTCGGCCGAGCCCATGGTGTGCAGATACAGCACCTGGTAAGGGCTCATGATGGTCGCGTCTTCATACTTGTCACGAATGGCATAGAGGCCGGTGCGCATGTTTTCGAAGGGATCGGCGAGATCGGCGCTGGCTTCGCCGTCGACGCCCATGCCTACGCGAATGCCCTTCTTGAGATACTTGGGAATATCGGCTACGCCCGATGCCAGGCGTCCATTCGACAGCGGATTCCAGCTCATGCCGCTATGCGCCGCTGCAACTTTGGTGAGGATCTCATCGCTGGGATGAATGAAGTGTCCGAAGTAGAGTGTCGGACCGAGGAGGCCGCTGTCTTCAAACCATTTGAACTTGGCTCGTTCCGCTGCGACGGTATCCGGAGGCTCAAGATAGTGGCTCTGGTTGCCGAGGTGAAACCGATCCATCATCGCTTTCTCTGAGACCGCCTGTTGATAGGTCTCATTGAAAGATGTGGAGCCGTTGAGCATCACGCTCAGGAAGCGCGTAGATGTGGGCTGCGTCTTGATCCATTCCATGAACTGAGTAAGCCGCGCCATGGCCATTGCCGGCGTATCGGCCGCGGTGATGGCATCGGGCTGGTAGCCATGAATAAAGCGGATGCCCGAGGCCATCTCTCCGCGGAAACTCGCTTCGTCGCAGTCATTGCCTTTGCACAATTTCCAACTGGTGCCACCGTAGCTGAAGTCGTAAGCTGCAGTGATGCCATGCTGCAGGTGATCGAGCGCGCCGCCGAGCGTGAACCAATAATAATCCTCGGCCTTAGCCTCCTGAGCATGTTGAATGTACAACCCGTCGATCCATCCCGGCAGCGTCTTGTCCGCTGCGAGACCGCGAAAGGCCGCCTGCCATAAGTGGCTGTGCGCAGAGAGAAAGCCGGGAAGAATCCAATGGCCGCCTGCGTCCCATGTCTCGTCGGCGCTCAGTCCTGCCGGCGGATCGCCTGCCGCTATCGCCGCAAGCTTGCCGTCTTCATTTACAACGAGGTAGCCAGTGAAGACATCTCTTTGCCCCTGGGCCATGGTGAAGAGGCGAGCGTTTTTGACGATCAGCTTTGCCGGTGGTTGTGCAGAGCATGTCGAAGCCAGAAGCAGAGACACCGCAGCCAGCAGCATCGTGAAAGCCGAACCTGTCTTTCGCATCTCTTTTACATATCGTGGATCGCCGCGCAACGCAACGAAATCCTGAAGGGAAGCGACATTGCATCTGTCCCGCGCAAGGGCGCTGACAACAAATGCATTGATGTCTGCGCGGCTTTGCGCTATTTTCAGAGTCTCAACCTGCGAAATTTGCGTGATCGTGCAACGCCCGGAGGATCATTGAGCACAGCCCTGTCGGGACGAATCGACCCAACTCTAAGCAACGATGATCTTGCGCCGACTACGGCTGCGCACCGCACCTGGGGAACGTATAACTACATAGCGCTGTGGTTCTCGATGTCGATGGAGATCACGACTTACCAGCTTGCCTCGTCGATGATTGCCAAGGGCATGAACTGGAAGCAGGCCGTCGGCACCGTGCTGCTGGGCAATCTCATCGTCCTCGTTCCCATGCTGTTGAACGCCCATGCCGGCGCAAAATACGGCATTCCATTTCCCGTCTTCATTCGAGCGCCCTTCGGTGTTCGCGGCGCTAACGTTCCATCGATTATGCGCGCCCTGGTGGCCTGCGGATGGTTCGGCATTCAATCGTGGATTGGCGGCCAGGCGATCTACTCGATGCTGCTTGTCGTCTGGCCCTCGGTGGCGCATGTCGATTGGGCGCTGGGCGCGTGCTTCATGAGCTTCTGGCTGCTCAATATGATCGTTGTGTGGCGCGGCGTGGAGTCGATCCGCTTTCTTCAAGGTTTCGGTGCGCCGTTCATGTTCATCATGGCTGCGGCACTGCTGATCTGGGTGCGTGTCAAGGCGGGCAGCTTCGGGGTGATGCTCCAAACTCCAAGCAAATTTCATACCTGGCATGAGTTCGCGCCGGTCTTCTTTCCGACGCTCACCGGCATGGTTGGCTACTGGGCTACGCTGGCGTTGAACATTCCCGATTTCACGCGCTACTCGAAGTCGCAGGGCGCGCAGATCATCGGCCAGGGCTTCGGACTGCCGGTGGCTATGACTCTCTATACCTTTGTCGGCATCGCGGTGACATCGGCTTCCGTTGTGATCTTCGGCGAGCCGATCTGGAATCCCATTACGCTGATCGCGCGTTTTGGCCAGCCGTGGATAGCGTTTCTAGCGCTGATCGCGATTCTTGTTGCTACGCTCAACGTCAACATTGGAGCCAATGTCGTCTCGCCGTCGAATGATTTTTCAAACCTGTATCCGCGCCTCATCAGCTATCGCATGGGCGGTATGATCACTGGTTTTCTGGGGTTGGCGATTCGTCCGTGGAAACTGCTGGCTACGCCCGATGCCTATATCTTTGGGTGGCTGGAAGGCTATGGCGGATTGATGGGACCGATTGCCGGCATCATGGTCTGCGACTATGTATTCATCCGCCGCACCAAGCTGTCGCTCTACTCGCTCTATCATCGCGAAGGCATCTATCACTACTCGAAGGGCATCAATCCACGCGCGATCGTGGCGCTGGTGATTGGCGTGGTTGTGGCGTTGATTGGGTTATGGGCGCCGTGGCTGCGATTCCTGTATGACTACTCCTGGTTCGTTGGGTTCTTCGTCGCCGGAGTTGCGTACGCGGTGCTGATGCGACTGTGGCCGGTGGTCGTGGCCGTGCCGGATGGCGACTGATCCGAGACTACTTTCTGACCTGCCGTTAGCTTAGATATATCAATCATTTTCCGGAGTCTGCGGTGGGTTTCGTGCCAGCCGCGGCGATGCTGGCGACCACCTTTGCTTCTCCGAAGCGGCTGAAATGGTTGTTGTCTACATAGTAGAGATCGTTCCCATCGGAGATCGTGCATTGAGCGCTGTCGCAGAAGAGCGATTTTGTATCGATTACGGTGAGTTGGGGATCGTTGTGAGCCATGGCGAGCATCTCCTTACGCACCTGTTCCGCTTCAGTGTTGAGAGTTGTGCGGCGCGGCACGGATGTCGCCGCGGCGTCCTCGACAGGATGGCGAAGCAGAATATCGACAACGGCCCGCCGTAGGGGAAGCGATCTGTAGCGATATCTGGAAAGAGGATTGAATGGAACGGATGGATTGTCTTCGATCAGAATGACCTGCTTGCCCAGGGATTCAAGTGCCTTGATCTCAGCCTGCATGCCGACGATCAGATACCTTCCGTGCTGCGCAGCGGTTGTGGCGAGAGGATCGTTCTGAAATCCTGTCGGCAAAAACATATCTTCCGGTGCCATCGGCCAGCTGCCGGCCAGCACCACAGTCTTTACATCCGGCCGCGACGCCACAATCTCCAAAGTCCGGCGATTGAAAGCGGCGCATTGCGAGGCGAATAGAGGCTCATTGGCAGAGAAGCGAGTGACACCCTGCAGGGGTGGGCACGCAGGCATCGTCAACGTCAGCAACTGGTCACCGATGGATGCCGCATATTGTTTGAGCGGTTCTTCCATTGCTTCCGCATGGCTGTCTCCGAGTAGAGCCATCGCCAGGGCTGACGATGAGGCAGGTACACAGTCCGGACTCATATTAATCTTGGTATCGGACATGGTAACGCAGCGGTGCTCACGATCCAGGTCGAGCGAGCTCTCCACAAGAGCGAGTTGCGGTGCGCGCTGCGGAATGCCCTTAGAGAAATCGAGGACTCCGCCGACAGTGAGCAGGCACACGCTGCACGAAGCATAGGCCAGCAGCAGCCGGCTGGTCTTTCGCGGGACATATCGCCGAAAAGGCCGCTCAATCAAAAAGTAGGAGAGAATCGCGGCCGGGAAAGCCAGAAGCATGAGCACGGCGCGGTTAGCTGCGGTGAGCGGCACCGGGCTGACTAGCGCGGCGAAACTCAACAGCGGCCAGTGCCACAGATAGAGCGAATACGAGATGAGTCCAATGGCGACGAATGGCTGCAGCGAGAGCAGACGGTTCGCTCCTCCGCGGCGATTGCCGAGGAGGAGGATGGTTCCGAGCACAGGCGGAATTGCTTCGTATCCTGGAAAGCGAACGGCCTGTGTGTAGAAGGTAATAGTGGCGAGGATGAGTGCCAGCCCCAGCCAACTCGCCAGGTGTTGCAACCACAAGGGACGGTCCAGATGAGAGGGGCGGCGAGCCTCGTAAAAGGCAAGCAATGTGCCCGCGCCGATTTCCCAGGCTCGGGTGAACGGAGAGTAGAAATTAAACTCCGGATGATGAAATTCCATATATACGGAAGCTGCCAGCGATAAAAGGCAAAGCCCCGACAGGGTTGCGAAGAGACTCTTCCGGCTCTGTTTGTAAAGCAGCATCATGAGCAGAGGGAAAACAATGTAGAACTGTTCTTCCACTGCCAGAGACCAGGTCATGAGCAGAGGATTGAGGGTGCCTCCGCCACCGAAGTAGTTGCCCTGTTTATAGAACAGAAAGTTTGACACCGATGCCGCCACGGCCATGATGTCCTCTCCGATTTTGTGCGCCTCGTACGGAGAAGTAATGAGCATCGCGGTGACGATTATGAACAGCAGGACCGCAAAGAGCGCAGGCAGGATGCGTTTGCAGCGCCGCTCGTAGAAGTGCGCGATGCTAAAGCGGTTCAGGTCCAGATCGCGTACGACGAGGCCGCATATCAGGTATCCTGAGATCGCGAAGAAGATATCCACGCCCGCAAAGCCGCCACCGACTCCGGGAACGCGGCAGTGAAAACCCAGTACGGAGAGCACCGCAATCGAGCGCAGGCCATCGATGTCTCTGCGGTGCAGCTTTCCCTCTCGTCTGGAGGCTACAGTCTCTCCTGCGGACATCGGCTGATCGGCTCCCTGGCTGTTGTCGCTTTCACTATGGTCACACCTGTCTTACACCAGCGCGTCTGCTATCGACAGCGCCTCATCCAGCGCGGCAATGCCCTCGTCCAGCTCTGCTTCGGTAACGATGAGCGGCGGAGCGATGACGAAGTGGCTAACCCACGCCTGCTGTGCTACGCCCATGCCCATCATTTTCGCCGCGATTTGATCGACCACCAGAGGTTTGCCCTCGACCTTGTCGCGCATGGTGTTGAAGGGCTCTTTGGTCTCGCGGTTCTTGACTAACTCAACGCCCCAGAAAAGCCCCATGCCGCGAACGTCTCCGATGGAGGGGTGCTTCTCCTTGAGCGCCATCAGCTTCTCGCGCACGTAGGGCTCGAGCGAAGCAGCGCGCTCAACCAGATTGAGCCGCTCCATCTCTTCGATGGTCGCGACCGCAGGCCCCAGCGTCATGGGATGTGCCTCATAGGTGTGTCCATGTGCGAAATAGTGTTCTTCAAAGTAGTCGGCGATCGCCTTAGTGGTTGCGCACAGGCCCAGCGGAACATACGCCGAGGTGATGCCCTTTGCGGTGACTAGGATATCAGGCTTCACACCCCAGTGATCGACGCAGAACCACTTGCCGGTGCGTCCCCAGCCGGTCATCACTTCATCGGCGATCATGAGCACGCCGTACTTCTCGCAAATAGCCTTGAGTTTGGGCATGTACTCGGGGGGCGGCACGAGCACGCCGTTGGTGCCGACAATCGGCTCGACGATGATCGCAGCCACGTCGCTCTCGTTGCGAATCATGTGTTCGATGTAATCCGCGCACGCTACGTTGCAGGCAGGATAGGTATGTCCAATCGGGCACTTGTAGCAATTCGTCTCCGGCGCAAAGACGTGGCCCGGCGCTTTGCCGCTCGGCTCCATCGCCCAGCGGCGCGGGTCGCCGGTAGAGGAGATGGATGAGGTGGTTGACCCGTGATAGCTGCGATAGCGCGAGATGATCTTGGTCTTGCCGGTGACCATGCGCGCGATCTTGAAAGCCGCTTCGTTGGCCTCGGTGCCGGAGGTTGCAAAGAAGAATTTCTCCAGTCCTTCGGGCAGCAGACGGAGCAGCTGCTGCGTGAGCTTGGCGCGTGAAGTGGTCGCGAAACCGGGCATGATGTAAGGCAGTTCGCGCGCTTGCTCGGCGATGGACTCAATGACTTTGGGATTCTTGTGGCCGAGGTTGACGCACATCAGCTGCGACGAAAAATCCAGGTAGCGCTTGCCTGACGCATCTATGAAGTAGCAGCCCTCGGCATCGACCACATGCATCGGCTTCCATGTCTTCTGGATGCGCCAGGTGCCGTAGTTGTGGGCGCGTGTGATCTGGAGGATCTCTTCTGTGGTCATTGTTCCGGCTTCGACGGTTTCGCTCATGATTGGCTCCGCGATGAGTATGGGAATCATCGTAACATCGCTCAGTATAAAAGCAGATTCCCTGCGGGAATGACAGCAAGAAAGGCAAAACCAAAAACCTTTTCAAGTCAACATTAGCCAGCCAGCCTCAAACGTCTCAACCAACACGAAAACCCGCTACCTCTATTTCTTGTCCGGGTCTTTATCCTTGTCCTTCTTTTTGAAGAGTCCGCTGATGGCATGCCCGGTCGCGGAGACAACGCCTTTTGCCGTCTGGCCGACAATGCTGCGCGCCGCGCCTTTGGTGTCCGCTACATAGATAGGACGTTCGACGGTGCCCTGAATTGTGATCGGAATAGCGCCCTTTCCGCTGCCAACGTTCGACATCTTGATAAGGTCGCCTGCTATGCCGCTGCTTGGATAGGAAAGTATCTCGTAGTGAAGTGTCCCATCCGGGCTTGCTGTTCCAGATCCGGTTGAGGTAGCAACGGACGGAATAACCGCATTAATGTTGGTGGATGTTGAGCCCGCAAGCGTTACTGTAGTGTCGCAGGACATGCTCTGCACGTATGTATCGGGCTTCGAGATAGCCTTCCCCGCGAAGGACGCCAGCGAGCCGATCTGCTCTCCAAGGTTATAGCCAACCAGCGTGGTATCGGCCGCCTGGACGGGGCCGGATATGACGGGCGAGCTCAGCGGTCCAGTAATCCTGAAGTTGACCGATAGCGTGCCACCCTGCAGGTGAGAGCCGAGAGGGAGACGGACGGGGATCGACGGCAGCACCGCCTGAAGGTCGTCAATGGGCACGCTCTTGCCGGTGAGCTGGAGATTCAGCGCTCTCTGCTCGCCCTGACTCTGGATCGTTCCGGTCAGTTGAAATTTCGCTTTGCCGATTGAGATATCGGACTGGGTGATTTTGAGCGATTGCGTGGAAAGATCGATTTCAACCTTGTTCTGAATGGTGATGGCCTTTGGCGACGGTTTACCTCCGGGCCCGAAGGTCATCGATGAGCCAGTGAATGTGCCGGTGGCTGTTGCCGTACTTCCATCGGAGACCACCTTTCCATCCATGTCTATCTGTCCAGAAATGCCGCTTCTGGGGTCGATGAATCCATAGGCGGAGATTTTCATGTTGTGTACGGTGGCGGATGCGTCGAATGGTGTCGATGTGACGTGTGCAAAGCGGATCGGGCCGACCTGGCCGGAGAGATTGGTGTTTCCACCGCCCGGTAATCTCGCGGTGATCAGGAAATGAAATTGCGAGGTGCGAGAAAAATCTGTTACCGCGATGTTGACATCGGAATAGACACGAGGCTCCGCGGAGGAGTTGAGGCGGCCCACTGTCAGGGTTCCGTCTTTCACATTGAATCGAGCCACGGAGAGGGGTGGATGGTTCGGGCCAGAGGCAATTTGAACCGGTTGCGAGCTATTGCCGAGTGAGGAAAAATTAAAAGTGCCGTCGGCGGCCTTCAGCAGATTGATCTGAGGCTGATCAATGACGATTCCAGTCACATTCAATTGCCGGGCGAAGATGAGCGGCTTTAGTTCAATGCCGATTTTGACGGACTTAGCTTTGAGAAAGGCCGATTGGCTGAAGGCCGGGTCGTCGGCGATCTCAATGTCACTGGCGACGATTCTGCCGGAGAGAATCGACAGGTTCAGATTGCCCAGCTTTACGGTGCGTCCCAGACCGGCGCTGGCCTCTGCCTCCAGCTGCGGGCGGAAACGGTTCACATCGATCAGGAAGGGCAGCGCTACCAATGCGAGCAGCGCCACCACGATCACTCCCCCTGTAATCAACAGCCAGCGCTTTTTCATAGCCAGATACCGGCTTTCTGGAGGCGTCGCGGAGAGAATCCGCGTATCAAGACACATCTGCTTACGATGCCAATGGGCTACTATAGCCTCTTCCGCCGCGCTCAGGTGACTATAAGTGAGCAAAAGCAAAGCCCCCGGCGGTTGGCCGAGGGCTTTGTTGTGTTTGGGTTATTCCGCTTTACGCGCTGTAGAGCAGCACGCCGTCCGCCTTTTCTTCGCTGATGTTGGAGACCGAGCGATAGAAGAGCTGGTTGTTGACGATGTAGACCTCGAGGAAGGCCGGACGGTCCATGATCTGGCCGCCGATCAAAGCCTCTGAGAGTGGGTCTTCGATGTAGCGTTGCAGCGCGCGGCGCAGCGGTCTTGCACCGTAGCTGCGATCGCCCAGCGTCTTGTCGAGGATCCACTTCTTGGCTTCTTCGTCCACCGAGATGGTGATCGATTTCTGCGCCAGGTTGGCGTTGAGCTGGTTAACCAGCAGATCGACAATCTGGATCAGGTCGGCATCGGAAAGCGCTTGGAAGAGGATTACCTCATCGATGCGGTTGAGGAACTCGGGATTGAAGGTGCGCTTGACCTCGCCCTTCACCAGCTCTTCAATCTTCTCCATCACCAGGTCTTCGCGCTCGCTTTGGAAGCCGAGGCCCTGCTTCTTCATCAGGTGCCGCGCGCCGATGTTGCTGGTCATGATGATGATCGTGTTCTTGAAGTCGACGGTGTTGCCGAGGCCGTCCGTCAGCTGACCATCTTCAAAGACCTGCAAGAGCAGATTGAAGACATCGGGATGCGCCTTTTCGACTTCGTCGAGCAGCACGACCGAGTAGGGCGAACGCTTGACGCGCTCCGTCAACTGGCCGCCTTCCTCGTAGCCCACGTAGCCCGGAGGCGAACCGATCAGCTTCGATACGGAGTGCTTCTCCATGAACTCCGACATATCGAAGCGGATCAGCGCCTTCTCGCTGCCAAAGAGGAACTGCGCCAGTGTGCGCGCTACTTCCGTCTTGCCTACGCCTGTGGGGCCGAGGAAGAGGAAGCTACCAATCGGACGATGCGGAGACTTCAGCCCTGCGCGCGAGCGGCGAATAGCGCGAGCCAGCGCCGAGATCGATTTATCCTGCGAGATCACGCGCTTGTGCAGCTCTTCTTCCACGCGCAGCAGTTTCTGGGTCTCTTCTTCCTTGATGGAAGTGATGGGCACGCCAGTCCAGCGGCTGACTACATCTTCGATGTCTTCGCGGCCCACGATGCCGGCGGCGGAGTCATCGAGATGATACTTTTCGCGCAGCGTACGCAGGTTCTCGCGCTCTTTGCGTTCTTCGTCCGAGTAGAAGCGCGCCTTCTCGAACTCGTGATTCGCGATGGCTGAGTCCATGCGGTGCACGATGAACTTGATGCGCTTCTGAACCTCGGTGATCTCTTCGGGCAGGGAAGTCTGGCGCAGCTTCACCCGCGCTCCCGCTTCGTCGATCAGATCGATAGCCTTGTCGGGCAGGAAGCGATCGGGAATGTAGCGATTCGAATGTGACACCGCGAACTCGATGGCCGCATCGGTGTAGCTGACCGCATGGAATTTTTCGTAGCGATCCTTGATGCCCATGATGATTTTGATCGCATCGGCTTCATTCGGCGGAGGAACCTTGACTGCCTGGAAGCGCCGCTCCAGCGAGCGATCCTTTTCGATCGACTTACGGAATTCAGCCGGCGTGGTTGCGCCGATGCACTGAATCTCGCCGCGCGACAGAGCCGGCTTGAGAATGTTGGCGGCATCGAGCGAGCCTTCCGCCGATCCAGCACCGACTAGGGTGTGCAACTCATCGATAAAGACGATGGAGTTCTGATTCTCCATCAGCTCTTTCATGATGGTCTTGAGACGCTCTTCGAACTGGCCGCGATATTTGGTGCCCGCGACAATAAGCGAGAGATCGAGCGCCAAGACCCTCTTATCAGCAAGGAAGCTCGGAACTTCCCCATCGGCAATCCGCTGGGCGAGGCCTTCGACGATGGCTGTCTTGCCGACTCCGGGCTCTCCGATCAACACCGGATTATTTTTCGTGCGGCGGCAGAGGATTTGAATCACGCGCTCCAGCTCGCCGTCGCGGCCAACCAGAGGATCGAGCTGGTTATCCATCGCGGACTGAGTCAAATCGCGGCTGAACTCGGCCAGCAAACTGCTCTCGCGTTGCCGCGTCTGTTGCGGAGCCTTCTCCTGAGTGGCTCGCGACAGCTCTTCGCGAATCGCCGCCAGCTTCAGGCCACGCTCCTGCAGTATTTCCGCCGCAAAGCATTTCTCTTCGCGCAGCAAGCCAAGCAGCAAGTGCTCCGTCCCGATGTGCTTGTGCCCCAGCCGCTCGGCTTCTTCCGCGGCATAGGCCAGCACACGCTTGCATTCATTCGAGAGCGGCAGATCGACAGAGGTCGAGACCTTCTCGCGAATCGTGGTATGCGCCTCAATCTGCTTGCGGATCGACTCCACCGAAGCGTGGGAGCGCAGGAACCTGTTGGTGAGTGCTTTGTCTTCTCGCAACAGGCCGAGCAGCAAGTGCTCCGTCTCGATATAAGGCGACCCGAACTGGCTGGCCTCATACCGCGCAAAGAAGATTACGCGCCGCGCCTTCTCCGTGTAGCGTTCGAACATGGTGCTCCTTTTCCGTACTATCGGCTGCGGTCACCGTTTTCCTGAATACCGTCTCGATCAGAAAAACGGATGGTATTACCGCGAATGATGTTGAGTAACGAACGCCTCGTCCTGGGAAGCCTCCACCAGCCTGCCCCCCGTTAAACGTAAAGTCCGGGTACATCGCCCGGCCAGTTCCAGGTTGTGCGTTACCAGCA
>DATAZR010000015.1:0-25654 GCA_036271955.1 Acidobacteriaceae bacterium
GGAAGTCATTCTGAAAGAAGACGTAGCAAATCTTGGGCACCGCGGAGACGTGGTGAAAGTTGCCGAGGGCTATGGTCGCAATTTTCTGCTGCCGCGCAAGCTGGCATTGCAGGCTACCACCTCGAACAAGGCCGTCATTGAACAGATGAAGGCCGCTGCTGTACGCCGCTCCGCTTCGGAGAAGGCGCTTGCTGAAACCCTGGCTGCACAGCTCGAACCCCTCACCCTCAGTTTCACCCGCAAGTCGGGCGAGAACGGCCATCTCTTCGGTTCCGTCACCTCCGCCGACATTGCTCATGAGCTCGAGAGCAAGGGCTTTGAAGTTGACCGCCGTAAGATCCAGCTGCTTGAGCCGCTCAAGGCCATCGGCGAAACCTCGGTTGCCATCAAGCTGCACCGCGAAGTCACCGCGCACGTCAAGGTGACCGTGGCCGCGGAACATGGCCCCGAGTCGGATACCGCTTCGGAAGTCGCCTCGGAAGCAGTCGCTGTCTAAGCTGCTTTCCGGGCCCGCACCTCGAATTTACCTGCACGCCCAGCCCCCTAACGCTGGGTGTGTAGATAAATTCCTTCAGTAGTTTTGGGTTGTCTTTGAAGTTGCCGTTCTCTCCCCAGGCGATCTCAGACGCGTTTCCCGGAAGTGTATCTGTAACCCTCGCTCCTCGAAATCCCCTTCAGCCTTCGTTTCTCTTCTTGTCATTCCCGAAGAGAATCCGCTTTTGTTTTTGCCTTTCTGGCTGTCATTCCCGCAGGGAATCTGCTTTTGCGAAACGGAGGCGGGTGCCCCAGGTCTCGCTTCTGAGACCTGGGCCAAATTCGCGCGAAGCACGAATCCGCCCTTGCCTTTCTTGCTGTCATTCCCGAAGGGAATCTGCTTTTCGGGATTGTGGTTCACGAGGCGATGCGACAATTAGCCTGCAAACGGAGCCCGATCCATGCTGGATGCAATAGAGCATCTGATCTCTGAATGGGACAACGACCATTCGCTTCTCGAAGCGGATCAACTCAGCCAGCGACTGAACATCCTCGACCGGCTCGATGCATACACTCCAATCATCGACTCCCAACTCAGTCGCCGCGCGGAAGCCCTATGTGCCCGGCTGGAGGCGGCCAATTCCGAGCTCTACCAATCCATCCGCTCCGAAATTCAGCACGGCGTTTGGCCGCCCGCATTTCTCCACGCGCTCCAACCATCGGATAGCGACCAACTCCCTCGCGGCAACGGCTATGACCATCTCGACGAATTGGTCAGCGGCGTCCTCCAGCTCGATGAGCCAGATGGCGAGCCAAGCCACACCGGCCCGGAGAACGTCTTTTATCAGCCCACGCCTGCACGCCACATATTCGCGCTGATCCAAGCCGCTGCCATCTCAGCCAGCGATGTTCTGATCGATCTCGGCTCAGGGTTAGGCCATATTCCCTTAGTTGTCTCAGCCTGTACCGGAGCACACACCATCGGCATCGAGCTGGAGCCCAGCTTCATCGCCTCCGCCCGCCAATGCGCTCAGCGATTGAATCTCGGTAAGGTCACTTTTCTGGAGCAGGACGCGAGCAGCGCCGACTTCTCCACCGGCACCATCTTCTACCTGTACACACCCTTTACCGGCTCCATCTTGCAGTCTGTACTGAGCTCGCTCAGGAAAGAAGCCACAACCCGCCCAATCAAAATCTGCACCTTCGGCCCATGCACCCTGGCCATTGCTCATGAGCCGTGGCTTATTCCAACCATCGGTCTGGAGACAGACCAGATCGCGCTGTTCTCATCTCACGCTTGAAAAAATATTTCTCCTTTGCGTTGCCTTGAATTATGAGGCAAAGGAGCACAATAGAAATGGAAGCAGGCTGCGATCGACTCAGTCAGGAATTCTTCCGGGCTCGGCAGGTGTTGGCGAGAAAATAAATACCCCCACCCCTCTTTTTATTATCGCCGTTTGTTCGCCTTTTCGCTGGATGAGTCGAAAAGCTTCTATACAAGGGTTGCAAGCGGCTTTTCCCGATCCGTTCGCAAAGTCGGCACAGCACTCAGCAGGCTTTTTGTATACGGATGCTGCGGCTCGGTAAGCACCTGCCGCGCGGAACCACTTTCCAGCATTTCTCCGCGCCGCATCACCGCGACGTGATCCGCCATCTGCCCTACGACAGCCAGGTCGTGGCTGGTAAAGAGCATCGCCAATCCGCGCTCCCGCTGCAGACTCTTCATCAGCTCCAGCACCTGCGCTTGCACCGTTACATCGAGCGCCGTCGTCGGCTCATCGGCGATGAGTAGCTGCGGCTTGTGAACCAGCGCCATCGCGATGAGAATGCGCTGCCTCTGCCCGCCAGAGAACTGGTGCGGATAGTCTCCAAACCGCCGCGCCGCCTCTGGAATCGCAACCGACTCCAGCGCCTCGATTGCCTGCCGCTTTGCCTCGCTGCTTTTCATGCCCGTCGCGTGCGCCAGAATCGCCTCGGTGATCTGCCGTCCCACCGACATCACAGGATTCAGCGCCGTCATCGGCTCCTGGAAGATCATCGCAATCTCCCGTCCGCGAATCGACCGCAGCTCCCGGTTACCCAATCCAACCAGCTCGCGTCCCTGCCAGCGAATCGAGCCTTCCACGCGCGCAGCCGGATCCAGCAATCCCAGAATCGCCAGCGAACTCACGCTCTTCCCCGAGCCCGATTCGCCAACAAGCCCGAGCACTTCACCGCGCTCCAGCGTAAGGCTCACGCCGCGCACCACTTCCGTCGCACCGAACCAGACGCGCAGATTCTCGATCTCCAGCAGAGCAGCCATGGCTTCATGCTAAGGTATCGCTGGCCGGATCAGGACTTGCGTTGTCTATGATGGCAACAGGCATCGCAATGGCAGCTGCGCTGCCCGATGCTTCCACAAACGATTTTCCGAGGATGACAGAGTGACAGGTATACGCGAGATCGAACTGCTCTTCCTGCTGCTATTGCTCTTCATCATCGCCTTCGGCCAATTCGCCCGCAAGATCGGAACGCCGTACCCAATCGTCATGATCATCGGCGGCCTGCTGCTTGGCTTCGTCCCCGGCATTCCCCGTTTCACTCTCGATCCCGATCTGGTCTTCCTGGTCGTCCTGCCGCCACTGCTTTACTCCTCGGCATGGCTCACTTCCTGGCGCGACTTTCGTTTCAACCTGGTCAGCATCCTCTTCCTCGCATTTGGACTGGTCGGCTTTACGGTCCTCGGCGTTGCACTGGTCACGCCGCGCGTGCTCGCCGGTTTTGACTGGCGCCTCGGTCTCGTTCTCGGAGCAGTGGTCGCACCCACCGACGCCATCGCCGCCACAGCTATAGCCCGGCGCATCGGCCTGCCCAGCCGCATTGTCGACATTCTGGAAGGCGAGAGCCTCATCAACGACGCCACCGGCCTGCTCGCACTCGAGTTCGCGCTGGCCATCGTCCTCAGCGGCCATGCTCCAACTGTATCCACTGGTCTGTTCACATTTGCCTGGCTCGTCGTGGGCGGAGTAGGCATCGGCCTGCTGGTGGGTAAGCTTGCCTATCTTCTGGAACGCCATATTGAAGATGGCCCTATCGAGATCGCGCTCAGCATCCTCGTTCCCTACGCCGTCTACTTCCTCGCCGATGCCGTCCACGCGTCCGGCGTGCTTGCCGTTGTTGCCTGCGGACTCTTTCTTACCCGCCGCAGCGCACACATGTTCTCGCCCACTGTGCGCATTCAGATCTGGTCCTTCTGGCAGTCGTTTACTTTCGTTCTCAACGGATTGGTCTTCGTCCTTATCGGCCTGCAGTTACCCTGGATTCTTGCTTCCATCCGCGGCTACAGCTTCCGCAGTCTGGCAATCGATGGCGCCGTCTTCAGCGTGTTGCTAGTCCTGTTGCGCATGATCTGGGTCTTTCCCGGAGCGCATCTGGCCCATTTCGTCCGCAACCGCTTCGACCATCAGCACGAAAAGTCCCCGAATGCCCGCCAGACCTTCGTCCTCGGCTGGACTGGAATGCGTGGCGTCGTCTCGCTGGCAGCGGCACTATCCCTGCCCATCGTTCTCACCGATGGCACGCCTTTTCCGCAGCGAAACGTCATGGTCTTTCTCACCTTCTGCGTGATCCTCGTTACTCTCGTCCTGCAGGGCATCACGCTTACGCCCCTGGTGCGCCGGCTGGGCCTGGCGGGCGCACCAGGCCCAAACTGCGAAGAGCGCGAAGCCCGCCGAATCGTCACTGAAGCGGCCCTCGGGCATCTCGAATCAACCCGTCTGCTAATTGAAGACGAATCATCAGACAGCGAGCACGAAGATATATACGAAGACTTGATCGGCCACTACCGTCATCGTCTCGCAAGCCTCAATGCCGGTGAAGAAGACCAGCAGCACGCCATCCATCATCAACGCTTCATCGACGTCTCTCGCGAAACCACACAGGTCGAACGCGATACCGCCGTGCGGTTGCGCAATGAGGGCCGCATCAACGACCAGGTGCTGCGCCGCATCGAGCGCGAACTCGACCTGAACGAATCGCGCTACATCGACACCGGAGACGAATAGAGGGTCTTGCGAAGAAGTCTACTGCCAGGTCGCGTCTCTACTGCCGGAGAGCTTGCGATCCAAAAAGAACGCCGCGCTGATCAGCGCCAGATGTGTCAGCGCCTGGGGAAAATTCCCGAGCTGGTCTCCGTTCTGACCCAACTCTTCGGAGTACAGCCCGAGATGGTTCGCATACCCCAGCATCTTGTCGAACATCAGCTGCGCTTTCTCCACCTGGCCCGATCTCGCCAGGCACTCGATCAGCCAGAACGAGCAGGGAGTGAACCCGCCTTCGGTCCCATCCAGGCCATCGACGCCGCTGGCGTAGCGGTAGACCACGCCGCCTTCTTCCAGGTGCTCCTCGATGGCCGCCATTGTGGAAAGCCAGCGGGGGTCGGTGGCATTGATAAAGCGCATCAGCGGCATCAGCAGCACAGACGCATCGAGGGTATTCGAGCCCTTGGACTGCACAAAGGATTTCAGCTCTTCGTTCCAGAAGTTCTTGTAGATATCCTCATGGATCGCATCGCGCGTCGCTCGCCACTCCTCGACCGGCGCAACCAGCGAACGCTTCTCCGCCAGGCGCAGAGCGCGGTCAAACGCAACCCAGCACATCAGCCTCGAATGCAGAAAATGCTGCCTCCCATTGCGCACTTCCCAGATGCCCTCATCCGGCCGCTCCCAGTTCTGCTGCAGCCAGCCCAGCAGCCCTTTCATGCGATTCCAGCCGTCGTAGGAGAGCGAGTTAGCGTACTTTGCACCCAGATAGGCAAAGTCCATCAGCTCACCATAAATATCCAGCTGCAACTGCGACTGCGCAGCGTTGCCGATGCGCACCGGACGTGAATCCCGATAGCCGGAAAAATGATCCAGCGTCTCCTCGACAAAATCGCCGGAATCGTGAATCCGGTACATCGGCTTCAAAGGTCCATCCTCGTGCGGTTCTTTCAAACCTGACGTCACACGCTCGCGCATCCACCCGCCGAACTTGCTCACCTCGTCGGTAAATCCCAGACGCAACAGGGCGAAGAGTGTAAAGGAAGAATCGCGCAGCCAGCACAGGCGATAATCCCAGTTACGCGCGCCGCCCAGCCGCTCCGGCAGGCCAAAGGTGGGTGCGGCGATGATGGCGCCATATTCCTGGCTGGAGAGCAGCTTAAGGATCAACGCGGAGCGATTGACCGTCTCACGCCATCGCCCCTGGTATCGGGAGTGCGAGACCCAATCGCGCCAGTAACGCGAAGTTTCGCTCAAAAAGCCGTCGAAAGCTTCCTCGTGGATTCCATCCTCGGGTGTCTCGTCGCCTTCTTCGATGCCGCCAAAGGTAAAGTTCGCATACTCATTCTTGCCCAGCTTGAAGTCTGCAATTACATCCTTGCCCTCGACAGACAGAGGCACCGTCGATCGCACGCGCATTGGCTTCAATTCCTGATTCTCTGGGTGGAAGACGACTCCATCTCCCTGCGCCGAAGCCGTATGCGAGCAGCGAGCATAGTCGAAGCGCGGCGCACAACGAACGCGAAACTGGATCTCCCCTTTGATCACGCGCAGATTTCGGATCAGCTGCGTCGGCCGATGCTTACCCTCATCCATAATCGGCATCAGATCGGTGACCTCGGCAACGCCGTCATCGGAGAGAAAGCGAGTGACGAGGATGTTGGTATTGGGAAGGTAGAGCTGCTTGGTGCGCATGGCGTCGATTTTAGGCACGATCTCGAAGACGCCACCCTTCTCCGGATCGAGAAGAGCGGCAAAAACCGATGGCGAGTCGAAGGCCGGGTAGCAATAGAAGTCGATGGCGCCGTCAATGCTGACCAACGCAGCCGACCGCATATTTCCGATGACGCCATGCTGCTCGATCAGCGGTGTACTCATCCAGAGTTGGATGGCAGATGGCAGGTCCCGCGCTGCCTGAGATGAAGAAAGAGGCCAGACGACTGGTGGGCCCACCAGGACTTGAACCTGGAACCAACGGATTATGAGTCCGCTGCTCTAACCATTGAGCTATAGGCCCGCCGCTGCCATCTCACGCCTCGGCATCTTCTCAGTGTATCGGAAACGGCCTGCCGCATCGACTCGAACCTGCCGGACTCGGCCGGCTGGGCTCGACCTTCTCGGACGCTGTCCTCAGGGCAATGGCATTTCGGCGAGCCGGGTGTTGGGATAGTAATGCGCGAGGATGGCGGTGAAGCCCGAGCCGCGGCGGGCCATGTCAGCTGCACCGCGCTGGCATAGCCCGACTCCATGCCCAATGCCGCGGCCAGTAATCGAGGATTGCGTACCGCCTTCGGCCTCCCCTGCAAGACTGGGAATCGCGCCCCAGCCGTGAATGCGATTGAAGGCCAGCCGTTCCCGTTCCGTCAACGGCCGAGCCTTGGTTGCAAGATCGCCGGTCGGAAGATCGCCCTGCCTGACGATGGCCGCATCGCGCCGCCACGTCTCAGGATGGCGGCTGCAATAGACGCAATGCACCGCATAGTAGGGATAGCCTTTGCCGGCAACGCCGATTTCGCGCAGCGTGCGCGTCCGTCCGCCGCAACTGCGCGCGTACATGGCGGGCAGCACCTGCTCGCGCAGACTCTCCGCATCGCGCCAAGTCAGGACCATCCCAGCAGTTTCGCGAGCTGCCCGCGACGCCTCCGAATTCCGGCTCGGAGGGGAGCGCAGGAACTGGCAGTGTGTCGTATCGCAGAAGTCGAAGCCCGCATGCCCTGCGTGCCTGGCCACAAGAAACGACCGGGCGGCAACCGCCTGCGCCTTCAGAGCCTCGATGCCCGCGCCGGGCGGGCTCTCCGCGGCGACTACCGACGCAACCGCAGTCTCAAGAGGCATGGTGACGATGGCCTCAAGCGTCCCTTGATGCACTCGCACTTCCAGAGTTCCAAAGTACACACGGCGCAGCTTCCCCGGAGCCTCAAGTACAAAGTATGCAAAGGGCATCCCGCTCATTCCCGCAGCATGTGCATGAACGTTTACTCCGTGTAGGTTCATGCCCTGCGATTGCAGCTCTACCTGCCCGTCGCCCACGCGGAGGCGTACTGAAGCCTCCGGCGTCAGTACTTGCGAATGCCCGCCTATTTCGATCGTCAGATCAGGTCCTCCATCCGGCTCACGGACTCCTCGCAGCACAAGCTCTTTCGGATGAAAGAGCGAGAAAACACCAATGCGTACGGTGTCCGATTGCCGGTCCTGTGTTCGCTGCTCCGGAAATGCAGCCAGCGGCGACAGGCACGTCATCGACAGCACGACCACACCAGTCACGCGACGGCAACTGCTCGCGGACCGATAGACGCGATGAGTCCGAGTCTCAGTCTTCACGGCTATCCTCGATCCGCGAGAGCATCTCACCCGCAATCTCTGCGGCCCGGGCCCCGGTTGTGCCGCGATTCCGGACGAGCAGCAGCAGCGTTGGCTGTTCGGCCGGAACCAGCGCCACAACCAGTCCGTCTCCATCGGCAATGCACGGCTCAAGCTTTGGCAGGCAGGGCGCGGTGCCTGTCTTGGCCAGCACTCCGCCGCGATGTGCGCCGATTCTGGCTGCGGTTCCCTGTGGGCCCGCAGCCTGCCTCATGCCTGCAAGCACGCGGCTCACGATCGCATCGCCCGGTTGCGAGGCGAGAATTCCATAGGCACGCGCGAGAGCCTCAGGGGTGACCCGCCACTCACCCGTAACTCCAATCCACGAGCGCGGCAGCACCTGCTCTCCACTCACATCGGGTGCGGGTGGGGGAGGCAGCCCATATATTGCGGCCACTCGCCGCAGTGCGTCCACGCCACTCGTATTCGAGTCTGCAATTGATCGCGCCAGCGAAAGAAAATATGCATTGCAGGATTCGGCAATGGCGCGTTCCAACGCCACCGTTCCATGGCCTCCTGCGCGCCAGCACCCATCGCTCTTGCCGTGGCAGCGTATCGCTGGGAACTCTCGCGGCTGTGATGAAGAAGTATTCGCGAACGAGCTTTGGCTGTAGGCTATCGCCAGAAAGGGCTTGAGCAGCGACCCAATGGGAACGGGCCGTTCCGGATGCTCCCACCGCATCGCGATCCTTCCCCCGCTGCGCAGATCGAGCAAGAGGTACTCGATCCGACGGGAGGCAAAATCTCGATCCAGCATCGCCTGTGTGGCCTGCGCATACAGGTCCGATGCAGTCTCTTCATGCATCGGCGCCGGTTGCTGCTGAGCGTGTGCGGTCAACATCCCCGCAGTTATGGCCCATGCCAGAAACCACCGCAACGCAGGCCTCAACGCCGCCACGCATAGGTCACGGTCTGGCGTGTCACAGGGCCATCTTTGCGTTCGACCATGTGTTCACTTTCAAGAGCCGCGAAACTATCCCCAAGGCTGCGCATGTTTTGCGAAAAGAAGCTGGGCTCGTTGCCATTTCCGTTGCCATCAGCTGTCAGTCCCGCGGCGGCTGGGGTGGCGCCATTCATGGCCCGATTTGTGGTCCGGTCAACCAGCGCCGACCATCGGGAAAAAGAAGTTCGCTCCGGCTGCAACTCAAACCCGGCAACCATGGTGGCGTTCGGCGGCAGAGCGTCTCCATGCGCGTGGCCGGATGGCTGCGTCTCGGAGCCAACGCCTTGCGTTTTTGCCGCTAGCCGCTCCAGCATCTCACCCATCAGGCCCGCGTCGTCAGTCAGCACGCATAGATTTCCCGCAACTGCCATCTCCAGCGGCCTTGCTTCACTCAGTTCGAAGTAGCTGCCTGCGCTGGTCTTCATCGGCTTCCACACCAGCCCCATGCCGCTCGCTGTCAGATGCGCGCCTGCCGCCTGCCGCAGCGCAGACTGCAACGCGGGCACATTCCATTCCTTGGCCGCACGCAGCACCACCGCTGACTCAAATGGCACCCACAGCCCGCCCTCAGCATTACCCGTACGGCCCGACGTCATCATGCCTTGCAGATCGGCGGCGATCAGCTCCTGCCGCAACAGCTCCATCTCCGAGCCCTGCGCCGGGCGAACCAGAGGAGCCGCATCGATGCGTGTTTCCAGGTCACTAGCGGTCCCCACTTCATGGACTGCAACATCGGCATCCGGCGCCACGCGCAGATCCGTATAGCTGCCCGGCAAGCGCGTCAGCAGCTTTTCGTCGATGGTACTCAGCGCAGTCTTGATGTCAGGATCAGCCACCGCCCGGTATACGCCTGAGTGATTCGGCAGCAGCGCGGTCAAAGCCGCAAGATCGGCCCCGGCGGGTACACTCTCTTGCGCCGCCTTGGGCAGCAGCACGCGCTCTTCGCGAAAGCTTCCCGCGTTCAGATATAAGTCGGCAACCGCGCTGCGATACTGCTTGAGCTCGGTGATGTTTTCCTGAACCCAGTAGCTCCGGAAATACGGCGTAGGCACGATCTTTTCCAGATTCAGCGTCATGCGCAGGTCGCCTGGCGTTTTCGCTGCCGCCCGCCGCACATCACCAAACCACGGCTCGGCAGCCTGGGAATCGCCGCTCGCAGTCTTTGCGGCCATCAGCCTCAGCGCACTCGCCATCAGGTCTTCGCGCGTTGCCAGCAGCAGCCAGTCTCCGCTGGTCGCAAACGCTACCGTGCGCGCCTCGCCTTGCGAGGGATCGCTCTTTGTCCGCACATAGAATGTCTGTGCGCCTAGCTGACGAGTGTTGAATTTTCCATGCATCTGCACCAGCCGCGTTTTCTCCGCAGCTCCGCCCGGCATGCGCGTGATGTAGAGAAACTCCAGCTTGCCGATGTCGTACCAGGCAAAGACGCTCTCGCTTCCCGCCACTTCATTGAGAAAGCTCATATCCGGCGGCAGCCCCGCCGACTGCGCAAACTCGTTCTGTGCATCGCCAAGCCGGCCAAACAAGCGTGATCGCGAGAAGACGCTGAAGTCATCGCTCTTGAGCCATGCCGCCTTCTCCGCGGAGTCGTTCCAGCGCTTCAGCAATCCCGCGAAGTCTTTGCTCTCGATGGTGAGCAGCGCTCCCTGCGGCAGCCACGCCGCGAGCTCGTGCGGCGCAGTATCCGCGCCATCGAGCGCGGCGCGCACGCTCCACGTTGCCACCAGGCCGATCAACAGCGAAGCCGCCGCAATCGCGACATACCGTGACAGGCGCATTTGAAACGGCCGCAGCATTGCCGCTCTCAGATAGGCCAACATAGAATGCAATCGTAAGCCACGCATCATTGCGCCTCCTTGTGTGCCTGGGTATCGACCTGCGTATCGATTAGATCGGCAGCGCTCATCCGTGGCCGCACCACGCCGGGCTGGTTCAGCGCGCGGCGAATCCGCGGCAGCCGCAAAGCATTCTGTGCTTCCACCTTCAGTCCTGTATCCAGTTCTGCGACGCGGCGCTCCAGAACGGCATGCGCCCGCTCATCTTTTTCGAGATAAGCAGCCAGCCGCAGGTAAGGCAGCGCCTTCGCAGCGCTTCCGGTGTGCTCGTATGTCTGCGCAATGGCGCTGGCAAGCGCAATCTTCTCCGCATCGCTCGGCGAGCTTCTCGCAGGCAGCGGAGCCAGCTGCTCCAGCCTAGCGAGCGTCGTATCCGCGCGGCTCGCCTCGTGCGTGAGGTTGCTGCTCTCCTCATTCTCCGCGTCAGGCGCGGCATCCGTAGCATCGGACCCATTGCCTTCGCTGGCCACACTCACATAACCGTTCTGCGCCGTCAGCAAAGGAGCGATAGCGTCCAGGGCAATCGCATCGTGTCCCGCCGCTGCCTCGGCGCGAAACAGCCCCAGCCGCAAGTCGTCGCCAGTAAACCCATCGACTCCCGGAAGCCCCGACGGCGCGATGGCGATCGCCTGGCGCAATAGCTCCACGCGCCGCGCCACGTCGGGAAGAGCTTCCGCGGCAGCCATCCGCGCTGCGACGAAATAGGGTTGCTGCGCCTGCTGTTCCCCGCCCTTGCCCGATGCCAGCAAACGAAGCTCTTCGCTGCCCAGCTTCGTTGTATCGGCTTTCACGCCGCGCATCGCCAGCGCCGCCTGCACGCGCAACACATAGCTCTGGCTTGCGTCGCTTGCCACCGCCGACAGCATCGCCGTACCCTGCGATGCAGGATTGCCCATCCTGAGCAGTGCTTTGGCCAGCCGCACCTGATAAGAAGAGTCCCACGGAACCGACTTTTCCAGTACCGTCAGAAACTCGACCGCCTCCCGTTCCTGCCCTTTCTTCTCCAGCAGCCGCGCCGCCTCACTGTAATGCATCATCCCATCCGTCTGGTCGCCGCCAGGCATCATCGTCATCTTACGCAGCACCTCGACCGCGCCGCTGATATTGCCCGCATCAAGCCTTGCCTCGGCAACACCCATGTAGTCCGAATCCATCAGGCCATGCACCAGCTGCAGCCGCTCAAATACGAACTCCCACACCTTGAGCGCATCGGCCTTATCGCCATCGCCGGCAAGGGCGTTCGCCGCACTGCGAAATTGCTGCATTGAAATGGATTGCTGCAAGTCCGTCGAAAGCGCGCCTGGCATCTGCGTGTCAGTCATGCTTATGTCGCTCACTTGCTCGTCGCGAAATCCGGCTGGCATAGCATCCAGCCGATGTGCGCGCGCCGCGAGCGTCATCTCCGCTACAAAGAGGTCGGCGCCCTTGCGCTCTTCCTCCGTCAGCCTGTCGAGAATCTCTTCGGCCTTGGCATCCTGCTTTTGGCGGATGTAGTAGAGCACCAGCGATTTCTGCAATTGCAGCAGCTGTTGCCGCGCGTAATCGCTTGTCTCCGCGTGCGCCGCGGCCATGCGGGCAAGCTCAACCTCACGCAGCAGGATCGCCTCCCGCGCCTCCACCGGAAGCCATGCCGCCGATTCGATATCCGCAAGCACCTGCCCAGGATTCACTGCGGCCGCACTAAGCTGAATGACCCACGCCACGCCTTCGCTTGGAGTGGCCGAGGCTTCAAATGCCGCACGCAGCAGCTCTTCGCTACGATAGTCGCCGTTGCGCGCCAGGTAATTGCGCAGCAGGGAATCCAGCTCGGGCCGCAGCGCTGCTATCAACTTGCGGCTGCTCAGATGCTGCGTGATGGCTGCAAAGCTGCTCCAGAAATTCTCCGGCGCCGGCCCCTTGTCCTGAATATGGTTCAGCGCCACAAGCGCATCGCGCCATCGCGCGGTTGCATCGTCCTTCTTGTCGGCATTCCACAAGAGCAACGCCATCGCGTCGTAAATCGCAGGCGCATCGCGGTTCAGTTCCAGCGCATGTTTGTATTCGGTCAGCGCCGTGTCGTTCTTCTTCGCCTCGGCATAGGCTTTGGCCAGCGTCACAAAAGCCCCTGTGCTGGCGTTGTACTCCAATCCAGCTGCCAGCAGATCTTCCGGGTCGCGATGCGCCCATTCTTTTTCAGGTGGCAGCGTGCGATACACGCCGTAGCGCATGCCGTAGTAGAACCAGACATCGCCCGTCAGCCGTTGCGTGCTTTCTTTTCCCGCTGTGCTCTTGCCTGCGGCCGCGAGGCGCTCACCGATCGTCTGCTGGTCCGCGAGCACCGCATGGAAAACGCTATCCGTATTCGCTCCTGCATCGCGGAAGTAAAGCCCCAGCAGCGCCTCGTACGCGTTCTCCCACAGTCCCCCGAAGGTTGCGGCATGCGCCGTCAATGCGGCGCGGGAGAGGTTCAGGTCTCCATGAGCGGCGGCATAGTTGGGCGCAGCCAGGGCTAGCTCTTCATTTGAGATCGACCCGCCGGATGTGCCAAACGATAAGAACGATGCGATGTCGAGCTTGAACAACAACTGCAGATAGCGCTCGCGCTCTCCCGGATCATTGCCCTGTTCGATGCCGAGCCGGCGCAGTGTGCGCAGCTCCGCGGCATCGTCGCCCTCGCTGCGATAAGCCTCAGCCTCCGCCGACCACGCATCAACGGAGTGATAGCGAGGTCCCGCAGCCGCGTACTCTTCCATCGTCTGCGCCAGTTCGGGGTATTGCATGCGAGCGCGCTGCAGTTCGATATACGGCTCAAGCCCCGGATTGCTCGGCCTCTTGGCCATCGCGCTGGGATCGAACAGCATCTGCCTGCGCAAACGCGCTTCTTCATCTTTCAGGCCCGCATCCGAGGCAGCGCCGATCCACAGCAGCGCTTCCGATGTCTGGATTAACCGCTGTCGCACGAGTGCTGCAAACTGCTGCTTCTCCTCGGGCGTGAAGTACTCTCCGACAGCCTTGGCCATGGTCAGCACCGCGTGCTGATAGCGTTCTGTCGCCGTCTTGCGACGCGCCTCGCTGCGGCGCTTGCGCCACTCCTCGCTGCTTACCGAAGCCAGCCCCTCTTGCTCAGCCTGGGCGACGATCATGCCTGGTGAGTTCGGCGCTATCTCCGCCGCCGAGCGAGCTGCATCGAGCACCTCCAGGGCCTTCTGCTGGCGTCGCAGCCGGGTCATCAGACGCGCATAGATCGCGGCTCCTTCCGCATCATCACCCTTAGGGCTGCCGGGCTCGCTGCTTCCAAGCAGGTCATTACCCTCAGCCTTCACGCCAAGCTCGGCGAAGCGCAGAGCCTCTTCCAGCATGCCCCACATCTCAAGCTGCCTCGCCACGCGAAAATCGTCGCCGGCTTCCGGCGGATGGCCTTCGATCCATGCGCGTTGCAGTGCCTGTATGACTTCGTCCCTGCGTCCCTGCCGCGCCCGCGCCTGCGCGATCTTCACCATCCAGTCGGGATCGCGATAGGTCAGCAGATACAGCCGCTCATACTCTTTGCAGGCATCGTCGAGGCGCTGCAGGCACTCTTCGAGCTCCGCCTTGGCTGCATAGACATCGCTGCGGTCGGCGCGAATCGAAATCACCCGCGCATACGCATCGATTGCCGCCGGATAATTTTCAAATATCGTTTGTATCTGTGCCAGCATCAGCGCAAATCGCGAGTCGCGCGGAGAAGCCTTCACCGTATCGTTCAGGAACCTGATCAGCTGCTGCTGCCTGCTGTAGCGCAGCGCATAGAGCGAGGCTTCCTGCGTGGTGCTCGCGTCCTCGGGATAGGCGCTGAGGATGGCGATGTACTGGTCGATCGCGCCTGCGTAATCCTTCATCCGCGTCAGCGCCGGAATCAGCCCGCGCCGCAGCAGCACGGTCTTCTGCTTGCGCTCCTCCGCAGTCATTGTGGTCGCGCTTCCGCGTATCGCCGCCAGCTTATCCAGATAGAACTGCTTCAAAGCGGCATCGTCTCCGGCGCGCGCATAGCTGTCTGCGACGACCGCAAGGTATTGCGCATTGTAGGCATCGGCGCCCGCGCTCTGGGCATCGATCAGCAGAGCCATTAGCGAGCGCGCCTGCGCGTAATTCCCCGCGCTGTTTGCCTTGCCGGCAGCCTCAACGATGAACTGGCGGCTCAACCCTGGCTGCGCTATCTTTGCCGCATTAGCTGCCTCGATCAGTGTCCCGATGGCCTTCGCGGGCTGCTTGTTCCGCCAGTAGAAATCCGCCGTGCTTCGCACCACGCCCAGCAGCTTTGGATTCTCCCGATAGACCTGCTCGATCAGCTTCGTCGCGCCATCGATATCCTTGCGCCCCTCAAATGATCGCTCCACTTCATACGAGAGCTCGATCTTCTGCACCGGATCGCCGGCCAGCGCGATCTCCCTCTGCAGGGCAAGCTCATAGACAGCTGTGAGACCATGCCCCTGCGCCTGCGCTGCGATCCCCTGCACGGCGTCGAACGAAGCTGCTTTGCTCAATGCCGACTCGAGCAGCGGTCCGATCTCCGCACTGCGCTTCTGCGCCTCCAGCACTCGCTCGCGCAGCTCCAGCGCGGCAGCCGTGTGGTCCGAATCAATCGCCCTGGCCGTCGCTTCATCCACCAGCTTGGCCGTAGCCTTACGCCGCGCCAGCTGCAATAGCCGGCCTGCCGCCTCGCCTTCTGCCCCGCCTTCCGTATTGTCCGCAGCAGCCGCAGCTGTATACTCCCGGATGGCCTCGGGAAGATCGCGTTTTCCTTCGTCGATCGCTCCCGCCTTGTAACCGTAAAGGCTCGGCTTCGCAAACTTCGTCCGCGCCGCATGAATCTCCCGCAGCGCATCATCAAATTGAAAGTAATCCCAGAAGATCGTAGCTGCCTGCAGATAGCCGTCAGGACTGCCCGGATGCACTCCAGGCATGCGCCGCCAGTAGGGCGCGGCGGCGGCCAGATTTTCATGTCCCCGAGTCGAGTCGGCGCCCGCGTCTGCATAGATGTCGCCAATCGCCGCCATCCGCTCTGTATTTGCCGGGTCAGCTGCCAGCAGGTTCTTCTCGATGGCCACCGCATGCTCGGTCTGGCCTGAGTCGTAATAGGCGAGCGAGCGAAAGACACTCGAAGCCTCCGCTCCGATTTCCGCATTCGCCGGGTAGGCCTCCGCGAGCGATCCCCACAGCGGCGCGCTTGCCTCGAAGTGCGACCGCCACATCTGCGCCTCGGCCAGCTCACGCGTCGCATCGGGATTGGCGCGCTGTGCAGTCGCATCCTGCGTCAGCGCATGCAGCTGCGCCAGCTCTGCATCCAGCCTTCCATTGGCCGAGAGAAAGTCGAAGAAGCGCCGCTGCAGATCCTTCGTGTCGCTCCAGTGCTCACGCAGCAGCTTCTCCCACGCAACCGTATCGCGCGTGGCCTTTGCTTCATAGGCCCCCAGCAGATTTTGTACGAAAACCTCATCGTGCGGAAACCGCTGGTGCGCATATAGGTTCAGTTGCAGATACATCTGCGGGCCGCCGCCATGCGCCTGACTGAAATACGCCTCCAGTTCCGTGCCGCTGAAGATGCCTGTGACCTTTTTCGTCAGCTCGGCAAACGCCTCCCGCTTCTTCTCGCGAAGATAGAGCCGCGCCAGCTTGTCATACCATCCCTTGTCCTGAAACTTCTGAATAGCCTGGCTGTACACGGCTTCCTGCTGTGCGCTCAGATTGTTCTGCTCCAGAAAGCTCGCCAGCCGCTCATACAGCAGAGGATCGTTCGGATTGCGGTCCAGCTCCCTGCGCAGTACCGCCAGTGCCTCGGGCAGCTTGCCTTCGGCGGTCAGCCGGCCAAGATACCGTTCCAGGATCTGCCGGTACTCAAGCGAGCCATCGATCGAGATACCCAGCGGCTGCCCGGCACTCACTTCAAACGCACGGCTCTTCTCGACCTTGACGGGGGGCGTACTGGCCGCATCCGCATCGTTGTCTGCTTCTCCGTCCGTTGCTCCAGCAGGTTGCGGGATCAGCACAGCTGGGGCTATTGCCCCATGGCTCGATGCCTCCGCCGCCGTCAGCGGCATGCCGGCGGCTTTGGCGCTCAGCTCCGTCAGCATGCGCTCGTAGAGTGAAAATTCCTCTTTCGAATCCGGCTGCCGCGCGTAAGCGTCCGCCATGTGCATCGCTACCGTCACACGATCGGCTTCATCTGCCGGCGCATGAAAGCTGGCCAGAAAATCGTCGCCTGCCTTGAGTACGCCTGCCGTATCGCCGTAGTCCACGAAAACCTGAATCAGGTCCCTGTGCAGATCCGCCCTGGCCCCGGCCTTTGGATACTCCTTATCCAGCCGCGCCAGCAACTCTGCCGCCTTGGCGCGATGAAAGTACGGCTGCGCCCGCTGCTCTTCCTGGTGGTACTCCTGCGCAGGCGATTGCGAATTCAGCCACAGCGACAGAATCCCGTTCCAGTACCCAGGCCCGCGGTCCAGCGTTGCCATGTCGCGATACATCGAGAGATTCTGCGCTCCCAATGCGATGGGCTGGTCGGGAGCCGTCAGCAGGATTCGCACCACCCCGCTCAATCCCTCCTCCGCCGCCGGCGCGCCGGTACTGACCGTCCCCTGCGCGTGATACAGCGCAAAATCGTAGCGCGCCGCCTCAGGATAGGCGTGAATCGCCTCCATCAGTGTGGCTAGTGTGTACAGTTCCTCGCCGCTCCAGTTCGCCTTGCGGCTCTCCTTGCTCAGCCGGTAGCCCTCCACGACCTGCCGCGCGTTTTCGAGATTTCCCTCCTGCTGCGCGTAATAGAACAGCCGCGCCGTCGCATTCAGATCGTCGGGATTCTGCGCCAGCCGCTCGCGTGCCGCTGCCAGAAAACGCCTCTGCTGATGCGTCTGCGCCAGCAGCGAGTAATAGCTCTCCACCAGCTCCGCAGGCCACAGTGGCGCAAATCCGGCATCGTAGATCGCAAGCGCCTTCTCCATCGATCCGGCACCGCCGCGCCGGTACTCCAGCAGCGCCGAGGCCTTCAACGGAAAGACCGCGTTCTGCGGAAATGCCTTGCGATACCGCGCAATCACCTCGGCGGCGCGGTCATACCGATGGGCATCCCTACTGCCGTCGAGCCACCAGCGAAACTCCCGCGCATACAACGACGGCTGCTTCGGATAGCGCGCAATCCACGCCGCATATCCCCGAGCCACCGTATCCTCACCGAGATCCTGATCGCTCGCCAGTAGAAGCAGGCGCTCAAAAGCCTTCCATGAACGCTGCTCCGCCGCGGCCACATACTCCTCGCGCGGCAACGGCGGCGCCGCTCCCACTTCTATCAGAATCCTGGCTTCATCAGCCGAAGCCAGCCTGCGATGGTAGTAATCGGCCAGCTCCAGCCTGGCTCCAGTGGCATCCTTTGCCCGCGCGGCATAGGATTTCCAGTCCTTCTCTGCCGCGGCGAAATCCAGCACCTGCTCTTCCTCCATCGCACGCAGCGAATAAAGCTCCTCCTGCCCTGGAGACTTGGCGATCAGCCCGTTCAACTCTCCTTGCGCTTCTTTGGGAGGCCGCGGATACAACGCCTTCAGTCCGGGAATATCCATCGCTCGGAATAGCGCCGCCTCGATCGCGCTGCCTCCGACAGCATCCTGCATCCATCGCGGCAGCGCCGCGCGCGCCTGCCAGGTCGCCAGTGAGCCCATGCCCACGCCGAACGCCAGCGTTACAGCCGATATCCTGCGCAAGGAGACGCCATCCCGCGCCCATCCCGAACCTTCGCGAACCAGCCTAGGGAAGCACTTCAACCTGCACCTCCTCACTGCCGATGTTGTGTGCAATGTCTTCCGCGGTCACGGTGAGCGTGTAGCGCCCCGTCGCAAGTCCTGCCGGTATCTGCAGCGTTCCTACATTCGCCCCCGCTGCGCTGCTCCATCGCAGGCTCGCCGGAGCGGCGCCATCGAGCCGCGCCGTCAGCGTGCGCGCCGTCGCCGAAGCCGTCGCCTTTACCTGCAAAGCTTCACCCGCATGCACCTGCGTGCGCTCCAGCCGTATCTTCACCGTAGGCGGCGTACTTGCAATCACAAATGTCTTGGCTTCCCGGTACGTATTGCCGCCCGTGTCCCGCAGGATCAGCTGCACGTTGTACGTCCCGTCCCGCATGTCCGTCGGAACCAGAAAACGCGTCTCCCACAACCGTCCGCCGTCCTCGCCTGGAGTATCCTCATCGGCCAGGTGCCGCAGCGGCTTGGTCAGCCCAAATGGAAACAGCGCGATCACCGACTCGATCGCCGGATCTGTGCGCACCCGTATCACCGGGTCTCCCGGACGAATCACGCGCGGCCGCAGCAGCGACCGAGGCACCGCCAGAAAAGATGTATACGGAGTCACCAGCTTGTACTTCCGCGCCAGCCGGATAATCTCGTCGATCGCCACCCGCGATTCCCCTTCCCGCGCAATCTGGTCCAGCAGCGCATTCACCCGCGCCTGCGCCCACAGCCGCGGCAGCTGCGGGTGATCGAGCTCCTGCGCAGGCAGATCGGCCTTCACCTTCGCATCCATCACCGAGCCATCGCGCGCGGCATGCGCATGGAACTGCACTCCCTTGGCCGGCGCGCTGTATTGTCCCACCCACGCGGCCGGCGACCGCGTGTACACCGCATCGTCGAGCGGATAGACCATCTTGATGTTTGCCTTGGCATCTGTCGTCAGTGACAATGCGCCGACCGGGCTGCGCACCATCTTTGAGAGGAACGTGTTCAACTTGTATTCGATCGGCTCGGTCGAGAGCACATGCTCCATCACGCCGCCATTGGCCGCCAGCAGCTTGAGCAGTGGCAGGTTAGCGTCGTCGCCAACTGCAAAAACATCTGTCTTGGGCGCATGCGCAGCCCGCTTCCACTCCCTGACATAGTTGGCCGCGATGCGGTTCGTCAGCACGGTTTCGCCGCGGTCTGACTCTCCATCCGTAAGCAGCACCAGCGCGCAATTCTCCGCAGTGCATTGCTTCAGGCCGGCGCTGAGCGCCTTGCCGATATCCGTGCCGCCGCGCAGCCTGCTCGAGCGGACAAACTCCAGAGCCTGCTGCACCGCCGCAGCATCGGCAGTCACCGGCTCCGGCTTGAATAGCGATACATCCTGGTTGAACAGGATCAGGTTGAACCGGTCCATCGGCCGTAACTGGCGCAGCAGCGCCTCTGTCGCCGCATAACTGCGCTCCAGCTTTTCCCATTGCATCGAAACCGAGTTATCGAGAAGCACTATCACCGCGCGTGATTCATCGGGATTCGGCTCGGCCTTATTTGCGTCGGGCTTGTTTCCTTCGATTTTGCCCGCCTCCGCACTCTTGCCCTCGCCGATCAACACCTCTGCCTGAAAGAATCCCGGCTCCGGCCTCGCCGCCTTCTCCGGAGCCATCTCATCCGGCGAAGGCAGAGCCGCGACCGGGTTGCGGTACGCAATCACATCCAGCGCATCCGCCTGCCCTGCATCGAGCTTCCACGTCGCCGCAAAATCCTCGTCCAGCGCGACATTGCTGCCCTCGAAGCTGCCCTCGACCGCATGAGCATCGTTCTTCGCCTCCATCTTCAGCGCGTAATGCTTTGAAGCCAGTTGAAACTCTTGCATGGCATGCGCCGAGCGCAGCACAAAATGCAGTGTGAAGTGCCCTGCCGCCTGTTGCTGGTATGCATCCGGTTTCAACGGCAGCGAGAAGAACTGCTTCCAGTCGTTCACCGTCAGCTTCTGGTGATACTCCAGCTCCAGCCGTTTTGTTCCCCACGCCGGAATCGGGACGATCTTGGCGCTGAAGGTCGACGTCTTCTTGGCGTCGGCGTCGCTTCGCTCGCCCATCTCCAGCAGGCCCGGATCGATCGCCTGCATCTTGGCCTGCTCATAAATCTCTTCTGCCCGCTTGCGCTCCAGGATCACAGCAGGAATGCGCACCGGCCCATCCCACACCGCAAAATCGGAGACCGTGCTGCGATCTGGCAATGCAAAAACATAGGTGCCTTCCTCGATTCGGCCGGTGTGATTGGCAAAAATTTGAACGATGCGTATGCGCGCGTCACCATTGTCGATCACAATATCGACCTTCATCTCCGACAGCGACAAAACCGCTGCGTCGGGGGCCTCCTTATCCCGCGGAATCAGCACCCCGGCATCGGCGCGCGCCATCTCCGGCAGCGCAAGCCATGCAGCGGCCAGCAAGATCAGCATCAGACATCCGGCAGACGGTCTTCGTGCGTTCCCACTTGGATAACTTCGACTGATCTTGCAGCAGTAACCTATGCAGCCCACTTACTCGCTCCCTCAACAATCTCATATCATCGAGTTAGTTCCTGTATACCCAGACCGAAAGCAAACCTCTAATCCAGCAGCCGCTCCGCAATCCGCACCAATCCATTCTCCGTACCCACATACACCTCGCCCGAGTCCTCTGCAAATGCCGTCACATTTTCCGAGGGCAGCCCTGCTGTAATTTGCCGCCATCGCCCTGTAGCCTTCGACCAGACCCACATTCCCTGCCCCAGCGTTCCGACCAGGATGTGCCTGTCTGTCGCCAGCATCGCGTTGGAATTTACGATCATATCCCGGGTAACTCCATCCATCGCCGAGAAACGGCCATCCTTGTCGATCCGCATCACACCAGCGCCATAGGTTCCAACCATCCAATCCGCTCCGCCATCCAATCCACTTGCCGGAACGATCGCTGTAACCCAGTTATGCTTCAACCCTGAGTTACTCACCGTGTAATTCCGCCGCACAGATTCATACACTAAGTCGGAAATACCTCCCAGCGTGCCGGCCAGTATCTCGTCGCTGTCGCTTCGCACTCCCAGAGCATAGACATGGTTATTTACCAGACCGTGAAAGGCATACAGGCTCTCCACGCCGTTCGCATCCACAAACGTGATGCCCGCCGGAGTCGCCAGCACCATGCTTCCCCCGCGAAACGCCACATCTGTGACATGGTCGGCGATCAACCCATCCCGCTGCGTCATTACCTGCCGCTCGTTGCCTTGCGCATCCATCAGCACCAGGCCATTGGCGGTCGCGACAGCCATCGTCTTGCGCCTAGGATCAAGCGCCATCCGATTCACACAGAAGATACGGTCGTCTTCCAGATGCGCAGTTCTTAGCAGATTTCCGGCTCGCCCGCCCGCTGACGAAAGAACATCCAGTCCGCGGTCGAAGTACCCAACCCACAAACGTCCGTCTGCGCCAACCGCCAGCGCCGAGATATTGCCGTCTGTCAGCGTTGCGCCGCCTGTCATCTTCGCCCTGTCGCCACCCGTCGCATCCGCAGTCAGCGGTGCCCATCCGCTGCCGCGCTGCCTGCGCACCCCATCGCGCATCACCGCATACAACGCATTCCCCTCGCGGCCATTCTCCCCGCTCACAAACTGCTCCACAGGCCCGGCCATATCCTGCTCTGCCATAGCGAAACTCGCGCTCATCGCCCCCCGCCTGCGACTCGTTTCCAGAGAAACCTGCCGTATGCCTTCGTCCATCGAACCGATCGTCACTGCCTTACGATCCGCATACAGGGCGTGAACGAAAACATCTTTCGCCAGCGTCCGCGTCGGCCGGCCATCGTCAAACTCCTCCACGCCCATCGGCGTGCCTACAAATACGCGCCCTTCATCCACGGCAATCGCGTCGACATGCGCATCCGGCAAAGCCGCGTTTGCCGAGTTTGCCGCAGATCCCGAAGCCCCATCGAAACTATCGATCTGCCCTCCATGGCAATGCAGCACGCCCCGGTCCTGCGTGCCCACCCAGAAGCCCGTCGCATCCGCCGCCAACGAAGTGACGGCAAGGTTCGCCAATTTTGGATGAAACACTTCCAGCGTGTCTTTGCTGGCTTGTGCTGGGTCCTTCGTTTCCCCGTGAAAGATCAGCAGCCCCCGGCGCCGCGTTCCCACCAGCAACTCCCCTGTAGCCAGCGGCAGCAGGGCAGTTATGTCTCTCGCGTCCTGGTCCTTAGGCAATAGCTGACGAAACTCACCGGCGACCTCTCCGCCGCCAGCCTTCCCTTCGCCTACATCGCCGGAAAAGAACAGCACTCCGGCTCCCGAGGTCGCAATCATCAACTCCGGCTCACTCGCTCCGCGCAGCCGCCCAACCACCAGTGCCCCCAGCGGCGCAGCCGGAAGATCCAGCCCGACCCGGTAGCTTTTCAGTAGAGTGACGCCGACGCCCGCAGCGGAATCACCATAGACAAAAAGTCCCGAAGGCCCGCTGACAAAGAGCTTGCCTTGGAAGAACGCGCCCGAAGTGTAAATCGCAGGCGAGGCGATCGCCTCGAAGCCGGGATTCTCGATCCGTCCCAGCGTGCGCATCTCAAACGGAAATCGGCCTTCGCCCGCAACCGCGGTTCCAGCACGATTCAACGAGTGTTGCGCTCGGGTAAAAACAAAAGCCACAATGCCCAGCACGAGAACTGCGGGCAGTGCGGCTATGAGCAACCAAGGAGCTCTGCGCATCGGGGTAAGTTACTCCCCACCTTTCGCCTGAGGAGTAACTTACAGTAGCACGGGTCAGCCTGTGGAAAACTTTCCGCCCCGGCTGCCTTTAGCGCCCGCGCGCGCGTTCTATTCATGCCCCGAAAATGAGGCGCTGAATCGGGTGTTAATCGAGCGGCCGGACCCAGATATTCCGGTAGCTCAGCGGCTCGCTCTTGTCGCCATGCGCCTGCAGCTTGATCGGCGCGCGATCGTAGGCCTTGTAAAACGGCTTGCCGATGTACCGCGTCTCGCCCTTCAACTCGAAGTGATTCTCAACCAATACGCCATTGAAGAAAACCGTGGCATAAGCGGGCGACTTCAGCGAGCCGTCTTCGTTAAAGCGCGGTGCAGTCCAAACGATGTCGTAGGTCTCCCACTCGCCGGGCTTGCGCGCCGGGTTGGCCAGCGGAATCGCCTGCTTGTAAAGACTGCCGGCCATTCCATTCACGTAGGTCTTGTTGTTGAAGGCGTCAAGCACCTGCAGTTCGTATCCGGCATCGCCTTCGCCAGTCGAAGCAAGAAAGATGCCGCTGTTACCGCGCGCCTGTCCCTCGCCAGTAATGGTGGCCGGCACGCGCCACTCCACATGTAGTTGGTAGTCCTTGAAAGTCTTTTTCGTCTCGATGTTGCCTTTACCGTCCTTCACCACAGTGAGGATGCCGTCAGCCACCTTCCACTGTGCCGGCGCCTTGTCTTTTGCGTAGATCCACTCGTCTTCACTCTTGCCGTCAAAGAGCACGGTGGCATCCGAGGGCGGCTCCGCGTTGGTTGCACCGGGAGTCACAACCTTGGGCACCGGCTCCCAGATCTCCGTATCTTCGGGCTTCATTTTTGGCTCAGCCTGTGCATGCAGTTTTTGAGCGAGGGGCAAGGTAGTTGCGGCAACCACGGCAGACAGCAAGAGGGCTTTCGAGATTCGTATGGGCATAGTTTTATCGAAGGCACACTCCACATCCCTTAGCCTGCGTGCTTTGCAATGCCAAGGGGCTGCGGGTTGCGGATATCAAGTCAGTGTCCTCAATCGGCAATCGAGCTCATGCCAGACAACTGGGCCGCACGTACCTCGGCGGAAGTATACCGCATCGACATCAAGGCCCGTCGCCGCGAAAATCGAGAAACCAAAGCCTGGCTTCATCCTGAAGCTTGTCAGCCTCACATCCGGTAACCCATACTGATCCGCGGACGTTGCCGGTATCGATAGACCGCGCCAAACGCGTGTGGTAACGTTTCCGTCAGGAACGTCCGATCGCAAATCCGCCGCTGAAAAGGAAGGTCCTACCGTGCTGCTGAAACTCCGGCTCATCACGCCCGTCATACTCGTTGCTCTGATGCTCTCCGCATGCACGTCGCTCTTTGCGGTCACCCCCGGAACTCCAATTCGCGTGGTCATTGTAGGCCTCGTCCACGATCATGCCCGTGGCCTCTTCGGCCCGCTCGCCAAAAACCCCAACGTCAAGCTCGTCGGCATCTCTGAGCCCGACACCGCTCTGCAGGCCAAATACATCGAACATTTTCATCTCGACCAGAAGCTCTTCTATACCGACATGGACAAGATGCTCGACGAGCAGCATCCGGACGCCGTGCTCGTTTACACCGATATTCTCGACCACCGCAAAGTCATCGAAGCCGCCGCCCGCCGCGGCATCCCCTCCATGGTCGAGAAGCCTCTGGCCACCAACATCGCCGACGCCCTCGCCATACGCAAAGCAGCCCGCGAGCACCATGTCGAAGTGCTCGTCAACTACGAAACCACCTGGTACTCCAGCAACGCCGAGGCCATTCGCGAAGTCAACGAAGGCAAGCTTGGCACCATCCGCCGCGTCGTCGTTCACGACGGCCACGAGGGCCCGAAGGAGATCGGCGTCAGCTCCGACTTCCTGAACTGGCTCACCGATCCCGTCAAGAACGGCGCCGGGGCCATGTTCGACTTCGGCTGCTACGGAGCCGATCTGATGACCGTGCTTACCCACGGCGAAACGCCCGTCAGCGTAACGGCAGTCGCACTCATCGATAAGCCGGACATCTATCCCCATGTCGACGATGACGCCACCATCATCGTGCGCTACAAGGGTGCGCAGGCTGTTCTGCAGCCCTCATGGGCCTGGAGCTTCGCCCGCAAGGATATGGAAGTCTACGGCGACAAGGGCCTCGCAGTCACCGAGGCATCCGACCACATGCGCGCCCGCTACGTCGGCGAAAAAACCGAGGCCGAAGTCGCTGTTCCGCCGCTCGCCACCGACCAGCAGAGCTCGCTCAATTATCTGGCTGCCGTGCTCCACGGCGAGATCCATCCCGACGGCGATCTCTCCTCGCTCAAGACCAACATGATCGTCATGCAGATCCTCGACGCCGCCCACGAATCCGCCAAAACCGGCCGCACCATCGAGCTGAAACCGCTACCCGAATAACCCCTATCCAGCAGATTGGGTGCCTGTAGAAGCTCAAGAGGTTGTTCCAGCCTCGGATCGGCTGATGGGCGGTTTGTAGTTGAGGCTACCATGGGGTCTTTGGTGGTTGTAGTAGTTCGTCCATGGCTGGAGATGCCGGTCTCTG
>DATAZR010000016.1:0-21209 GCA_036271955.1 Acidobacteriaceae bacterium
TACGCGCTCGGGGAGCAGCGGTTTTCATGGATCGATTTTTGAGTTTGTGCGCAACTCGGCCTTCGATGCGCGCAACTACTTTGACCACGCAACGCCGGAGACGCCGGGGCGTATCCCGCCGTTCCGGCGCAATGAGTTTGGATTTACCAACGGCGGCCCGGTGATCGTACCGCACATTTATAACGGGGCGGGAAAGACGTTCTACTTTGGCCAGTACCAGGGCTTTCGGCAGGTGCTTGGAACCACGCAGGTTTTTCCTGTGCCCACGGCTGAGCAGCGGCCAAGCGAGGCGAATGGCGGTGTGATCTCCGATCCGGTCAAGTACATTCAGCCCGACGGCAGCGTGATTACTGACGTCCTCTATGTACCGGTGAACAGCCTCATCAGCCCGATTCTGGCGCGCTATCCGCTGCCGAATCTGCCGACGGGCGCTTACGGCGTGAATACCTATGCTACTTCCTCCAAGGTAGTCACGAACGCCAATCAATTCTCGTTCCGCATCGACCATGCGCTTACTTCAAAGGATCAGTTGTTCGCGCGGTTCAACCTGGACAATTTGACGGGGCCTACGACGAACCCGGATCAGACGGCGATCGATCCGTCGTTTGGAGTAGAGTACATCGATCATCAACGCAACTTCGTTACGACGTGGACGCATACCGTCTCGCCGCGCCTGATCTTCGAGTCGCTGGTTGGAGTGACGCGCAGCACGCCGGGCTTTCCTACACCGAATCTCGTCGATCCGGCGGTGAAGTTCAATGATGGCGCTTTCGAGGCTTTCAACTCGGCGGGCGGCTCGGTGATGCAGGCCTATGGCAACCTCTTTCAAGGCCGCGAAATGGTGACCTGGACGAAGAATGGGCATGTCATCAAGGCAGGATTCGAGGCGCGGCTCAATCGCGATACGACTTATTTTGGCATCAGTCCGAATGGCGAATATGACTTCGGCTCGGGCTCGGCTTATTCGGCTTCAAGGGCTACGATTCTTTCGCAGAGCGGAACGCATGATGTTCCTTACGGCGCTCTGCTGCCGGATACACTGAGTGGATTTCTGACTGGCAGCCCTGCGGCGTATACCGTGGCGATTGCTTCCAATCAGTTTTCGGATGGCACGCATATCGGGCCTGCCGCGATCAGCCGCAATTCGTACAGCGCGTTTGTGCAGGATACGTGGAAGATCAACAGCCGCTTCACGCTGGACTATGGCGTGCGTTGGGAGGTCTACACTCCGATCACGGAGCGCGCTCATCGCACATCGGGGTTTCTGCGAGTGGACGGAAAGCAGGAGTTTGTGGTCAATCCGCAGCCGGGCTACAAGACGGACTGGAAGGGCTGGGGGCCACGCCTGCAGGGAACGTGGCAGATCGCGAAGGATTTTCAGGCGCATGCCGGTGGTGGGATCACGATCATTCCGCCGAATATCTGGCAGGATAATTTTCTTACTGGCTCAACGCCGTTTGCTGTGTATCCCAGGCTGGTGGCCGCGCAGGGCGCGCCAGTCGATTATGGATATAGCATTACGCCTTCGCAACTGTCGGTTGCTGTTACGCCGGGAGGGCAGCCGATTGTCCCGGCATCGGGGAATCCGAAGCAGATTCCGGCGAACACGGTGATGGATGTGGATCGCTACGAAAAGGAGCTAGCGGCGCTTGGAGCCAGCGATGTGGTGAGCGACCTGAACCTCAGCGGCGTCGACCGCAATTTTTCAAACGCGCGACTGTATACGTGGACTGCGGGCCTGGAAAAGCGCATCGGCAGCCTCACCGCGGATGCGAGCTATGTTGGAACGACCTCGAATCATCTGCCACGCACCAGCTTTCCTAACGCGTATCCTTACGCCAGCCCGGGCTTTGCGCCGGATACGACATTCAACGCGTCGGGCGCGGTCACGGGCGGCCTTGGTGTCGAGAACCTGATTACGGCTACGGCGCACTCCAGCTATCACGCGCTGCAGACTTCGCTTTCAGGGACTGTTGCCCATGGCGGACCCGGAGTTCAGGCCAGCTATACCTGGTCGAAGTCGATCGACGATACGAGCCAGGTAATTGGCGGCACGGGCGCGACAGGCGCAGTGGTACAGGGCTTTTCACAGAACCCGTATGACACGCATGGGGAAAAAGGTCCGTCGGCCTTCGATGTTACGCATGGTTTTACGCTGAGCCTGGCGCAGGATCTGCATGGAGACCAGATCGGATTTCTTCACTCGATCAGCAGGCAGGTCACGGGCGGCTGGGAGCTGCTGAGCATATCGAGTATTTCAAGTGGCGCGCCATTCACGATCTACTCGGGCGAGCAGCAGACTGGCTATGGCTACAACGGAGTGGATCGGCCTGACCAGATCGGCACGCCGCATCTTTCGACAGCGAGAAAGGATCGCGCGGACTACTTTGGCATGGGCGCGGACAACGGCAGCTACTTCTCGATTCCGATTCATCTGGCGGATGGGACGGGGCCAAATGCGGGAAGATTCGGCACGCTGGGGCGCAATACGTTTCGCGGGCCAGCTTACTATGACTTCGACTTTGCGCTGATCAAGGACACGGCCTTTGGCCAGCGCAAGGGTGGAGGGGAGCTCGTCGATCTGCAGTTCCGGTCGGAGTTCTTCAACATCTTCAACATCGTGAACATGGGGCTGCCGGCGAATATCATCAACGGATCGGGCTTTGGTGAGATCAGCAAGACGGCGGGGACTAGCAGGCAGATTCAGTTTTCGCTGAAGCTTATCTATTAGTAGGGGTATCATTGGGGACATGGCAACGGTTCACATCCCGGAGGCAGAAGCGGCCCGCGATCTGCCCGCCCTGCTTGCGCGAGTTCGCGGCGGCGAAGAGATTTTAATCGAAAAGGAAGCATTGCCCGCTGTTCTACTGCGCGTGGCTGTCGCGCCCGCTGGACGATTGTTGTCGGAGTCGATCGCGCTTGCGGAGACGCATGCAAAAGAGATGGAGCATGAGCCGGTAATGGATGCGGAATTTGCTGCTGATCTGGAAGCGATCATTGGTGGCAGGAAGCCTCGCGACACCTCGACATGGGATTGATTCTAGATTCCAGCATGTTAATCGCCGGTGAGCGGCGGGGTGAAACAGTCAAACAAGTTATAGAGCGAGTTCGCGCTGCCTGCGGCGATCAGGAATGTGCGCTCTCTGCTATCAGCATCCTTGAACTGACCCATGGGATATATCGTGCCCAAACGGATTCACACCGGTTGCGGCGCAAGGCCTTCACCGACGAGTTGATTCGCGACATGATCGTTCATCCGGTTTCTCTGGCAATCGCTCAGCTTGCTGGTCGCATTGAAGGCGAAGAGGCGGCCAAGGGTGTTTCCATCGCGGTCGAGGATCTGATTATCGGAGCCACCGCATTGCATATGGGCTTTGGCGTCGCCACGCTTAATGTCCGTCATTTCCAACTCATCCCGGACCTTCCAGTTGTCACGGTCTAGAGCGAGATCAGCAAGACGGCGGGGACTAGCAGGCAGATTCAGTTTTCGCTGAAGCTGATTTACTAAGTCGGCTAAGTAAATCAGCTTCACGCATTGTCACTCTGAGCGAAGTAGACGGGTAACTCGCGCTGATAGATCATCTCCGGCAACAGGTGGACGCCGAGGCACGCACGCGATACCCTTTACGCCCTAACCGCTACGGTTTCTCCGCCGGTACGACGGGCAGACTGATGTAACTGGCTTCCCGCTGTGTGTGCCAGACCCTCTGCGTTGCCTTCTGATAGTCCCCGGGCTTGGCGTTGAGTACGCTGGGCACAAAGGTCTGAGGATTGCGATCGTAGAGCGGAAACAGCGTCGACTGCACCTGCACCATAACGCGATGGCCGGGCAGGAAAGTGTGGTTCACTTCGGGTAAGCCAAACACATACGGCAGAGGCTCGTTGGCTTTGATTGCCTCCGGTTTTTCGAAGCTCTGCCGATAGCGCCCACGAAAGATATCCGTTGCGATAGGTAGTTCGTATCCGCTGAAGTCTGTGGGAGGCGCAACGCGGTCGGGGTAGACATCGATCAGTTTGACGACCCAGTCGGAGTCCGTCCCGCTGGTCGAGGCCACAAGATGTACTGTCGGCTCACCGGAAAGCTTCATCGGCTCTTTCAGCGGCTCGGAAACCCAGGTCAGAACATCGGGCCGCCCGTCCACGAAGCGCTGGTCAGTCACCAGCCAGGTGCGCCAGCCCATTCCATCGGCGGGGTCCACGGGGCGCGGCCGGTATGGCACAGGCTTCATCGGGTCGGACACATACTCGTCGAACTCCGCGCCCGCGCCTGAAGGCTTCTCGAACGAAAGCTTACCGCCGGAGGCCAGATAGAGCGGCTTCGAGGGCACACTGCAGCCCGTTTCGCAGCTTGTTGGGAAGCTTTGATAGCGATCCCACTTGTCGAGCCCGGTGTCGTAAACCAGCACAGGCGGCGTATCAGCCTTCTTCGCTCCATCTTTGAGGTACTGGTTGAAGAAGGGCACCAGCACTTCGCGGCGCCAGTAGCTGGCCGTATCCTGTGCCCAGATCAACGGCCCCAGCTGCCGGCCCTCACGATTGATCTGCGAGTGGAACCACGGCCCCATCACCAGGTAGTTCATCGTGTTGCTGGTGTCTTTGGGCTCCCACGTGCGATAGCTGTGGATCGCTCCCCACATGTCCTCCTGATCCCACAGACCCTGCTCCCACATCGTGGGCACAGTCAGGGGCATCTTCGCGATCAGCTTGTCGAGTGCCTGCGTTTGCCAGTAGCCATCGTAGGCCTCGTGATTCACAAAATCCTGATAGAAGGGCATGTCATAAGCGCCGACCTGCTTAGCGAAGTCACTCGCGGAGCCAGCCTTCAGGAAGTTGGTGTAGTCATCTTTACCCTCGCGGGGCACATGAACGCCTTGTCCGCGCCGTGTTGTCTGTCCCAGTATGTAGTCGATGTTGCCGGTCTGCCGGAATGCTCCGTAGTGGAACCAATCGTCTCCCATCCAGCCATCGACCATCGGGCTCTCCGGAACCGCGGCCTTGAGCGCCGGATGTGGGTTCAGCAAGGCCATCACCACCGTATAGCCCTCGTAGGACGACCCAATCATTCCCACTCGTCCGTTTGACTCGGGAACGTTCTTCACCAGCCAATCGATGGTGTCGTAGGCATCCATCGTGTCGTCGGCGCCGGTCTTGTTGAAGCCAGAGCCAACTGGAGGCGGCGTCATCAGATACGGCCCTTCGCTGCCGTACTTGCCGCGCACGTCCTGATAGACGCGGATATAGCCAGCTTCGACAAAAGGCTCATCGCTCAGCGGAAGAGCCTCGATCATCTTCCCGCTCTTTGAGCGCGTAGCGCGGGATGCGGCGTCATAGCACGTCCGGGTCAACAGGATCGGCGCATTCTTTGCGCCATGAGGAACGCTGATGACCGTGTAGAGCTTCGTGCCGTCGCGCATGGGCACCATCTCTACGCGCCTGTCATAATCCATTTCAACGACGGGAGCCTTGAAGCTCTCCACCATGTCGTTGCTGTAGGGCTGCGGGGCCGGTTGCTGCGCGAGAATGGCTGCATTGCAGAACGCCAGGGCGCTCCCAAAGGCAAATACACGAATATGGAAAATCATGGAGACGAGTATACAAGACACTTCCGTGCCCACCGTATCGCCGGTTCACTGGCGTTTGCAACGACCCGATCCGCATGGATTCTGCGCCGAATTGCGCTGGTTCAGTGGTCTCGGGTCTGGCAGAATGCAGCGCCGGGAACCATTCTCACAGCCGGCAGATGAGCAGCTCGCGCTCGTAGATCATCTCCGGTGGGAGGTGGTCGTGGAGATCGAGGAAGAGTTCTTCGTGGCTCATGACTTCGCGCTTCCACTGGGCGCGGTCTACGGATTGCAGTTCGTCGAAGGTGGCGCGCGGGAAGTTCAGGCCGTTCCAGTGGATGTCTTCGTAGAACGGAGTCCAGCCGATGGGGGTTTCTTTGCTCAGGGCGCGGCCGCGTACGCGATCGACGATCCACTTGAGCACGCGCATGTTCTGCGAGAAGCCGGGCCAGAGGAATTCGCCATTCTTGTCTTTGCGGAACCAGTTCACATGGAAGATGCGCGGCGTGGAGTTGAGATTACGCTGCATCTTGAGCCAGTGCCGGAAGTAGTCGCCCATGTGATAGCCGCAGAAGGGAAGCATGGCCATGGGATCGCGGCGTACTTTGCCCTGCACTCCGGCGGCGGCGGCGGTGGTTTCGGAGCCCATCGTTGCGCCGACGTAGACGCCTGAGGACCAGTTGAAAGCCTGATATACCAGCGGCATGGTCGAGGGGCGGCGGCCGCCGAAGATGATGGCGGAGATGGGCACGCCTTCAGGATCTTCCCAGGAGGGATCAATGCTGGGGCACTGGCTGGCGGGAGCGGTAAAGCGTCCGTTGGGATGGGCGGCAGGCTTGCCGGAGACCTGGCCGATCAGCGGGGTCCAGCGCTCGCCGCGCCAGTCGAGACATTCGGCAGGCGGCTCATCGGTCATGCCTTCCCACCAGACTCCGCCATCGGGCGTGAGCGCGACGTTGGTGAAGATGGTGTTGCGGGCCAGCGTGGCCATGGCGTTGGGATTGGTCCTGGCGCTGGTGCCGGGGGCGACGCCGAAAAAGCCGGCCTCGGGATTGATGGCGCGCAGGCCGCCTTTCGCATCCGGCTTGATCCAGGCGATGTCGTCGCCGACGGTCCAGACCTTCCAGCCTTCGAAGCCTTCGGGCGGAATGAGCATGGCGAAGTTGGTTTTGCCGCAGGCCGATGGAAAGGCTGCCGCGACGTAGGTTTTCTCGCTCTTGCCGTTTTTGTCGGCTGGGCTTTCGACGCCGAGGATGAGCATGTGCTCGGCCATCCAGCCCTCGTCGCGGGCGATGTTGGAGGCGATGCGCAGGGCGAAGCACTTCTTGCCCAGCAGCGCATTGCCGCCGTAGCCGGAGCCGTAGCTCCAGATCTCGCGTGTCTCAGGGAAGTGGACGATGTATTTTTCGTCGTTGCAGGGCCAGGGCACGTCTTTCTGGCCCGGCGCGAGCGGCGCACCGACGGAGTGCATGCAGGGCACAACGCGCTTGATGTCTTTATCGATTTCGGCGAAGACCGGGGCGCCGATCCGGGCCATGATGCGCATGTTTACGACGGCGTAGGCGGAGTCGGTGAGCTGCACGCCGATCTGCGACATGGGCGAGCCGATGGGGCCCATGGAATACGGCAGCACATACATCGTCCGGCCGCGCATGGAGCCGCGAAAAAGCTGCTTGAGTTTGCGCCGCATGACATAGGGATCTTCCCAATTATTCGTCGGGCCGGCATTGTCTTTGGAGAGCGAGCAGATGAAGGTGCGGTCTTCGACGCGGGCCACGTCGTTGGGCGCGGAACGGGCGAGGTAGCAGCCCGGCCACAGCTTTTCATTCAGGCGCAGAAAGGTCTTGGCCTCGACAAGCTGCCGGCAGAGCATCTCGTTCTCTTCGCTGCTGCCGTCGATCCAGTGGATGTGGCCGGGCTGGCAGAGGTCGGCCATCTTCTCGACCCAGCGGATGAGATGTTTGTTGGTAGTGGGCAGAGCGGCGGTGAGGTGGGTGTTCATAGAAGACAGCTTTCTAAGCGCTAGAAATTCGGCGCGCTAACGGGAGTAGCACGAGCGGGCACAAGTCCCGGTTCGCATCGCAAACGGAGGATTGTGGATGCTAGCTCCCGCCTTCGCGCGGACGGCCGGGGGCTGGTTTGGGTTTCGGTTGCGGCTTCTTCTTGGTTTCGCGCTTGCCTGTATCTTTGCTTCCCATGCCAACCAGTTTACAACTGCAGCGACCGGATTGGGGTGAAGGAGAGGACGTTTCCGTGGGAGACGCAACCGCCAAATGTAGGGGATGGTTTACGGGTCGCGGTACTCGCGGCGCTTGAGTTCGCGGAGAGCCTGTTCGTGGCCTTGAAGTGCGGCCTGGCGGGTCCAGTGGCGGGACTGGGTGTAATCGTGTTCGACGCCCTGGCCGTGGTAGTAGAGGTGGCCCAGCTGGAACTGGGCCTCGGCGTTACCGTGATTGGCGGCTTTGCGATACCACTCGGCTGCCTGCGCATAGCTGAGTGGAACGCCCTGGCCGAGGTAGTAGAGGTCAGCCAGTTTTTGCTGGGCCTCGGGAAAGTCCTGGATGGCGGCGAGGCGATACCAGTGGGCAGCTTCGGTGTTGCTTTTGGCGACGCCTTCTCCTTTGCGATACATGAGGCCGAGGTTATATTGCGCCCACGCGAGGTTGCTGTGGGCGGCGCGCTGGCACCATGCGAAGGCTTGCTCATAATCGTTGGCGGCGTAGTAGCGGAAGCTGAGGTTGGCCTGCGCGTAGGCGTGTCCCTGATCGGCGGCCTTGCGCTCCCAGTGGGCTGCCTGGGTGTCGTCCTGCGAAAGGCCCTGGCCTGCGTCGTACATGATGCTGAGCAGGTACTGAGACTCGGCTTGGCCCTGTTCAGCAGCCAGTTGGAAGCCGGCTGCGGCTTCGGCGAAGTTGCCTGCGTTGTAATCGGCAACGGCCTGCAGGTAGTGCGGGTTGGAGGCTGCGTTGGCTGCGTCCCGGCGGCCGCGCGCAACGATGCTGGTGCGCGTGGGGGAATGGAGCGACAGCGCGGCGCCGGTGGGAATGTGCTGCAGTCCGGATTGGGCCTTATCGTCCATGGCTTTATCTTTCGTGAACGCTATCTGCCATGAGCAGTGATCTGGCGGTCGACAAACTCGAAGCGGCGCTGGGCGTCGGTGACCTGTTCGCGAAGGCTGGCGGCAAGCTCGGCGAGGAGATCGCGGTGCTCGAGAGCGGCGGCTTCGGAGTCTGAATACATCTGGCCGATTTCGCTGGCGAAGAGCGTGCCGCGCTCGGTATTGAGCCTGGCGATGTCGCGCTGGGCGTGCTGAATCTGACGGGTGATGCGGAGAAGCTCGGCGGCGGTGTCTTCGCCGGCTATGGAGGTATGGATCTCGCGGTGATCGTCGAGGAGCCGCTGCAGGGTTTCAATATCGCCGCGGCGGTAGGCTTGATTGGCGCGGGCCATCAGCAGAGTAAAGTGCTTGCCCTCGGCGGCATCGCGCGCGAAGTCGGGATGGATGCGCCTGGCGACGTCGCGAAAGAGGGTCTTGAGGCTGGGAGGCGGATCGAACTCTTCGGCTTCCTGCGTATGGCCGAATGCGGCATCGTGGGTTTCCTGGGCGCGCTGGCGGCTCTCCTCGGCGCGGCGGCGAGCGGAGTCTGAGTCGTAGAGATCAACTTCGCGTTCGGCGATACGCGCTTCGATGTCGTCGAGTTCGGCGTAGAGAATGCCGGCCTCACGGAAGTAGCGGCTTTCGAAAAGTTTGAGTTTGGCGCGGAGTTGGACCAGCTCGGATTCACACTCGGCAAGCGTGAGACGCACTGCGGCAAGCTGCTCGCGTCTTTCGAGGAGCGCGGCGGCGGCAATTGCGGCGGCAGGGGTCTGCTGGAGAATGATTTCGGCTGGCATGCGGCTCAGGTACGTGCAGCTTTTAGTTTAGCGAATGGCGTTTCGTCTTGTGCGATTGAGCGAGGGATGTGGATCAGGACACGTCCGGATCGTGTGTAGGGAAGTTTTGTTGATTCAACAAAAACGCGGACCCGGAGGCCCGCGTTTTATGGCTGAGAGTGAATTGCCGTTAGGCTTTTGCCGGGACGAGATTGCCGAGGCGCTCTTGCAGCAGCTCGTCGCCACGGGACAGGAGTTCGTCGACGGGAATCTTGCCTGCATCGACGTCGGCGAGGATGGCCTTCTGGGCTACGTACTCCTTGTTGACGATGCCGGATTTGGATTGCAGCATGCGCCATGCCTTGCGGCGTTCGACACAGAAGAGCACCAGTTGCCGCGAGAGCGCCATGTAGCTTGGCTCTCCGCCTTCCTTGGCTGAGGCGATCTTGATGTAGACGCCGAAGTCGGGGATGAAGGAGCGGTGCTCGGGGTGCAGGTAACGGCGGTAGACCGCGTCCTGCTGCGTGATGCGCACCAGCATGTTGTCGAGGCTGATGAGCTTGGGCAGAGCTTCCTTCTTCACCTTCTTCAAGTGATTGCGGAAGCGGGCTTCGGTGGTGCACCAGTGGGCGACGGTGTAGCGATTCAATTCGCCGGTCACCTTGTCTTTGGTGGAGTACCAGTCCATGTCCGGCATCGGGTTGCCCTTGACGTCGATGGCTTCCTGGTAGGTTTCGCCGAGCCGGGGATTGAAGATGAACTCGGGCACGCCGCGCGAGTCGCGGATGCGCTGGGCCTGGGTCAGAGCCATGTCGTCGGCGACGCCATGCTCGGGCTGGCAAGTGGTGAAGGACTGGATGAAGGCCGTGCCGCGATATTCGAGGCCATCGAGAATCGCGCGGTACATCTTGGGCGCGTTGGCCATCGAGATCTGCGCGACGAAGGGTGAGCCGTGACCGGCGAGGAAGGTCTCGGCGACTGTCTTCTTCTCGTTGTTCTTGCCCTGTGTGGCCGCACCAAAGACGTTCATATCGTTGCCGCCCAGCATTGGCGTGGAGTCGGAGTTCTGACCACCGGTGTTGGAGTAGACCTGCGTATCGAGCATCAGCACCTTGATGTTGGGCCGATTCTGCAGGATGACTTTGGAGGTGTTCTGGTAGCCGATGTCGCCCATGCCTCCGTCGCCGCCGACTACCCAGACCTTGGGCAGCTCGACGATCTCCTGATCGGTCATCGTGGCATCGGTGAAGTGCGTGAGCTCGTAGTATTCGCGAGGCGTCATCACGTTCTCATCGCGGGTGAGGATGGCGTCGGTGAGGCGCTCGGGGATGACCGAGCGGCGCGCGTGATCCACGATGAAGCTCTCGCCCATGAGCCAGCCCACGGTCACACCGTCCTGGAAGAGCGAGTTCATCCACGGATAAGGATGCGGATTGTTGGGCGCGGTGGAACCATAGACGGTGTTGCAGCCGGTGTGGGCTGCCATGGCCATCACGGACATGCCGTTGGCGAGGCGTCCATCGACGGGCTGGAGGCTCTTGTGATTGAAGGCTTCGGTGAGCAGGATGGCTGCAAGGGCCTCGATGATTTGAAGATCGGTGATCGCGCCGTTGGCCGCTTCGTATTGAGCGATGCGGGATTTGGTGTCTTCGACCTGTTCGCCGCCCAGGTTGAGAACAAGATGCGCGGTCAGTTGCTTGAGCAGCGCGTACTCTTCGGGGTTGCGCTCGGCGAGAGCAGCCAGCCGCGAAGCGCCGTTCTTTTCAAGCTCGCCGGCTTTGGCCATGAAGCGATCGCTCTTGGCGTGATAGACGGGCCGCATGTAGGCTTCGGTGACTGCGGCGATGGCGCGCAGCACGGACTTTTCGCCGCATCCTGCGCAGGCTCCGTCGCCGGATACGAGCGCGTCGTAGTTTGAGCGGACCATGAGCAGGTTGCGCAGTGTTGCGGTCTTCGATTCCGCGGGATTCGCGGCATTGAAGAGGCCGAGGAACTTCTGCGAGGTGTCGGGGAGCAGATCGAGGAAGGCGGTGCCGGTTTCGTGCTCGGCATTGACCTCTTCGGTTTCTGCGACCATGCGCAGGGCATCGTGATCGCCGCAGGCGGTGACGCAGGCTGCGCAGCCTTTGCAGAGATCGGAAACGAAGATGGAGAAGACGCCGCCGGAGCCAGCCTTCTTGCGCTCGGGTGAGGCGAAGATAGCGTTGACCTTGGTGTAGGCCAGCGGAACCTTGGCGATGATGTTGGAGAACTCGGTCTTCGCCTTGTCGGAGATGCCGTCGATTTGCTCAGTGACGGTTTTCAGGATCGTTGGGAGCGGGGTGTCGAGCTTCTTGGCGACGACTTCGTTCATCATCACGCGGCTGCGGGACTCGATCTCAGGCAGGCGCGAGAGCATGGCGGCGCGGTCGCCGAAGTCGGTGACGTAGCGCATGACCGCGGTGCGCAGAACGGTTTCGAGCTCCTGTGAGGTGTTGGGCAGCGCGGTATCGGGGCAGGCCGCGATGCACTCCATGCACTGGGTGCAGTTCTCGGGGATGTAGAGCGGCGTTTCGCGGCGGGCGACGTACTTCGAAGCAGTGTCGCCGGTGGCGGCGGCAATCATGCCGAGCGCGGCCAGCGGAGTTGCAGGCTGGTCGTAGCCGTAGTTGGAGCGGAACTCCTGATCGAAGGTCTGGAGCAGGTTGATCGGGGCGCGCTCGGCCTGGCCTGCGGGCAAGGCATGCGAACGGCAGCCAGTGCTGCAGCTTGAGGCAGCGCCGACAGGCTGCTCCTCTAGGATGGGCAGGAGGGCTGCGCCGCGCAGGCTGGAGCGGTCGGGCGCGGTGAGCTCGCCGATGTTGATCTCGGTGACCATCTCGAAGCCCTTGGTCATGACTTCCATGTTGGACTGGATGACGGCGTCGCCGAGTTTGCCGAATTTTTTGACGTACTGCTTGTAGACGACGTCGCGATACTTGTCCTGCGTGATCTTGAACTCATCGAGCAGGGGCGAGACGGCAAAGAACGCGCCGAGGAAGGCATTGCCCTGCATGCGGAGCTGAAGATCGCCGCGGTCGGTGGCGTTGCGGGCGATCTTGAAGCCGGGCAGGGTGAAGACGCGAATCTTGTTGTCGACGATCTGCTTGCGGGCCCACTGCGGGAGGCGTTCCCAGGCCTGCTCGCCAGTCTCTTCGGACTCCCATACGAGCGAGCCGCCGGGGGCCATGCCGTCCAACGGATTGGTGTGTGTGAAGGCCTTAGGATCGCAGCAGAGGACCACATTCACATGGCGCAGATCGCAGTTGACGCGAATACGATCCTTGGCCGCGACCATGAAGTAGCTGGTCGGTGCGCCCTTCTTCTCGGAACCGTACTTGGGGTTGGCGCTGACGTGGATGATCTCCTTCGGATTGCCGAGCTCATCGACGAGGCCGTCGCGCTCGAAGAGGGTGTCGTTTAAGTCGCCAAGGATAGCGCCGAGGTTCTTGCCGGTGGTGATGGCTCCCCAGCCGCCGATGGAGTGGAAGCGGACAGCGACTGCGCCATCGGGAAGAAGAGAGGGCGTCTCGTTGGAGTTGACCTGATAAGGATGATCGATGCCCAGCACGATGAAGGATGCGCCGTCGGCTGCGGTCTTGCCGTCTTTGCGGGCCGTACCCATGGTGGCGTATTCGAAGGAGGCGATGATGTGCTCGGGGCGGAAGTCGCGCGAGCCGAGGCCGTAGGTGCCGGAGAAGATCGTGGGCATTTCCGAGGCTTGAATGGCCGGGACAGTGTTGTATTCAGGCTGGCCAGCATAGAGCATCGCGCCCTGCGCGGCTTTGTTCAACGCGGTGCGGATATCGCGGCCGAGCGGGTTGTCACCGGACATGCCCTCATCGGTGCGCTCGAGGATAATGACGTTCTTCTTGCCCTTGAGCGCCTTGACGATGGCTGCTTCGGGGAAAGGACGGATGACGTTGACATGGATCGAGCCGACGGTTGAGCCGCGGGTCTCGCGTAGGTAGTCGACTGCCGCTTCGATGTTCTCGGCTGCCGAACCGAGCGAGACGAAGACGGTGTCGGCGTCGTCGCACTTGTACTCGGAGAGCAGGCCGTAGGTGCGGCCGGTGAGTTCGCCGAAATCTTTATAAGCGGCTTCGAGCATCTCCAGGATCGGTTCAATGAAGTTGTTGCGCCGGGCCACGATGCCCTGCATGTAATGTTCCTGATTCTGAACCGGGCCGAGAAGCAGCGGATTGGCCAGATCAATCATGGCTGGAACGCGGCGGCGCTTGGGTCCGAAGAGCGTGCGCTGGGCTTCGGTCGGCGTATCGATGATGTCTTCGGGCGCGCCGAGGTATTCGCGAATCAGGTCCGACTCGTGCTTGTAGAAGGTGCGTTCGAGGTGCGACGTCAGAAAGCCGTCCATGATGTTCATGCCGGGGGTAAGGCTCAGCTCCGTCACGCGGCGTAGGATCAATGCCTGGTCGGCGGTCTGCTGCGAGTCTTTGCCCATGACCATGATCCAGCCGGTGTCGAGAGCGCCGTAGATGTCGTCGTGGCCGCAATGGACGTTCAGCGCATGCTTGGTAAGGGCGCGGGCCCCGACTTCTAGCACCATGGTGGAGCACTTGCCAGGCGCGTGGTAATACTGTTCGACGCCGTAAACGATGCCCTGGCCGGAGGTGAAGTTGACCACACGTTTGCCGCAGACGGAGTGTGCGATTGCGCCGCCCTGGGCTGCGTGCTCGCCTTCGGTCTCAATGGCGATAGTGTTGTGGCCAAAGACGTTCAGGTTGCCTTCGGCATAGGCCTGCTGGAAGAGCTCGCCGCCCTCGGTGGAGGGAGTAATCGGATAGAAGACGCCGGCGTCGGCGATGCGGGTTTCCGTATGGTACGCAATGAGTTGATTGCCGTTGGCTGTAATGCGAATGCCAGGATAACGTGACTTCGTTGTCATAATTCTCTCCATTGCGACCACTTGTGAACTTGCTCTGGTCCGAACAGGCTTGCCCGGAATATCTCAGAGGTCTAACATCGGCTGCATCCGATCAGCCATCGATTGCCGGGCTTACGGGCAGATTCCTGAAGGCCAAATTTTGCGGATTCCCTTGATTTCCTAGCTCGAAAAGAGCGGAATCTGTGCAATCCTACCGTGCCACAGATTGTACGGCCCGGGCTAAGACGGTCGCAACCAGCCGTGTTACCTGCTGGGATGGAGCACTTAAGCACCTTTGGCAATGCGCACACGCTGCTTGCATGAATCCGGTTTGTTTGAGTCCGGAGTAAGTGTTTGACCTGGGGCGGCTGCGGAAGCGGCAATCGCTATGCGGCATCTGCGATAACGCGGCCGGCTGTTGGGTGCATCCAAACAAACCAAGTGCCCACACTTTTCTACGGACCGAGGCAGAGGAAACGATGAGATCTCGCATACTTCGTCTGGCAATCATGATTGTCACGCCAGTGCTGGCCTGCGGAGCCTTTCGCGCTCGAGCGGCCGACCATCCTCAGCCATTCAACGGGGTTTTCGCTACGCCTTTGACGGACGCTGCGATCGACAATACATCTCTGGCCGAGTGGTGCGCGGGAAACGTGCTTCCAATCGCCGACCCCAACGCGATACGGCAGCGGGTCTGGACGCAGAGTACGATGCCGGTGGCTGGGGCCTACCTTAAATATGGCTCCTGTACTCAGACCGGGCCGCGACACCTTCGTATCGGCTTTCGCACGCCTGTTCCGGTTGGAACGGTTCTGGTCCGGGGCAGCGGCCAGCTGAGCGTGCTGCGGGCAGGGGCTGCGTATCCCGGCAACATGGCGGATGACAGCCAATGGATTCCAGCCCAGCACGTTCTTGACCGCCAGGTATCGACTGCGCCGGTCGATTTAGATAACTATGCGGTCTGGATATTGCCGCCCGGGACGCAAACGCGCGCGTTGCGGTTTACCCATGTCGCGGCGGTGACGGATTCCTATTACGTGGGCATGATGGGCAGCTTTTACATCCTCTCGGGGCGGTTCGCGAATCTCGCTCCCGAAGCTACGGTGCTGACCAGTTCGAATGCTGGCGCGGCTTCTCAGCTTGTCGACGAGAAATACGGCGAATTCAGGACATGGGACAACGGGCCGGATTTCGCGCAGCCAGTGAGCGCGGCCAATCCGGAATGGGTCGTGCTTTCCTGGCCGCATGCAGTTGTCTTGAATGGACTGGCCGCGTTGTGGGCCGGCTTCAACGCCGCTGATGCGCAGGTGTTTACTGGACCGGAGAGTGTGTCCCTCCATGATGCTCCGGAGACGGATTGGCATGCGGTGGGGCAGCCGTATGCGCTGCGCAACCAGTATCCCCTGCTGCTGGGCGTGGATTGGATGGACTTCGGAAAGACGATCCAGACACGCGCTGTGCGCCTGCGCATGACGGCGGCAACGGACGAGTCGCGGCATGTTCACCTGGCAGGCAAAACGGACAATGGAAAGCGTGTGTGGCTGGGTGAGCTGATGGCTCTCTCGCCGCTGGATAGCAAAGACCTGCAAGCGGCTATCCTGCCGGCTGCTTCAACTACGCCCAACGCGCCGATACCGGTTCACTTTACACTGCCTGCAGCGGGCTTTGTCTCCCTGGTGATCGACGATGCGCAGGGAAACCGCGTACGCAACCTTGTTTCGGATACTTACTTTCCAGCAGGCTCCAACACCGCCTGGTGGGATGGCGCTGATGACCTGGGCCGGGACCGCGATGCGGCCGATCATGGCCAGTACCTCATTCCCACGCATTTCGTCGCACCAGGGCACTACCAGGTGCGCGGACTTGTCCATCAGGCCATCGATCTGCACTATGAGTTTTCGCTTTACGATCCGGGTTATCCGGCGTGGGAGACGCTGGACACGACAGGGGGATGGCTCACCAGCCACACGCCGGCCTCAAGCGCATTGTTTCTTCCTGCGGATAAGGCTCCCGGCGGCAAACCTCTCGTTTACCTCGGCTGCTGGTACGCGGAAGGCGGCGCCGGGTTGGCGTGGATGAATTTGGATGGGGTGAAACAGGGAGGCCGAGCGTGGATTGGAAACGACTGGACGGCTGCGGAGTTTCTTGCGCGCGATACCGGGGCGCACGCCGATCCTGCAGTGTATGCCTATACCGGAGCCATCTGGGGCAATCCCAAGGGGCAGGGCGATGTTCTTGGCACGGCGATTGTGCGTATCTTCGGGCTTACCGCCAAGGGCGACAAGCCGATTCTCAGCTATTCGTTCGATACCGGCGAGAGGCCAGCCAACCAGGAGGCTGCGCTTGTTGTATGGAAGCAGCAGTTGGGTGGGATCGCTGTGCATGACGGCGTCGCCGTCGCCAGCCTCACAAAAGAAAATCGATTGCTGTTTGTGAATGCGATCACAGGGAAGACTATTGGCCAGGCTTCTCTGGACAGTCCGCGGGGGCTGGCCTTCGATTCGCAAGGCAGGCTGCTGGCGCTCTCGAGCGGGCGCCTGTTGCGCTATGCCATACCTTCGCAGATGGCATTGCTCAGTCCACAGCAGCTGGGCCAGCCGGAGGTTCTGGTTGCTTCGGGGTTGGAAGATCCGTCGGGAATTACGCTGGATATATCGGGCAACATCTACGTCAGCGATAAGGGAAGTTCCAATCAGGTCAAGGTCTTCTCACCAGCCGGCAAACTGCTGCAATCGATCGGCCATGCCGGACCGTCAAAGGCGGGGCCCTACGATCCTTTGCACATGAACAGCCCACGCGGCATGACCATCGACAGCAACAATCATCTCTGGGTCGCTGAAGATGATTTTCAACCTAAGCGGGTCAGCGTGTGGACTCTCGATGGCAAGCTCGTCAAGAGCTTTGAGGGCTCGGCGGAGTACGGAGGGGGAGGTTCGCTCGACCCTACCGACAAGACGAAGTATTACTACCATGGGATGGAGTTCAAGCTGGACTGGCAGGCGGGCAAGGATTCGCTCGCGGCTGTACTCTATCGCCCCAGCAAGGACGAGATTCCACTGCCGCGATATGGCACTCCTGCGTCGGTCCTGCACAGCCACGGACATCGATACTTCGACAATACTTTTCTTGCCAACACAACCACCGGGTCCGACGTGGCACTGCTCTATCTCGATACGGGAGGGATCATTCGCCCGGTTGCGGCGCTGGGAAAAGCCAATGCGTGGGACCTGTTGAAGTCGGACGCCTTTCGTCCGCTATGGCCTGCCGGAACAGATGCGTCCAGTCCGCAGCCCAAGGATTCGCTTCTCTTCACATGGTCGGACACGAACAACAACGGCAAAGTCGATCCGTCGGAGGTGACTTTTCTCAAGGCCGTGACCGGCTCGATCACGGTGATGTCCGATCTGGCCATGATCGATTCCTATGTCGATGGGAAGGCGATGCGCTATGTGCCTATAAGGCTGACGCCGGAGGGTGTGCCGGTCTATGACCTGCAGCATGGCGAGGCGATCATCGATGGCGCGCAGCAGCGCAGCAGCGATGGCGGAGGGCAGCTGCTGTATTCGCCGTCTGCCATTGTGTCGACTACAGCGCCGCTTCCCTTTGCGCGAGACGGAGTGGGAGGAGTCGACGCGCAGAATCATCGCTGGAGTTATCCGAGCCTGTGGCCCGGGCTGCATCCGAGCCATAGTGCTCCAGTGCCCGATCATCCGGGCGAGCTGATCGGAGCCACACGTCTTCTGGGCGATTTCATTCACCCCGCGGGCGAAGATGCCGGACCGCTCTGGGCGATCAATGGCAACTTCGGCCCCATGTACGTCTTCACGGCGGACGGGCTCTATGTGACTCAGCTGTTCCAGGACTACCGCACCGGCAAGCCATGGATCATGCCTCGTCCCGTAAGGAATATGCTGCTCAACGATGTCTCTGCGCATGAGGAAAATTTCTTCCCCTCAATAACGCAGATGCCAGATGGCAACGTGTACCTGATCGATGGCGGTCGAACCAGCATCGTGCGCGTCGATGGCCTGAGTAATATTCATCGTCTGCCTGCCGCTGCGCTCGATGTGACCAAGGCACAACTGGATCAGGCGCAGGCTCAGCAAAGGCAGGCTGCGCTCTCGCGGCTGCAACAGCAGGGGCCGCCAACTCTCGATGTATCAATTGGCGCAGGCACAGCGGATCTTACGCAGCTATTCAACACCCTGAAAAATCAGAAATGGGCGGTCATCGACAACCGAATTACGCAGGTTGGATGGGCCCGTCATCCCGATGTTTCCGAGGCAGCTGTCATGGTGGCCGGCAATCGGCTGGTGGCGGCATTCCGTACGCAGGATGCCAACCTGTTGAGCAACTCAGGCACTAACGCCAACGCGCCATTCAAGACCGGAGGCGCACTGGACTTGATGATCGGCGCCGATCCACACGCCAACCCTGTGCGCGGGACTCCGGTGGCGGGAGACATACGGTTGCTGGTGTATCAGGTCAACGGTGCGACGAAGGCAACGCTCTATCGCGCCGTTGTCTCGGGTGCGCATGATCCGGTGCCGTTCACCTCTCCGCTGCGAACCATCACGCTCGACAGAGTCGATGATGTCAGCTCCCAGGTTGAGCTCAAGGCCATGACCGGAGATGCGGCTGGCAGCTTCATCTTTTCCATTCCCCTCGCAACGCTGGGACTCAAGCCAGAGCCCGGCGAAAAAATCAAGGCGGATGTAGGAATCCTGCGCGGCAACGGCCAGCAGACGGTGCAGCGCGTTTACTGGAGCAACAAGACTACGGGCATAACTTCCGATGTGCCCAGCGAGGCCGAACTTATTCCCAGCCTGTGGGGGGAGTGGATATTCAAGGCGGCCCAGTAAGTTGTTGTAGTTGAACCCATGGCCAGATTGTCGATCCACTGATAAGTTGCGATTAAGTTGAGGTAAGCTGCGTTGATGCAGCCATGCTGTTTTCTCGCGAGCATGGTCACGCCTGAAAACCAGCTGCCCATGCATGGAGTGTGCGTTATTGGCCAGACGCCGCTTGTGTTGTTCTCTACGCTGACATATTGGAGATACCATCCGCACTCCAATCTTTGTAAGCACGCTTGAAACACTTGTGAACCGGCCAACGCCTTTGGGAGCACGTAGAAATGTCTACCACGCCAGCGGTTGCAGAACCCATCCGGATTCGCTTCAATCCCATCGTTGCAATGCTGGAGTGGTTCGGGGAGTTGGGCATCTTCGTGTGGCAGGTGCTGCGGGCGATGGTCACGCCACCTTTTCAGGTTGCGGAATTCGTAAGACAGCTGGACGAGATCGGCGCAAAATCTATCCCTCTTGTCGCTCTGGCAGGCTCCGCCATTGGAGTGGTTCTCGCGCTCGAAGCTCGCTACAGTCTGGTGCGTTTCGGCGCTAAAGCTTTACTACCCTCGGCTATTGTTTTCTCGGTTGTTACTGAGATGAGCCCGATTGTTACGGGGCTTGTGGTGAGCGGGCGCGTCGGGGCCGGCATCGGCGCTGAGCTGGCGGCGATGAAGGTGACAGAGCAGATCGATGCTATTGAAGCATCCGCTGTCGACCCTCGCAAGCTGCTGGCAGCGACCAGGATTCTCGCCTGCATCGTCGCGCTTCCGTTGCTGACGCTTGCTGCTTCGTTCTGCGGAGTGCTGATGGGCTGGGTCGCTTCGACACTTGTGGAGCCGATTTCGCTCCAGCGTTTTATTGAAACTGGATTCAGGGGCGCGGGCTTCAAAGATTTTCTTCCACCAACCTTCAAGACCTGTGTCTACGGCATGATTATCGGCACGGTCGCCTGCTTTCAGGGGATGCGCGCCAAAGGAGGGGCGGAAGGTGTGGGAAGCTCCGCGACCACCTCTGTGGTGCTTTCTTCGCTATTTGTGATTCTCGCGGATGTCATTCTCGTGAAAGTCATCCTGCTGCTTTTCCCCTAAGTCGCAACTCGAGGAATGAGCTATGCAAGCAATTCAGGACTCAACACAGGCAGAGAAAAACATCGCAGAGACGAATGAGCCGGCGATCGTGATTGAGGATGTGACCAAGTCCTTTGGCGAGCAGCGGGTATTGGATGGTGTCTCCTTTCAAGTAAAGCGAGGCGAGACTGTCGCCGTACTTGGCCGCAGCGGCACAGGCAAGAGTGTTCTGCTGCGAATCATCGTTGGACTTCAACCGCCGGATAGCGGCGCGGCCTTGATTCTGGGCACAAACATGGCTACCGCCTCATCTGCGGATATTGCTGCAGCGCGAAAGCAGATGGGTTTTCTCTTTCAGCATGCGGCGCTCTACGACTCGCTGACAGTGGCAGAGAACGTGGGCTTTCCGCTTACGCACCATCGCCAGGATTTGTCGGAGTCGCAGAGAAGAGATCGCGTTACTGAGCTGCTGCATGAGGTCGGTCTCGAAGGCCACGACGACAAGATGCCTTCCGACATATCAGGCGGCATGCAGAAGCGCGTCGGACTGGCCCGGGCTCTCGCGCTCGATCCCGTTGTGTTGCTGCTCGATGAGCCTACTGCCGGCCTCGATCCAATCAGCTCTGGAGAGATCGATGAGCTTGTTTTGAAGCTTCAGAAAGAGCATCAGCTGGCTTCGATTGTCGTAACGCACGACATGATCAGCGCCAAGACCATTGCTACGCGTATTGCGCTGATGGACAAGGGAAAGATCGTCATCGAAGGCAGCTTCGATGACTTACAAAAGAGCGACGAGCGCTTTGTCTCGCAATTCATTCATCGAGATCTTTAGGAGCAGCATGTCACGAACCGCACGCCTCGGCGCTTTCATTCTCGGAACCCTGATTATCTTAGCGACAGGCATCTTCATCATCGGCAGTAAGAAGTATCTCTTCCGCTCGACGTATGAGCTCAAGGC
>DATAZR010000017.1:0-13950 GCA_036271955.1 Acidobacteriaceae bacterium
AGCCGCGAGCGCTACCTCTCTGAATTCGAGAGTGCGCCTTCGCCGGATGGCAAGTCGGTCGCGCTCTGTGCCAAAGGCATCAGCTATAGCCAGTGGTGGCGCAACGGGCATGCGCACATTGACGAGACAGAGATATGGCTCAAGCCCATCGCCGATGGCGAGAAGGCGAAGGTACTGGTAGCTGCCGACGCAAAGCATGCATGGCCCATGTGGTCCGCCAACGGCGACACGCTCTACTTCATGAGCGACAAGAGCGGCGCTGAAAATCTCTGGTCCCTCAGCATGGACTCTGAGCAACCCAAGCAGTTGACCCGCTTCGAACATGGCCGCGTTCTTTTCCCCTCCATCAGCTACGACGGCAAGTCGATCGTTTTTGAGCGCAACCTGACCATCTGGAAATTTTCAGTTGCCACTGGCAAGGCTACGCAGGTGGCTATCAAGTTGTTGGGTGTCCCGAGTTCGCCCGGCATCCGACACATGCAGGAAAGCAAATTCGACGAGATGGCGCTCTCACCCGATGGCAAGAAGATGGCCGTCACCGCGCATGGCGAAGTCTTTGCATTGCCTGTCAAGGAAGGCGGAGAAGCTGCGCGCCTTACTCACACCCCAGAGCGCGAGGGCGATCTGCACTGGTCGCCCGATTCCGAGCGGCTTCTCTATGTCTCCGAGCGCAACGGCCATCACAATCTCTACGAATACGACTTTAAGACCGAGAAAGAACGCGAGCTCACCAGCGGCAAAGACGAGAATGAAGCGCCACGCTACTCGCCCGACGGCAAGAAGATCGCCTACATCCGCAATGAGCGTGAGCTGCGCCTGCTGACCCTCGAGGGCCTTACCGATAAGCTGCTTTCGAACGACGTGCTGCAGCGGGAGGAGATGGAGTGGTCGCCCAACAGCCAGTGGATCGCCTATGCGGCCGAGGGCATCGATGGTTTTACGAACCTCAAGGTTGCCGCTGCTGCTGGCGGCGAGCCGCAGTGGATCACTTTCCTGGCAAATGGCTTTGCCGCATCCAACATTGCATGGTCGCCCGATGGCAAGTACATCCTCTTCGACACCGCGCAGCGCAGCGAAAACATTGACATGGCGCGTGTAGACCTGACTCCGCATGTGCCCAAGTATCGCGAAGACGAGCTGCGCGATCTCTTCCATACACCCGGCCAGCCACCGGCGTCGCCAGCGAAGGACGAGCAGCATCCCAAGGAGTCTCCACAGCCCGAGCCGCAGAAAGACTCGGCCAAAGTGGAAAAGTCTGCCGCGGACGCTAAGAAAACCGAGCCGATGCCGATCACCTTCGACGGCATTCGTCAACGCCTCACCTTCCTGCCTCTAGGCCTCAGCACAAACGCCCCGCTCATCAGCCCCGATGGAAAGGTGCTCGTCTTCCTGGCTCGCTCCGCGAATCACGAAAACCTCTATTCCTACTCTCTGGAAGAGAACGCGAAAGACCCCGCTGTGCCTAAGCAGCTCACCTCAACCGCAGGCGGCAAGGGCTCATACTTCTTTACGCCGGACTCGAAAGAGTTGGTCTATCTTGAGGACGGCCAGCCGCGCAGGCTCACATTGGAGAGTGGCCAGGTCAAGCCCATCTCGGCCAGCGCAACGCTCGACGTAAGCTTTGAGCAAGACAAGAACATCGCCTTCGACGAAGCATGGAGCATTCTCAACCGGCGCTTCTATGACTCCGATTTTCATGGCCGTAACTGGAGGCAGGAGCGCGAGACCTTTGCGCCGTACATCGCCGGCAGCCGCACTCCCGACGAGATGCGCCGCGATATCAGCCTCATGATCGGCGAACTTAACGCTTCGCACTCCGGCATTCGCGGACCGGATTCGCGGGTAGTCAAGACCGGCCGCCTGGGCCTTCGCTTTGAGCGCGAAGCGTACGAAGATGGCAAGGGCCTCATTGTCCGCGAGGTCGTACCGCTGGGTCCTGCGGCCATTGAAGGCAGCATCAAGTCCGGCGAAAGGCTGCTCGCCGTGAATGGCTCCGCTCTCGATGCTCATGCCAATCTCGATGCCCTGCTTGAGGACCAGACCGGGCGCCGCACGGTGCTCCGCATCGCAGGCAAAGACGGCAAAGAGCGCGATGTCATCGTGCAGCCGGTGGACTCAGCGACCGAGGCCGGTCTGCTCTACCGCGCTTGGGTCGAGAGCAACCGCGCCCAGGTGGAAAAGCTCAGCGGCGGCAAGCTTGGCTACGTCCACATCGCCGACATGGGCGACAGGTCGCTCAAGCAGCTGTATATCGATCTCGACGCACAGAACGAGGGCCGCAAGGGAGTCGTTGTCGACGTCCGCAATAACAATGGCGGCTACGTCAACGGCTACGCTCTCGATGTCTTCACCCGCAAGAATTACCTGATGATGACACCGCGCGGCCTTACAGCCGAACCAGCGCGCCAGGAGCTGGGCCAGAGAGCGCTCGGCTTGCCCACCATCCTACTGACCAATGAGTCATCGCTATCCGATGCAGAAGACTTCACCGAGGGCTATCGCTCGCTGCATCTCGGCAAGGTCGTCGGAACGCCCACTGCGGGCTGGATCATCTATACAGGCGGCGAAGAGCTGATCGACGGCTCGGCCCTGCGCACGCCCCAGATTCGCATTCAGGATCTACGCGGCGAGACCATGGAAGGCCACCCTCGGCCCGTCGATGTGGAAGTACTGCGCCAGCCCGGCGAGACGCTGGAAAATCGGGACTCGCAGCTTGAGAAAGCGGTAACCGAACTCCTCGGCCAGTTGTCCGCCAAGCAGTAATTCGCAGTATGAGCCGCAGCCAGCGGCAATCTCGGACGAATCGAGATTGTCGTTGCGCAAAACAATGTACACGATTACATTTTGTTGGAGGTAGTTCTTCCATGCGCAAATCTCTTCTGCTCCGCTGCGGCCTCTTCGCCCTCGGTCTACTGACGCTGTTGCCCACTGCTAAAGCCGTCGAAGCTCCCAAGCTCGTGCAGAAAGATGGCCGCTACGCGCTCATGGTCGAGGGGCATCCTTATCTCATCCTCGGCGGGCAGGTCCACAACTCCAGCGCATGGCCTAGCGAGCTCGACCAGGTGTGGCAGTCGATGGCGGCGCTGCACGCCAACACCGCCGCTACCCCGGTCTATTGGGAGCAGATGGAGCCGAAGGAAGGCAGCTTCGATTTCGCCAATGTGGACGCACTGCTGCAGGGTGCCCGGGCCCATCACATGCATCTCATCCTGCTCTGGTTCGGCACCTGGAAGAACGGCAACAATCACTATGTGCCCGCATGGGTTAAAGCCGACACCAAGCGGTTCCCCCGCATGATTCGCGCCGATGGCCAACCGGTCGATGTCATGTCCGCCAACTCGCGCAATAATCTTGAGGCCGATAAAGCCGCCTTCGTCGCGCTCACCCGGCATCTCAAAGAGGTCGATAGCGAAGAGCACACCGTGATCATGATCCAGGTTGAGAACGAGTCTGGCTGCGTCGGTTGCGTGCGCGATTATTCTGCTGAGTCGAACAAGGATTTCGTAGGGCCTGTCCCTGCCGATCTGCTGGCTGCGGTCCATAAGCAGCCGGGCACCTGGAGCCAGGTCTTCGGCTCCGAAGCCGATGAAACATTTCAGGCCTATCATCAGGCAAAATACATCAACGAAATCGCCGCCGCCGGCAAGAAAGAATTTGCGATTCCGTATTACATCAACGTTTGGATCAGTTATCCCGCTGCCGAGCTTCCGCAGCGCCAGATCGCGATTCCGGGTATTCAATACCCCAGCGGCGGCGCGGTGCAGAAGTTCGTCGGCATGTGGCGTGCGCTAGCGTCTTCGATCGACCTGATCGGTCCCGATATTTACACCGATGACTCGCCGTTTTATCGCGAAGTCCTTGCCACCTACAATCGCCCCGACAACGCGCTCTGGATACCCGAAACCGGGCGCGGCGACAGCTTCGGCAAATTCTTCTTCTACGCGCTGGGCAGCGGAGCCATCGGCTTCTCGCCCTTTGGAGTCGATGAGTCCGGCTGGAACATTCTCGGCGATGAGCCGTGGAAGGCCCACTCCAACAACTTCGCGTTGATCGGCCCCATGAGCCGTGAGATTGCGCAACTGGAGTTCGACGGCAAGCTCAAGACTTGTGTAGAAGAGCCCGGCGAAGCGACACAGGAAGTAGATTTCGGCGCCTGGCAGGCGACAGTCGCTTTCGGCTTTCCCCAGTCCGACGGACGCCGCGCTCCCGGCACAAAGGACGCGCATGGGTCCGCCGTAATTGCGCAGCTAGGGCCGGATGAGTTCTTGGTCACCGGCATCGACGCCAGCGTTACCTTCCACCTGCCGGGCAAGATGGCCTGGATGCGCTCGGAGATCGTCTCCGCCGAGCAGGGCTCTTACCAGGATGGCGTATGGAAGCCTCTGCGTCTCTGGAATGGTGACGAAACCGACCGCGGCCTCAGCTTTCACCAGAAGCCCGAAGCGGTGCGCGTGCGCATGGGCAGGTTCTAGGCCGTATTGCCCTGCTTCATGGGACGACTCAGCTATCGCATGTAAGCGCCGAATCGAGTGCCGATCGTCCGGAAGGTCGCGTCCACCTTGGAGACCATCATCCAGCCGCCCATGCCGGTAGCGCAGACCACCAGGGCCAGCAGCAGAATGAACTCGATGAGCGACTGATTCTTCGAATCAAAAAGATTCTTCCAGAACCGCGACAGTTTCCGTTTGATATTCTTCACTGCCGCTTCTCGCATTCTGCTGTTCCGGAAAGGCGCGCCGGGTGGCTGCGCTCGTTCAAGATGGTCTGGAACAGGTGTTAACAGAATCAAGCTAAAGCCGGCGGATGAAAATTCCTCCTCGGAGTAAAGCGGCGGCGATTGGTGGGATGCTGCCTCACACCTTGGTTTGCCCGCGTGGGCAATCGGTAACAACGTCTGTTCTGTAGCGGAATGAGGAACTTGCAACTTGCGGCGGCTGCCAGGGCGAACTCAGAATGGCGGATTCTGTAAGCAGCCGACCCATCAAGCAGTGCTTGCGATATTCGGCTCAGTGGCACTCAGCCCGAGACAAGCGCCGAAATGACCGTCTCGCCAAAGCGCTCCATCTCTTCGTACTGGGGGCTGAACTGCAGCAGCACCAGGTTGACGCCGACGGCCTCGAATCGGCCCAGCTGATCCTGAACTTGTGCCGGCGTACCCACCAGTCCCGAGCGCAGGCCGCGGTTTGAGACCGAGTATTCCTGGATCGACATGCGCTGCTCGAGCTGTGTGCCGCTCAGCCACTGCTGATAGTTCGCAAAGCCTGAGGCATTCTGCTTTACGTCGGTGATTCGCTCCACCTCGCGCTGCGCCTCGGCCTCGCTCTCGCGCACGATGGCGTATCCGGCGACGCCAAACTGCATCGGTGGCAACCCAAATCGCTCGCGCCGCTCGCGCATATCGGCAATCTTCGCGCCCACATATTCCGGCGAGTCGCCATGCATTACGTAAGCGTCGCATTTAAGCGCGATGAGATTCTTTGCCGCCTCCGATTCGCCACCCGCATACAGGGTTGGGCGCGGCTTGCGCACCGGCTTGGGCTCCAGCACGGTATTTTCGACCGAGTAATATTTGCCGGCATAGCTGAAGCTCGGCTGCGACCACGCTCCGTTCAGAACATCGAGCCACTCTGAAGTGCGCGCGTAGCGGTCGTCATGCTTTTCAAAGTGAACGCCGTACATGCGGGCTTCCTGCTCCCACCACGAAGAGACGACGTTGAGCGAGAGCCTGCCCTGGCTGATGTGGTCGATGTTCGCAGCCTGCTTGGCTAGCAGAGCAGGCGCGTGAAATGTAGGCCGCACCGCGATCATCAGTTCCAGCCGCTCGGTTACGGCCGCCAGCGCTGCCGAGGTCGACCACGCATCGAGGCTGGGCGCGCCAACGCCCTTGATGTCGTTGAGGTTCAACTCGGCAATCAGCGAAAGATCGAATCCGATCTCCTCGCTGCGCTGCGCCAGCCGCTTTACGTAATCCCAGCTGGCCTGCATCTGTTCGTCTTCCACATTGCGCAGCCAGCCGCCAAAGACCGGCATCCAGTAGCCGTAGCGAAGCTTACCTCTTGGCACGCGCAACCTCCGCTTCGAGGTAGTCGGCGAGATTCACGAAAGGGTTAAATCCGATCACCCGAGGCGCGTCGGCAACGAAGTTCGAGAGCGCGTTTACGTCGTAGTAGTAGATCTGTCCATCGCGGTCGTCGATCACATATTCAATTCCGCCCACATCGATCTTTGCCGCCTGGACGATGCGCTCGATGGCGTCGATGACTTCAGCGGGAGGCGTGTAGCCTTCGACCTTCAGGCCGGCCTTGGCGCCCTCGATCACGCAGGCGTTGGCGAGCGCCTCGCCGCGCGATGTCTGGCAAATATCGGCGGGGCAAAGGTCAAAGGTTTCTCCGGTGAGATGAACATTGATGGCATAAAGATACTTGCCGCCGAGAGTCTCGACCCGCGTGATATGTCCGCCGCGTGCCGGAATGAATTCCTGCACCAGGCCGATGTGGTCAAAACCCAACTGCAGCGTGCCCGCATCGATGGCCGCCTGCAGCGCCTGCGGCGTATCGAAGCGAACGATGCCCGCCCCGCTGCCGCCGACATTAGGCTTGACGACTACGGGGTAGCGCAGGTCTTCGGCTGCTGCAACAGCATGGCGAGGGTCGTGGATCACGCGCGATCTTGGATAGGGAATGCCCAGCGACGCCAGCAGCGACAGCTGCAAAGCCTTTGAAACCTCATACCGGAAAGCCGTAGTCCCATTGAGTACACGAACGCCCTGCAGTTCAAGCTGGCCAAGCCATGCCAGCGTATGAAAGATCGCTGATCCATGCTCGCGCCTGTCCGCCGAAGGGCTCATGCGGTTAAAGAGCACGCGAAAGCCCGGAGCAGTCTCCCCAGCCGCATAAAAATGCTCGGGAGCATGAATCTTTTCGTAGGCCACCCCACGCCGGTCCAGCTCGGCAAAGATGGGATTAAACCACTGCGGATGCTCGTAAAAGAAAGCCAGAGGCACAGCAGCCGGATTCGTTCCCGGCGCAACAACGGGCGACTCAACAACGGTGGCGCTCATGAAATAACCTCATTCAACCTGCTCGAACACGGCAATCGATCCCATTTGCCTGCATCCATGTTACAAGGCCGCCAGTAACCCAATTCAAGCCAGACGAATAAGCCAATCCCACCATGCGAAGAGATACCTCCCCACTCTACGAGTTCGAAAAGAAACAATCCGGCAAGTGCGACTGCACTCAGCCTGGATGCTCCATGAATTTTTGAGGATTTAAAACGGGTCGCTGGCGGAGAGAGGGGGATTCGAACCCCCGATAGAGCTTTTGACCCTATAACGGTTTAGCAAACCGCCGCCTTCAGCCACTCGGCCATCTCTCCGGCTTTTTCGGATTATACCCGAAGCCTGCCTTCGCCTGCCGCGCGCCTTCATCGAACCTGCGGATTACTCGACAATTTCCGGCAGGTAGCAGGTTTTCCGAGCCTGGATGGCCATTCCAGTGACTGAGGACAACCGGGTTTTCCTGGAGCCAAACTTTCCCCCCGTCCTAGCGCACTTTTCGCTTGGGGTGGGGGGCATTCGTTGTTACATTCACACTCATGCGTTTGGCGATCCAATCCGGCCAGCGGAAGCTCCGCATCCTCCCGCTGATCGCGGCGACTTATTTCATGGTCTCGGGCGGCCCCTACGCGATCGAGGACATCCTGGGCGGCGCGGGCTACACCACCGCCATAGTCATCCTGCTGGTGCTGCCTTTTATCTGGAGCCTGCCCACCACGCTGATGATCGGCGAGCTGGCAAGCGCCATTCCTGCCGATGGCGGCTTCTATATCTGGGTGCGGCGCGCGCTCGGCTCCTTCTGGGGATACCAGGAGGGATGGCTGTCGCTCTCGGCAAGCGTCTTCGACATGGCCATCTATCCAGCCTTCTTTGTGACCTACCTGGGCAAGTTCAACGCCGGCTGGATCGCCGGATGGCATGGCTGGGCCTGGTCGCTCGCTGTGGTCGTGGTCTGCTGCGCGTGGAACCTCCGCGGAGCGCCCTCTGTCGGCGACGGCTCGGTTGGCTTGTTCGTGCTGCTGCTCTCGCCTTTTGCCGTCTTTGTGGTGCTCGCGTTCTGGCGGGGATGGACCGCGCATCCGGCGGTGCAATGGCACCACACTGCTTCGGAATCCGCGCTCTCCACGGCCGTGCTGGTCGCCATGTGGAACTACATGGGCTGGGACAACGCCTCGACCGTCGCCAACGAGGTCGAGAATCCGCAGCGCAACTATCCGCGCGCGATGATTGGCTCGGCGCTGCTGGTCGCCTTCACCTACATTCTGCCGCTGGTAGCGATGGGCTTTGTGGGCCTCTCGTCGGATAATTTCGCCACTGGCGCCTGGGTGGATGCGGTTACCAGCGTTGGCGGCCCGCTGCTTGGCCTCACCATCGTGGCCGGAGGCATGATCAGCGGCTTCGGCATGTTCAACGCGCTGGTGATGAGCTACACGCGTCTGCCGATGGCTATGGCCGAAGACGGCATGCTGCCGCGCGTCGTCGCCCGGCAGAATAGCCGCGGTGTGCCCTGGGTCTCCGTGCTGTTGTGCGGAGTCGCCTGGGCACTGGCGCTTACTCTACCCTTTGAGCGGCTCATCTCCATCGATTTGATTCTCTACGGAGCCAGCCTGATCCTCGAGTTCGTCGCCCTGGTGGTGCTTCGCATCCGCGAACCCAATCTTCCAAGGCCTTTCAAGGCGGGCAATCTGGCCGTCGCATGTGCGCTAGGAGTCGGCCCGGCGGTGCTCATCGGCTATGCGCTCTACGCCTCGCGCGACGAACACGTTATCCCTGGATTCTCGGCTATCCTCTTTGCCTTCCTGGTAGCGCTGGTAGGCCCCATTCTTTACTGGCTCACCGCGCGCAAGCCTAGCCGGAGCAGGCTCGCGCCGACTGCAGCGGATTGAGTCAACCAGGTAGTCGGCTCATCATGCCGCTGCGTTACTTCTCGCGGAAGAAGTGATCGTCGAGATAACGCGCCAGTTCAGCATCGAAGCGGCTCGTATTCTGGGCATCGCTTCCGGTCTCATCCTGGGCGTCGGTGTTGTAGACCACGATGAAACCGCTGTGCGATTTTGGATCGATAAAGAAGCGGCTCTTGAATCCGTTCTGCGTCCCGGTATGCCCGATCAGCTTCAAATCGCCATCGGTGAGGATAAAAAAGCTGGTGGCCACCTGCGCGTTCGGCCCAAGGCGGGACTCCTCATCCTGGGCGATGATGGGCAGCAGCGGCTTCCACATTTCTTCCAGCGATGACCGCTTCAGGATCACACTGTACTCGGCATCTTTCGCCGGGTCTCCAAGCAGGAAGCCGAGATACTTCAGCATGTCGCCGATCGGCGCATTCAACCCGCCATTCGAGCGCGTGATGCCAGTGTTGAAGTCGAAAGGATCTTCGCTGAGTTTGCCGCCCTTCAAGTCCCAGCTATGCGAGCGATACTTCAGCAGAAAATACGGGCTGCGATCAAAGTAGGAATGGCTCATACCCAGCGGCCGCAGCACATTCTTCTCCATATAAACCTGGTACGGATCGCCTGACAGCCGTTCAATGATCTCGCCCAGAAAAACCACGCCGAGGTTCGAATAGCTGAAGCGTGATCCGGGCGAAAAAGCTATTTCTGTATAGGGAAGCATCGCCGCGATCTGCGACCACTGCGTAGGCTCAAAGGGCTGCCAGGCCTTGTCGTCATCGTGCCAGGGCCACGTTGCCCCGCGAAAGCCGCCCGAGTGCGACATCACATGGCGAATCGTGATCTGCGAGACAGGCCCAAAGGGATCGTGTACCGTCGCCAGCTCAGGTATGTACTTGATCAGCGGATCGTCCAGCGAGAGCAGTCCGCGATCCCGCAGCTGCAGGATCGCAATGCCGGTCAGCGTCTTGGTGCAGGATGCCCAGTGATAGGTCGTATCATCGTCCACAGGCACATCGGGAGACTTGCCTTGGAGCCCATAGTTATCGCGCAGCACCACATGCCCATCGCGAATCAAAGCCAGGCTGCTGCCGACGATCCCATTTTTGCGCAGCCCGGCTTCATAGTAAGAACGAATCGCAGCCGCATGGGGCAGCGAATTCTGCGCCACGCCTGGCAAGGTCGCGGCAGCAACGGTCGCGACCAATAAAGCAGCAAGACGTGTTCCCAGCATTGCCTTAAGCCTGCGTCGTCTGCTTGAGCTTGTTGTCATCGAACTGCTTGGTTGCGCGCACGACATGATCCCGGGCATAGGACGCGTCGTGCCAGCCCTTGATCTCCACGCGCTTGCCTTCCAGATCCTTGTAGATCGAGAAGAAGTGGGTAATCTCCTTCAACAGGTGCGGATAGATATCCGTGTAGTTCCACACATTGCTGAAGCGCGGATTGTTGTGCCCCACTGCAAGCACCTTTTCGTCGAGTACGCCCTGGTCCAGCATCTCCAGCAGCCCGATGGGGCGCACTTCCTGCACGCAGCCGGGAAAGCTCGGCCCGGGCACCATCACCAGCACATCCAGCGGATCGCCGTCATCGCTTAGCGTAGAGGGGATGAAGCCATAATCGCCCGGATAATGCACGGGGGAGTACAAGTTGCGATCCAGCTTGAAGACATGCAGCTCTTTGTCGTATTCAAATTTATTGGTCCCGCCTTTGGGAATCTCGATGACCGCACGAAATCTCTCAGGGGAACGGTCGCCGATCGGCAGCTCCAGGTAGTTAACCATTGCTTTCTCACTTCTCCTCGATAGAGGGTTGGGGTCGGGCCGGCGGGGTGGCGCAGCAGATGGGGCCGGAGCTCGTCCGCGGGTTCCGGCTATCACCGGAACTACTATAATTAAGCAAATGAAGGCACATGTCTATGTCACGCTGAAGACTTCGGTTCTCGATCCCCAGGGACAGACGATCCAGAACGCGCTGCGCAAGAACCGTTTCGACGGTGTCGAGAGCGTCCGCCAGGGCAAGTATTTCGTGCTCGATCTGGCCAGCGGGCTCACCGCCGAAGCCGCCAAAAGCGAGGTCGAGCGGGTGGCCAAAGAAGTCTTGACCAACCCGGTGATCGAGGAATACACATACCGCATTGAGGACTGATTTTCATGCCCCAACCCCTGTCCGGCGGCAACCGGCGAAGAACGCACGCACATCTCGACGAGCTCAAGCCAGCTCAGGCTCCCGGCTCGATCGTTAAAACGTTTGGCCTCTGCGTTGCCGGATGGTTTGTGGGCTACCTGATCTCCTGCGTTTCATCGATTGCCTGGTTCATCCTCGGAAAAATCTCTCCGCACCAGCCGGCCTCGACGGGCATCATGTGGGCCACGGCAATCTACGGCATCCTTTTCTCCATCGTTGCGGCGGTCGTCGGAGCTTCCTTTTGCCGCAAATTCGCTCTTGGCATCGGTGCGGCCATCGCTTTGAACATCGGCGTGGTGGGCCTCTGGTCCTGGTATTCCACCCCAGCGGACACGCATTGGAGCCAGGCCATTGCCATCTTCCTCATGGCCCCCGCTGCTCAGTTCGGCGCTCTCTTCCGCCGTTCCGACGACTGATGGATACAGGGTTCATTGGCAAGCCGCTACAACTCGTAAACGCTTTTTAATATGTCAGCAGGCTGCCGTAATCTCTTTCCGTTCGATCCTTTCCACGATCGCCGATCGTAGTAGTAATACCAGGGAACTCCGGGATAGTAAGTTCGCAACATTGGGGCGCACATCATCGGGCAGGGAATTCGCTCTGAAAATATCTGAAGAATTCTAAACTGCGACTTTCTGCGAAACCACTGCGCCGCGATCATCTCAGAGTGAAATCCAACCTCAGCATCAGGAGTGTTCGCCGCGCCAAATTTTTGCTGCAGCTCTTCGATCGTCGTGTTTAGCTCAACGCGAATATCCTGCATTCCGGCTTTATCTTCGTATAACCAGGCGGTGACATTAAAGCCATTCAGAAACCTGGTTGTAGTAAGCGGCGGTGGATAGTCCAGACGATATTTCAAAGCCTTCGCTGGTAATCTTGGGTCGCACCGCGCTGCGTAGTCAGGATAACTCGAGGGAGTTTTCGGCATATCCTTCTCCTGTCAGCGCGTATCATACCATCGCGTAACAAGAGTTTTGAACGCCTAAGCTCTGTCCATGCCAGCCGGTGATCGAAAGGATGACGCAGTGGCAAGCCGAATCGAAGTGACAGTTCCCAAGAATGCTCATCAGTATCCGACCCGCTGCGCGCGCTGCTATGGCGGAGGTATACTCACCTCGCGCAAGATAGGATTCGACACAAGCAAAGTGAAGGACCCTCCAAAGGATGAAGAATTTATCCTGCCGGAAATCCCCTTTTGTAAGCGGTGCGCCACTTGGCAGGTAAGGATCATCGGGTTTGGCGCTGTGCTTATTGGCTTGGGTATTCTCGGCGCATTCGCAATCGACATTAAGCTCAACCTCGGCTCGGGAAGAATCAGTGAATGGATAGTAACTATCGTTGCCGTGATTCTGTGCATCCCGGGGTATCTGGTGACCCAGTATCGAGACAAGACCGTCCAGATCTCCGCCTATACCAACGAAACCCTGACCTTCTCCTTCAAACGCGCCGACTACGCAGCCCAGTTCATGAAGGTAAATCACATCCGCCCCAAACCCGGCCAGTTGCCGCCTGCGTAAGTCTTCCGCTGGAATTCAGGTCGAGTGAAGCGGCTACAACTACAATCTACCCATGTGCGGAATCGTCGGTTATGTCGGTAAGAAGGAAGTAGTCCCGGTCATCCTTGAAGGCCTGCGGCGTCTCGAATATCGCGGCTATGACTCCGCCGGTATTGCTGTCGGATGTGAGGGCGAAGAGAAGCTGCAAATCCGCCGCGCTCCCGGCAAGCTGCGCAACATCGAGCAGGTGGTGCGCGACCATCCGCTGCATGGCACCTACGGCATCGGCCATACCCGCTGGGCCACCCACGGCCGCCCTACCGAAGAGAACGCCCATCCCCATCGCGACTGCACCGGCCGCATCGTCGTTGTCCATAACGGTATTGTCGAAAATTATCTTGAACTAAAGCGCGAGCTCATTTCGCAGGGCCACGTCTTCGTCACCGAAACCGACACCGAAATCATCGCCCACCTCATCGAGCAAGTACAGAAAGAGGCCCAGTTTCAGAAAGAGAGCGCGGGTGCCCCAGGTCTCCAATCGAACGGTCTCGATTCTGAGACATGGGTTTCAGCCATCCCGCTCGAAGCTGCCGTGCGTCTAGCCGTAAAGCGCCTCACCGGAGCCTTCGCCCTTGGCGTCCTTTCTTCACAGGAGCCCGACAAGATCGTAGCCGCGCGCTCCGGGCCTCCGGCTGTCATTGGCTTAGGTGAAGGCGAGTATTTCGTCGCCTCCGATGTCCCCGGCATCCTGCACCACACCCGCGAAATCGTCTTCCTCAACGACGGCGAGATGGCCATCCTAACGCTAGGCGGCGTTACATTTACTGACTTTGAAGGCAACGCGACTCACCCGACTGTCCGGCACATCACCTGGGACCCGATCCAGGCGGAAAAGGGCGGCTACAAGCACTTCATGCTCAAGGAAATCTGGGAGCAGCCCCGCGCCATCCGCGACACCACCCTGGGCCGTGTCTCGCTCGATTCCGGCCAGGTCTTCCTCGCCGAAATGGGCCTCAAACCTGAAGATCTGGCGCAAGCCACCAGCATCAACATCGCTGCCTGCGGCACCAGCTGGCACGCCGCCACCGCCGGCAAGTACATGATCGAGCGCCTCGCCCGCCTGCCCGTCGAGGTCGACTACGCCAGCGAATACCGTTATCGCAATCCCATCGCCGACCCTAACGCGCTCGGCCTGCTCATCACCCAATCCGGCGAAACCGCTGACACCCTCGCCGCCCAGCGCGAGATGATCGCTCTCGGCTCCAAGACCGTAGCCATCTGCAACGTTGTCGGAGCCATGATCACCCGCGACGCCAACGGC
>DATAZR010000018.1:0-24975 GCA_036271955.1 Acidobacteriaceae bacterium
AAAATACGGCGGTCCGGCCATCATTGTGGACTTCGGCACCGCGACCACCTTCGATGTTGTCTCTGCTAAAGGCGAATACCTCGGCGGCATCATCTCGCCCGGCCTGGGCATCAGCGCCGATGCGCTTTTCAGCCGCGCTGCACGACTGGGGCGTGTGGACATCAAGCGCCCGCCCAAAGTCATCGGCACTACCACTGTGACCCACATCCAGAGCGGCCTCTACTACGGCTACATCGGCCTGGTCGACGGCATTCTCGAGCGCATGATCGCCGAGATGCAGAGCGACGCCCGAGTTGGCTCCGATAGCGCACCGAAGATTCTCGCCACCGGCGGCCTTGCCCGCCTCATCGCCGAGGATTCGCGGTTCATCTCCGTCATCGACGACATGCTCACTCTCGACGGCCTGCGGCTGGTCTTCGAGCGCAATCATGTTGCTCCCAAGGCTCCGGGCGGCGCAGCGGCAGGCAAACCCGTGCGCCCGCGCAAGCAGAGCCGCTGAGTCGTCGACCGAGAGCCGCCGTGCAAAATTACTTCAATTACTTCACCGAAATCGAAGAGCACTTCCAGCGCCGCCGCGGCTCGCTGCTGCTGCTCTCCACGCTCGACTGGGCGTTGATCGAGACCTGGCGCGAAGCGGGTATTCCGCTTGAAGCGGCGCTGCGCGGCATCGATGAAGCCTTCGACAAATACGAAGCCCGCCAGCACAAAGGCCGCCAGCGCCGCGTCAACGGATTGGCGTGGTGTGCGCAGGCAGTGATGGAAGCCGCCGAGCAGCAAAAAGAAGCGTCCACCGGAATGACAGCGCGGCCGACTGAGGCAGAAGCAGGTTTCGAAGCCCAGCGTATCGCTGCCCATTTCGAAACCGCAGCTCAGGCGCTCGATGCTGCCGCCATCGCGCATGCATCGCTGCATGAACATTGGGCAACGTCGCTGGCTGCGCTGGCGGTGCATCTTCGCGCAATGGCCGAAAAGCTGCCAGTCGCTTTGGGCGCTTCCGCGATTCCTCTCGAAGATCTAGAGCGCGAACTGGCCATGCTTGAGGCAAAACTCTTCGCCACGCTGACCCTGCATGCGCCGGATGCGATCCTGCTGCGCTTCAAGACTGAAGCTGCCCGCGACCTCGCCGCCTACCGCAGCCGCATGGGTGCAGTGCAGCTGCGCCAGATCGAGCAGCAGTTCGTGCACAAGCGCCTGTTGGAGCACTACCAGCTTCCACGCTTCAGCCTGTTTTATATGAGGCAAGATTCGTGAGACAGATACGTGAGGCAGGCATGAAGCTCACACTCGAAAAGCCTGTCTACGGCGGCGATTGCCTCGCCCGAGCCGCAGCTAGCGAAGTCAAGTCGGGTGAAAGTAAATCAGGCAAAACCATCTTCGTCCCGCTCACACTGCCCGGCGAGACTGTCACCGCCCGTATCGTCGAAGAGAAACGCGGCTACGCGAAGGCCGAAGCTGAAGAGATTCTCACCGTCTCGCCCAACCGCGTCACTCCGCTCTGCCCGTACTTCGGCGCCTGCGGAGGCTGCAGCTATCAGCACACCGGCTACGCAACGCAGTTAGAACTGAAGCAGCAAATCCTTCGCGACACACTGACACGCGCCAAGGTACAAATACCGGCTGAAACCGCAGTGCTCGCAGCCGAGCCCTGGGCTTATCGCAACCGCATACGCCTTGCATTGCTTCCCGATGGAAGCTTCGGTTATCGCGCCCGCCGCTCGCACGATCTCGTAGCGATTGATGAATGCCCCATTGCTGCGCCAATCCTGATACAAACGGCACAGCAGATTTCAGGCTTTCTCGCGAACGATCCGAGGCCAACTCCAATCTCAGAGATCGAGCTGTTCACCAATCACGATGAAGGTCAGCTGCTGGTCACGTTGTTCAGCGAGAAGGCTAAAGACGCACAGCCCTGGCTCAACGAGTTATTTCGAGCCCTAATGCCGCAAGCTACGGGGTTGCGCCTGCAGCTCGCCGATGGCTCTTTCAATCCACAGGTCCTCGCAGGATGTGGTCAAACCTCAATGACTTATCTCGCCGCGAGCTATCCTTATCGCGTCGATCACGGAGCGTTCTTCCAGGTCAATCGCCGGCTCATCGACAGCTTCGTATCGCTTGTCACCGCCGGCCACACCGGAAAGCTCGCCTGGGATCTCTTTGCCGGCGTTGGCCTCTTTGCGCGTCAACTTGCCGCTGGTTTCGAAGAAGTAGTGGCCGTCGAATCCGCGCCCGCATCGTTCGCTGCTCTCGAACAGAATCTCGCCGGAACAAGCGGCCGCGCCGTCGCCAGCACCACGTTCGATTTCCTCTGCCACAACCGGCAGCAGCGCGAGGCGCGACCCGACCTCATCGTCCTCGACCCGCCGCGCGCAGGCCTTGGCGAAGAAACCACCAGCCTGCTCAACGCCATCCACGCGCCACAGATGGTCTACGTCTCATGCGACCCCGCGACACTGGCGCGCGACCTGCACGCCCTCACCGAGGAGCGATACAGCATCGAGAAGATCACGCTCGCCGATATGTTTCCGCAGACCTTCCATCTCGAAACCGTGGTGCATCTGCGCCGCCGCTGATACAGTAGGTCCGAGCTTTCAAGTTCGAGTTTTCTGGCCTGATTTTTCTTCAACCCTTCCAACGATCTCCATTGGAAGCGGGCAGGAACACAGGCCCCCGCAACACCTCTTCCTCAGATCTCCGGCAGCCTTCAAGAGCATGGTCGCGCGCGTAGCGACCGGCTTCGGAGTCGAGCTGTGGCAGAGATCTCACAATCCGTCCCGATAGCGCTCGCCCCGCTGCCAGTGCCTGCGGCCAGCCCGGCGCTTCCACGAATCCGCCGGGCGCGAAAGCCCGAGTCATCCGCATCCGCCGCTCTGATCCCGCTTTTCTATTCGGCCCTGCTCTTCTTCGCCGGAATCGTGATCGCGCGTTATCAGTACCTGAGGCCCGGCTATTTGCTTGCCGGTCTGCTGCCCCTGGCTGTCGTAGCCGTAGCTGCTATTCGGAAGACGCCGCGGCTGACATGGCTGCCGATTGCGGCGATCTGGGTAACGCTCGGCGCATGGTCGGCCGAGACAGAGCCCGCGCCGGCTGCCGATCCTACGATCCTGCAGCTTTCGGACGGTCTATTGCGTACGGTCGAAGGCACCGTCGTCGATGCGGGTCCGGTGCGCAATCGCTACCCGGTGGGTTCTTCCCCGGCGGGCCTTTCCACGACGGATTTGCCCCTTGAGGACAGGGACTTCAAGGCCGCAGCTGAGGCTCCGGGAGAGCAGATGCAACGCGTCGATCTCCAGTTGAAGTCGGCGGAATGGATCGGCGAAAACTCTGACGTCATGCTGCCGGTTGCGCAGACTGGCACGGCGAGGATTCGGCTCTCGGTGCTGTGGCCATCCCGGCCTCCAGGAACGATCCGTTGCGGGCAGCGGCTGCGCGCGGTGGTGCGCCTTGAGCCGCCCGATGTCTTTCACGATCCCGGCGTCTGGAGCCGGGCGGCCTATCTCGAATCGCAGCAGGTTACGGCTTCAGCGACGGTCTCGGCGATTCCGCGTGAAGGTGCAAAGCCCCAACTCACATGGCTCGATGGACCGCGGAAGTTCTCGCTGGCCTGCCTGCTCAACCAGGCGCGCAACTCAGCGAGCAACCGGCTGCAGCGTTTACCGGCCCTTACCGCACAGCTGCCGCGGCTGCTTCGCGCCACGCCGGAAGACTCGGCAATGCTCACCGCGCTCATCACGGGCGACCGCACCTACCTCACGCGCAACCTTCGCGCGGGCTTTGAACGCACCGGCTCCTTTCACTTGATTGTGGTCTCGGGGTTGCATCTGGCCATCCTCGCCGGCTGTGTCTTTGCTTTGGCGCGACGGCTTCGCCTTGGGCAGGTCACAGCCACCGCGATTACGCTCGCGACGACGCTCGGTTATGCGGTGTTCACCGGCTTTGCCGTGCCGGTGCAGCGTTCGTTCTGGATGATCGCGCTCTACCTGCTGGGCCGCCTGCTCTACCGCAACCGCAGCCCGCTCAACGTGATCGGATTTGCCTCAATTTGTCTGGCCGCCGTCAGCCCGCGCAGTATCTTCGACGCCAGCCTGCTGATGACGCTGCTCTCAGTTGCGGCCATTGCAGGCATTGCCCTACCCCTGATGGAGCGGACCCTTCAGGCGCGGATACAAGCGACCAAGGACCTGCGCCTGATTTCGATCGACCCAAAGCTGCCGCCGAAGATCGCCCAGTTTCGCGTCACAATCCGACTCATCGCAGTTCATCTGCAAGCAGCTGCGAGCTTTCGCATCGCGTGGAGTTCTCTGCCTTTCGCGATCCGGTCTCTCCTGCGCTTCGGCGAAATACTCTTTGTCACTCTGGTCGTGGAACTCTCACTGGCGCTGCCCATGGCCATCTACTTCCACCGCATCACCGTTTACGCGCTGCCGGTAAACCTGCTGGTGCTGCCGCTGCTGACCGTGCTCGTTCCATCGGCTATGCTGCTGACCTTGGCTCTGGCCGTTTGGCCGGCTGCTGCCGTTGTGCCGGCAAGCGCGTGCCTGGCGATTCTTCATGCCGGTCTGTGGATTGTGCACCGTCTTGGCTCGCTGTCACTCGGCGACCTGCGCATTCCAGACCCTACTCCAGTTCAGATCGCCGCTGCTCTTTTGCTCTTCGTTCTTTCCATCCAGCTCGCCCGCGGCCGGAGACTCGAGCACAAGCTGGCCTTCGCAGTTCTGCTCTTTGCCGCAGCCATCGCAGTCTGGCCACGGGCAGTTGACCATTCCCACGACGCGCTCCTCTTTGAAGCGATTGATGTCGGCCAGGGCGACTCGCTGCTGCTGATTACGCCCAACGGTAAAACCCTGCTCATCGACGGCGGCGGTCTTGGCTTCACTTTTGGCGCCGCGGACCGAAGGCCGCAATCCGAATTCGATGTCGGCGAGGAGGTCGTTTCACCCGCGCTCTGGGCGCGCGGCATCCGGCGGCTGGACGCGGTGGCGCTGACCCACGCACACCACGATCACATGGGAGGGCTGCCGGCCATCCTGCGCAACTTCCGTCCGCGTGAGCTATGGGTGGGCAACAATCCGCCTGTGGCGGCCTACCGGGAGCTGTTGCGTGAAGCCGCCGGCCTCGGTGTCGCGGTCCGTAGCCTGCACGCCGGAGACAGGTTTTCCCTGGGCAAAATGAGTCTGCGTGTGCTCGCGCCTCTGCCCGGATACCGCCCCGGTTCGCAGCCCGCCAACAACGATTCGCTGGTGCTGCAGGCTCGCTACGGAGCTACTTCGATCCTGCTGACGGGCGATGCCGAGGCTCCCGAAGAACAGGCGATCCTGAGGCAGCAGGACATCGAAAGCACGATTCTCAAAGTGGGCCATCACGGCAGCCTGACCTCGACCCGGCCACAGTTTCTCGCGGCGGTGCATCCCGCGTGGGCGATCATCTCCGACGGCCGCAGAAACAGCTTTGGCCACCCGCGGCCAGAGATTCTCGCTGAGCTGCAGGATGCGCATGTCCGGACCTTCCGAACGGATATCGACGGCGCTGTCTGCTTCCTGCTGGACGGCCGGGCTGTCACTCCTAACCCGTTATGCGCGCATGATCCGTGATGAAACAGCATGGATGCGACCGGATATAGATGGGGCCGGATACGCAGGGCAGGGGGATGCAACTCCTGATTCGCGCAGCCGGTGCGAGCCGTCTTTCCCACCGCGACGGGGTGTACTATGCAGCCAACAGGTAAGCATCCGCAGCGCCCCGGAGGAACCCCAAGCGCATGAGCGAGCCCGCACCTCAAGCCCAATCCCAACCGCAAACGTGCCCTATGCCCGACCTTTCGGCACAGCAGGCACAGACGCCGGATATACCGATCCAGGAAGTTCAGACACAGGAGATTCAGAGCCAGGAAGAAAAGGCTGAAGAGTCGCGCCGCATCCGGCGGCTGCAGCTGATGATGAACATGGTCATACAGGTGATCCAGCAGGATGCTTCGCTGCCGGTAGAGCAGGCCTCGGAGATGTGCGCCGACGCCCGCAAGGCAGCGCTGGCCATGTTTCCAGACAAGGCGCTGGCCTTCAATCTGATCTTCTGGCCGCGCCTGCAGCGGCTGATGCACGAACGCTACCGGATGCAGTAAGTTACTGCAAACAGATCAGTTACTTGCTTTCGAGCGACGACAGCCGGAAGGTGATTGTGCCCCAGAAGGAGCGCGCCCGCATCTGCACCGGCAGGTGGCGATCGTCGTCGGTGTACCAGATCCAGATCTGGCCGCGGTTCTTGACCACTCCGGATTCGGCTGTAGGCTCCACTCGCACCGTCTTGAAGGTTCCGGCGGGCAGCTTCAGCTCTTCCCGGCCTTCAACCTTCATCGTCACCACCACCGTCTTGAGGGGGTCGGAGACCGGTATCTGGAAGTTCTGGCCCACCACCATAGGCTGAGATGAGGCATAAAACACGCCGGTCAGCAGGTCGGTAACGCAGTTGGGGATGCCGGATTCGATATGCTTGGGCTGACCTGTGGTGAGGTTCTTTTCATCCAGCACAGACTTGCCCTGCTGGTAGTCGAGCTTGAGTGTCGAGTTGATCTGCCGCCGCCCCTCGACCGTCTGCTTGTCAAACTCCTCGGTGCATCCCCGGTCTCGATCGAAGGTCGATTGAAACTTGTCGCTCACATGGAAGAGCAGATTGATGGCTCCGATTGTGTCGCCGGTCGCCGTCAGCCGTTCGTGAGTGCCGTCGGCCTCGAGGTGCAGCGTCGCCGTGGCAGCGGGAAAGACGCGCCAATCCACCGCATAGGTGAAGGTCTGCTTGGCTGGGAAGGTGTAGCCGGACCGGGGCGCGGGCAGAGGAGCCACCTGCGGACTGGCGGGCTGCTGTCCCCAGGCGAGCGTGCCTGCCGCCACAACCAGGAGCAGCGCGATGGACCGGCCGATGAATCCGGCAACCGGAAAAAACAACAAAAAGTTACGCTTCACCGTAAGGGCCTGCTCCCTTGTGTTCAATGTCGACCGTATCGTAAGTCTTTGGCCCGGAGCTGAACGCCGGGCCTGCATTCAGACGCGCGTGTAATTAGACGAACTACGCCGCAAGAAAGCCCGGCTGAGGGCAATGCCGCAGTCACGCGATCAAAATCCTCTAGTGCCCCAATTTCGCGTGCAGCAGGATCGCCAGCATCAGGCTCAAATACAGTAGCGCTGCTCCTATGGCTGAATTGTACTCGCGATGTTTCCGGTAAAGCTCCAAAGAAAAGCGGCCTGCCTGACCCCTCGGGCCGTCCGGGGCTCTGGCTGGCGTTATCCGCGGAATCAGCCTTGGCACCCGCGCGCAGTACCACTCGAATTCCAGAAATGTATCGCGCAGAAATGCCTCCTCTGAGGCGATCACCGGCACGTAAATCAGCAGGAAAAAGACCGCCAGCGCAATCGCGAACCACAGGCTCATCAGCGCCACGCCAAATCCCGCAGCGATCAGAATCGATCCCAGGTAGAGTGGATTGCGCACATGGGCATATGGGCCGGTGATGGTAAGCTCTGTGTTTTTCTTGACATAGCCGGAAGCGTAACCGCGCAGCCAGAGACCGGGAAGCACCAGCAACAGGCTCCAGGCCATCGGCATCCATTGCGGGCGGTGGTGCACCAGCTCCCATAGATAGAGCAATGCGGCTGCAAAACCCAGAGGCACACGGATGCGGCGAGCTATCTTTTGCCATCGCTGCAGAAACGACACTGTTTCTTCCATCAGCGCCTTGCCTCCCATACCTGGCCATCGGATTTTTCCAGCGCGCGACGCTGCTTCCCTTCGCGCTCTTCCAGTATGACCTCGGCGGCGGCGGCCATAACCTCTCGCGGCAGAATAGTGAGCAGTCCAGCTTCCGGCTCGGCGCGGCGGGAGTGATCCTGGCGGCTCTCCGGATTGCGCAGCACGCGGAAATGGTCGCCATAGGGACCATTCCGCTTCGGGTCGGTGGGGCCGTAGACGCCGACCACCGGCTTACCCAGCGCACAGGCCAGATGCAGCGGCCCGGTATCTCCCCCTACCACCAGCGAAACCCGCCGGGTAAGCGCGATCAACTGGGAAAGTGAGCAACAAATCGCTGATGCGTGGCCATTTGCCGCAATGACAACCTGGGCGGCCAGCTCCTCTTCGCCTGGACCTGCATTGATCAGCACCGTTCCTCCACGCATGGTGAGCTCTTCCGCCACTGCGCCATAGCGGTCGGCGGGCCAGCGCTTAGCGCCCCAGCCGCCCCCCGGATGAACGAGTACGAGCGGCCTGCCGCGCCAGTGCGCTTCCTGCAGCTCGGGATGCTGATCGCACCAATCCTCGGCTGTGGCGTCGAAGGGCAGTGCGGGTGGCACGTGCTCGAGGAGATCGCCGGCGACGGCAGAGGCGACTTCGAGATCCTGCTCGATGATGTGCGCACCTTCGGTCGCAACCTGTTCACTAAAAAACCACTTCGCCGGAGCTTCGCGGGGATCTGCCTCGCCGATGATGCGCTGGCAGCCGGTGAGCCAGGCGACCAGCGCCGAGCGGACAGAGCCCTGCAGATCGAGCACTGCGTCGTACTGCGCGGCTTTCAACTCGGCGCGAAGCGCGCGAATCTCGTCCAACGTCTCGCGGCGAAACCACGTCCGGCTCCACTTCTTGGCGGGGACGGGATAGATGCGGTCAACCAGCGGGCGGGTGAGGCGCGGCTCAGGCGCCTGTTCAATTGATGAATCGGACGACGGCTCATCGGCTGACTCCTGATCAGGCTCGCTGTCGGGTTCGTTATCGGGCTCGTTATCGGGGCTGTCGGCTGTGAGCAGCGGCATCCAGTGCGGCTCGATAGCCCAGTCGATCCGCCACGCCGGGTGGGCCTTGCGCAGGGCGGTGACCGCCGGCAGGGCATGAAGAATGTCGCCCATCGCGCCGAGCCGCACCACCAGCAATCGAAACTGTGCCTGCTGTTGCAAACTTCGATTTTACCGTAGGCGGATTTCCAGCTGGCGGAGCTGCGCCAGCAGTGAATCGACCACTCCTTTGGGATCGTCGAAGGAAACCTCGAGCCCGGCAGTCAGCAGCTGCATCTGGCCTAGATACGCGGTTAAATCCCCAATCCGGATACGATCCTTTTCCGTTGTCAACGCCGCGCTTGCGCCGTTGCGATCGGCCATCCACTCCAGAAGCTGCAAATCCCTGACACGAAATCGATGATGGTCGCGAAATACCTTGCGCACGGCGATGGTCACGCCGGACCGCTGAATGCCCGCGAAGAATTGCTCCGGCCGGGCAATGCCGCAAAATGCCAGGACAGGCCCGGCGGTTTGCGGCACAGACATCTCGCGGCGAAAACGCCAGATTGGCTGACTCAATCCAAGGCTGTGCAGCCGGGCAACCGCGGCGGTGTCATCCGACGGCACCGCCAGTATGGTTGCCCTTTGCAGGGCGGATAACGGCTCGCGCAGATTGCCAGCCGGCAGCAGGGAGTCGGCCAGATCGCCGGAATTCACCAGCACGATATCGACCTGACGAGCCAGTTTGCGGTGCTGAAATCCGTCATCGAGCAGATGGACGCCCGCTCGTGACGCCTCCCGCTCGGCGATGCTGCCGGCCTCCCAGCGGTCCGCTCCCACGTAGACAGGAACGCCGGTAGCTCGGGCAATCAGCAGCGGCTCATCGCCAAATCGCTCCGGGCTGCCTTCCGGATCGACCCTCACGATGTCGTTTCCGCGCCTTCCATACCCTCGGGAAAGCACGTCCACCGCAAAACCAGAATCCAGAAGCAGCCTTGCCAGGGCAATCGTGAAAGGAGTTTTACCGGTGCCGCCGGTGGAGAGGTTCCCGACGCTGATTACCGGCCATGCGAGCCGCTTCGGCTTCAGGCCGGCCCAACGCAGCGCAGCTCCCGCCGCATAGACCGGGACCAGCGGCCGGAGCCAGGGGCGTTTCACGCAGTACCCTTGCGGCTCAGGATTTCCCTGAGCGCGGCGACCGTTCGCTGCGTAGCTCCGGCCTGCTGCTCAAAGACCTGTCGCCCGCGCTCACCCATTTGTGCGGCTGCTTCCGGGTCGCGCAGCAGAGAGGCAACCGCTTCGGCAAATCTGTCTGAGGATGCGATCGCGATTGCCTCCTGCGAGCGCATCGCTTCAACAATGGAGCGAAAGTTTGCGTAGTGCTCGCCCATCACCACCGGCACGCCAAACTGCGCCGGTTCCAGTGGATTATGTCCGCCCTCCGCAACCAGGCTGCCACCGATAAAGGCGACCGCTGCAAGAGAATAGATAGAAGCCAGCTCGCCGATCGAATCCAGCAGAACGATCTCGCCCGGAATCAGGGCCGCATCCCGCAGCGACGAGCGTTTTCGCCAGGGAAAACCTGAGCGTTGCAGCAATTCCTCTACCGCTGCAAAGCGCTCGGGATGGCGAGGCGCGAGCACCATGCCTAGATTTGGATCGGCGGCCAGAAGTGCAGACCAAGCCTGCAACAGCATCGCCTCTTCGCCATCCAGCGTGCTCCCGGCGACAACCAGGCGCAATCCTCCGCGAAGCTTACCGAGCAGCCTGACAGCCTCCGAATCCCCCGCCGCTCGCACGTCGAATTTCAGATTCCCGCTCATCATCACCCGCTCAGGCAGGCAGCCCAGAGCACGCAGGCGCTCGGCATCGATATCGGATTGTGCCAGCACGGCGCTCAATCGGCTGAGGAATGGCCGCCACAGCCGCCTCAGGCGCAGATAGCGTGGCCAGGAGCGATCCGAAATCCGCGCATTCACCACTGCCACCGGAATCCCGCGCCTGAAACAGCCGCTCAGCAGATTCGGCCAGAACTCGGTCTCTGCCAGTACCAGCATGGCTGGTTTGAGTGCGTCGAGATAGGCAGTGACGGCCCAGGGCAGGTCCAGTGGGCAGTAGAAGACTCGTTCCGGGCCAAATCGTACGCGTGCGACGATCTGTCCTGTTCGCGTGGTGGTGGAAACCAGCACCCTGAACTCCGGCAGCTGCTGATTGAGCTCGGCGACCAGGCGGCTCACCGCCAGTACCTCTCCCACAGAAACCGCGTGGAGCCAGAGGACCGGCTTGCTTACAATTTTGCTCTTGGCTGCGTCCAAATGCCGTTCTGCAAAGCGCTCGGGAACCCCGCCCAGACGCGCGCGCAGGCCTTCGCGATATTTTTCCGTTGTCGCCATGCGCCAAAGCCACCATGGCGCGCCCAGCAGCAGCGCCAGCAACAGGCCAAGGTTGTAGAGAAAGAGGATCATGTATTCAGCGCGCTATAGTTCGGGGACACTCCGCCACTCTCGGTCCGGCAAGCAAAGCTGCCCATTTATCAATTCGGCCGGTTCAACCGGCAATCTTCAAATCATACATAGGCAAGCCATTTCCGCCCGGATTGCCGACGCGGAGTGTTCCATTTCGGAACTAGGGCATTCCCTGCGCCGCGAGCCTTTCCTGATAGAGTTTTCTTCGATGAACTTCCGGCGTCGATCCTTCGTTTCCGGCGCGGCCTTTCTGGCTGCCTTCGCGCTCGTGGTGGTGTTTTCCCAGCGCGCTGTTGCGTCCGAACACACGCCCCCGCCGGTGCGTCCAGCGACCGATTTCGCCGCCTTCGAGGCTCACGCCGACGAAAAGCTCATCATCGCCGCCGAGCCATACGACACCAAAGACAAGATGGCCATCTTCCGCGTCGACTACATCGCGCACGGGGTCATGCCCATCCGCCTCGTCGTCACCAACAACGGCGACCGGCCCATCTCACTGCGCGATGCGCGCATCCTCTTCGTCACCTCGACCGGAGACCGCATCCAGGCCTCCGAACCCGAAGACGTCGAGCGCCTCATGACCCGCAAAGAACGCGAAGGCTCCAAGATCCCCATGCCCGGCCCCATCCCGGCCATCAAGCTCAAGCCCAAGGCCAGCAACAAGGAGATCGAACAGGATTTCGACACCTTCGAATTCCAGGCGCTGGTCGTCGAGCCCCACACCACGCGGGCCGGTTTTCTCTTCTACGACGTGAGCGGCCTCAACAATCCGCTCCACAGCGCGCTGCTCAATCTGCACACCATCAAAGACGCCGACGGCAAAGAACTCTTCTACTTCGAAATTCACTTCGACAAATACCTGAAAACCAAGTCCAGCCAGATGAACTAGCCGGGCCGCTCACCTGGGACGTCTGGATGCGCAAGGGATGATTGTTCTCACTTAGCCTTGCAGCCTGAGTTCTCCACCGGCGCCACATCATACTGTGGCTCGCAAATCCCCATCAGGTACTTGTCGAACCAGTTAACGATGTTCTCGAGGCGCTCCACGCGATGCCACGGCTCGCCCGACCGCGAAAGCTCATGGCTCTCGCGCGGGAAGCGCACCATCACAGTGGGAATCTTCTTGTACTTGAGCGCGCGGAAGAAGATCTCTCCACCCGAGGTCGGCGGAGTGCGGTAATCCGCATCGCCCAGAATGAACATCATCGGTGTCTTGATGTTGTTCACATAGGTAAGCGGCGACCGAGCCTTGTAGATCTCGGGATTGTCGAAAGGAGCCGGCGGCATCCAGTACTGGTGAAAATCGCCGATGTCTGCCGTGTACCACCAGCCCACCCAGTCGACGATGTCGCGCTGTGCTACCGCGGCCTTGAAGCGGTCGGTATGGGTCACGGTCCAGTCCGTCAACACTCCGCCGCCGCTGCCGCCGGTCACGCCCAGCTTATCCGGATCGGCCCAACCCTTCTTGATCACCGCATCGACCGAATCCATCAGGTCGTGAAAGTCGTCGTTGGGATAGTTGTTCTCGATCACGTTGGCAAACTGCTGCCCATAGGAAGTCGATCCGCGCGGGTTGGGGTAGACGACGACATATCCGCGCGCCGCCATCCACAACATCTCGTGATCGAAGATCCATCCATAAGCCGAGTGAGGGCCACCATGAATGTTGAGGATCATTGAATATTTCTTCGAAGAGTCGAAGCCTGGAGGCAGCTGCACAAACGTATCGATGGCCTGCCCATGAATATCACCGGGGTTGACCGTCGGCGCGACCTGCAGTTCTTCAGGCATGGAGAGATCGAGCTGGCTGAAGAGCGCGTCGTTCGAGTGCGTAAGCTGCGTCTGCGCGTTGCCTTCACCAATGGAGAAGAGGTCCCCGATCAGCAGCGGATTGGAGATCAGCGCAATGGTCTTGCCGCGATCGGCCGAGCTCGTATAGGCGACCACCGCCTGCTTTGGCTGCGTCAACTCCGTCACTGAGCCGGAACCCGTATCCACCGAAACCAGTAGCGCGCTGCCATCTTTGGCAGCCACGTCGGTGAGGCGCGCATCATCCGCGCTCCAGGTGATCGGAGAGCGCCCGCCACCGCGCGGTGCGGTATTGTCGCCGCCAACACCCGAGCCCATCTCATAGCTCAGCTTTGCAGTGAGGTTGCGCGGCTCGCCCGGTATACCCGGCTTGTCCCCGCTCCAGGCCACATCGAGAAGCCACAGGTCTCCCTGCTGATGACTCACCGGCTTCGCTGGAGGAACAGGATGAGCCGAGGCGTGAAAGGCAAGGTGCTTGCCGTCGTGCGAGAGTGAGATTCCGCGAGCCGAGAGCTTCAGATCGGCAGTCAGCTCCGTCTTCGGCATGCCTTTGGGATGATCCTCGCCCGTCTCGATCTTGAAACCATAAATCGAGTTACGCTGCTCGGCCTCGTAGTAGGGCTCTTCCACATGCTCGGAGGTGTAATAGATCCAGTTCGCATGCTCGCCCGTCTTCGGCCAGATGTACTCCTCCACGCCAAATCGCCCACTCGTCAGCTGCCACGCCGGCGCCTGCGTTCCATCCGCCTTGGGCAGAAACACGAGATAAAGCTGCGGCACCAGCGTTGAGTCAACATATCCCTCGCCGTTCATGCGATAGGTATTGCGATCGATGATGCGCACATCGGAAACATGCGCATCGTCGCCGGTGGCGCGGGCTTTCGCAGCCGCCTCGGATTTAGCCTTGTCCTGATCCCGCGGGGTCATCGACTCGACAGCAATGGCATGGCCGTCAGGCGACCATGTCGGTGAAGAAGCTCCTTTAGGCAGATCGGAAAGCCGGATCGGATTGGCGTCGGTGCCGACCGTCTTCAAATACACCTGTGCCGGAGCGGGCTTGCCATCTTTCTCCGCGCTGCGCACAAACGCGATCTGCTTCCCATCCGGAGACCAGCGCGGCGAGCTGTCGTGCGGCCCAGGCGTAAGCTCCTTCGGTTCCGCTCCCGGCTTGGTCAGATCGAGCAGATAGATTGCCGTCTGGTAACCATCGTGGCTCGGCGTCACCGAAGCCTCAACAAACGCAACAGCAGAGCCGTCGGGCGAGAGCTGCGAATCGCCAACCCAGTGAAAGGCGAAGATGTCTTTCTCGGTGATGGGGCGCTTCTGAGCGGATGCAGCAACGGAGAGCGCGGTAACGGCACAGAGAACGGCGAAGGCAGAGAATCGGCGCATGAAACCTCTCGAGTGGAATCAGGATGGATAAAGCAGATCTATCTAACGCAGACTTACCAAGGGGATTTCTACTTGCGGTGGACAACCGAAAGCATGACACATTTCAGCGGGTTCGCCGACGAAAAACTTTGCCCGAAAATTACCACCGCTCAGGACGCAGTCTCGTAAAAACTCAAAGCAGCATCACCCTGCTCCAGTAGCCGCACACGTGTGAGCCCGCCGTAGCTATCCGCAAGCGCCTGCTTGCGCCTATGCTCGGCAACCACCAGGGTGCCGGGCGCAAGGAGCGCCGCGCACTCCCCGCCCAGCAGCCCCAGCGTCTGCGTATATTCCTCCGCCAGGTCATATGGCGGATCGAGAAACACTACGCCATACGCCTCGGAGACGCTCTTCTTCATCGCGTCGCGCAGAAAGCGCCCCACACTCCGCTTTTCGATACGCACACATGCGCCGCGAATTCCTAGCGCATCCAGATTTTTCTGTAGGATGCCCAACGCCGACGCACCCTGCTCCACAAACGTCACCGCCGACGCGCCCCGGCTCAAAGCCTCAATCCCCACAGCGCCTGAACCGGCATAGAGATCGAGAAATTCCGCTCCTTCCACGCGATTCACCGCGCCTTTGGTGAGCACGTTAAACAGCGTTTCCCGTAGCCGGTCGGCAGTAGGACGGGTATCCATCCCCGCCGGAGCCAGCAATGGCCGCGATCGAAATTTGCCTGCAATTACTCGCATAGAACTCTCCGGTTTATCCCGAAACAGGCCATAGCGGCCTCATCCAATCTTTCATTCCAAGCGTCCGCCGCAGGCCGAGTGGCTACAATCAATACACATGCGAGGCTGGTCAATTCCGTTAGGCCGCTGGATGGGCGTCGAAATCCGCATCCACACCTTTTTTGTGATGCTGGCCGTCGTCTGCCTGCTCTACGCCAATGCTATCGGAGCGCCCGCCATCGCTGGCATCGGCCTCTGGCTGCTCATCGCCGTTGCCGTCGCCGTGCGCGAAATTGCCCGCCTCATCACCGCCGCCTGGCTCGGCCTGCGCCTGCGCACCATTCTGCTGCTGCCCATCGGAGGCCTCTTCGCCTACGCCAATCCCGAGAGCCAGGAGCTCGCCGGTTCCGGCAGCGCGCAGTACGCATTAGCCGCATCAGGCCCCATCGCAAATCTGGCCACGGCCTTGGTGCTTGCCGCGACGGTTACTGGAGCCAGCGGCAGCTTCAATCTCTTTGCAACCCCGCTCGTCACGCCGCTCGCCCTGATGCGCAGCCTCGTCTGGCTACAGGCCTTTCTCGCCGTGATCCATCTGCTGCCGGCTTACCCACTCGATGCCGGCCGCCTGCTGCGCACCTCGCTCGCCCGCACGCATGGCCCCACTCCAGCCAGCCGCGCATTAGCTGGCCTCGGCCAGCTTCTCGCACTCGGCGCCATCTTCGTCGGATTCTTCCTCCACGATCCAATCCTGCCCGCCGCCGGATTTTTCATCTTCATCGGCGCGCAGCTTGAGGATCAGGGCATCTTCTTCCAGTCCGTCGTCGACACCGTGCAGATGCGCGAAGTCATGCTCACCGACTTCGCCACCCTCTCGCCGTCCGACACGCTCTCCGACGCACTCGTCCGCTGCGTCCATTCTCTGCAGGAAGATTTCCCCGTAGTCCGCGGCCAGCAACTCGTCGGCATCGTCAACCGCCAGCGCATCGTCGAAACCCTGCGCGTCGACGGCAACGGCTACATCCAGGGAGTCATGTCCCGCAGCTTCCAGGTCGCGAAGCCCGAAGACACCTTAGGCGCAATCATCCGCCGCATCACCGCAGGCCGAGGCCTCACGCTCATCCCCGTAGCCGAAGGCGAAAAGATCGTGGGCATGGTCAGCGTACAGAACCTGATGACCTCGATGTCCCTGTTAGCAGAGCAGCGCAAGATCGAGCGCATAGAATCCGGCAACTAGTTCAAAAGTTCGGCATGATAACTCAGCGTGCAAGCTGGCCTCCACATCCTCTCGGCTATACTTGCCGCTCTGGTGAAACCGTCTCGAAGCAACTTTGCGATCGGAGCATGACATGCCGCTGAATCCAACGTCCATCTCCAGCCACGTCGATCTTCTTTCCAGCCGGCTCAAAGGCCCATACCAGCATCTCCCGCGCAAATCCACTGTTACTGTGCTCATGCAGCACGGCGGATTCCAGATACTTACCAAGCCAGGCCCGGTGCTGGCCCGCCTCAAGAAGCATCTTCCCGACCAGGACGATGCTCATCTCGCGCAGCTCGCGGTCGCCATCAAGAATAAGGCGGATATGTTCTTTCAGCATCTCTGCAATGCGCCATTTGGCCGATACGGCATTCCTTCCGAACTGATCTCGTATCTCACCTTTCCCCACGAAGGAACGACTTACACAGATCCCTCCGCAGCCGAGGCTGAGAATCCAAATCTTCCCGCCGTCTTCACCTTTGTCGGCCAGTTCATCGACCACGATATGACCTTTAACGGCGCCAATCTCTTCGACGATCAGTCTGGGGCGAGCGTGCCGGATTTTGCCAGCCCGCTGATCGATCTCGACAGTGTCTATGGCGGCCGCACTTATCCTCAATCTCCGCCGAACCCGCCCGACCCAGGGCTAAAAGACATCACCGATAACATGTATGTCTTCAACAAAGACATGAGCTTCAAACTTGTCCGCCTGGGCGTCAACGCCTACGACCTCACTCGCTGGACCCCAGCAAGTTACACCGGTGAGGATCAGCCCAGCCGCAACGGTTCCGCTTTCATCTTCGACCCACGCAACGACGAAAATCAGATCATCCTGCAGGTCCACATCCTGCTCATGCGCGTGCATAACAAGCTGCTCAAACAGCTTTACGGGCAACGCACGCTTGATCCTCACAAGCACGCCGATGCAAAGAAGGCCTTCGCCATGATCAAGAGCGAGGTCATTTCCAACTGGCAAAGCGTGTTGCTCAACGACTATCTGCCGCGAGTCTGCGAGGCGGATACCTTGTCCTACGTCCTCGATCAGATCCAGAGCAGCGGTTACGGCGATATGAAGTTCAGACCCGCCTCCGATGGCGTGCTGCAGATGCCGCATGAATTCGCCATCGCTTTTCGCTTTGGCCACAGCATGCTGCGCAGCGCGTACCGGATCAACAGCCTCGGGGCTGTCCAGCTCTTCAACAACCGCGACATCGAGCGCAAAGGCGACCTGCGCGGAGGCCGCCCGCTCACCCGCGATCACGTCATCGACTGGGACATCTTCTATCCCGTCAACGAATTCGACGCTTCGCTATCGCTCAAAATCGACAGCAAGGTCACGGCCACCGTCTTCGACCTGCCGGAAAGCGCCATCCCCGACGCCATCAAGACGAGCAGCAATCTCCCCTATAGAAACCTCACGCGAAGCCGCGAAATCGATCTGGCCTGCGCCGAAGATCTCGCCGAGTTCTTCAGCATCGATCCCGCCAAACGCCTCACCCCGTTCCAGATCGAGCCCAACGATCTGACCCACTACCTATTTGAAGCCGACGTCGACACCTATACCGCAGAGGGCGGAAAGCCCGCCGAGGATGTGGCCCTCACCGGCGTCAAGGACACCCGCTTCAAAACTCCGCTCTGGTACTACGTCCTCAAAGAAGCCGAGATACTCGAAAACGGCGAACGGCTCGGACCGCTCGGCAGCAGGATCGTCGCCGAAGTCATCGTCGGAGGCATCTTCTATGGCCACGAGACCAAATTCAACTTCAACTGGAAGTCGCAGATCACCTCAAGCAACACCGTCACACTTCGCGATCTGATCGATTTCGTCAACGAAGACCCACCGACGGAAATCAACTCCGTAGCCGACGTGCTCTAGCACCGGACGCATCTGCAAGCCGATGCGGAAGCCTATGCGTGGGGACAACCTGCTCCCCACGCGATTCTCCCATGCTGCAGAGCCTGTAGCCGCCCCGCGCTATCCTAATCAGCAGTGCCCGAACACGACCCAAAGCCCGATCCGGAGCTCGCCCCCGGCCTCTACCTCGTGGCCACCCCCATCGGCAACCTCGAGGACATCACCCTCCGTGCTCTGCGCGTGCTGCGCTCCGCCGACCGTATCGCCTGCGAAGACACCCGCCAGACCCAGAAGCTCCTTAACCACTTCGAAATCACGACGCCCACCGTCAGCCTGCACCAGCACAATGAGCGCGACCGGGCCGTCGAGTTGATCGAGGCGCTGAAAGCCGGCCAGCGCATCGCCGTCGTCTCGGACGCAGGCATGCCCGGCATCAGCGACCCAGGTGTCTGGTTCACCCAGGCGGCTATCGCTGCCGGCATTCCCGTCTTCCCCATCCCCGGGGCCAACGCCGCACTCAGCGCCCTGATAGCCTCCGGCCTTTCCACCGCAGAGTTCCAATTCCTCGGCTTCCTGCCGGAAAAAGCCGGCGCGCGCCGGACGGTACTCGAAACGCTAAGCGAGTCCATCACGGATAGCCCAAGAACCCTCATCTTCTACGAAGCCCCGCACCGCATCCTCGAAACCCTCGCCGATCTCGAATCCGTCTGGGGGCCGCAGTTGCGCGTCGTCGTCGCCCGCGAGCTGACCAAGCTGCACGAGGAGTTCCTACGCGGAGCCGTGCAGGAAGTGAGAAGCAGTCTCGCATCCAGAGACCGTGTTCGCGGCGAGATCACTCTGCTTGTCGAAGCCGCCGCCCGCACAGACTCTGAGTCCTCACGTCCGCAGAGCCTGCTCGCCCAGCTCCAGCAGCTCGAAGCCGCCGAAGGTCTCTCAGAAAAAGACGCCCTCAAGCGCCTAGCCCGCGAACTCGGCCAGGGCAAAAGCGATCTCTATCGCGAACTGCAGCGGGAGCGCGCTAAAAAGCCGAAGCCCCAACCCCCCTCTTGAAAAGGGAGCTGAGGCTTGGGCTCGTGGGCAACGCGGAGAGAACCAGGGGAAATGCGTACAGTCGAACCGGGAATCCGGAGCCCGGGAAATCTGTTTCCACGGCGCCTTCCGAAGTTCCTGTTATGTCCGACAATAGGACGAAAACAGCACGCGAGTCCATTCAATTCTGGCGGCAGCGGTGGAAATCCGCGAAAAAGGTATCGTCTTTGGGACCTGAAAGCTCTCATCGAACGGCAGGCCGTGAATAGCCCTAGCAGGATGAAGACCTTGCGCCTCACCGCATCCGATGCGATTCGCCATGGTCTCGTGAGCAAGCTAACCGGCAGCTGGCGGCGTCTCCGGCTGGTCACCCGCGCCAGGATTCCCGGGCAGAAGCCCGAGCGCGGTCGCCTCGTCGATCTCCGCGATCAGCTCAACCAGCTGGTCCCGGCGGCGGTCGCTCATGTCCAGGAAGCGGACACCTATGGTGTTTTTGTCGAGAATGGCCTGGCTCACGCCGCCTACCCGAAAGGGCAGCCCATGCAGATAAAATTCGGCCTCGATGCGCACATAAATGCCTACATTGAAGCGCTCGTCAGTCCGGATGCGGCAACCGCCGAGGCTTAGGTTCACGATGCGTCCAGGCATGGAAATGGCGGTCTTGACGAGCAGCAGCTTGGCGCGGGTATCGACCGCATGGCGGCTCTGGGCGCGGCGCTCGGGCGGCTTTGGCGGGGTGCGAGACGGAACCTTTTTCTCCTCTTCCGGTATGGAGGCACCAGCCGATGCCGCAGGTTCAACAGAAGGAGCTGCTGGTTCAGGCTCGGCGGGCGGGGCAGCCTTTGGAATCTCAACCAAAGCCGGTCCCAACTTCATTGCGCGGTCGGGACGGGCAGGCGGCACGGCGGCTGGCAATACGTTGGGGGTGGCCCCAGACATTGCCTCCGGAGCTTGCTGGGCTGATGCGGCAGCGGCATTGGCAGCGGCGACCTCTTCGAGTACCTCGGCCAGCTCCCGCCGCCTGCGCTCTGGCATATCCAGAAAACGAACCGCGAATATCTTCGCCTCGCGGCTGCCCACCGTCACCCCAACAATGCGGAATGAGATGCCGTGAAGCTGAAACTGGACCTCGATGCGCACCAGAATGCCAGCAGTGTATCTCTGGTCGGCTACGACCAGGCAGCCGCCGAGACTCAGATCGGAAAGACGTCCGTGGATCTGCGCCGATCCGGAGACAGAGCAGAGGAGAGCCGCGCAATCCACTGCATGGCGAGGATAGGCCCGCCGCTCCGCTCCGCCTGTCCATGGTGCACTCTGGTCTACGCGGGCTTCGTCGGCGGCCATTCCTATTTCCTTCCGGCTTAGTGTCCTCCGGCTCCAGCCTCATCCCAGGGCCGGGCCGGGGCGGGCTGGAGGGGTTCGCGGCCCTTCACCCGGTCGTACTGGTACAGGTCGCTGGTCGTGCCCAACGACTCGTTATAGAGGCTTACGCCGCCGGTCACCTGGGTCAGCTCCTCGGTGAACCGGTGAATCGCCTGCAGCTGTGCCGCTGTTGCCGGCAGTTCAAATTTGCCGGCCTGCAAAAACTTCTGGTAGCCGCGGTCAAGAAGCCGCGCAATCTCGCCCTTGATCACCGCTCCCGGACGCTCCCGGTACGCCACCGAGGTTTCCGTTCCGGTGGAAGTACCTAGCTCCTGGCCAACCGCGTCGCTTGAAACCAGCACCGCCGCGCATCCGTACTTCGCGACCCGCAGCCCGTTGCCAGCGTTTGTTACCTCAAAAGAATGCGCCTTGAGCGCATCCTGAATCTGCCCCAGGGAAAGTGTCTTCGACTTCGGCGCCATCAAGAACGATCCAGTCCCCCTCCGCTGTCGCCAAAACGCGGACCGCGGCGAGGTGTTGAAATAGGTATCGGCAGCAATGCCGATTGCTTCAACTCTCGCACAACGCTCCGGCCATCGCAATTTCGAGCTATCCCGTTATGCTGCAAATACCCGAATCCGCCTACCTTCAACTCCGCCGCCACGGCGAAGCCGCCTATCCCCACGAGTGCTGCGGCGTGCTCGTCGGCGTTATCTCTGGAGGCATCTCAGCTCCGGACAAACTCGTCTCACAAGCCATCGCTGTCGAGAATGCAAGCGCCGGCAACACCCACAACCACTATGAAATCAACCCCATCGACCTTGTTCGCATCGAGCGCCAGGCCCGCGCGTCGAATGTAACCATCCTCGGCTTCTACCACTCCCACCCCGACCATCCAGCTCAGCCTTCCTCCACCGATCTCGCCGAAGCCCACTGGCTCGGCTGCTCCTATGTCATAACGGAGGTCGCAAACGGCGTCGCCGCCGATACCCGTTCCTTTCATCTCGCCGGTTCGAGTGAAGAAGAGAAAAGCTTTCAGCCAGAGGAAATCTCGCTGGAGGCGGGACCCTAGTCCCATCAGGAATTCAGCCGGACTGAATTCGGCAAAGCGGAATTCAATCAGACAATGAATCCAACCTGCCCCGGTCGGTCATCCAAGGTTCGAGGGTATTGCGCATGAGCAATTTCTTCGCCCGCAGCCACGAGCGGAAGCTGGTGCGCGCCGGGCTCATGTATCAGCGAGGCCGCACACGCGTTCTGTGGTTCAACGGGATCCTCTGTTTTGGAGGCAGCCTCTTCCTGCTCTATAACGTCATCGACTACCTTATGGAGCCAACCGCCCGCGCTACCCGTGTCCAGCTGTCGTGGTTTTGCGCTGTGCTGGCGCTGTGCATCGGTGCCGGATATCTCTACGGCGTCTTCCTCTGGCGTCAGTTGGATCGCACCTTTGGCGGGCGATGAATGGCTGACGCTGAATAGCCCAAAAATCGTCAGCCATCCGTCCAGACGTACAATAGAACTTCAAGGAATTCATCATGACCACAGCCATCGCCGAGCCCGAAGCACTGCCTGAGTTGACCAACGACGAACTGGGACGCTACTCCCGCCACCTCATCCTGCCCGAGGTGGGTATGGAAGGCCAGCAGCGCCTCAAGGCGGCCAAGGTCCTCTGCGTCGGCACCGGCGGCCTCGGCTCTCCGCTCGCGCTGTACCTGGCCGCGGCCGGCATCGGCACGCTTGGGATCGTCGATTTCGACACTGTCGACTCCAGCAACCTGCAGCGCCAGATCATCCACTCGACTAAGGACGTAGGCCGCAAAAAAGTCGACTCCGCGCAGGAGAAGCTCAACGCGCTCAACCCGGCGCTCAAAGTCGTCAAGCACGACACAATGCTCACCAGCGCCAACGCCCTCGAGATCTTCGCGCAGTACGACATCATCGCCGACGGAACAGACAACTTCCAGACCCGCTATCTGGTCAATGACGCCTGCGTCATCCTCAAGAAGCCCAATGCTTACGGATCGATCTTTCGCTTCGAGGGTCAGGCCTCGGTCTTCGCCACCGAAGAGGGCCCCTGTTATCGCTGCCTCTATCCCGAGCCGCCACCGCCGGGCCTTGTCCCCAGCTGCGCGGAGGGTGGAGTTCTCGGCATCCTTCCCGGCATGATCGGCACTATCCAGGCGACGGAAGTCATCAAGCTTATCCTGGGCAAGGGCGAGCCGCTCGTCGGACGTCTGCTGCTCGTCGACGCGCTCACCATGCGCTTCCGTGAGCTCAAGCTGCGTAAGAATCCCGAGTGCCCGGTCTGCGGAACCAATCCGACGGTCACCGAGTTGATCGACTACAACCAATTCTGCGGCATCGCCCCCGAACCCGCCCACGGAGCAGACATGAAGAACGGCATCCCGCAGATCACCGTCAAGGATCTCAAGACCAGGCTCGACACCCGCGAAACCAACAACGACGGCTTCCTGCTGCTTGACGTTCGCGAGCCCTACGAATATCAGATAGCCCAGATCGGCGGCCTGCTCATTCCCCAGAACGACCTGCCCAACCGCCTCGGCGAACTGGACAAGGATCGCGAGATCGTCGTTCATTGCCGCTCAGGAGCACGCAGCCAGCGCGCCGCCGAACTGCTGCAGGCCAACGGCTTCAAGAAGGTCAGCAATGTCGCCGGAGGCATCCTCGCCTGGTCCGACGAGATCGACCCCAGCGTGCAGAAGTACTAAGCGCCAAGAATCGATAGATTGGTAAGCCTGCCAGCCTCCGCAAGGAGAACCGGCGGGCTTATTTTTCAGAAGTCATGATCTGCCACCGGGTCACTTGTATCGTCTTCGTCGCCCGCACGTCCGCCGAAGACGCTCCAAACTGAACCTCCACCGTCTCGCTCTCGACCGTCCAGCCATTCTTCGTCTCATCCCAGTAAGCCAGATCGCTCGCCTTCAGCGGAATTGAAACCTTCCGTGTCTGCCCCCTGGCGATAGTCACTCGTTCAAAGCCTTTCAGCTCGTGAATTGGCCGCTCCACTTTGGAGTCCAGATGCTTCACATACATCTGCACCACCTCGTCGCCATCCCGCGGGCCGGTATTGGTCACGTCTACCGAACAAGTAACGGAACCAATCTTCTCCATCCTCCCCGAACCGCAATTCACCGGTCCGTACTTGAAGGTCGTATAGCTCAACCCATACCCAAATGGATAGAGTGGCTTGTCTTTCATATACATATAAGTCCGCCCATGGCGAATGTTGTAATCCATCATCGGCGGCAGCTGATCCATCGACTTCACCCAGGTCTGCACCAGCCGCCCCGCCGGGTTGGTTTCGCCGAAGAGCACATTCGCAATCGCCGTGCCTTCCTCCTGGCCATTGTGTGAAGTGTGCAGAATCGCCGGCACATGCTCATCCGTCCAATCGATCGCAAACGGAGCGCTGGCCACCAGCACCACAATCGTCTTCGGATTCGCCGCATAGATTGCCTTGATCCAGTCCTCCTGCGCCAGCGTCAGCGAAGTGCGGTCGCTGCTCTCCATCCCCTCACCGGCAATGGGGCACGAAGCCGTTGGCGCGACACTGCTCATCAGGCTGCCCAGCAGCTCTTTGGGAATGCGATTGCAAGTCGGATTGTTGCCCACCACGACGACCACCACGTCCGCTTTTCTGGCCACGGCTACATCGCCCTCAATCGACCCATCGTTGTTAGCCATCACCGGCACGTTCGGCGGAACCGCCTTTTGAACCGCGGCCAGCGTCGATACCGAATATGGGGGAACGCCGCCATAGAAGTCCGGCAGCACTATCTTCGCCAGCGGTCCAACCACGGCAATCGAACGAATCGCATTCTTGTCCAGCGGCAGCAATGGCCTGCCTGTCGAATCAGGCCCGTTCTTCAGCAGAACCACAGATTCATTCGCCACCTGCAGCGCAATCGCCTTGTGCTCCGCGGACTCGACCGGATTCGGTTGGCCCTTCATCTTCGAATACGGCACCAACGCCGGTGGGTCCAGCAGCCCCAGCCGGATCGCTACTCGCAGGCTTCCACGCAGCGAGTTATCGAGATCCTGCTCGGTGATAAGCTTCTGTTCCAGTGCGCCTCTGACGCCATCCTTCCACGGTTCGCCAATCGTCAGGAACATCCCGATCCCGGCCTTCATCGCCGCCGCAATGGCGTGGTTCAGATCGGGATAGGCCTTGTGAAAATTTACCAGGTTGCCCAGTGAACCGGCATCCGTGGAGATGATCCCATCCACGCCCCACTGCTTCATTGCCAGGTCCTTTAGGATCGGGTTCACCGTCATCGGCACATGGTTCCACGCGTTGTACGAGGCCATGAACGACTTCGCC
>DATAZR010000019.1:0-4060 GCA_036271955.1 Acidobacteriaceae bacterium
AGCGGCCCGCACCCGAGGTGGAGCCAACGATCCCGGAGTTGCACGCGGCGAAGAGTGAGAATGCCGTCATCGACACTGCATTTCCGCCAGCGCAGGCCGAGAAGCCCGCGCCCCTCGTTTTGGAAGAGGAAGAAGTTGAGGCGGGAGACGTTCCCAGCGCGCAAGTCCCAGAAGAGCAGGAGGAAACCGGGTTCGATACGGAGAATGCTTCTGCATCCCATCGCGTTGATCCCTCCTCGCCCAGTGAATTTCGACTGTCATCGCTGTTTGGCCGTGAATCCGAGCCAATAGAGAAGCGCGAGCAGCCCGTTTCTGCTGTCGAAACTGGTGAGTCGAGGGGATCTTATTCGGAGCAGATCGACACTGCCGTCCCCGAAGCTCCTGTTGTCGAGCAGCCAGCCGAAGAGCAAAACGTTGCGGCGGCATGGAGCGCGACTGGCGTCGAAGCTCCGACGGAGCCTTCGCACGAAGCGGCCGCGCTCGACCATCTGCACGCCTTTACACCGGGCGACGGGCAGGTGGAAGAGGAGGTTATCGATGAAGAGGAGTATGACTTCGCGCCTCTGCCCGAGCATGCCATCGCTCATGATGATGACGAGGGCGACCTGGTCGAAGAAGAGACGCGGATTGCCGGCGGCGCAGAGATTGGAGATTCGATCCGCGACGCACAGATCGATCGTCAGGTGATTTCAAGCGACGACGACGACTTCGAGGACAGCGATGAAGAAGAGGAGGGTGTCGAGGGAGAACAGCCTGCGGCAGTCTCTACTGAAGAGGGAACTCCCGCGCCGCGGCCTGGACGTAGCGACCGCCAGCGTGGACGCGAGCGCGAGCGCCGCGGACGAGGCCGCAACGGACGGCGCCAATCTGCACAGACGAGCGACCTGCCGATCATCTCCGAACTGCTGAAACAGGGGCAGGAGATCCTGGTCCAAATTGCCAAGGAACCGATCGCGAAGAAAGGCGCACGCATCACCAGCCACATCGCGTTGCCGGGACGCTTTCTTGTATTCATGCCGACGGTCAATCATGTCGGGGTGTCGCGCAAGATCTGGTCGGACGAGGAGCGGCAGCGGCTGAAGCGCATTCTGATCAGCGAAAAGGGTGAGGCCTCCGGCGGCTTTATCGTTCGCACTGCGGCAGAGAACGCGAGCGAAGAGGAGTTGCGCGCAGACCTGCGCTTCCTGATCAGCTTGTGGAACGAGATCAAGCAGCGTTCGGACAATGCCAAGGCGCCAGCGCTCATTTACCACGATCTCAATCTGGTGGAGCGCATCCTGCGTGATCAGGTTTCGGACAACTTTTCGACCATCTGGGTTGACTCCGAAACCGAGTACGAGCGCATTGTCCGTTTTCTGAACCGCTTCCAGCCTTCGCTGGTACGGCGCGTCAAACTGTACACAAAGGAGACGCCGCTCTTTGAGCAATTCGGTATTCAGGATGAGATTACCAAGGCGCTGAAGTCAAAGGTGTGGCTGAAGTCCGGCGGCTCGATCGTGATCAACCAGACCGAAGCGCTGGTGGCCATCGACATCAATACCGGCAAGTATGTCGGCAAGACGGCCAGGCTTGAAGACACCATCCTGAAGACGAATCTGGATGCGATTCCTGAAATCGTGCGGCAGATACGACTGCGCGATCTTGGTGGCATCATCGTCATCGACTTTATCGACATGGACGAGCGCAAGAACCGTCATAAGGTGATGGCAGCACTGGAAGAGGAGCTGAAATCGGATCGCGCGCCGTCGAAGGTTCTGCAGTTCAATGATTTTGGCCTGGTAGCCATTACCCGCAAGCGCGTCAAACAATCACTGGAGCGGACGTTGAGCGTGCAGTGCAACATCTGCGCAGGAACCGGCATGGTGAAGGGTCCGACGACGGTGGCCAACGAAATCTACATCGAAATGCGCAAAATGCAAAAGCACTTTGAGCGGCATGACGTGATGCTGCGTGTGCACCCGGAGGTGGTGAAGACCCTGAAGGGCAACAACGCTCGCTGGCTGAATGAGCTGGAAGAGATGACCGGACGCACGATTATCGTGAAGAGCGATCCGGCGCTGCATCCGGAGCAATTCGACATCCACTAATGCTTTAATAGCTAGCTGTCGAAGGGGCCGGCGGATGCGCGGCCCCAGTTTTTTAAGTGACTCTACGCATTTGTGACTGCTCAAGAGAAACTTTTGTTCGTCAATCTGTGTCCTAGGTATGAGGAGCTTTAGCTCCTGAATCGGAAGGGGAGCCTCGCTCCTACGATCTCCAACATGGAGCCTTTCCACTATGAGCCGTTCCGCTGTCTGCCTCTCCAGTCATAAACTTGGCCGGTGTTTGCCGGCTCTCTTTCTGGGATTTACGGTAGCCGCGACTACCGCCTTTGCCCAGGCGCCGACGAGTACACAGTATTCTTCAAGTTCCGATGGGCCCGGTGACCTTGCCATCAATCAGCCTCCGGACGTGCTCTCGTACCACTCGCAGGAAGGTGGGCAGAACAAAGGCGGCTATGGCAATGGCGGGTACAAGCAATATCCCAAGTATGGGCAACCGGGTTTTCACCACCTGGCTATTGAAGCGGGTTTCGGCTTTGCTTCTCCCATTGGCAATACCAAGAACACGCAGACGACCGGGTACAACATCAAGCTCGGCGGTGGGTGGAACTTCAGCCACCGCTTTGGCGTGCTGGCCGAATACGAATTCAATCGCACGGGTATTCCTAACTCGGTGCTGGCGGCAGAGCAGGCGCCGCAGGGCGATGTGCACATCTGGGGATTAACGCTCGATCCGATCTATTACTACAAGACGACCGGTGCCTGGGGGGGATACGTGACGGGCGGAGGTGGTTTCTACCGCAAGCTCACTACGTTTTCCGAGCCCGTCTATCTCGGTACTGGCTGTGATTTCTATGGGTATTGCTATCCGCAGTATGCGAACGTGACGTTGAGCCACTTTTCCAGCAACCAAGGCGGCGTCAACATCGGTACGGGGATCACGCACAACATCGGCGACGGCGGCGCCAAGATCTATGCCGAAGCTCGCTACCTGTTTGTGAATTCGCAGAAGCCTACCGCAACAACATTCGGTTCCGGCACGGTCAGCATGATTCCGGTGACATTCGGCATCCGCTTCTAATCAGCTAGCCTTTCTGGAGCGCGAATCAGACAGGTGGCCTTCCGCGAGGTCACCTGGCTGCGTTTGCGTTCGATATTATTCGTACGGAAACGGGCTTCAGCGGTGGAGCACTGTAAGGATGCCGCTGCCGAGGGTCGCCAGGCAAGGCAGCACGGCGAGAGCGAGCGGATAGAATCCCAATGGCTGGCCACGAAGTTCGCTGGCCGCCATAGTGGAGACAAGCAGCACGATGATGGCCAGTATCAGTGAGTGGAGGAGCGGGCTGACGGGCGCAGCGATTGCGGTCAGGTGCCCTCCCAGCGCCGCATAGAGGCAGCTGGCTGCCAAGTTGAAGAGCTGGGCCGTGCGCGAGGGCGGCATCCTGGTCCAACTCGGTACGAGCCAACGCGTGAGCAGCGTGGTGATCGCCGTCAAGAGCGCCATGCAGGCGAAACCGGCGGCGATAGCAATGAAGGAACGAAGCAACGGCATGGGCCTGTTCGGGTCAGTGGGCGTGAGTGGCGGCTGTCTTGACGCTTTGCATCACCCCGCTATGAAGCTCACGTGCCAGCGCTGCGCGCCGCGCCTGATAGATAGCGTTGGGCTGGTGCTCCAGAGCGAGAAGGGTTGTCGAGCAGATTCCAAGGAGAAGCAGAAGAAACAATGTGGCAGGGCGTGCGATATGCATGCCGAACAGTGTAGAGCACAAAACGAAGCGGGTCCCAGAGGAATCGGAACCCGCTCGGAGCTGAACTGGTTTCAGGCTCGCTTGCCGGTAATCAGTCGCAAAAGGAACGTGAGGATGACTGCGCCGACTACCGCGACACAGATGGTGTAGATGAGGCCTCCACTGCCCGCGTGTCCGAGTGCGCGCATGATGAAACCGCCAACGATGGCGCCGATGATGCCGACGATGATGTCACCAAATGCGCCATAGCCGCTGCCCTTCATGATCTTG
>DATAZR010000020.1:0-20964 GCA_036271955.1 Acidobacteriaceae bacterium
GCCATGCAGCCCGCCACCCCCAAGCGCATCGAGATAAGCCAACCACCCTTCCCCCAGTCTCTCCAGATAGCTCTCACACACCGTAAGAGTTAATTCCGGCCATATTGCCAGAGGACACTCTTCCTCTCTCACCCGCGCCAGCCACGTATATCCGGCGCCAGCCAAGTGCGCCAGCCACCGCAAAGCCTTTGCTGGCGGCTCTTTCGTTACCTGCATTGCCGTAAGAGTTTCTTTATTAGCCCACCGGTCGTACCGGAAAAGACGCTGAAAATATTCCACCTGTATATCGCCCATCTTGAAGCCCACCATTCATTTTCTGCCAACTATCATTCATTCCCAGCCACTAGACTAAAGCTATGTCAGATGTTTCCCACTGCTGGTCATGCGGCGTCGCGCTCGACAACTCACCACTCCTCTGCCCCGCTTGCAACAAAGTCCAGCCGGTCTCGAATACCGACTATTTCCAGGCCTTTGGCCTCGACCGCGCACTTAGCCTCGACACCATAGCCCTGGAGCGCGAATTTCACCGCCTCAGCCGCCGCCTTCATCCCGACCGCTTCGCCCGCGCCACGCCACAGGAACAGGAGTGGAGCCTCGCCGCCACTGCCCTGCTCAACGACGCCTACCGCACCTTACGCGGCCCCATCCAGCGCACCGAATACCTGCTCAAGCTCGAAGGCCTCGAAATCGGCGAAGAACATGCCGGAAAGGGCAAATCCGCCGACCGCCAGCCACCAGCCGATCTCCTCGAAGAAGTCTTCGACCTCAACATGCAGCTCGAAGAGATGCGCATGAACCGCAAGATGGGCGAAGACGATCCAGGGCTCCAGTCCGACCTCACCACAGCCCGCTCCCGCTTCGAAACTCTTCTCGCCGCAGTAGACACAGACATCTCCACCGAAGGCGAGAAATGGGACACCGGCGGCACAGACGCCCGCGCCCAGGCGACCAAAGCAATGGCCGCTCTACTCGACCGCCGCCGCTATCTCCGCAATCTGGTTCGCGATGTGAACGAAGTCCTCGCAGCGTAACCGCTGCATCCTCAACCAGCGCTTAGAATCGAATAGATATGTCTGAAGCGAATCTCATCCAGCCGAACGCTATTACGGCTGCGCCGGCCACCGACCGAGTCGTCGGAATCGATCTCGGCACCACCAACTCCCTCGTCGCCTACATGGAAGGCAGCCAGCCGGTGGTCATTCCCGGCGTAGACGGCTCCAATCTCGTCCCTTCCATCGTCGCGCTGGATCTTCCATATACCGCCATCCCGGAACCCGGTGCCGAGAACCCTCGCCCCACCGTCACTATCGGCAACTCTGCCCGCCGCGCGCTGATCGAAACCCCGGAGCGCGCCATCTACTCCGTCAAGCGCCTCATGGGCCGCGGCCTCGAAGATGTCGAGGAGGAGCTGAAGCTCTTCCCATTCCAACTCGCCGAAGACATCCAGCCCGGCGAAGTCCTCAGGATTCGCCTGGGCGACAAGACCTTCACCCCCTCCGAAATCTCCGCCTACATCCTGCGTCAGCTCAAGCGCAACGCCGAGCGCTACTTCGGCGCGCCCGTTACTAAAGCGGTCATCACCGTCCCCGCCTACTTCAACGACGCCCAGCGCCAGGCCACCCGCGACGCCGGACGCATGGCCGGCCTCGACGTCCTCCGCCTTGTCAACGAGCCCACCGCCGCCGCCCTCGCCTACGGTCTCGATCGCGCAAAGGAAGGAACCATAGCCGTCTACGATCTCGGCGGCGGTACCTTCGACATCTCCATCCTCAAGCTCAACGACGGCATCTTTGAGGTAATCTCCACCAACGGCGACACCCACCTCGGCGGCGACGACATCGACAACCTGCTCCTCGCCGTAGCCCTCGACGAAATCCGCAATGAGCACGGCGTCGACCTCCGCCAGCAGGCAGACGCCGGCGCGAGCGCCATCCAGGCCCTGCGCAAAGCAGTCATCGAGGCCAAAATCGCGCTCTCCTCCGAACCCGTTGCCAAGCTCGACATCGAATTACCCAATGGTGGCAGGTATCAACGCGAAGTCCCCAGAGACGTGTATGACCAGCTCATCCAGCCAGTCATCGAGCGCACCGCCGGACCGTGCCGCCAAGCGTTGGCCGACGCCGGCATCCAGCCTGAGCAGATAGAAGAGCTGGTCCTCGTCGGCGGCTCGACCCGCATCCCCGCCGTCCGCAAGCTAATCGACCAAATCTTCGAGCTCTCCCCGCGCGGCAAACAGCCCCACACCGAGCTCAACCCCGACGAAGTCGTAGCCCTCGGCGCAGCCGTCCAGGCCAGCATCCTCGCCGGCAGCTCCTCAACCACGGAAGAGCTGCTGCTCCTCGACGTTACCCCGCTCTCCCTCGGCATCGAGGCACTCGGCGGAGTCGTCGCCAAAATCATCCAGCGCAACTCCACCATCCCCGCCTCGGCCACCGAACACTTCACCACCGGCGTCGATGGCCAGACCAACGTCGCCATCCACGTCCTCCAGGGCGAGCGCGAACTCGCCGCCGACTGCCGTTCCCTAGCCCGCTTCGACCTCAAATGCATCCCGCCCATGACCGCAGGCCTGCCGCGCATCGAGGTCAAGTTCCTCATCGACGCCAACGGAATCCTGCAGGTCACCGCCCGCGAACAGCGCAGCGGCACCGAGGCGCAGATCGAAGTCAAACCCACCTACGGCCTTACCGACGAGCAGGTCGAGAGCATGATTCTCGACTCCTTCGACAACGCCGAAACCGACTTCGAAGCCCGCCAGCTCATCGAGGCCCGCCTCGAAGCCGACACCATCCTCTCTGCCGTCGAAAAAGCCCCGGCTCATCCCGCATGGCAGCAGCTCTCCGAAGAGGAAAAATCCCGCATCGAGGCCGCCCGCGTGCATCTCGAAGCCATCAAACCAACAGGCAGCCTTCATGCAATCCGCGAAGCCACAACGGCCCTCGACCACGCCACCCGCAACTTCGCCGAAAAGATGATGGACGCCGCAGTCTCCGGAGCCATGCGCGGCAAAACCATGAAATCGGCCAGCGAAGAGCTCCAGAGCGAAGAAATCCACTCACCGCACGCCTTCGCTCCTGCCGAATTCAAAGACGGTCGCTAGCTGCTAGGCTTTAGATAGGAGCTGGCGGCTGGAGCTGACAGCTCCGTAGAAACGAGAAAGTTATGAGTGATACCAAGACCATCCCCGCCGACAAACTAGTCAGCGTCACCTTCGAGCCCGAGGGCCGCGTTATCGAATTTGAATACGGCACCATGCCTTATGAGCACCACGGCAAGCCGATGTCCTTCCTCGACGTAGCCGAGAACAACGACGTCTTCCTCGACCACGCCTGCGGAGGCGTCTGCGCCTGCACAACCTGCCACATCTGGGTCAAGGTTGACGGCGGCATCAGCGAAGCCGACGACGACGAAATCGACCGCCTCGACATGGCCGCCGACCAGCAGCTCAACTCCCGCCTGGGCTGCCAGGCCGTCATCACCAAACCCGGCGCCTACGTAGTCGAAATCCCCAAGTGGAACCGCAACTACACCTCCGAAGGCAAGCCCCTAACGCTTGCGGATAACAAGTAATCGCAACCGAACGAATCGGGTGCCCCATGTCTCGTTTTTGAGACCTGGGTTCAGTGAAATCGCCATGACTCAGCTACCCATCGAACGAAAGCATCTCCTCACCGCCTTGCTCGGCAGCCGCAATGTCACCAGCGTCGAAGTGCGCCAGATCGACTTCCAACCCGGCCAGCAAACCGGCCGTCATCTGCATCCGTGCGCCGTCGTCGGCTACATCGTCAGCGGCACCGCATCGCTACAAATCGAAGGCCAGCCCGCCCAGCCGCTGCCAGCAGGCTCAGCCTTTCACGAGCCCGCCAACACCGTCATCGCCGCCTTCGACAACGCTTCCAATTCCGAGCCCATGACCTTCATCGCCTGCTATCTTTTGGATGGCGACCAGGAACTCATTCAAATGCTATAAATCCGGGTGCCCATCTTAGCCGGGTGCCCCACATCTCGCCTTTGAGATGTGGGATCACGAATCTCAGGAGAGTAAACAATGCCCCGCGAAATCCTCTGGACCGACGCCGAAGAGATCGGCATTCAGCTGCAGGAAAAGTTTCCCGACCTCGACCCGCTGACCGTCCGCTTCACCGACCTGCACCGCTACGTCACCGAGCTCCCCGGCTTCACCGACGATCCCACCAAATCCAACGAGAGCCGCCTCGAAGCCATCCAGATGGCCTGGCACGAAGAATTCCAAGACGCACAAGGATAGATTGCTGTTGTACCTGCTCCCATTGCTGTACGTCGTATAAACAGCGGTTGTCATCCTGAGCGCAGCGAAGGATCTGCTTCTGCTTTTGTCCTTGCTTTTCTTTCTGTCATTCCCGCAGGGAATCTGCTGTCCAGCGTCGCCTAACTCCCCTCACCCCAACCAAACGCCCCAGGAATCAGCCGTATCTCCCGCCGCTTCCCCGGCAGCTCATACACCGTAACAATGTCGAAGCGAACCTGCGGCATCTCGCCCTCCGGCAGCTGCCGCAGATACTGCCGAGCCAGCCGCCTCAGCGTCTTCCGCTTCTCCCGGTCCACCGCTGACGAAGCAGTAGCCATCTCCCGGCTCGACCGCGTCTTGACCTCGATAAAGCAAAGCACATCGTCCTGCCACGCAATCAGATCGATATCGCCCGGCAGCGGCCCATCGTTCCACCGCCGCGCCACCACCACAAATCCATTTCGCCGCAGAAAGAAGAACGCCGCCTCTTCCCCGCGCTCACCCGTAGCCAGGTGCTCAGGCTGTTCAGAGCGTCGCCCCCGCCGATCAGCAATCCGATCCAGCGCAGAGACAAACCGCTCCAGCACATCCAACCGCAAATTCGCGAGCACAGGCACAGTGGCTGCGATTCTGCCAGCCAATCCAACCAACCGCAAGTTACCAACGGCCACTGCACCATTTGCTTAAGCCTCATCCACGCTCAAAACAAAACCGGCCACCACATCGCTGCGGCAGCCGGCTTAGTTCTTCGAAATTTCCAATCAGCGCCTTATGCTTCGACCGTCTCCAGCTCCAGAGCCTGCGCGTGTTCATGTTCCACCTGGGTCAGCGCCTCTTCCAGAATATCCAGCGCCACCGTCGCCTCATCCTCGCTAACGATCAGCGGCGGGCAAAGCCGCAGCGAAGTCTCGCCGCAGCCCAGAATCAGTAGCCCCTTCTCAAAGCAAAGTGTCTCCACACGATTGCGTAGCGCTTGCGCCGGCTCGCGAGTTTCCTTATCCAGCACCAGCTCGACGCCGATCATCAGCCCGCGCCCGCGCACGTCGCCCACCAACGCATGCGTCTTCTTCCAGCCAGCCAGCCGATCTAGAATTTTCCCGCCAACATGCTCCGCATTGGCGATTCCCTCGCGCTCCAGGATATCCATCGTCGCCAGCGCCGAAGCAATTGCAATCGGATTGCCGCCAAAGGTCGAAGCATGCGATCCCGGCGCCCAATCCATGATCTCCGCGCGCGTCATGCAGATACCCAGCGGCATACCCGAAGCGATGCCCTTTGCCATGCAGACGATGTCCGGCTGCACGCCCGAGTGCTCAATCGCCCACCATTTACCCGTCCGCCCCGCACCCGACTGCACTTCATCCGCCACCAGCAAAATCCCATGCCGGTCGCAGATCTCGCGAATCTCCCGCAGGAAATTATCCGGCGCCACCACATACCCGCCTTCGCCCTGAATCGGCTCCAGGAAAATCGCTGCAACCTCCTCCGGCGGCAGAACCTTCTTGAAGAGCGTGTCTTCTATGTACCGGGCGCAATCCAGCGCGAACTCTTCCTGCTCCTGTGAATCTCCCTTACATCCGCGATATGCATACGGGTAGCGAATATGCGTCACGCCCGGCAACATCGGCGAAAACCGCCGCTTCTGCTGCGGCTTCGACCCGGTCAGCGAAAGCGCGCCCATCGTCCGCCCGTGAAACGCCCCAAAGAAGCTGATTACATGGTGCCGCTTCGTGTGGTATCGCGCTACTTTCAGCGCGCACTCCACCGCCTCCGCACCCGAGTTGCCGTAATAAAAGCGATGCGGCCCCGGCATCGGAGCCACCGCCGAAAGCCGGTCCGCCAGCTCGGTCATCGATTCGTAGTAAAAATCCGTCCCCGAGATGTGAATCAGCTCCGCCGCCTGCTTCTGAATCGCCGCCACCACCTCCGGATGGCAATGTCCGGTCGAATTCACGGCAATGCCCGCGGCAAAATCCAGAAACTCGTTTCCGTCCACATCCGTGACGCGCAGACCTTTGCCACTTTTCGCCACCAGCGGATACGACCGCGTGTAGCTCGGCGACATCACCTGGTCGTCATGGGCAACGGCAGCCTTGGCCCTGGGCCCCGGCAGCGGTCCATTCAACTTCGGTCCAAATTTGGTGTAGAGCTCGGAATGGGACATGGCAATCTCTCCTCAGAATGGCTGACGAACGGTGCTTGAGTGCTATCCCGCGAACCCGGCTAAGGCAAAACGCCAAAGCCTGAGCTTCAAAGCAGGAGCAAATTCGTTCCAGGAGTGGAAAAGGTCAGTCGCCGGCAAAAAGACTCGGCCGGGTCCGGCTCGGCAACACCCGCAGATGCCGCCGCAGCCCCACAACACGCGCATTCACCCACGCATTCGGACGGCTCCAGCAGCCCGAAGAAAGGGAGTCATTCCGAAAATGTAAGGAAGTCATAAACATGGAGCCCGTTGGCGTGAGCATACCATGCCTTGATGGAAACGCGGTAGCGCTTCCTCGGTCGCTTCAAGCAGCGAGATTCTCGTCTCGAAACCAAGACCTAATTAGGGAGAATTATTTGAGCAGCAGCACCGAAGCCGAAACCAAAATTCCACCCACACCAAAAATCAACCCCAGCATCCAGTAAATCCTGTTCTTCGTCAGCAGCGTGATGGAAGAAGTAACCAGCGCAATCTCCAGCAGCGCTTCCCCGAGATCGAAACGGTTGGCGCGCAGTTCCGCCTGCTCCACCTGCTCTTCAAGTTCCTTGGCCTTTTCCTGCTCTTCCTTCAGGTCGTCGTCCCACTTTTTCACATGGTCAGCGTATCCTTTGGCAATCTTGTCAGCCGCGGCCTTGTCGCCAACCGGCATTACCGACAACAGATCCTCCGCAAGCTGTGTATCGCTCTGCCGGATCTTCTTAGCCTGGTACAGATTCCACTGATCGGTCGCCTTGTTCTGAGACAGCACCGCCTCGGTATGCGTGCGATGGCCGAGCACCGTAATGATGGCCACCAGTACAGCCAGCACACTCATCGTAAAAGCTATCGGCCGCATCGAGACGTCGTGCGCGCCATGCTCCGCGTGTTCCTGCAATTCCCCTGCTTCGTTAGCTTCCATAATCCCCGTCTTTCTATCACCCTCGCCTCGATACGCGGCAGGTGCTCAATCCCAAACACTATTCCCAAAAGAGCATTGTCATCCTGAGCGAAGCGAAGGATCTGCTTTTGCTTTTCTTTCTGTCATTCCCGAAGGGAATCTGCTTTTGCTTTCTGAGAAGCTACTTCCGCTTCCAGCGAACCCCGTCTTTGGCGTCCTCAATTACAACACCTTTAGCCGCCAGCTCGTCGCGAATCTCATCCGAGCGCCGAAAATTCCTTTGCTTCCGCGCAGTATTCCGCTCCGCGATCAGCCCCTCGATCTCTTCATCGGTCAGGCCCTGCTTCACCAGCAGCTCCGGAGCCACCTTATCCTGCAAGCCCTGGCTTTCCGCCCATGCCAGCGCAGCTTTCGTCGGCTCGGCATCGTTATCCGCAATCACCGCAAACACCGCATCGAACCTATCCAGCACCGCCAGCACCCGCTCACGATCCCCCGCCAGAACCTGCCCGCCATCCAGCGCCGAATTCACCGTTCGCACCAGGTCAAAAATCGGAGCCCGTGCTTCCGCCGTATTCAGATCGTTCTCCAGCGCGGCAAGATAACCGGCCTCAGCCTTCTCCGCCGCAGCCTGCAGCGCCTCATTCTTACCATCCGCCAGCGAAGCCTTCTTCAGCCGGGTCACAAATGTCCGCAGCCGGTCGATAGCGTTCGTCGCCTCGGTCAAGCCTTCGAAAGTAAAGTTCAGCTGATGCCGGTATGGCACCGAAATCAGCGCCATCCGGATCGCCGAAGCCTTGTATCCCTTCAACAGCAGATCGCGCAGCGTATAGAAGTTGCCTTCCGATTTCGACATCTTCTTCCCATCCACCAGCAGAAAGCGCACATGCATCCAGTGCCGCGCCAGCGGCTTGTGCGTCACGCATTCCGATTGCGCAATCTCATTCTCGTGGTGCGGAAACATCAGATCCTCGCCACCGGCATGCAGATCGAAGCTCTCGCCCAGATACTTCATCGCCATCGCCGAGCACTCAAGGTGCCAGCCCGGCCGCCCGGTCCCGATCGCTGTATTCCACGAAGTCTCGCCCGGCTTCGTCGCCTTCCACAGAGCAAAGTCGCGCGCCGAGTCCTTCTCGTACTCATCCACATCCACGCGCGCGCCGTCCGTGATGCCTTCCAGATCCTTCTTGCTCAGCTTGCCGTATTCAGGAAACGCCTTCAGCCGGAAATACCAAGATCCCTGTCCAGTCCCCGAGCCGTCCCCATCGCCAGTCTTGTAAGCCGCGCCGGCCTTCTCCAGCCGCTCCACCAGTTCCACCATCTCCGGAATATGCTCCGTAGCCCGCGCCAGCACCTCCGGCCGTTCAATCTGCAGTGAATCCAGATCGTCCAAGAACGCCTGCTCATACAGCGGCGTGTACTTCCCGATGGGCACGCCCGCCGCCGCCGCGTTGCGAATGATCTTGTCATCCACGTCGGTAATATTCATCACATGCCGCACGCGAATGCCTTCTACATGCAGCAGCCGCCTCAGCACATCGATCTGCAGAAATGTCCTGAAGTTCCCGATATGCCCATAGTCATAGACCGTCGGCCCGCACGCATACATGCGCAGCTCATTGCCATCGGAGGGGGCAAGCTCTTCCAGTTGTCCGCTGAGAGTGTTGTAGAGGCGAAGGGGCATGGGTCGTGGCAGATTTGCTCGATACTACTGTCAAAATGGGCGCAGGTTTGGGCCTTTTCGATTGTAGCAGCGCGGGATTGAACACCTGACCCACTACCCAATCAGCAATCAACAAGGTGGTTTTTTGTGGCTGGCTTGGTTTACTGATATCTCTGAATCCCTGAGAAGGAATATGTTCAGACTTACTATCCGACTAAATATCCCCTCGGTGGTATCCTGAATATATGGCGGTCGAAACCTCAAAACGCAAAGTGAAGTGCAGCTTTACTTTGTCCCCGGAAACTGCTGGCTTCCTGCGCCAGACCCGTCGTGAGCGCAAAACTCGCTCCGACTCCGAAACCCTCGATCTGCTGCTACGCGAGCTACTGCTGCGTCAGAAAGAGCAGCAGGTTGAAGCTGCCTATACGCAGTACTATGACTCCCTCTCTGAGGAAGATCGCGAAGAGCAGAGCGCCTGGGCAAAGAATGCCGCAACTGATATGTGGATAGGTATCCCCGAATGACAGCAACTCTGGCCCGCTACCCCCAGCGCGGAGAGATCTGGTGGATGCCCTTCCCAACCGATCCCCCAGGCAAAGGCCGCCGACCAGTTATTGTCGTATCACCCAATGCCAGAAACAGCCACCCAAACGCCGGCACCATCCTGGTAATTCCGCTTTCGACTTCGATCCAGAAGCTCAGCCCGGCTCATCTTCTGCTGCGTTCCGGCGAAACCGGCCTTCGCATGGACTGCGTTGCCTGGGCTGACAACATCAGCGTCGTACGCCGCGAAGATCTCGCCGAGCCCGTAGCTGGCCATCGCGCTGTAACCAATTCGCAGATTTGCAGGTTGGCTGCATTGGTCGCAATTTCGATGGGTTGTATTAATACTCCACCAAGCTGATCCGAAAGCCTTTGCACGCGCATCTATGATGGTAACGTGCGCACCCATCTCGCCAGCCTTGTCGAGGACTTTCTCCAACACGCTGACGAGACAGCGGTTGTGTCTCATCGCGACATCCGGCGCTATAGCACCACCTACGGAGAGTTAGCCCAGCTAGCCGGCCGTTTCGCCGCCGAGCTCGATCGGCGCGGCATCGCTCCCGGCGAACGCCTCGTCCTCTGGGGCGCAAATTCCTCCATCTGGATATCCACCTTCTTCGGCTGCATCCTCCGCGGAGTCATCGTCGTTCCCCTCGACGCCGCCGGTTCTCCTGAATTTGCTTCCCGAGTCGTCAAGGATGTCGCACCCAAACTCATCGTCGGCGATCCTGGCCTCGTGCATCATCTCACCGGCGCAGACGGCATCCCCCGTCTCTGGCTCTCCGAGCTCGAAGCAGTACTGCCCACCCAACCCAACTACGCCATCAGCGAATCCGTCACCCCCAAAGCGCCCTTCCAGATCGTCTTCACCTCCGGAACCACCTCTGAGCCCAAAGGCATCGTTCACACCCACGCCAACGTCCTCTCCAGCGTCCGCCCCATCGAGAACGAGATCAAAAAGTACCTCAAATACGAGCGCTGGGTGCATCCGCTGCGCTTTCTTCACACGCTGCCGCTGAGCCACGTCTTCGGCCAGTTCATGGGCCTCTGGCTGCCGCCGCTCCTCGCCGGCGAAATTCACTTTGCCGAGCAGCTCGAAGCGCGGCGCATGACCGACCTCATCCGTCGCGAACGCATCTCCGTCCTCGTTGCCGTCCCCCGCGTCCTGCAGCTCCTGCGCACGCATCTCCTCGGCCGCTTCGAGTCGCTCGCCTCTGAAGTCGAACACGCCCCGAAAGGTCAGGGTTCGATCATTCTCAAGCAATGGTGGCGCTTCCGCCGCGTCCACCGCGCCCTCGGATGGAAGTTCTGGGCCGTCATCTCCGGCGGCGCAGCCCTGCCCGCTGAGATCGAGACCTTCTGGAACCGCATCGGCATCGCCCTCATCCAGGGCTATGGCATGACCGAGACCACCGCACTGGTGACCTTGAACCACCCCTTCAAGATCGGCCAGGGCACTATCGGCAAAGCCTTACCCGGCCGCGAAGTTCGGCTCAGCGAAGACGGCGAAATCCTCGTGAAAGGCGACATGCTCTCCTCGGCCACCTGGCAGGGCGGCAAGCTCCAGCAGCGCGAAGGCGAGTGGCTGGCCACCGGCGACCTCGGCCAGAAGAACGAAAACGGTGAGCTCACTTTCCTGGGCCGGAAAGGCGACGTAATCGTCACCGGCGGCGGCATGAATGTCCACCCCGACGACCTCGAATCCGCCATGAAGAAACAGCCCGGCGTCCGCGATTGTGTCGTCGTTCCCTGCGACGCTCTCTCCGGCGTCGAACCAGTCGCCGTCGTGCTCTCTTCCGGCACCGAAGCCCAGCTTCACGAAGCCGTCCTCGCCGCCAACAAGCAGCTCGCCGACTTCCAGCAAATCCGCCGCGCCTTCCTCTGGCCCGAACCGCAATTCCCCTTCACCTCGACAGGAAAGCTCCTTCGCCGCAAAGTCACCGAATGGGTTTGCACGCAGATGCAAAGCCAGCAGCACCCGAATGGCTCAACATCAACATCCGCCAGCAAGGACACCCTGCTCGACCTAATCGCCGAAGTCACCGGCGAGCGCATTGCAGATCCCAAAGACAGCATGCGCCTCACTGAAGACCTGCACATGGACAGCCTCGGCCGCGTCCAACTGCAGACCTCACTCGAACAGCGCTTCGATCTCGAGCTCGACGATGACGTACTCGCCAGCATCGCCACTCTCGGTGACCTACGCACCCTCATCGGCGAACCATCGCAGCAGGCGGCCTCAAACCCAGTAAATTCATCGCCTGCAGAAGTTCCCGTACCCGCGCAATCGCCTCAGATTGTGGCACCACAGCCCGAGACGCAAGCTCCGGCCGCCGAAGCCGAGTCACATATTTTCAGCCCGCAACCCGCGCAAACTCTATCCAAGCCCTCGCGAGCAAAATCCAAAGCCGACGCAGACCTCCGCGCCCTCACCTCCGACCGCATGTATCCGCGCTGGCCCTTCAGCTGGCCCTTCACCGCCCTCCGCATCGTCTTTCTTGAACTCATCATGCGCCCGCTGGTCTGGTTCCTCGGCGCACCGCGCGTAGTCAGCAAGCTCAAAGAGATCCCGCCCGGCCCGCTTCTGGTCATCGCCAACCACGGCTCCGCCTTCGATGGAGCACTCCTGCTCTACGCACTCCCCGGCCCCCTGCGCCGCCGCATGGCCATCGCCATGCTCGGTGAAATGCTCCTCGATTACCGCCGCGGCCGCAACCAGGCCAACTGGTTCCTCAACCTCGCCGCGCCGCCGCAATACTGGCTCGTTACCGCCCTCTTCAACGTCTTCCCGCTGCCGCGCCTGCACGGCTTCCAGAAGAGCTTCCTGCACGCCGGGCAGGCCATGGATCGCGGCTATTCCGTCATGGTCTTCCCTGAAGGCGCGCGTAATCTCGACGAAGACATGCACCCCTTCCGCCAGGGAATCGGCCTGCTCACCCAGGAAGCCCGCGTCCCCGTCCTCCCCGTCGCACTCGTCGGCCTCCGCGCAATGGATCAGAAAGGCTGGTTCCGCTCCAACCTCCTAGAAATTCGCATCGGCGAGCCCATCCCCGTCGACGAAGAAGCCGAGCCAGCCGAGCTCACCATCAAGCTTGAAAAAGCCGTCCGCGACCTGCTCGCCTGACAGATCATTCACGTTAGCTCTGACTTTCTTGCAATCATTCTTTTGCGAAGCGAATGATCGCTGGGTGCCCCACATCTCGATTTTGAGATGTGGGCCATATTCGTGCACAGCACGAACCCGCCTTTGCTCTCGCCGTTGCTTTTCTTGCTGTCATTCCCGAAGGGGATCTGCTGTCCAGGGCCTTCACACTCATGTGAGATTTCCTTGAACACCGCCACGACATGCCCCAGCATCCGTCTAACCCACAAGTGAACTTTCGCGCCGTTTATCCTCAAACTATGGCAATCCCCAGGCTCCCAATTCATGGCCGTACTGATCGAGAGACGCATCCATTTGCATAACCACCCCTACCTGCATTCGTCTTCATCGCATATCTTCTCGCGCCTTCGAAACCTGATCCTCCCCGCATTGCTGGGGTTCTCGCCCTTCGTGCTCGCGCAACAAACGGCGACGAATTCCGATTCCAGCCCAACCCTGCCCGACGCTCCAACGGTCACATCACAATCACCCGATACCTCTCAGACCGGCACCATCCACGGCGTCATAGTCGACCGCGAAGGAGCCGTCTACGAAGGCGTCCGCATCACCCTCTCTGAAATCACCCCCAACGCCCCAGCGCCAAGAACCACAACCTCCGACACCAACGGCGGCTTCCAGTTCACTGCCGTTCCTCCCGGCCCATTCCAGCTCACCATCGCCTCCCCCGGATTCAAGTCGCAAATCATCTCCGGCACGCTAAGCCCAGGCCAGAGCTTCGAAGCCCCCAAAGTCCTCCTGTCCTTCGCCTCCGCCACCACCGAGGTCGAAGTAACCGCCTCCCGCGAAGAGGTCGCCGAAGCTCAGCTCAAAGAAGAGGAGCAGCAGCGCGTCTTCGGAGCCATCCCCAACTTCTATGTCGTCTACGCGCCCAACGCCCCGCCGCTCACCAGCCGGCAAAAATTCCGCCTCGCCTGGCGAACCAGCATCGACCCAGTGTCCTTCCTCGCCGCGGGAGCCTTCGCCGGCATCGAGCAGGCTACCAATGAATTCTCCGGCTACGGCCAGGGAGCCGAGGGCTATGCCAAGCGCTTCGGAGCCAGCTACGCCGATAACTTCAACGCCACAATGATCGGCAGCGCCATCCTGCCCTCCCTGCTCCACCAGGACCCGCGCTACTTCTACAAAGGCACCGGCACCACGCGCTCCCGCATCCTCTACGCCATCGCCAACTCAGTCATCTGCAAAGGCGACAACGGCCGCTGGCAGCCCAACTACTCCGGCATCATCGGCAGCCTAGCCGCCGGCGGAATCTCCAACATCTACTACCCCGCCAGCGACCGCAACGGAGCCTCCCTGACCTTCGAAAACCTGGCCATAGCCACCGCCGGCGGCGCAGTCCAGAACCTCTTCCAGGAATTCCTCGTCCGCAAGCTAACCCCCAAAGCCCGGCACGACTCCCCGTCCAAACCATAGAAATTATCCGGACACCGGAAATATCTCCGCCCGATGTGGATTCGCTTTTGCCTTTGCTTTTCTGGCTGTCATCCTTCGCGAAGCGGAGGATCTGCTTCTAAGAGCCCCCATCCTTGCCGAGCATTTGCCTCAAGGACGGGATTCGCCGATCCAGCTCACGCCAGCGTCAACCGAGCATCCGCCTCAAGACTCCAAGGCGCAAACTCCCCCGCCAGAAACCGCGGCCAGGCCGCCGCCGCAATCATCGCCGCATTGTCCGTAGCCAGCGCCAGCGTAGGAAAAGCCACCGGCAAACCTCGCTCCGCAGCCTCCGCCGTAAACCGCACCCGCAGCTCGCGATTCGCCGCCACGCCACCCGTCACCAGCACGCTCGCCGCACCGACAGCTTCAGCAGCCGCAAACGTCTTGCGCAGCAGGTCGCCGACCACCGCATGTTGAAAGCTGGCAATCAAATCCAGTGTCCGCTGATCGCACAACGCCTTCGCATCTTCCCACGAAGGATTGGCCATCGCCATCAGCGCCTTCTGCCGCGCCTCGCACTCCGCCCGCATCCCGTTGACCTCGACATATCGCAGCACCGCCGTCTTGATCCCCGAAAACGAAAACAGAAAATGCCGGTCCAGATCGGCAGTTGGAGAAGTCTTCGCGCCTTTGGTTCGCGCAGCCTTCCCATCCAGATGCGCCTTGTTCTTGATCTGCGCAAACCCAAACGGCACCGCTCTCGGATTGCCAAACTGCGCCAGGTGATCGATCCACGGCCCGCCCGGATACCCCAGCCCCAGCAGCTTCGCCACCTTGTCGAAAGCTTCACCCGCAGCATCATCCAGCGTCCGCCCAATCAGCGAGTAATGCCACGCGCCAATCTCCACACCCGCCGCCGGAGGCCGCGCCATAAACAGATGCGTATGCCCACCCGAAACCACCAAAGCCAACGCCGGCATCGGCAACTCGGACTTCTGCCCCCTGATCTCTGACCCCTGATCTCTGGTCCCTTCGGCCAGCAGCACCGCGTGAATATGCCCCTCCAGATGATTCACAGCAATCAGCGGAATCCCCTGCGCAAAAGCCAGCGCCTTGGCATACGTAATCCCCACCAGCAGCGCACCAGCGAGTCCCGGTCCATGCGTCACCGCAACGGCATCCAGATCGCCCAGCCCGCATCCTGCCTGCTCCAGCGCAGCACGAGTGATAGGCACAACATTGCGCAGATGCTCACGGCTGGCAAGCTCCGGCACCACACCGCCATAAGGAGCGTGTGTCCCGATCTGCGACGCAACGATCGACGAACGCGTAAGCGCTCCCCGCTCCACTACCGCCGCAGCCGTTTCATCACAAGAGGATTCGATACCTAAAATAAGACCGCTGCCCATATTCCTCTAGTTTACCCGGCATATTTTCGACTCGACGCCCGTGCATCCCTCCATCGCAGAAGTCCCGCGAACGCATCCGTCCGCAGGACTTCTCCACACGAGTCACAAGGCTGCGCTCTTAAAGGGCTCCGAGCAGATAAGCAATCAGCAGAATCAGCAGAATCGTTCCCAGGCCAATACCAGCGCCGCCGCCATAACCCCAGCGTCCATAGCCGTAATAACCGCCGCCGCCGCCAAGAAGCAAGACCAATACGATGATGATAATGAGTGTCATTTTTTTGTTTTCCTTTCGTTAGGTGCAGTCGTTGGTTCTGAACTACAGGACTGCGAATAGAAAAGCTGCACACAGCCCAAAGTCGTACCGCTCTCAACGAGCTATGAAGTTAGCTGCTTTATCCACCTTCAAGGTTGGTCACAAAGCAGGAATATCTTCCCGCCGTTCAAAACAGATCACTCGCTATTCGCGGAAAACTTTTGCCCTGGCAATCGCGAGACAATGGAAGTAAAGATGCTTTCCGCCAGCCCCCAATTCGCAGCCGCTCGCCACATCCTCCACAAGCTGCACGAATGCGGCTACGATGCCTATCTCGCCGGTGGCTGCGTGCGCGACCTGCTCCTCGGCCGCGAGCCCAAGGACTACGACGTCGCAACGTCCGCCACTCCCGACATCGTCCTCGACCTCTTCCCGCGCACCTTCGCCGTCGGCGCGCACTTCGGAGTGGTGCTGGTCTCGATGACGATCGAAGGCCAGGCTACGCTCACCGAGGTCGCCACCTTCCGCTCCGACGGAGCCTACTCCGACGGCCGCCACCCCGACGCCGTCCGCTACACCCTCAGCGCCGAAGAAGACGTACAACGCCGCGACTTCACCATCAATGGCCTGCTATTGAATCCGGGGACCCCAGGTATCGATGTTCGGGGTCCCCAACGACGGGTCTTAGTCGTTGGGGCGGAGGGTGCCCCCGGTCTCGACTTTGAGACCGGGGATCCAAAGACTAACGAAGTGGGTGCCCCATGTCTCGATTCTGAGACGTGGGATTCAACATCTCTACGCGATGCAGTAATCGATTACGTCGGTGGCCTCGTCGACCTAGACGCCGGCATCCTCCGCGCCATCGGCGATCCAATCCGCCGCTTCGAAGAAGATCACCTCCGCATGCTCCGCGCCATCCGCTTCGCCTCCCGCTTTGAATTCGAGATTGACCCCGCAACCCAGGCAGCCATGCGCATCCTCGCCCCAAAGATTGAAGCCGTCAGCCAAGAACGCGTCCGCGACGAACTCACCCGCATGTTGACCGAAGGCCACGCCCGCCGGGCCTTTGAACTGCTCGACGTCACCGGCCTTCTCGCTCAGGTATTGCCTGAAGTCACAAAGCTCAAGGGCGTCCAGCAGCCGCCCCAATACCACCCCGAAGGCGACGTCTGGATTCACACCTTCATGCTGCTCAGCCAACTAGAGCCAGGCTGCTCAATGACCCTCGCCTGGGGCGCACTGCTCCACGACATCGGCAAGCCCGCAACCTTCCAGGCTCCGGCCAGCCCCGGCGACAGAATCCGCTTCAACGGCCATGTTGAGGTCGGCGTCCGCATCGCCGCCGAAATCTGCCGCCGCCTCCGCTTCTCCAACGACGAAACCGCGCAGATCCTCGCCCTCGTCGAAAACCACATGCGCTTCGCCGACACCCCGCGCATGAAAGCCGCTACCCTCAAGCGATTCTTCCGGCTCGACCGCTTCCCCGAGCACCTCGCCCTGCACCGCATGGATTGCCTTGCCTCAAGCGGCAACCTCGACCACTATAACTTCGCCCGTCAACAGTACGAAGCCATTCCACCCGAAGAAGTCCGCCCCACGCCGCTCCTCACCGGCCGCGAACTCATCGCCGCCGGCTACCCACCCGGTCCAGCTTTCAAGACCATCCTCCACACCGTAGAAGAAGCCCAACTCGAAGGCTCCATCCACACCCCCGAAGAAGCCCTCGCTCTGGTTCGTAAGTTGAATTTCCCACCATAAGAAATCCGCCATCCTGGCCAAAGAAATCTGTCATCCTGAGCGACCAAAGGGAGTCGAAGGACCTGCGGTTGCTGTTGCTCTTGCCTTTGTTTTTCCTGTCTTTGCTTTTGCTTTTCCTGTCTTTGCATTTGCTTTTCTTGTCTGTCATTCCCGAAGGGAATCTGCTTCACCCAGCAATCATGGCCACGCAACCCCGCCAATTCGACACCATCGTCCTCGGAGCCGGAGCCGCAGGCCTCATGTGCGCCTCCGTAGCCGGTCAGCGCGGACGCCGCGTCGCCCTCCTCGACCACGGCAGCCTCCCCGGCCGCAAAATCCTCATCTCCGGCGGAGGCCGCTGCAACTTCACCAACATCCACTGCGCGACTGAAAACGTGCCTGCCCGCTTTCTCTCCAACAACCCGCACTTCGCCAAGTCGGCGCTCGCCCTCTACACCCCGCGACACTTCATCGAACTGGTAGAGAAATACAACATCCCCTACCACGAGAAAACCCTGGGCCAGCTCTTCTGCGACCACTCCGCCCACGCCATCCTCGACCTGCTCCTCGCCGAATGCGCAAAAGGCCCTAAACCGGGCCCCAAACCTGGTTGGGTCGAACACATCCCCGACGCCCACAGCATTCAGGTCGAGCGCGACAGCTCTGGTTTTCATCTCGAATGCGCTAAAGGACAATTTCATGCGCAATCCTTAGTCGTAGCCACCGGCGGCCTCTCCATCCCCAAGCTCGGCGCAACATCTTTCGGCTACGACCTCGCCCGCCAGTTCGGCCTCAGCATCGTCGAGCCCCGCCCCGCCCTCGTCCCATTGCTTTTAGGTGGAAAAGAATCCAACTGGACCGAACTGGCAGGAGTCTCCACGCATGTCCGCGCCAGCACCCCAAAAACTACAGGCCCAGCCAAATCCGCCCCGCCCAGCTTCGTAGAAAAGCTGCTCGTAACCCACCGCGGCCTGAGCGGCCCGGCTATCCTCCAGATCTCCTCCTACTGGAAACCAGGCGAACCAATTTTCGTAGATTTTGCGCCCGAGCTGGGCAAAGGCAAATCGATATTAGACCCAGTCCGCAACGGCCGCCGGGATGCCGTAAACCTGGTCAAAGCCCTGCGCGAAAATCTGCCTCAACGGCTCGCGGAGCACCTCGCACAGATCGCCGCTCCCTCCGGCTGGACCAACACCGCTCTCGAAGCCTGCGAGCGCAGCCTGCACAATTGGCCGCTGCACCCCACCGGCACCGAGGGCTACGCCAAAGCCGAAGTAACCGCAGGCGGCGTCGACACCGCCTGCCTGCAGGCCCGGACAATGGAAACTCGCACCGTCCCTGGCCTCTACTTCATAGGCGAAGTCGTCGACGTAACCGGCTGGCTCGGCGGCTATAACTTCCAGTGGGCCTGGGCCTCAGCCGTCGCCGCCGGCCGTGCTGTCTGATGCTGCCGCGCACCGCGACTCTATCAATTAAGAATCGCGCAATCATCAAATGCGTGACGGACGTTACTTAGTACTTGTCCGTACCGGAATAACTGATTGTCACTGCTGTTGCGGCTGAGCCTGAGGCTGCGCAGGCGCCTGCCCCGCAGGCTGCGCCGGAGCCGGCGGCGGTGCACCAGGCCGGGACGAAGGCGTCAGCTTGAACCCATTCCGCACCATCGCAAAGCCTTCATCTGTCCACTCCGCCTGCAGCAGTTTATTCCTGGGGCTCGAAAACAGCTCCGTCTTGCTCGTCCCAAAGGTCACCGTAAGATGGTGCACAGGGATCGCCGCTCCGTTCAGCGTTCCTTGCATATCGGCATCTGTAGCCACCCGCAGCGCCTCGACCGACCCCGTCTGCTTGGGAATCAGCGCCCACAGATTGGCATTGTTATGCGCCGCGCCAAGGTTCAAAAGCACCTGCAGCGCTCCCGGATCGAAATCCGCCAGAAACACCGTCTGCGGATGAAAAGCCAGCGGAGTGTTCGTCGTGTTGCCGTTAGCATGGATTTGCATCACAAACTGCTGCCCGTTGAGCGCAGTGTCAACCTTCGCGGAAATCCCATTCACCGACCCATCCAGCTGCACTTTGGTCAGATGAAAGCCGCCATCCAAGGTCGCGTTTTCGGTGAACTTGTACTTCAGCCCCGGCATATCGATATTGGCCGCGGAAGTCTGGGCAAAGCCGGCTCCCGATTTATTCAGCAGCAGGTTCGCCTTGCCTACGCTCTTGCCATTTTGGCTCAGGGTGAACTCCTGAGCATGCGCCTCGGCCGCGATCAACCCGGCAGCCATCAACCCGGCGGTAATCATCCACAACGCACGCCCAATCTGGTCCCTTTTTTTATCGACACACATTCGCAATTACTCCTCAACAGATAGAACCCGGAACAGCCCAAAGGGTTGCGCAAACAGGCAAAGGAGGGGATAACCGAAGCATCCCCTCCTTTGCGAATCGAGGACCACCGAAAAGGAAGCTTTTCTAGTCCCTATTCCCTGGTCCCTATTTCCTGTTTTCAGCCCTTCGCCGTAGCAAACCGCTTGTTGACTTCCGTCCAGCTCACCACGTTCCACCAGTTCTCCAGATACTTGGGACGCAGATTCTGGTACTTCAGGTAGTACGCGTGCTCCCACACATCGTTGCCCAGGATCGGATAGTGGCCCTGCGACAGCGGCGAATCCTGGTTCGGGGTGCTGGTCACCTTCAGCTTGCCGTCGGCGAAAATCAGCCAGGCCCAGCCCGATCCGAACTGCTTCGCGCCGGCCTCGTTGAAGAGCTTCTTGAAAGCCTCAAAATCGCCGAAGCCCGCCTTGATCTGATCCGCAATCGCGCCCGTCGGCTCGCCGCCAACGCCTTCGCTGCCCGCCGGTCCCATGATCGTCCAGAACATGGAGTGGTTGGAATGGCCGCCGCCATTGTTCCGCACCGCGCCCTTGATATCGTCCGGCACAGAGGCCAGGTCGCGAATCAGGTCATCCACCGATTTCGCCGCCAGATCAGGATGGTTGGCCAGCGCCGCATTCACGTTGTTGATGTACGCCTGATGATGCTTGTCATGGTGGAACTTCATCGTATCCGCATCGATAAAAGGTTCGAGAGCGGCGTAGTCATAGGGTAGCGGTGCAAGTTCGTAAGCCATCTTGGGTATCTCTCCTCACTTGGATTGTACTGGTCTATCATGGGCGCGGGACTGAGCGCTGATTCCGCTTCAGCCAGAACTGGGATGGGATTTGGGGAATTGACATCGCCGTAACTATTCCCATCACTGCACTCTCAAACAAAGGCGCACTCGATTCCGCTTCAGCTTCGTCAGCCGAAGGTGCTATTCGATAGATGCAGGCTTCCCGCAAAAAGGTACTGTGAACTTCGAAGGAACTTCCATCACGCTCGCAACATCCTAGAGTGAGAGTATGGAAGCGCGGCAATATTCATCGCCTGTTCAAGGCGCAGGGCATACAAAGAGAGATCGAGAGGACTTATCTTGATTCAA
>DATAZR010000021.1:0-12412 GCA_036271955.1 Acidobacteriaceae bacterium
AACGTGCAGCCGGATGGACACAACATCAACGACAACTGCGGAGCACTGCATCCGAAGACGGTGGCGGCTGAGGTGGTGGCACGCCAGGCTGAGATTGGGATCACATTCGATGGCGATGCGGATCGGTGTCTCTTTGCCGGGGCTTCAGACAACGTGATCAATGGCGACGCAATTCTGCTGATGGCGGCGCGCGATCTGCAGGCGCGTGGGATGCTGACGGGCGGGATTGTCGTGGCGACGACGATGTCGAATATGGGACTGGAGGCGGCACTGAAGCGCGGCGGCATTACCATGCTGCAGGCGGCGGTGGGCGATCGCTATGTGCTGGAGATGATGCAGCAGAAGCGTGCTGCGCTGGGCGGCGAGCAATCGGGGCACATCCTCTTCCCTCACCTAGCGACGACGGGCGATGGGATGCTGACGGCGCTGGTGGTGCTGGATCTGATTGCGCGGAGTGGGAAGACGATCGAGGAGCTTACGGCAGATTTGAAGGTCTTTCCGCAGGTGATTGTGAATGTGAAGGTGCGGGAAAAGAAGCCGCTGGAGAGTATTCCTTCCATTGCTGAGCGGATTCGCGCGGCAGAAGAAGAGCTGAACGGAACTGGGCGAGTGGTGATTCGCTATTCAGGGACCGAGGCGCTGGCCCGGGTGATGATTGAGGCCGAGGATGAGGCGCGCATGCGGTTCCACGCGGAGGGGATTGCGGATGCGATTCGGACTGAACTAGGGGTGTAGCACGTAAAACAGTGCTACACTTGTCCAGGTGCAAAAATTGAAAGCCAACGTTACTCTAAAGATCGATAAAGAGTTGCTGCGGGAAGCGCGCATTCTTGCCGCAGAGGAAAACTCTTCCATCAGTGCGTTGCTTGCGGGTCGTCTAGAACAGGCTGTGCGCGAACGCCGAGGCTTTTTGCAGGCGCGGGAACGGGCGAAGGCGCGGCTTCGCAAAGCCTACGATTTGAAATGGATGCCACCCGCGTCTCGCGATGAGCTTTATGAGCGATAAGTGTTTCGTAGATACGAATATTCTTGTCTATGCGCACGACCGTTCAAGCGGGGAGAAGCATCTTCGTGCGCGTGCACTCGTTGATCAATTGTGGGATTCAGGCAATGGTGTTCTGAGTACGCAGGTGCTGCAGGAACTTTGCTTCAATCTGCGTCGAAAGGCTGCCAAGCCTTTACCTGTCGCCGAGGTTCGTGCGCTGCTACAAGACTATGCCACGTGGGAAGTGATCACGAATACCTCGACGTCAATTCTGCACGCGCTCGATATTGAAGTGCGATACAAGACTTCGTTCTGGGATGCTTTGATTCTGCAGGCTGCAGAGGTTTCGGGCGCGTCGGTGCTCTATTCTGAGGACTTGGCGAGGCGGCAGCGGTATGGCGCGGTTCGAGTGTTGAATCCGCTGCTGGATTCGGTCAGTCCCTAACCTATCCGCGGCACTCGTCTACCAACACATATCGCCATCACTGCATGTCGCGCCAGTTATGGCCGAAGGATAGGTCGGCTTCTATTGGGACACGGAGTTGAACTACGTTTTCCATGGAGTCTTTTACGAGTGGGGTGATGGCGTCTTCTTCGCCTTCGGGAACTTCGAATAACAATTCGTCGTGGACTTGCAGGACCATTCTTGTTTTGAGTCTCTGCTCGGTGAGTTTGCGGTCAATGGCGATCATGGCCAGCTTGATCATGTCGGCGGCCGTGCCTTGCAGTGGGGTGTTGACTGCCGTGCGCTCGGCGAAGCCACGCTGGTTGGCGTTGCGGCTTTCGATGTCGGGGATGGGACGCATGCGGCCGAAGAGGGTGCGCACACTGCCTTCGCGGCGGGTCTCGGCGATGGTCTTGTCGATGAAGGCGCGCACGCCGCTGTAGCGCTCGAAATAGCGCTCGATGTAGAGCTTGGCTTCGCCTTGCGGGATGCCGAGTTGCGCGGCGAGCCCGAAGGCGGAGATGCCGTAGACGATGCCGAAGTTGACGGCCTTGGCGCGGGCGCGGACGTGCTTATCCATGCCCTCGGGCGAGACGCCGAAGACTTCGCTGGCGGTGAGGGTGTGGATGTCGCGGCCGGTCTTGTAAGCCTCAGTGAGCAGCGGGTCTTCGCTGAAGTGGGCCATGAGGCGAAGCTCGATCTGCGAGTAGTCCGCGGAGAGCAGGCGGAAGCCGGGCGCGGCTACGAAGGCGGCGCGAATTTCGCGGCCTAACTCAGTGCGAATGGGGATGTTTTGCAGGTTGGGGTTGACGGACGAGAGGCGGCCTGTTGTCGTCGATGCGGCGTTGAAGGTGGTGTGGACGCGCGAGTCTGAGTCGACGAGCAATGGAAGCGCGTCGACATAGTTGGATTTGAGCTTGGCGAGGTGGCGGAACTCGATGACCAGCTGCGCGATCTCGTGCTCTTCGGCGAGGTTTTCGAGGACATCCTGTGCGGTTGAAATCTTCTTGCCCTTGCCGTAGATGAGCGGCTTGGGCAGGCCCATGTGGGTGAAGAGGACTTCGCCGAGCTGCTTGGGTGAGTTGATGTTGAAGCGGCGGCCAGCGTGGGTGAAGATGTGTTCGCTGACGCGCTGCATCTCGCTGCCGAAGCGCTGCGAGAGCTCGTCGAGCGCGCTGAGGTTGATGCGCACGCCGACCTTCTCCATGCCGTAGAGAACGGGAACGAGCGGCAAGTCGATGGTCTCGTAGATCGATGTTAGCTTTTGCTCGTCCGCATGCATTCGCAGGGTGGGCGCAATGGTCTGGATGGCGTGAGCTGCACCGGCGAGCGAACTGGGTACGGACTGGCCGCTACGTGCTACAACGTCGACGAGGCTCTGTGTGGCATGCGTTGGATTGAGCGCGTAGGAGAGCAGCATGGTGTCGGCGATGGGACCGCGCAAGGTGATGCCCAGAGCGGCGAGGCGATGCATGGTGGTCTTGGCGTCGTGGACGGTCTTCGGGACCTTCGCGTCTTCGAGGAGGGCGTGCAATTGTGGCGTGAGCTGAAGACGCAGCGCCAGCTCCGGCTCGCCGGGAACGAGAACGGAAACGCCGACGAACTCCGGCAATGGAAGATCGAGAACAGGGGCCACAGCCGTCGAAGCATCCATGATGTCGAGCAATGTCGGCATGGCTGGGAGAGCTTCGTCTTCTGCAGCTTCAGCACTGGATTCTGAGGATGATTCAGCCTTTGCAACTTTGGCATCTTTGTCGAGGGCGAAGGTGAAACCTTGTTTGGGCGCGGCGGCGAAGAAGGCTGCGATCTGTTCATCCGATGGATCGTCGATTAGCTCGGCTGTGGGCTTCTGTGCGCCGGGGGCTAGCTCGCGCAGCATGGAGGTGAATTCGAGTTCGGTGAAGAGCTCGCGAGCAGCTTCCAGATCGGGCTCCGTCGTCCTCATGCGCGTGAGGTCGAGTTCGAGGGGCACACGGCAGTCGATGGTGACGAGCTCTTTGGAGAGCAGCACTGCGGCACGGTTCTGCTGCAGGGATTCGCGGTAGGTTTTGCGCTTGATTTCATCGGGGCGATCTCTTGCTACATCGAGCACCGCTTCGACGCTGCCGAACTGCTGGATGAGCTCGACGGAGCCTTTGTCGCCGATGCCGGGCGCGCCGGGGATGTTGTCAATGGTGTCGCCGCGCAGGGCCATGACGTCGACGACCTGTTCGGGCGCGACGCCGAGAAGCTCAATCACCTTTTGCGCATTGATGACCAGATTGTCTTTCTGCGGATTGAGCACGCTGACGTGCTCGGAGACGAGCTGCATCATGTCCTTGTCGGGGGAGACGATGAAGGCTTCGTGGCCTGCTTCGCTGGCCTCGCGGGCGAGTGTGCCGATGACGTCGTCGGCTTCAAAGCCGATGGCTTCGAGGATGGGGATGTGGAGGACTTCGAGAGCGCGGCGGATGTAGGGGAGCTGGCGGGCGAGGTCTTCGGGCATGGGCGCGCGCTGGGCTTTGTAGCCCTCGTAGCTGACTTCGATGAAGGCCTGGTCTTTGCTGCTCCATTTGCGGAGGGTGCCGATCTCCTGGGCTTTGGCGTCGCGGAAGACGGCTCCGCTGACGTCGAAGACCGCGGCGAGGTAGTGCGGGGAGAAGTCGGCGCGCAGCTTGGTGATCATGTTCACAAAGACGTAGGTCGCCGCTGTAGGCAGGCCGGAGCGCGTGGACATGGGGCGGCTGCGCTGCATGGCGTGGTAGGCGCGGAAGATGAACGACATGGTGTCGAGCAGGAAGACGGGCTGTTTTGCGGAGGATTCGGGTTCGGCAGTCATCGATTGCGAGTTTAGCAGCGTGATGGGATTGTTTCCCACCCGTAACAGGGCGGATGATTTGGGCGCGCGCGAAGCTAGATGCAGATCCTCCGCGTTGCGAAGGATGACAGACAGAAAAACAAAAGCAGATCCTTCGCTTTGCTCAGGATGACAAACCGTTGGATACGCAAGCTATTTGATGAACATGCAGTCGCCGTAGCTGAAGAAGCGGTATTGCTCGCGGACTGCCTGGGCGTAGGCCGCAAGGACGCGTTCGCGACCGGCAAAGGCGCTTACCAGCATGAGCAGGCTGGACTTTGGCAGGTGGAAGTTGGTGAGCATGGCTCCCACGAGGCGGAACTGGAAGCCGGGCGAGATGAAGATGGAGGTTTCGCCGCTGTGGGCTTGCAGTTGACCGTTGGAAGTGGATTCGGCGATGAGGGCGCAGTGTTCCAGTGTGCGAACGGCGGTGGTGCCGACGGCTACGATGCGGCGGCCTTCGGCGCGGGCGCGGTTGAGGGCTTCGGCTGTCTCTGGCGGAAGGGTGTAGCGCTCGCTATGGAGATGGATCTGGTCGACTCTTTCTACTCGCAACGGGGCGAAGGTGCCGAGGCCTACGTGGAGGGTGAGGCGGGCGATCTCGACTCCGCGGGCGGCGATGGCTTCGAGGACAGATGGGGTGAAATGCAGGCCTGCGGTTGGCGCGGCGACGGAGCCGCGCTGAGCAGCGAAGACGGTCTGGTAGCGCTCGCGGTCGGCTGTGGCGTCTGGCACGTTCTGGGGGCGCTTGATGTAGGGCGGGAGTGGCATGTGGCCGATCTGGTCGAGGATGGCGAAGAAGTCTTCTGTGGATTCAAAGCGGAGGGTTCGTTCGCCAAATTCGCCAGTGGCTATGACTTCGGCCTGCAGTGCAATCGAGCCGGTGGACGTTAGGAATTCGAGTTGGTCGCCGGGGCGAACTTTGCGGCCGGGGCGAACCAGTGCTCGCCAAGTCGGGGCATTCCAGTTCCCTGCTCCGTCTGGACTGGTCAACAGGACTTCGATTAGACCCGATGCTTCCTGCTTTCCACGCGAGTTGGCGCGCCTTGCGTAGAGGCGGGCGGGGATGACGCGGCTGTCGTTGAGGATGAGCAGATCGCCAGGATTGAGAAGACTGGGCAGGTCGGCGAATTGGCCGTCGGTGAGTGAATCTTCATCTTCACTGCAGTTGAGGACCAGCATGCGGCTGGCGCCGCGCTGTGTTGGCGGTTGCTGGGCGATGAGCTCTTCGGGGAGATGGAAATCGAAATCGGCGACTGTGAGCAGCTGCGAATCTGTTCGACTCATGCCGGACTCTTTGACGGGTATTTTTGGGCGAGGTGCCGCACGGCGCGCTCGCGGGCTCGTTCGAGAGATACGTCAAGCTGGTCGCGGAGGGGGATCAACTCTTCGTTGGTCGCCTCTTCTTCAACCATGGTCCACTGACCCCAGCTCACTGCGATGCGTGTGAACGGCTTGGGGATGAGGAAGCGGTCCCAGGATTTTGCGACCCACGCACTTTTCGGTTGGAGATGGAAGCAGCCGATGGGCGCACCGGTAAGCTGGGCGAGCTTGACTGGGCCCATCTTGGCGCGATAGATGGGGCCGCGCGGGCCGTCGGCAGTGAAGATAGCGGGGGTGCCTTCATCCAGCACCCGGCGCAGGCCGATGAGGCCTTGCTGACCGCCGCGCGAGCTGGAGCCGCGGACTGCGCGGTAGCCGAGCAGTTCGAGAGTGCGTGTGATGAGCTCGCCGTCGAAGCTCTGACTGATGAGGATGGTGGCGTGAGTGCTGCGGAAGTAGAAGGCGCAGGGCAGGACGCACTGGTGCCAGAAGCAGTAGATTTCGCCGCCGGGGGTGAAGCCGTGAAAGGCGGGTGTGACACCCTCTTCGGCGAGGACTTCAAAGCGCCATGTGCGGCCAATGGTCATGAGCAGAAGCCAGACGATGCGCGGGACGATGGCTAGAGTGAGCCGCTGGCCCAGTGTGAATTTCGCCGGTGATTCGGCCGATTTGCGCGGAGTTGCCACTCTTTCGATTGTAGCGAGATTGCGGGCATCGCTGAAGAAGCAGATCCTCCGCTTCGCGAAGGATGACAGCCAGAAAAGCAAATGCTACAGCAGATCCTTCGCTTCCCCACCCCGGTTCGCTCAGGATGACAATGCTGGGTGATTCAGGATTTCTAGTGATTCAGGTTGGAGTTGACCTAGCTGTAACGAATCCAACGAAGGATTTCGGGTAGCGTTGCGCGCTTGCCGTACATGAGAATGCCGACGCGGTACATGCGCGAGGAGACCCAGAGTACGCCCCAGATGCTGAGCAGCATGAGGATGATCGATACGGCGAACTGCCAGGCGGGCGGAATCTCAGAGCCCATGCGCAGGAACATGATGATGGGGGTGCAGGGCGGGAAGAACGATGCTGCGATGGCTCCGATGGAGTTGGAGTCGTTGATGATCAGCATGATCATGGCGAAGCTGAGCCAGATGGGCACGGCGGCGAGCGGGGTGTACATCTGCAGCTCCTGCTCGGTTTCGCACGTAGCGGCGAGGCCGGCAAAGAGGGAGCTGTAGAGGAAGTATCCGAGGACGAAGTAGACGGGGAAGAGCACTGCCTCGACCCATGAAAAATGGACGGCAAAGTTGCCGGTCATGGCTGCTGCTGCGAGAGGTGTGGAGATGATAATCGCGCCGGCAATAACCCAGATGATGATCTGCGTGAACCCGACAAGACCTACGCCGATAAGCTTACCGGCAAGCAGGTCTCCGGGCTTGGAGATCGAGAGCATCACTTCGAAGATGCGCGAGGTTTTTTCCTGAATGATGGAGCGGGCCACGTTCAGGCCGTACATCACGGTCGTCATAGAGAGCAGGATGGCCATGACATAACCCTTGTAAAACGATGCGATAGCGTTGCTCTTGACTACGCTGCCATCTTTCTTGACGGTGAAGGTCTTGATCTTGACGCCTTTGTCTAGAGCTACAGCGTCGTCGTGCGAGACGCCTCCTTTGGCCAGCTGCTCATTCACCAGAGCGTTGTTGAGATCGTCTTTAAGACGGCCAGTGGTCATGAAGTCGCCTGAGGATTTCGAGATATAGGAGGCCTCCGGAAGTCCGCTGGAAGATGCGGTTACCGTCAGCAAGCCGTCGATGGATTTGTCCTGCACCTTTTTCAAGAGCGCGGCACGGTCATCTGCCGTCGCGGGAGCTACGACATCAACGGTAGCCTTGGCCTCCTTCTCGCCCAGCATCTGGCTGCGGATTTCGTTGGCCAGTGCGGGATCGTCGGAGACAATCGCTACGTGTTTGTGCGAGCCGAGGCCGATGCTGGAGACATATCCGATGCCGATGATGAGAGCGAATACTCCGGGCACGAGAACTGTGGTCATGCGGAAGGCGCGGCCGCGAATCTGCTCCAGATACTCGCGCTTGGCGACAAGAAAGATATTACGCATCGACTTTGCCTCCCACGGTCTGGATGAAGATCTCTTCGAGTGAGGGTTCGACCAGTTCGAAGCGATAGATAGTTGCTACGGATGCGGCTTCGTGGAGGAGCTTCTGCGCGCTGCCATGCTCCTTGAGGCGAATCTCGACGTGGCCGGAGAAGTTTTTGGACTCGGCAATCTCTTCGCTGCTAAGGAAAGAGGAGCTGCCCTCGAACTCAACAATGACCCGGTTGCGCTCGTAGCTTGCCTTGATGTCGCGCACCTTGCCGGCGAGCACGGCTTTGCCTTGATTGATGAGGCAGATGGCATCGCAGAGCTTCTCGACCTGATCCATGCGATGGGTGGAGAAGACGATGGCCTTGCCTTCATTCTTGAGCTCGATCAGGGTGCGTTCTAGCAGTGTGGCGTTGACGGGATCGAGGCCGGAGAAAGGCTCATCCATGATGATGAGGCCGGGATCGTGGAGCAGGCAGGAGATGAACTGAATCTTCTGCTGCATGCCCTTGGAGAGCTCTTCAGTTTTCTTGGGCAGCGACTCGGCGATCTCCATGCGCTCGGCCCAGCGAATGGAGCGCTTGCGTGCTTCGGCGGCGTCGAGGCCGTGGAGTTCGCCAAAGAAAACGAGCTGATCGAGGACTTTCATCTTCTTGTAGAGGCCGCGCTCTTCGGGGAGGTAGCCGACGCGCTCGAGGCTCTGGCGATCGAAGGGCTTGTCAAAGAGGCGAATCGAGCCGGAGTCGGGGATGGTGATGCCCATGATCATGCGGATGGAGCTTGTCTTCCCTGCCCCGTTGGGACCGAGGAGACCGAACATCTGGCCGGCATCGATGGAAAGGCTGAGGTTGTTGACGGCGATCTTGGTCTCATAGGCTTTGGTAACGCCTGCGAGTTCTACAACTGACATGCAATCTCCCTGCGAGATACGCGAGTTCCCGGCACTCGATGCGAATTCCGATTCGACCTAATCTGTCCAGGGAGAAGTTTAGCAAACGGCGCATCTTTCCCCTGTGCGCGTCTGCGTATACGCATCGGATCGCAAAGCGGTTCCTGTCTGCAACAAGTCGCAGCAGCAGTTGTTAACGAGGTTGGGGAGTGGTGCGAACGAAGATAACGGCGTTGTTGTCGGAGTAGACAGACTTCCAGTTATGGGTGAGGGGCAGGACGAAGGTCATGGGAGACCCGCGCTCAAGCAGGCAGAACTGGATGCCATATTTGTCGAGCAGCGTGTTGGGGTCGGCCTCAATCGTTGCCCACTGACCGAACTGCTGCAGCACGCCGGTCCACTCGAAGACATCGCCGCGGCCATCGACGAAGACGGGATGCTCGGGCATGGCCCACAACAGGTAGCCGCCGAAGGTATAGGCGTTGAGCATGGGTCCGGAGAGATGATGCGACTGGATGAATTCAACTGCCTTGGCCGGACTCTTTTCCTCGACCTGGGCAGTCAGATTTGCTTTGTCAGGAAAGGCAAAGAAAGCGATGGCGAGAGCGCCGAAGAGGAGCACGGCATTGGGCCACAGATGATCGGTTTCAAGGCTGTAGTCGTCCCAGAAAGGAGCGATCATGCGCGAGAGAATCGGAGCGGCCAGGATGCCAAAGACGAAGACCATGCGCGTGTGCCCGGCGGCGAGCCAGGTGGCGGCGGCGAGGAGGATCAACTCGTCCAGATAGAGCTCGGCGCGGCGCGCGATGCAGAGCAGCGCGATGCAGGCCAGCACGGCGAGAAGAAAAACTCCGCGCTGGGAATTGAATTGCAGCGGCTGCCACTCTTCAACGGAGCTCAAGCCGAGCGGCAACTGGAGCATGGTCTGGAGCGGATAGAGGATGGGATGGATTCCGTCGGCGTTGACGAACAGCGCAGCGAGGGAGAGCAGCCACGAGATCAGCAGCGTCTTGCGGGAGTTGGGCGCCCAGGCGCTGGCGTGGAGAGAGCCGATGTGAAATTCGAAATAGGAACTGAAGAGATAGGCAGCCGCCACCAGGATGCCGAGAAAGAACGAGCCATGGCAGTTGATCCAAAGGGCAAACAGAGGCGGCAGGAGCCAGAACCAGCGAGGACTGCGGGTGCGGCCCAGATGGATGAGGATGAGTTCGACGATCAGCAGCAGATATCCGATCATCTGCGGGCGGATGGCGAGACCAATGGTGGCGAAGACGAAGATAACCAGCGCGCCGAGGAAGCTGACCTTGGCGTTGCCGGAGTAGAGCGTGCAGAGGGCGTATCCGGCGACGAGGAGGGCGGAAGCGAAGAGGCAGAGCCAGAGCATCAGGCCGGGATAGCCGCCCCAACGATAGGCCGCATAGATGATCGTCTGCGCGAGCCACTCATGGGGAACCCAGGCATGGTGATTGGTGGTGAAAGAGAAAATGTCGGTTGTCGGGATGGTGTGGGTGGTCCAGATGACCTGACCTGTTCTAAGGTGCCACCACATATCCGGGTCATCGAAGCGACCACGGACAGTAAGAGTGGCGAGCATCGTCAGAAGTCCAGCAATCATCATCGGGAAGGAAAGCGCCCGTTGAAGAATTCGCGACCGTGTTCTGTGTACTGCGGGCGCGGACGCCGTGTTCAAGCGGTCCCCATCTCCTGGGCGTCGTCTTCGAAAAGAGGATCTGGATCGGCGAGCCGGATGAGGCGATGCAGATAGGCGCGGGAGATACAAAGGCTACGGGCCGCAAGGGTCTTGTTGCCGTTGTTCTCGCGCACGGCGGTCTCGGCGAGCTTGATCTTGTAGTCGCGAAGCTGGCGCTCGAATGAGCCGGCGGGATGAAAGTCGGCGATATCGACGACATTCTCCTCGCGGAGATTCATGGGCAGGTCTTCGGTGCGGATGGTTTCGCCACGAGAAAGAATGATGGCGCGCTGGACCACGTTTTCCAGTTCGCGGACGTTTCCGGGCCAGGCATACGACTGAAGAAGGTTGAGGGCATCCGGTTCGAAGCCTGCAAGGTTCTTCTGGTACATCTGCCCGTATTGTTCGAGGAAGTGGTTGGCAATCTGAGGAATGTCTTCGGGGTGATCCTGAAGGGGCGGCGCGTCGATACGCATGACATTGATGCGGTAGTAGAGATCCTGGCGGAACTTGCCCTGGGCCACCATTTCCGAGAGATCCTGGTGGGTAGCGAAGATGAAGCGCGCCCGCAGCGGGATGAGCCGGTTGCTGCCGAGGCGGCTGAATTCACGCTGCTGGAGGACGCGGAGCAGCTTGACCTGGGTGTAGAGGCTGAGCTCGCCGATTTCGTCGAGGAAGATGGTTCCCTCGCCAGCCTGCTCGAAGAAACCTTCGCGAGCCCCGACGGTGCCGGTGAAGGCGCCTTTCTCGTGTCCGAAAAGCTCGGCTTCGATCAGGGTTTCGGGAATGGCTCCGCAGGATACAGCGACGAAGGGACGGCTGGCACGCGAGCCGAGGTTGTGAATGGCGCGGGCGATGAGCTCCTTGCCGGTGCCGCTCTCGCCGGTGACCAGGACGGATGCGTTGAGGTCGGCCACGCAATCGACGAGGTGATAGACCTTTTGCATCTGCGGGCTGGAGCCGATCATCTTGTCGCAGGTGCCGTTATCTTCCATGCGCTGCTGGACAGACTGCAGCTGTTTCTTAAGGGAGGCATTTTCATAGGCCCGGCGGAGCATGGTTTTGAGATCGCGAATCGAAGGAGGGCGGCGGCAGTATCCGTAAGCTCCCTGCCGGACGAGGTCAACGGCTGTGGAGCGCAGGCTGTCGTCGGCCATCACGACCGAGGCCACCTGCAGGCCGAGGATACGCCGGGCGCACTCGACGCGCTGCTGAGCGGAACCAAGGATGGAATTCAAATCGAGGATCATGACGTCGCAACCCCCGGCCGCGACCAGCTGATTGACTCCGTCTTCGTTGGTCTCCAGCAGGATCTGGAAATCCCTGCCCAAAGCGGAAGCGAGGATGGGCTGCAAAGTCCGGTCCTCAGAATACAATCCGATCCGTATCATCAATTGCGCACTCCATCCGGCCGCCATTGGGGGTTAGGCACCGGGGGTCTCACAGCGCTGAACGGTCGAAACGAGCCAATGACAGTGTTGGGAGACACTGCATTTATCGACCATCAGAGGTACTTATGTGAATGACACTTTTGCGTCATTGCTCTCATGGCAAGACAACGGCTGTCAACGTAGCGTTGGTAATGCCCGTAAAATTACTACCCAGATGCTTAACTTTTCCGTTGCGGGTTTACCACCTATGTAACGGTGGGTACATTATTTCTACGCTTACCCCGGCCTGATTGAAAACGTCTTTCTGCAGCAGGAGGCTGGTGGATGGTGACGGAAGTACCTTTCCTTTCAATACAGCCAACCAGCGGACCGAAAAGAGAGCCGCGATTTCGAGAAATTTGCGCCGGCCGGAAAATATCCGCGGCAATACCGGGGTGACAAATCCGATCAAGATCGCGCGATGGGCGCAGCCGAAGGAGGTTGGCGGGTGTATATGCACCGCTTCACTCATCCGGACTGCGTGTAAACATTCGTGCACAGGTCGCAAACCTAGAATGCCTAACTAGCTGAATTTCGGCGTTTCCCGGCTGTGGGCAGTTTGGTTGGAGAATTGCTTAAGAGGAAATGCAGTCCCAGAATTCCGGGAAGACAGGAGCCGCGGTATGCATTCGATTGCTTGGTGGCCGACGCTGGCAGTATTGGCCGTGGCTACCTTCACCGATTTGCGCAGCCGGCGGATTCCGAACTGGCTGGTACTT
>DATAZR010000022.1:0-3404 GCA_036271955.1 Acidobacteriaceae bacterium
GTTGCCGGGCCGCACGGGCTATCTCGAGGTGCTGTACGGAGCGGCGCCGCTGCTCACGGAACTCGGCACCGGTCTGGTGACCATTCATGGTGGTGGTGAGGGGAACGATCGCTACTATGTGGCGTGGGGCTTTGCCGAGGTACTGCCCAACCGTGTCACCATCCTCGCGGAGAGTGCGGAGAAGCCGGAAGAGATCGACGCATCGGCAGCGCAGCGGGAGTACGAACGCGGCCAGAAGATGTGGGACAAGGCTGGAGAGGACGCCGAGCAGTATGCGCGCGCGAACGAGCTGATGCACGACGCCCAGGCGCGCATGGATGCTAAAGGCGGGGTTCAGTAAATCGGGACAACGGAATCGGAAACGGCCGGCAGCAAATGCCGGCCCTTTTCTTTTTGCCCTAAAATGCGACGCGAGGACTCCGAATGAGACACATGGTCTGTTTGTCCTTCCTGTTACTGCTGGGTGCCGCAAGCTCCGCCAATGCTCAATCCACTCCGATTGTGTCGCCAATCGACCAGACTCTTCAGCCCCCGGTGGAACTGCGTAACGTCGGCACGCTCAAGAACGAGCTCAAGCAGTATCACGACTGCACCGGCGGGTATGGCTGCTATACCGATGACCTGCGAGCGCAGACCGACAGAGCCCAGGCCGCACTGGCGGCGAGGGTGAAGGCGCGCAAGCCCGATGAGAAACTCGCCATCGTCTTTGACATCGACGAGACCGTGCTTTCGAACTGGCCTGAGCTGGCGAAGCTCGGCATGGGCTTCTACCAGCCTTTGGAGGATGAGTGGGAACGGTCGGAGAAGGCGGAAGCGATTCCGGGTTCGGTGGCGTTGTACAAGCAGGCTGAGGCCTCGGGAGTGACGGTGTTCTTCATCACCGGGCGGCCTGATGCGATGCGCGAGGTGACGGCAGCCAATCTGCGGGATCAGGGCATGACGGAATGGAAGGCGCTGGTGCTGCGCTCCCAGGAAGAACAGGATGAGACGGCAGTCGTCTACAAATCGAGCGAACGGCGGAAGATCGTTGAGCGGGGGTACACGATCATCATGAGCGTGGGCGATCAGTGGAGCGATCTGGATGGCGAGCCGCGGGCCGAGGTCTCCGTAAAGCTGCCGAACCCGTTCTACTTCATCCCCTGAGCGTGCGGCTTCGAGGATAGAGTGTATTGTCGGAAAGGAAATCCCAGTTCGGAATCCCAGTTCGGAATCCCAGTTCCAGGAGACTAGATGTCACGCATCTTCTCGATCCGCCGCGCAACTCCCTGCGTGGCGGCCATCTGCCTTGCTGTTGCCGCCGTTGTTGCGTTGCCCGCACAAGAGAAGCCTGACACCCCCAGCGGAGACTACGTCAAGGCGCATTACACGAAGTATGAGTACCGCATTCCCATGCGTGACGGAGTGCGGCTCTTCACTTCCGTGTATGTGCCGAAAGACCAGTCGCAGCCATGGCCATTCATGGTCGATCGGACGCCATATTCCGTCGCGCCCTATGGCGAGGACCAGTACAAGGAGAAGCTTGGGCCATCGGACGAGTTCGAAAAGGCCGGCTACATCTTCGTGTACCAGGATGTACGCGGCCGCTACATGTCCGAGGGCAAGTTTCTCGAGATGACGCCGCACATCGATGACAAGAAATCCAAGACGGACGTCGACGACAGCTCAGATATGAGCGACACCGTCGACTGGCTGCTGGCCCATGTGCCGAACAACAACGGCAAGGTGGGGATCTGGGGCATCTCGTATCCGGGCTTCTACACATCAGCCAGCATCATCGACTCCAACCCGGCGATCAAGGCAGCCAGCCCGCAGGCGCCCATGACGAACCTCTTCGAGGGCGACGACGCTTACCATGGCGGCGCCTTCATGCTGTCGGCGAACTTCGGCTTCTACACCTTCTTCAAGCCCTTTGATGAGCCGATGACCCCGGCGCAGGAGCCTCGCGATCGCTTCGACTTCGGGACGCCGGATTCTTACGAGTTTTACCTGAAAGCAACACCGACTTCCTTGCTCGACACGCGTGATCTGAAGGGCTCAAACCCGCTCTTCTCCGACCAGCTCTATCACACTACCTTCGACAATTACTGGAAGGTGCGTGATCTTGCACCGCACATGCACAACGTGCACTGCGCGGTGATGACGGTGGGCGGCTGGTATGACGCGGAGGATCTGAGCGGTCCATGGCGCACCTATCGCTCCATCGAGAAGGCGAACCCGGGCACGCCGAACACGATTGTCGAGGGACCATGGGTGCATGGCGGCTGGGCGCGCGGCGATGGCGATCACCTCGGCGATATCCCGTTCAATGCAAAGACCAGCGAATTCTTCCGCAAAGAGATCCAGTTCCCGTTCTTCGAGTACTACCTGAAGGGCAAGGGCGAGGCGCCACCAGAGGCTTATATGTTCGAGACAGGAACGAATGTGTGGCGCAAGTATGCGAGCTGGCCGCCGCCCGGAGCGCAGCCGAAGATGCTCTACTTCCATGCGGATGGCAGGCTTTCGTTCGAAGCGCCGTCTGGTGATGCCGGGAAGGGTTATGACGAGTACGTGAGTGATCCGATGCACCCCGTACCGTTCGTTCCTTACGTCACGGACACCGTGCCGCAGCGCTACATGGTGGAGGATCAGCGCTTCGCCTCGACGCGGCCCGATGTACTGGTGTATGAAACCGATCCTCTCACCGAGGACGTGACCATTGCCGGGCCCATCTCGCCGAAGCTGAAGGTCGCTTCCAGCGGCACGGATTCGGATTTCGATGTGAAGCTGATCGATGTCTATCCGAACGATTATCCCGATCCGGAAGGGACGAGTTCAGGCAACAAACGCATCCTGAGTGTGCCGCCGTTGCACATGGGCGGCTACCAGGAGATGCTGCGCGGCGAACCGATGCGGGCCAAGTTCCGCAACAGTTGGGAAAAGCCGGAGGCTCTGACACCGGGGAAGGTCACGGATCTTGAATTCGAGATGCCGGACCTGAACCACACCTTCCGCAAGGGCCACCGCATCATGGTGCAGGTGCAGAGCTCATGGTTTCCCCTGACCGACCGCAACCCTCAGACGTTCACCGATATCCCGCACGCGAAGCCTGAGGACTTCAAGAAGGCCACCGAGCAGGTGTACCGCACGGCCGCCGAACCAAGCGGAGTCCAGGTGATGGTTCTGCCGCAGCCGTAATTTCCCTTACAGGACGAATGGCTGGCAACGATTGGGCGGCCTGCCATTTTTCTTCACGGTGAGGCGGCAGGGTGCGCAAAATGGGCTCCAACCGGTAGCATGGTAGATTGCGAAGCTGTCGGTAGCTGCTCCGATAGCTGTTTCTGGGGGATACGCCGCACGCACTATGGAGACTCGGACAGAGCAGCAGGTCGCCATCATGGCCAAGGGAGCAGCGTGGCCCGCCGCGG
>DATAZR010000023.1:0-3392 GCA_036271955.1 Acidobacteriaceae bacterium
CCGTACCGACGAGGGATGTGTTGTTTGCTACTTGCGCCCGCATCAACAACGGGCTCAGCAGGATTACGAGAGAACAGACGAATGCTTTCTTCACGGGAGGTCTCCTACGAAAATCCTGGCAAGCCAGGCAGTTTTGCGGCAGCTTAGACCATCAACGTAAGGCGCCGAGCGTTTAGGCGACCGAACGCGACTGTTTCTTGAATGTCACGATTGGATTACAGGACGGATAAACTGTCATCGGTCAGTTGACGGTGCAGTTTCTAGGACAATTGCCCTAGCAGGAGAGCCGGTGCGGACCGTGTGGGGTCGACCGCGCGTGACAAGTGTTCATTGAAAGCGGGCTAGCCTGAGGCGCTGAGACTTGTTCAGTCGAGGTGGACCAAACCCCGTTGCAGCGCATAGATCGTGGCTTGCGTGCGATCTCTCGCGCCCATTTTGTCGAGCACAGCGCTGACGTGAATGCGGACTGTTTTCTCGGCGATGCCGAGCTCTTCGCCGATCTCACGATTGCTGCGGCCCTGTGTGATGCAGGCAAGGACTTCGGTCTCACGCGGAGTGAGATCTACCGCAGGCATGCGCTCTGCCAGACGATCAAGCGCGACGTGCGGAAGATAACGAAGGCCGCGATCTACGCTCTGAATCGCATTGAGAAGCTCTTCGCCGCTGGCGTCCTTGGTGAGATAGGCCATGGCCCCGCTCTTGACTGCGCGATAGATGTCTTCGCTGCCGTGATAGTTCGACAGGATCACGATGCGGGCGGTGGGAAACTCCGCGCGCAGCTGAATGATGACTTCAAAGCCGCTGACGCGAGGCAGGCGCAGATCGAGCACGACAACATCCGGACGCAGATTGCGATACATGGCGATGCCGGCTTCTCCATCGCTGGCCTCGCCGGCAATCAATATCTGCGCGTGGCCTGAGAGCACGGAATGCAGAGCCATGCGAGCGAGGAAATGATCTTCGATCAAGAGAACGCGAATCTGCTTCATATGCCTATCCAGCGAATAACGTGGTGCTCCTGGCTGATGGGTAACTGCATGGCGTTGAACGGGACTTTGACGGTCACTTCGGTGCCATTGCCAACCGAGGTCTGCAGACGCATAGTGCCGCCAAGCTTGCGCGCGCGCTCTTCCATTACCGGTATACCGAAATGGCCGCCCAATGCGGAGGCAAGATCGGCGTTTTGAAAACCACACCCGTTATCACGTATGGAAAGTGTAAGAGCGTCGCTGTCGTACTTTAATCCGATTGCGATATTGGAAGCATGGGCATGACGAATGGCGTTGGAGACCGCTTCCTGACCGATGCAGACGAGGTGATGAACGCAGCCTGGAGCAAGAGGAATCTCGTCTCCGTCGACATCGAAGCTGGCTTCAATTGTCTCCTGGGTCAGATTCGCCGAAAGAGTGCGGGTGAGGGCATGGGAAAGGATGTTGGTCACCTCATCGGTATCGCGAAGATCCCAGATAATGCGGCGCGCCTCGGCCTGGCAGTGAGCAACCATGCTGCGAGCGAGTTCGCAAGACTCGGCAGGCGGCGTGGATTGTGAATTGGTGTCGCGAAAGAGCTTGGCGGTTGCTTCGAGCTGCCACGAGACGGCTGCGAAGCCAGCCATCAGCGTATCGTGGCATTCGCGCGCGATGCGGTTGCGCTCTTCGAGCACGATCCCGATGCGGCCTTTCATCAACTGCACACGCCGGCGGAAGAGATTGACCGTGATGACAGCGGCCACAAGTACCAGCACCGTGTAGAAGTACCAGGTTTGATAGAGATAGGGCTCCTGCTTGATGGCAATGCTGGCAACCGGCGATGACCACTGTTCGCCACTGCCACGGGCTTGTACTTCAAAGTGATAATTGCCCGGCGGTAGTCTGCGATAACGCGCAACGCGGGCGCGAGTGGTGGTCCATGCCGCATCGTAATTGGCAAGCCGATAGCGAAACTCGATGTGGGACGGATTCGATAGCAGCTTGGCATTAAAGAAGATGAGGATGTCTGTATGGCCTGCTTCGAGATCGATACGCGATGCCGGGTTGGTCGGGATGATATCGGCGGTGTTGACGTCGATGGCCGGTGCCCAACCGGCGATCACTGCCAGCGGCGCAATAGATCCAAGCCTCTCAGCTGCGTCGGTGGTGTGCACAAATCCCTTGGTGGTAGCAAACCAGAGCGTGCCATCGGCCAGGCGCGCGGAAGCCGGCCTGGATGGGCCTCCGCACTCGCTGGAGCGCATGCCATCGGCCTTATCGAGAATCACCGATGAGAGTGAACTTCTGCGGCCATCGACCACTGCATGCAATTCGCTCAACGAGACACGTACGATGCCGCGCGAGGTGCCAAGCCACAGATGGCCGTCTTTATCTTCGATGGCCGTGTTGATGGAAAAGTTCGGCAGGCCCGCATTGCCGGGCACCGCGGCAACTGCATCCTCATGCACATGCACCAGGCCGCCACCCTTAACGGCGGCCCAGGCGTAGCCCTCGCTATCGAGAGTCAGCGATTGAATGTACGCGTGAGCAAGACCAGCGATGACGTCCGCTCGTCCACCACGGACGCGATACAGCCCGGTGCTGGTGCCGACCAGCATCGAGCCGTCCTGATCCTGGGTAAGGCAGGTGATCAACTGCGACTCGAGCAACTGCCTTCGACGATGGGGATCTGGCACTCCCTCGGGAAAGTAGATAAGCCCGGTGTAAGTGCCGACCCACAGGCCACCATCTTTGTCTGCGAGGATAGTGCTGACTGCGTTGCCGGGAGATTCATTGCCGAGAAGATAGTGATGAAATTCGCGTCCATCGTAGCGATAGACTCCGTCGAACCAGGTACCGACCCATATCTGGCCCTTGCGATCCTCGGCAAGCGCACGGATCGGAGTGGTCATCGGCAGGTTAGGTGGATTGGTTGGGATCAGCTTCCCGTTGTGACGGCGGAAGAGCCCTTTGCCCCAGGTGCCGAGCCAGAGGTCGCCATGACTATCTGCCAGCACATTGGCTGAGTACGTAGCATGGAAGCCCTCTGGATCGCCATAGGGAGCCAGAGCCCCTTTGCGCCAGCGGCTCAGTCCACCTGAAAGCATACCGATCCAGAGATTGTTTTCATCGTCGATGAAGAGTGAGCGGATGGCATCATCTGGCAGGCCATTTTGCACGCTCCAGCGCGAGAGGCCGTCGGAGTTGAGCCGCCAGAGACCATACCCGCGCGTGCCGATCCAAAGATTGCCGGTGGCATCACTGAGCAACAGAGAAATGGGAGCGGAGATCGTAGCGCGCAGCACTGGATGATAAGAAATAGCCGTCGCTTCCCTTCTTTCCTGGACCAGTTCTACGACCCCCTTTGTCGTGCCGATCCAGATTTGGCTGGGCGGATCGCGATAGAGTGCCACCGGAGAGCCT
>DATAZR010000024.1:0-73753 GCA_036271955.1 Acidobacteriaceae bacterium
CATGCGCTTTGCAGTGCAGACCCAGTAGGAGCCAGCTCTTTTACTCCTCAACAGCCAGCACATCGTGCATGTAGTCGACCGTGGTCGCCACCTTGAGCCGATAGGTATCCACAAAGTCGTGCATCATGGCGCGAAAATCATCGTCGCGTAGAGGCATAATAGCTGGCCCCAAAGTAGTCGAAACCGGATTCGGAGACTCATTCTTTGCCGGTGAAGAATGGTCGTGTTTCTCTTCCGGATGCAATTTTTGGCGAACCACAACAACAGGAGTCTAGGCGAACCACAGATTCCTTAAGGCTGTCTCATTGCATTGCGAACTGAATTCCACATGCAGAGTTCATTCAGGGGAATCTTGGTTCGTACAGCTCCATACTTCGAAGGATCTGCACGAACATCATCATAGAATGGCTCCTTCGAGCGACTCAGCATGACTCTAATATTCATCCACGGATGTGTCGGCTCTTTTACCATTCGATTAATGGGGTAGTCGAAAATCGTCAGACCGTCTGCTGTGACCGCGTATAGCACTGAAGGATCTGCAGGGCTTTCAATAACGTAATCCTTTGCAGGATCAGCGGTGATGCATCCATCGGCGTTTTGCGTCAGCCAGACGAGTTCATCGCTCAGCCCTCGGGACTCGCGCATTGCGTATATCTTCGATCCATTCCCAAGGCTAATTTCAACTCTGCCGAACTGGCTTGGCGCATAAAACTTAACCCACACAATGAATCCGGACCAAGCCACCAAAGCTATCCCAAGAACCAAGAACGGAACCCAGATTCGTCTACCTATAGATACCCGCATTGAGTCCTTTCTGTTGCATGAAGCCTGAGTAGTGCTCTTCTCCCCAATACGGGCCAGTCGTGCCCGGATAATTTGTCTTATACTTGTATACCCACCTGAGCTTCCAGTCCCCCAGCCTGGTAGGTCCCAAACAACTTCTGCGCAAAATCCCGCGATATGTGATTTCCCAAGAAATCTCTACTACTGGTTGCATTCAATCCAGCCAGGTAATTTCCAGCCGACCTAACAGTTACATATTTGCCGTTGAGAAGGTAGCCAGTTGCGACCCCATGATCTGCTAGCTTCGGATCGGTCTTGATATCGAAGACTTACCGTTTCTTGAAAGCAACCCCGTGCCCTCCAAACCTATCGATTGCGAGGAATGGTTAAGATCATCGATTTCAGCGTCCATCCGTTCATCAAATTTGATGAACGCTCCAGGCCAGACGGAGCCTGAGATGCCGTTAGGACTATTCTTATTCCAGTTTGCGAACTCTTGCCACCTCCCGGCTCAGCGGAGCCCATGCATCATCACCGCTGGCCAAGTCTTTTTCTTGGCTACGATACCGGAGGCCGATCAGCTCACATTCGTTACCATACGCCCGATGGCAAGGTCAGGGATCAACCTGCGGACGATGAGCCTGTTCATGCTGGCGTGTGGAGCGGCGCGTGGATGGCGCCTGAACCGATGCATTCAATTGAAACGGTAGAGGGCCCGCAGCCAGGGCCCGGCGCACCTCCGGGCTGGCTCCGCGTTGAGGTCAAATGCGCGTTGCCATGAGCTCGGGCTCAACAGTGACTTCGCTTGCGGCGCGATGAAATGTTGCTATGCCGCGAATCCGCTGCTATCGACCAAACTCAACCTCACGCTTCACGCCTGCGCCGCTGATGCGTCGACGGAATGTGCAGGTCTTCGCGGTACTTGGCCACGGTCCGGCGCGTAACCTGAATTCCCTTCCCTTGCAGCATCGCCGCCAGTTGGTCGTCCGTCAAGGGATGCCGCGGGTTCTCTTCCTCGATCAGCTTGCGCACCATGCGCTTGAGCACTACCAGCGGAGTATCTGCGCCCTCCGGCCCATTCGCGCCTTCCGAAAAGAAGGCCCGCAGCTCGATCACGCCCTGCGGTGTATGTGCATATTTATTGGCCACTGCGCGGCTGACGGTCGAGGGATGCACTCCGATCTCTTCCGCTACTTCCTTGATCATCATCGGGCGCAGCGCCTCGATGCCGATGTCGAGAAACTCCTGCTGCCGCCGCACAATCACTTCACACGTCCGCAGGATCGTGCTCTTCCTCTGCGCGATGTTACGCATCAGCTGCATCGCCGAACGGAAGCGTTCCTTGACGTAGTCCTTCACTTCCTTATCCGTGTTGTCGGCCACCAGCATGCGGCGATAGCGCTGGCTCAGGCGCAGCGTGGGCATGTCCTCTTCGTTCATCGCAACAATCCAGGTTTCGCCGCGCTTCACAAAGGCCACATCCGGCTCGATCAATCGCGTCTGCTCGCGGTTGTAGCGCCGCCCCGGCCGAGGGTCGAGCGTGCGAATCAGGTCAACCGCCGTCGAAACCTCCGCAATCGGCCTCCCCACAGCCCGCGAAATCTCTTTGAAATCGCGCTTCTGCAATAACACCAGATGGCCGTGCACAATCATCTTCGCCGTTTCGAACGTCCGTCGCCTATCCTCAAGAACAGCCTCAGCCGCAGCGTGCAATCCATGATGCGGACTCGATTCCGCCTCCAAATTGCCTTCCGCCAATTCGCCATTCGTAGCTGCGGCGTGAAAGCCATTGGAAGTCGCCACATCCTGCATCTCCGGGTCTGCAACCAACTCCCACGTTGGCTCATCCTCATAGCCAAGAACTTCGTCCGCTGGATGCTTGGCAAACACCAGTTCCAGTTCCTTCATCTGCGCGTCCAGCTGAATCCGCAGACAGTCGCGCAGGTCCAACGCGCCAATCCCCGCCGGGTCCAGCCTCTGAAGCACTTCCAATGCGGCCTGCATTCGCGCCATCGCTGCCTTGGTCGCGCTACCATGCGCTTCGCCGGCAAAAATCTCGGCAAGCTCTTCCAGCGTCGCCGAAAGGTAGCCGTTCTCGTCCAGGTTGCCGATGAGGAACTCAGCCGCTTCCACCAGCCGCGGCTCCAGCGTCATCGAGCCCAGCTGCCACAGCAGATGGTCAGAGAGTGTCGTGGGCTGCGATAGAAACTGCTCGAAGGAGGGCTTGTCGGACTCTTCGTATTCCTGCGCGGTGCGGAAGCCCGGATCAAGATACTCCTGGAAGTACGAGCCGAAGTCGATCTCCTCAAACGGATCCTTCGGCGTTACCGGAGCCTCTTCGACCACCCGGTCCCGCATCGCCTCGCGTCCTGCAATCTCGTCCAGCGTGGGTACGGTCTCGTCGATCTCCTCGAGAACCGGATTCTCCACCATCTCCGCATTGATCATCTCGGTCAGTTCCAGCTTGTTCAAAGCCAGAACGCTCACCATCTGCATCAGACCCGGAGTAAGGATCTGGCGTTGCGATACCTTCAGGTTCAGTCTCGGCTGCAACAACGGCATGGTGGATTCCCGATTTCTTAATTCCCCAAGTGTAAATCTCTTGCCAAACAAGTGAGGAGGAAGTTGTCTAGGTTCAGGACAGATGTACCGGAATGGGCAGGGGCCATACCGGGAAATTCGGTACACAATCCATCAATTCAGAGATTTCGACTGGATCATCGAAGTCCGCCCAACCCCGATATCCCCAAATTTCAAGCCTGCTTCGAATTCCATCGATTGAAATCGAAGACCCGATCATTCAGGTGAAATCATGAACTTCCATCCGCTGGCGATAATTTGTTGCCAGCATCGGTCGTCCGGCTTTTCACCAGATCCCATTTGGGACCCAGATCAGTCTAGCGAAAACCCCTCGCCCAGGTACACACGGCGAACCTCAGGGTCATTACCAAGCTGGTGCGGCGTTCCAGTTCGGAAAATCTTCCCCTCGGCAATAATGTAGGCCCTGTCGGTGACCGACAGCGTTTCGCGCACATTGTGGTCGGTAATCAGAATGCCGATCCCGCTCGACTTCAGATCGAAAATAATCTTCTGCAAATCCAGCACCGCAATCGGATCGATGCCGCTGAAAGGCTCATCCAGTAGCAGAAAGTTCGGCTGAATGCACAGGCAGCGCGCAATCTCCACACGCCGCCGCTCGCCACCCGAGAGCGCATAGCCCTTGGTACTGCGAATATGCCGCAGATTGAGCTGTTGAATCAGCCTCTCCGTCCGGCTTCGCCGTTCCTGGTCCGAGACCGGCTGCGCTTCCAGCACGCCCATGATGTTTTGCTCAACTGTCAGCTTGCGAAAGACCGAAGGCTCCTGTGGCAGATAGCTGATGCCGTGATTGCGCGCCCGCAGGTACATAGGCACCTTGGTGATGTCCGTTTCATCGACCAGCACCCGGCCAGATTCAGGCGCCACGAGGCCCACGATCATATAAAAGCTGGTCGTCTTACCGGCGCCGTTGGGGCCAAGCAATCCGACGACTTCGCCTCGCGATACGGTGATATTTACCTGGCGAACTACCTGCCGCCCGCCATATGTTTTGCCGATTCCCTCGGCGATGAGTGTCTGCATTCCCGTCCAGAGTTCTCTTGGAGCGACCGCCTACTTCTTGGACCGCGTTTCCGTTTCCGTCTTGCCGCCGTCGCCCTCGACCGTGACGCTATCCTCGCGGCTATGGTAAATCAAAGCGCTGCCGGTGACTGTGCCGCGCGCCGCATCGGTAATCCGCGGCGGAGCGGCGCTGGTGCCGGTCAGTGTAAACGTGCCATTCTCGCCTACGTAAACGAGCTGCTCTCCGGTTCCCTTGCGCCCCGGCCAGTCCACCGTAACGTGGTCCCGCGCAGTCAGGCGATCCACCGAAGAGTTGGCCGCACCGGAAGCCTTATCTGGAGCATTGCCCAGCCCGCTACTCGCTGCACTTCCCGCTGTTCCAGCGCCGGCGCCGCGCCCTTTCTGGGGCAGCAGCTTCACCTCAGCCTCCCGCGAAACAATCGTCGCCACGCCGCCGCGCCCGGTCGTTTCCGCCGTCACCGAGCCCGCTGAGCCGCCATGAAAAACCGCCAGCCGCTCCGCAGCCGAGTAATGCAGGCTGCCACTGCGCACGCGAATCACCGAGAGCCCGTCCATCCGGTCTTTCGAACCGCTAGCTGAGCCGGAAGCCGAACCGGCCGCACGCGAACCACCCTTGTCAGCACTCTTTGCCTCGGTGTTCTTGCTTCCCTTAGCCGCAGGAGCATTGCCGATCAGCACCGTCCTCACTGGATTCGCCGCCCCGTTGCCTTCCGCAGTCAACGTAGCCTTCTGCCGGTTCAGAACAATCACCGGCGCGCTCACTGAATTCACCGACTGCCACAGCCGAGGCTCAATCCCCGCCTGCCCATCGCCTGGCTTCCCTGCCCCACGAAACACCGCTTCCTGCGTCGCCTGGTGCAGCTCCGCCTCAGCCGCAATCGCATGCACCGGACCATTTCCACCCGAGCCCAGCAACGGCGCGCCCTCTGCACCGGCGCTACCCGCGTTGTCGCCGCCACCAACCCAGCTCGCGCGAACATCGCCATGCGCAAATGCATCGCCCGTTGCCCGCGCAAAGTCGATCCGGTCCGCGCTCATATCCAGCCCGCCATCCTCAACCCGCGGCGAAACCGTAAGATGCAGCATCTGGCTCTGGCCGTCATAATCCGCGCGCCCCGCTGTCGCCCGCAATCCCGGCGCGCTCGGCAAGGCAGTCACCGGCGCGCCCTTCTTCTCTTTTCCCGAAGGCGCATCCTGAGTCAGAACCACATGCCCAATCTCGACAATCGAAGCGATCTCCGATCCCGCGCCAATCTCCTTCGCCTTACCCCCAGACGCCACAACAGGTGACTTCGCACCCGTATCCGAACCCGGCACAAACCGCACATCCAGCTGGTCGGCGCTGCTCGCCTGATGCACGCCCGCCGCAGTCCGCTCGTCAAAGCTCGCATGGCCAGTGCCCGTCAGACTCGACAAAGCCCCACCGGGAGCCAGCTCTGCCACCACCGTATCCGCAGACAGCTTGGAAGGAGTCACCCCCCCATCGCTCGTACTCTCCGAAGTGACAACCACCCCGCCATATCCATGAATCGTTCGCGGCTCTACCCGGCTCTCAACTTGACCATGCACCTGGCCTGCAGCTTGTGAATCCTTCTCGCCCGCCACCGCCGGAGCAAACGCCACATCCGCCGTCTGCGACTTCCAGCTGCGATGAATCTGCGCGTTGCCTTTCGCCGCCTGCTGCTGGCTGTTGAAGACCACGCCCTGCTCCAGATGCGCCTGGCTCAGCCGCCCCAGCTTGTCGAATGCCAGCCTTGCCACCGGCGAAGCCGCGTCGATCTGGCGATTCGGCTCCGCCATCGTCAGCCGCGCCCCACCCTGCAGCAACCCATGCTGCGGACGATTGTTCGCATCGAACTCCACCGACCCTACCGGCGCGGTCACGTGGCCGCCCGATTTCGTCTCCAGATCCACACCGCCCGAACCATCAAGCTTGTCCACAGAGCCATCCGCGCGAAAATGCATAACCGCTTTCGCCGTCTGAGCCGTGCTGCCAGTGAATTCTGCTTTAGCCTGCGTCATCCGGCAGACCATCTCTCCCCGCTCAAACTCCGCATGTCCGGCATGCACATCCACCGTTCCGCCAGGCCGATCGACATGCAGCTCCACCGCATGATCCAGAATCAGCTGGCCCATCTGCGAGTTGTAGGTCGCTCCCACCGAATTGCCACTACCCTGCCGCAGCGCAAAGTCCACCCGCTGCGAAGTCGTAGCCATCCCGCTCTTCTGGTCGAACGTCAACCCGCTCGTCTTCACATGAATCTGGTCGTCAGCAACCTCACCCGCAGCCAAATCATGCCCCGCCCCACCCTTAGCGTTATTCCCCGCTTCAGGCTTCACAGCAGGGCGCGCCTTCGAACTCCCCGGCTTGAGCTGCGCAATCGCCGGCTTCACGCCCGGCCGCATCATCGTAATCTCAACCGCGCCCGCCGCCGTCGCCACTCCGCCCTTGGCGTCGTACTCGAACTCGCTTCCCGAAATCGTATCGGCGGTCTTGCCATCCTCGCCGTAGAGATCGATCTTCACGTCATGCAGCAGCGTCTTGCCGCCCGCCTTCATCGTCACTGCGCGCGCCGCATGAATCTTGAAGATCGTCTTGTGATTGTGCGTCTGCGTGTAATTCACGCCATCGGCCTGCTGCTCGATGTTGATGCCCAGCTTGTTGGGAAGGTCCTTGCTCAGCAGCCGCCGCGTCCACTGCCCCGCCGCCAGAAAGATCACAATCGCCGCCACCAGCAGCAACCCGCCAATCAGCACCAGGGTGCGCAGCCGCTCGATCGTCAACCACGTCCGCGACAGCGTCATACGCATAACAAGACCCGTTTCCAAGCTCGAAGCGGACGAGATAGAACCCGGCAAGATCGAAATTGACTCGCCCGAAACGGAGAAGACGAATAGCCTGCATCCGCCATCATTGCAACCGATTCAGCCGCGCTACCAGCCGTGCCGCGAGACTCTCGCCCAGCTCCGACCAGATCAGCCGCGCCGCCGCCTCGGACTCCTTTTCGACCGCATTCGTCAGCTCGATCAGCTGCCGCACATTCTCCTCAATGCAGCGAATCGTGTCCGGATTCAGCTCCACATCTTCCTGCAAGAAAGGCGCGTCGCTGCCAAAGTCGATCCGGATATGCCCCTCCTGCTCAAAGGCTGCATCATCGAACTCCGGCCCATACCCGATCACCCGCACCAGCCGCGACGCCCGCACCCATTGCGCATCCGGCCCCGCATCCTGCTCCGGCTCCCAAAGCGTCCAGCCAATCTGAAACTCGTATGCGTAATCCGCATGCAGCAGCTCCAGCGCCTCGTTCACCGCGTACTCGATCTGCGCGCCATGCTCGCCCAGGCCATAAACTTCCTGGAAAGCCGCAGCCTCGCGCCAGTTCACCGGCCATGCCGTCGCTGAAAAAACTCCCCGCTCGCCGCCATGCGCGGCAAACTGCCGCAGCACCAGCGTAAGCTTATCCTCCAGCTCCGCCAAGCGGAACTGCGGGTACCAAAGACTCAATGAAAATGCGTCAGACATTCTAGTAATTTTAGACGCGCAAACGGCTATGGTGGATTCTATGCATTGCATTCAATCCGCAAATCACAGAACCCCAGCGGCTAACTCTACGCCACCACAATCTCGCTGAAGTCGGCAATTCCCGAAAACCCATCCAGCACCGACTGAATCAGCGCCAGCCGCGCCGCCCGCAGCTCCGGGTACGGAGCCATCACCATCACCTTGTCGAAGAAGGCATCCACCGCAGGCCGCAGAGTAGCGATAGCGGCCAGCGCAGCAGAATAATTCCGCAACTGCCGCAGTTCGCCAACTCGTCCAGCAAGTTCAGTCGAGGCAGCCAGCAACTCCCGCTCCTCCGCCTGCGTCAGTGCCGATTCCGCAACAACTCCAGGCACAATCTCGCCCTTCTCCGCCGCCTGCCGCAGAATGTTCTTGATCCGCTTGAATGCCGCTGAAATCGCAACAAAATCTTCCGACCCGCGCACCGCAGTCAGCGCCTCCGCACGCGCAATCGCATCGCGAACATCATCCGCACCCGACGCCAGCACCGCGTTCACCACGTCATAAGGAAACTCGCAAACATCCTTGAGGTAGAAGTTGAGCCGCTCCGTTAGAAAGCCATGGACTCCTTTCGCAACTGTGGGCGTAGCTAACAAAACGTCGAAGAGAGTGAGTGGCAGACTAGACTCTGCCAGAATCTTCACAATTCCGTTGGCCGCCCGCCGCAGCGCAAAGGGATCACGCGATCCAGTCGGCGCATTGCCAATTTCGAACATCGACACAATCGTGTGAATACGGTCGGCAATCGCGAGCAATTGCCCCTCGACCGTCACCGGAATCTCATCCTCCGTCGAAGCCGGCGTGTACTGCGCATAGATCGCAGCCGCGACCTTCTCATCCAGCCCCTGCGCCCGCGCATACAGACCGCCGATGATGCCCTGCAACTCGGTAAATTCCTTCACCAGCTCAGCAGTAAGATCGGCCTTGGCCAGCTCCGTAGCCTTCAGCAGCGCGGCCTCATCCACCAGCACATCGCTTGTTGATCCCACCATCGCAATCAGCGCGCGCACAACCGTAAGATTGCCTTCCGTCTTCCAGTGATAGCTGCCCAGCTCCTTCTGGAAAGTCACCGCCTTGAGCATCTCCACGCGCTCAACCAGCGGAATCTTCTGATCCGTCTCCCAGAAGAACTGCGCATCCTTGAACCGCGACCGCAGCACGCGCTCATTGCCATGCCGGATGATCGCCTCGCCCTCCGCATCCACCTGCGTATTCAGCACGGTCAAAAAATGCCTAGCCAGCTTGCCATCGGCATCCTCGACTGCAAAATACTTCTGGTGGTCGCGCATCACCGTCACCAGCACTTCTTCAGGCAGCGCCAGGTACTCCGCCTCAAAACTGCCATAGAGCACCGTAGGCCACTCCGTCAGGTGAACCACCGTCTCCACTAGTTCTTCATTCCTGCGCAAGCGTGCGCTGGGAGTTTCCGAAATCGAGCGAGTTACACGATCCAAATCCTTGCGAATCGTATTCTGCCGCGCCAGCACTTCCGGCTCGACGAATGCTGCACGCAGCGCCTCCGCATACGAGGCCGGCGAAGCAATCGCGACTGGCGCATCGCCATGCAGAATGCGATGGCCGCGGCTCACATTTCCTGCCGCAATACCGGCAATCTCAAGCGGCACAATCTCAGAGTCCAGCAGCGCCACCAACCACCGCACCGGCCTCACAAACCGCTCCGGCTTACCCGCGCGCCAGTACATGTTCTTTGCCCAGTAGAGACCAAGTATTTTCTTGGGCAATTCCGCAGCCAGCACTTCTGCTGCGGCGCGCCCCTTGCGCTCCACCGTCGCGCCGACATATTCACCCTTGGCGTTCACGATCTTTTGAAGCGCGGAAACCTCAACCCCAGCCTTCTTGGCAAAGGCCACTGCTGCAGGACCGGGCTCGCCATTAGGGAAAGCGATCTTCCACGATGGCCCCACTAACGATTCTTTTGCGTCGGGTTGCGCGAGCGCAACGTCCTTAACCCGGACAGCAAGCCGCCTAGGAGTTGAAAAGAACTCCACTCTTGGTGAGGCATACGTATACGTCGCTACCCCGGCTCTTTCGACGTCTTCCAAAAGCCTTTCATTGATAAGCAAATCCGAAACGAAGCGATGTAGCTCCAACATTGCGTCGGCAATCATCCGCGCCGGAATCTCTTCGAGGCCTATCTCCAATAAAAAATCCGCCATAACTCGACTATTTTCCTCAACCGCCATAAATTCAGCTGACTTGCTAACCCGCTAACTAGCTGACCCGCCGCAACTAACCAGCCTGCTGCACCGCATACGCCTTGGCCACGCCAACCGCCAGCGCCCGAATCCGCGCGATTACACCTACACGTTCCGTGACCGAAATCGCCCCGCGCGCATCCAGCAGATTGAAGAGATTCGAGCACTTCAGCGCCAGCTCATACGTCGCCAGCAGCGGAAATCTCCGCTTCTCCACCGCACTTGTTTCTTCGCTCTTCAAAAGCACTCCAGCCTTCTCCAGCAGCGCCTGCGCCTCAGCCTCATACAGCCGGAAGTGCTCCCACAACTTATCCACTTCGGCTAACTCGAAGTTATAAACCGAAAACTGCACTTCCTCTGCCAGCCGCACATCGCCATAACTCACCGTCGTGCCGGTCCGTGGATCGCGCGCCCACACAATGTCGTAAATTGAATCCACATCCTGCAGGAAGGCCGCAATACGCTCCAACCCGTAAGTCAGCTCGGCACACATAGGATCGAGGTCCAGGCCGCCGCACTGCTGAAAGTAAGTGAACTGGGTAATCTCCAGCCCATCCAGCATCACCTGCCAGCCCACGCCCCACGCGCCGCCAGCAGGCCACTCCCAGTTGTCTTCTTCAAACTTCAGGTCGTGCCGCTTTAGGTCGATGCCGATAGCCGCAAGCGACTCAAGATACAGCTCCTGCACATTCTCCGGCGGCGGCTTGAGAATCAGCTGAAACTGCGTGTGCTTGAACAACCGGTTAGGGTTCTCACCATAGCGCCCATCCGCAGGCCGCCGCGAAGGCTGCGCATATCCGACCCGGTAAGGCTTCGGCCCCAGCACCCGCAAAAAGGTCTCCGGCGACATTGTGCCTGCGCCGACCTCAACGTCATAAGGCTGTTGCAGAATGCAGCCGCGATCAGCCCAGAACTTCTGCAGGCGAAACAGCAATTCCTGAAAAGTCAGCGGAGTGGCCGGGCCGGAAGTGGCGTTTAAGGAGGAAAATGGGGGGATCGCAACGGTGGACACAAAAACTCTCTCATGCAAAAGACGTTCCACTGATTCTACCGGAAGCCAATCGATCCATAAGTGTCACTCGACGCCAATCCGCCACCAAACCGGTGTGGAAGCGGTAGCAAAGCGATGCCAGACCGATGCCAAACCGGTATCACTTCGACATCACACAACCAGGTTCCGGATCGCCTCTGCCGACCGCAATCGCCGCTCCAGATGCCGCTCCAGCGACTGCTGCGTAAACCGCCGCAAATCCTGACCACGCCGCCGCGGCCACGTCTCGCCGATAAAAGCCCGAACCGGCTCCCGCAAGATCCGCTGCGCCAGCTCCCACGAGTCCGCCGCCAACAGCGTGCCCGCGCCCTGCCGATGCAGCGGGCAAAACAACCCATCCGACTGCGCATGAAAACTCGCTTCCCCGGGCGCAAACCGCTCTCCGCAAACCGTGCAGCCTGCCAGATCCGGCAGCCAGCCCATCAGCCGCGTCATCCACAGGGAAAAATACGTCAGCGGCATCCACGGCTGCTCCACCGTTGTCTGCTCGAGCACTGCCAGCATCAGCCGAAACACCGTCTCCTGCGGATCGTGCTCCGGCAGCGCCTCCTCCAGCACCTCGGCATAAAAGCTGAGCACTGCCGCCCGCGTATAGTCCACCGCCGACGAAAGCGGCGACCGCAGCAGCTCCAGCTGATCCAGCCGCACCAGCTCCTGCCGCGGCCTCTCGGCAAAGAACGCCCGCGCCAGCGTCATCGACTCCAGCGCTCCGCCAAAGCGCTTCCGGCTCTTCAACGCAGCCTTGGCCACGCCCTTCACCTTGCCATAGTCACGAGTAAAGAAGCTCACAACAAGATCCGCCTCATTCACCGGCCAGGTGCGAAGAATCAGTGCGTCAGATTCGTGAAGGGCGGCGAGCAGCGTCATGCAATACCTATCTTCGCATTCATTGTCGCCCGCCTTGGAATCGTGGCGTCAGCCAACTCTGCCGCTCACAAACACAAACGCGCACCCGGCTCTCCGGGATGCGCGTTTTGCGCTCGATGCTACTGACTAAAATCTAGCGGCCGAAGTGCGCGGCGTTCTTATCTGTAAAGCTCGCCCATTTCTCCGGCAGATCGTCCTGCGCGAAGATCGCCGAGACCGGGCATGCCGGAACGCAGGCGCCGCAATCGATGCACTCAACAGGATCGATGAACAGCTGATCGGCATCGCCGTGATCGCCCTCGTCTTTTTTGGGGTGGATGCAATCGACAGGGCACGCGTCCACGCAGGCGGTGTCCTTGGTGCCGATACAGGGTTCTGCAATCACGTAAGCCATCTTTTTGCTCTCCGAAAATTTAGGACTGAAGGTCGTTCAACTCGCCCATAGTAGCACAATGCATGAGCACTCTGGCGGACAGAAACCAGCAACGAAATCAGCCATATAACTCAAATCCCAATGCGCGATACCCGGAGCTTTTTCGTCGTAATTTCAAACAGGCTCGTTGGAATCGGGTACACCCGCAAGCTTCGCTGCACGCCGTGCTGCATAGTCGGCTGCAGACGGCAGCGGCGAAAGATTGCGCCCTGCAAACAAATCCTCGAAGAAGCCCAGCATCTCATGATGAATATGCTGATTCGAAGCCAGAACTTCTCGGCTGTCGAGCTTCCGGTAAGCGCCATCAAAGCCCGTCACCATCCCGCCCGCTTCCTCCACCAGCAGAAAACCCGCTGCCGTATCCCACGGATTGAGATTGAACTCCCAGAAAGCATCCAGCCGGCCGCTCGCCACATAAGCCAGATCGAGCGCCGCCGACCCTGCACGCCGCACACCATGCGAGCGCATCGTGAACTCCTGGTAGAAGTGAATATTCGGATTCAGATTTCGCTTGCGGCTTGGAAAACCCGTAGCCACCAGCGACTCTCCGAGTTCCGGAACCGGCGAAACGTGAATCGGCTTGCCGTTCAGATAGACTCCCTTGCCGCGTTCAGCAACGAAATGCTCATCGCGCAATGGATCATAGATCAGGCCAGCCACAATGGGTCCATCGTGCTCCGGAGCCAGTCCCGCAGGCCGATGCTCCAGCCCCATCGAAACGCAGAAATGCGGAAAACCATGCGCAAAGTTGGTCGTACCATCGAGCGGATCGATGTACCAGCGATACTCCGAGTCCAGCCGTTCGCGCGCGCCTTCTTCTCCGTAGATGCCGTGCGACGGAAACGCCTCCAGCAAAGCATCCTGCAGATACGCTTCCACCGTGCGGTCGGCTACGGTAACCAGGTCGACATCGCCTTTGTATTCGGTGGCTACGCCCTGAAGAAAAAACTCCACCAGCTTCGTGCCGGCAGCCTGCGCAATCGGCGCAGCCTTCGGAATCCACTGAAAATCCCCCTCCAGCTCAGCCTTGGCTACCGGATTAGGAGTCGCATTCAGGTCCAAGCTCATGCGCCAGTTCCATTTCCATTGCGGCTCAGACGCCGCCGGGTCAGCTCGGTGATCGTCCGAATCTGGTGCTTGTAGATGAAGAGATTAGGATGACCTTCGCGCGTGATCCGGATCATCCCGTCGTCAAAATATTCGATCCAGCCATCGATTGTTTCGCCATCGCGCAACTGCACCTGCACGCTGACATGCCGGTCGCTCAGCGAACGGAGATACAACGTCTCCTGCCCGGTATCACCCGGTGGAGGCGTTCTGGAACGTCGAAGATGAGAGGGGGAGGGAGTCATAGGTTGATTGTAGTGGGACGCAGCGAACCAGCCAATGGTTGCACTCAAATCAATCCGGCGAATGAGAGGCGGGACAAAGAGAGCGATTGCGCTCAGTTCGCAGCTTGCGTATCGGCGTAGTAGCCCGTGCGGTAGCGAATATCGAATGCCTTCTCTTCGGCCCTCGGCACAGTCACGCGAATGCGATGAAAGTCCACGCCCGGCATTTGCTTCGCCGGATAGTACCCAATCATGTATTGGGTTCGCAGATCCTCTGAAACCTGGGCAAATGCCTTGTCCAGGCCGCCCTCGTTGGCGTAGAAATATTTCCCGCCAGTCTGCTCGGAAAGTGTAATTAACGCATGTTCGCCGCCTGTATCGCGGCCTGCGCTAGCCTCGATCGGAACATCGATGATGCTGTAGACCATCACCTCGCCGCGCAGCGCCTTTTCCAGAGCATCGGCGTAGCTGATGGTGTTGGCCGTGTCGCCTCCATCCGATACCAGAACCAGAACCTTCCGTCCCGGCTTACCTTCAGGGAGGTTCTTAGCAAGCTTCTCTGAAGCTAAATAGACGGCGTCGTACACTGCCGTTGCCTGCCCGCCGCGCAGCGCCGCCAGCCCGCGCTCGATGTGGCTCGCCTGGTTGGTAAACGGAACCACCTGCCGCACATCGTTCGAAAACTCAAGCAGGCTCATCTGGTCCTGCCCACGCAGCAGAGCATGAACAAACTTGCGCGCCGCATCCTGCTCCAGCGGTAAATCCTTGTGAACACTCCCGCTGGTATCGATCGCCAGCACCAGGCTCAGCGGCAACTCCGACTCGCGCTCAAACACCGAGATTTTCTGCGGACGTCCGTCTTCCGTAATCGCGAAATCGTCCTTCGTCAGCCCGCCGACAATCGCTCCCGTCGCATCCGTCACATTGGTAAAAACATTCACCAGCTTGACGTTCATGTGCAGCATGTAGCCGCCGTCTTTAGGAGCATCGTCTTTTGGTGTATTTACCGGCGAATTGGCCGGAGGCGCTCCCTCTGTACTCGTACTAGGTGCAGCTGTCTGCGCCATCGCCGCAACACCGCAAGACAGGCACACCGACAGCAAAATCATTGAGAACCAACAGCGCCTGCTCATCGCTCCGGCTCCGTCCGGGTCACAACCGGCTCGCTCACAGCAAGTTCCGGCGGAAACGGCTCACCATCCGCCCACACCGCACCATCCACAAATGTCTCTTTCTTCCAGATCGGGACGGTCTTCTTCAGCGTATCGATCAGCCATCGGCAGGCATCGAACGCCGCGCCTCGATGCGCCGAGGCCACCACGATCAGAACGCTCGTTTCTCCAATCTCCAGCCGTCCCAGCCGATGCACCAGCGTCACCGCGCGCACGCCAAAGCGCTCAATCGCCTGCGCCGCCAGCCCGGCGATCTGCCGCTCCGCCATTTCTTCGTAGGCTTCGTAATCGAGATGCAGCGTCCGTCGGCCGCGCGTGTTGTCGCGCACAATGCCATCAAAAACCACCACCGCGCCATCGCTTCCCTGCTTGGCCGCGGCGATAAGCGCTTCTGTCGGAATCTCCTCACGCGTCAGGCTCGTCACAGCTGGGCTCGTAGTCGCCTCTACCGGCGCTCCGGAGCCTCCCGAGACCGGAGGCAGCAACCCAACCAGATCTCCATCCCGCAAAATCTGCCCCGGACGCGCGTACTCCGCATTCACGCTGACCGCAATGCGCTTGATCAGCTGCGCAGCTACAGGCCGATCGCTCAATTTCTCGCCAACAATCGCCAGCAAATCACCGATCGTAGCCCCTGCAGGCAGCTCCAGCGGAGCCGCGCTCAGAGCGTCTTTCAGTACACCGAAGGGGAGAATCTCTACGCGCATGTCCTTCCAAAGAATACCTTTCCCTTTAGACGCATCGTGATCGAATCTGTAGCCGTCGCCCGGCTGCCTCTATAGGAATGCGCGTAGGCGCCTCCGGCTCAGCGCGAAGTGGCGCACTTTGAATCTGCCGCATCCCCGTGTATGCTAACGCCTAATCCGAACTCCTTTTTCGACGCCATGACCGCGAGTCCTAAAACCCGGTCCCAGACACGAATTGTCGGCACCCCTCAAATCCGCAAGGAGGGCATAGACAAAGTGCTGGGCCGCGCGAAATATGTCGACGATCTGGAGCGCGACGGCATGTGGCACGGCGCTACGGTCCGCAGCACGATCCCCCGAGGCAAAATCCTCGACATCCATTTCGATCCCGGCATCGACTGGACCGAGTTCGTCATCGTCACCGCCGCCGATATTCCCGGCAAGAACCACATCCAGATGATCGCCGCCGATCAGCCCTGCCTGGCCGCCGAGGCCGTCAACCACTGCGACGAAGCAATCGTTCTTCTGGCTCACCCCGACAAACGCTGCCTTCCCGCCGCCGTCGCCGCCGTTCGCATCGACTACGAGCCTCTGCCCGCGGTTCTCTCCATCGAAGAGAGCGAGACCCAGCACGAAATCATCTGGGGCCCCCACACCGCTGAAGGAAACATCTTCAAGCAGTTCCATCTGGAAAAAGGCAACGTCGACGACGTATGGGCCACCGCCGCACACATCGTCACTGGCGAATACCACACCGGCGCGCAGGAACACCTGTACATAGAAAACAACGGCATGATCGCCGAGTACAGCGACGAAGAAGGACTCACCGTCTGGGGCTCCCTGCAATGCCCCTTCTACGTGCACAAATCCCTCGTCGCCGTCTTCGATCTACCCGCTGAAAAAGTGCGCGTCATCCAGGCTGAAACCGGCGGCGCATTCGGAGGCAAAGAGGATTACCCCTCAATCCTCGCAGCCCACGCCGGCCTGCTCGCTCGCAAAGCCCGCCGCCCCATCAAGATGGTCTACGACCGCATGGAAGACCTCGCCGCCACCACCAAGCGGCATCCCTCCCGCACCCGCCATCGCACCGCTGTCGATAAAGAAGGCAAGCTGCTGGCCATGGAGATCGAACTAGCAACCGACGGCGGCGCATACTCGACACTTTCTTCCACCGTCCTCTCGCGCGCCACGCTGCACGCCACTGGCCCCTACGTCTGCCCCAACATACGCATCCGCTCACGCACCTGGGCCACCAACACCGTGCCCTACGGAGCCTTTCGCGGCTTTGGCGCGCCTCAATCCATCTTCGCCATCGAGCGCCACATGGAACAGATCGCGCGCGCCGTCGGCATCGACTCCGTCGAGCTGCGACGCAGAAATTTCCTTCACGATGGAGATACCACCGCCACCGAACAGGTCATGCGCGAGCCCGTCATCCTCGACACCCTTCTCGAACGCGCACTCAAAGAAAGCGGCTACACATCCAAGCAAGAACGCTTCGCCCGCGAAAACCCACACAGCACCATCAAGCGCGGCATGGGCCTCGCCGCCTTTTACCACGGCTCAGGATTCACCGGCTCCGGCGAACGCTATCTCAACTCCCTTGCCGGCATCGATGTCACGCCGCAAGGCAAAGTTCGCGTGCTGGTATCTAGCACTGAATTCGGCCAGGGCACCAACACCATCCTCACCCAGATCGCCGCAGAGTCTCTCGGCATAACTTACGACGACATCGAGATGGCTCCCTGCGACACGCACCACATCCCCAACAGCGGCCCCACCGTTGCCTCGCGCACATCGATGGTCGTTGGCCATCTCATCGAAAAGTCCGGGCATCAGCTGATTTCGCAGCTACAGGAAAGCTACGGCCTGAGCGAGCCATACACACGCGACGAATTCTTCGCCGCCTGCGATCGTTATCGCGAGCAAGCTGGCAAAGTCGAATCCCTGTGCCGCTACGAAGCCCCGCCCAACATCTTCTGGGACGATCAGAAGTATCGTGGCGAAGCCTATCCCGCGTTCGCCTGGGCCGTATACGTCGCCGAAGTCGCAGTCGACACCACAACCTACTCCGCCGAAGTCACCAACTTCTACGCCGTGCAGGAAGTAGGCCGCGTGCTCAACCCCACGCTGGCCGCAGGGCAGATCGAAGGCGGAGTCGCACAGGCCGTCGGCTATGCCCTCTACGAAAAAGTCCTGCTCAAAAACGGTCACATGTTCAACAACCAGATGACCAACTACATCATGCCCACCGCAGCCGATGTTCCACCGATCGCCGTCTTCTTCGAAGAGATTCCCTTCGACTACGGCGCCTACGGCGCCAAGGGCATCGGCGAGCTGCCGCACGATGGCCCAGCCCCCGCGATCCTCAACGCCATTCAGGACGCAATCGGCGAGAGCTTCTGCTCAATTCCATTGCTTCCAGAAGACATCTTCCTCCGCATGTCCATCCACTCTTTGCATGAGGAGCCTGCGCCTGTATGAGTGCTTCCCAGGCGCAGATTCAACTCACCGTCAACGGCCAGCAGGCCTCCGTCGACGTGCCGCCCATGAAGCGCCTGCTCGATGTATTGCGCGAAGACCTCGGCCTCACCGGAGCCAAGGAAGGCTGCGGTGAAGGCGAATGCGGTTCCTGCTCCGTGCGCATGAACGGCGAGCTTGTGAATAGTTGCCTTGTACCAATTCTGCAAGCTGCCAACGCGCGTATCGAGACCGTAGAAGGGCTTGCCATAGACGCCGAGCTTCATCCTTTGCAGAAAGCCTTCCTCGAGTGCGGCGGAGCGCAATGCGGCATCTGCACACCCGGTATGCTGATGGCCGCAACCCATCTGCTGGCGCATAATCCGCACCCTTCCATCGAAGAGATTCGCGAAGGCCTCGCCGGCAATCTCTGCCGCTGCACCGGTTTCATCAAGATCTTCGATTCCGTCATCGCAGCCGCAGCCATGGGAGGAAACCCGACCCATGCGAGGTAACCCCGAAGCCCATCAACTGATCGCACCCGGCACTCTTTCTGCTGTAATCGCGCAACTCGCCAGAGCACCCGGCGAATGGACACCTATCGCCGGCGGCACAGAGCTCATGGTCGCCCACGCCGCAGGCCGCCTCACTGCACCAAAGCTCATCAGCCTCTGGAGCCTGCCCGAGCTCAGCTTCCTCCGCGTAACCGAGAACGAAATCTCCATCGGCGGCGGCGTAACCTTCGGTCAGATACGCAGCCACTCAGCTATCGCAGCAGACTTCCCACTACTCTCTCGCGCAGCAAGCTGGATCGGCTCCATCGCCAACCAGAACCGCGCCACCATCGCAGGCAACATCGTCAACGGCTCGCCCGCCGCCGACGCGCCGCCAGCATTGCTCGTCTATGACGCCGAGATCGAGCTCATCTCACAGCGCGGCTTGAGGCGCTTGCCCTATGCAGACTTTCATCTCGGCTACAAGCGCTCCGTCCTCATGCCCGATGAGCTCGCCCTCGCGTTGCATCTGCCTCGCCGCTTCGCAAAACACGCACAATATCTGCGCAAAGTCGGCACACGCAAAGCCATGGCCATCACCAAAATTGCGCTCGCCGCAACCGCCATCGTTGAAAACGAAACCATCACCGAGATACGCCTCGCAGCAGCCAGCGTCGCCGACCGTCCCATTCGACTGACGGCAACAGAAGCAGCTCTCATTGGGAAAAAACTCTCGTCGAATACCATGCGCGAAGCACGCAAAGTTCTGCTCAACGAAGTGCGCCCCATCGACGACATTCGCTCCACCGCCGAATACCGCAAACACGTCGCAGCCAATCTCCTCGACGAGTTTCTAAGTGAACTTGCGATAGACTCCACGCACGAGGGTCTATCTGCATGAACGAAATCCTGCATGAGTGGAATCAGCAAGAGCCGGACACAGCCACTGCGGCTCTCTTGCATTGCTGCGCCTCTCGCCGCTGGGCGCTCGGAGTCACGCTGCTTCGCCCATACACCAGCACCGAGGAACTACTCGCCTCTGCCAATCGCGTCTGGGCGGCAATGCAAGAGCCAGACTGGATGGAAGCCTTTCGCGCCCATCCCCGCATCGGCGACCGCAAGCCTGCCCATGCAACCGCGCAATCCTCTGCATGGTCCCAACAGGAACAATCCGCCACCAATACCGCGGAGCAAAATACTCTCGCTCAACTCGCCGCCGGCAATCTTCGCTACGAAGAGCTTTTCGGCTTCACCTATATCGTCTGCGCCACAGGAAAATCCGCCGATGAGATGCTGGCGATCCTTGAGCGGCGCCTCACCAGCGACCGAGAAACCGAACTGCGCGAAGCCGCCGAACAGCAACGCCAGATCACGCAGATTCGCCTGCGAAAATGGCTCCAGACATGAGAGCAAACCTATGAGTACAAGCCTATGAGCGCAATCACTACTCACATCCTCGATGCCGTACTCGGCAAGCCTGCCTCCGACGTCGCCGTGCGCATCGAAAAACAAACGCCAGCCGGCTGGATCGGCCTCAGCGAAAGCTCCACCGACCACGACGGCCGCTGCCGTGATCTCTGTCCCGACGCCAGCAGCGGAGCCTACCGTCTCACCTTCGCTGTCGGCGCATACTTTGAGCAACGCGGCCGCATCAGCATCTATCCCGAAGTCTCAGTAGCCTTCCTCGTCGATGGCGAACATCACTATCACATCCCCTTGCTGTTAAGCGACAACAGCTACACCACCTACCGCGGCAGTTAGATCGATAAGCTAGGAGAAGGAATGGCAACCCTCGCAGAAAACCGCTACGGCAAGTCCCGCGTTCGCGTAATGAAAGTAGTGCGCCACGAGACTCATCACGCCATGAAAGAGTGGAGCGTGCGCGTGCTCCTTCATGGAGACTTTGAGAGCTGCTTCACCGCCGGCGACAATAGCAAAATCCTGCCCACCGACACGATGAAGAACACGGTCTATTATCTCGCCCGCGAGTCGAATGCATCGACCCTCGAAGCGTTCGCCATCGAGCTCGTCGAGTATCTTCTCGCCAACAATCCGCAAGTCACCAAAGCCAGCGCGGAGATCGAAGAGAAGAGCTGGAAGCAGATGCTGATCGACGGTACTCCGCACCCGACTACCTATCAACTCAATGGCCCGGAATTGCAAACCGCAGTCGCTAGTTTAGAGCGCGGTAACTCCGTGCTTATCTCTTCTGGAGTTGATGGCCTCGTCATCCTCAAGACCACCAAATCCGCCTTCACCGGATACATCAAAGACAAGCTCACCACGCTGCCCGAAAGCACTGACCGCATCTTCGGCACCCGCGCAACAGCAGTGTGGGGCTACGCCGCTCCGCCGCAGGACTACGAGGCCACCCGCGCCACCGCACTCGCTACCCTGCTTAAAGTCTTCGCCGAACACGACAGCCTGAGCGTGCAGCACACTCTCTTCGACATCGGCCAAGCAATGCTCGAAGCAGTCCCAACAATGGCGCGAGTCAAGCTCACCATGCCCAACCTCCATAGCAACCTCGTTGACCTCAGCCGCTTCGGCCAGACCAATCCCAATCAAATCTTCGTTCCCATCGATGAGCCTCACGGATATATCGAAGCTGTCATCGAGAGATAAAGTCCGGTCGAAATAAAGACCTGCGATAGCACCTGAATCTGGATCGAATACCGCATCCTTCGCAGTCCCATTTTTCTCTACCCTTCGCAAGTCTCAAGGAGAGTTCATGGCAGGCATGTTATCGGCAACAGGCGCATACCAGCTCTACATCGACGGCCAATGGGTCGGCAACAACTCAGGCGAGACCTTCCCCGTCTACGATCCCTCCACTGAAGAAGTTCTCGCCGATGTTGTCGAGGCCTCAGCCGTCGAAGTCGATCTCGCGGTGCAGGCTGCACGCCGCGCCTTCGACTCCGGCCCATGGTCCAAATCCACGCCGCAGAGCCGCGCACAGATTCTCTTCAAGCTCGCCGCCAAGGTTCGCGAACACCTCCCCGCCCTCGCCGAGATGGAAACACGCAACACCGGCAAGCCCATCGTCGAAGGCGAAGGCGACATCGAAGGCGTCATCGAAGTCTTCGAGTACTACGCCGGCCTCGCCACCAAGATTCCCGGCCTCGTCAATCCCGTCTCCGCTAACGCGCTCAGTCTCTCGCTCAAAGAGCCCATCGGCGTCGCCGGCCTCATCGTGCCGTGGAACTACCCCCTGCTCATGGCCGCATGGAAGCTCGCTCCCGCCATCGCCGCCGGCTGCACTTGCGTCCTCAAGCCCGCCGAACAGACACCGCTCACCACCATGATGATGGTCCAGTGGCTGGAAGAGGTGGGCCTGCCGCCCGGCGTGGTCAACATCGTCAACGGCTTCGGCGAAAGCTGCGGCGTTCCCATCGTCGAGCATCCACTCGTCGACAAGATCGCCTTCACCGGCAGCACTGAAGTCGGCAAGAGCATCGTCCGCCGCGCCGCCGACACGCTCAAGCGCGTCACTCTCGAACTGGGCGGCAAGTCGCCCAACATCTTCTTCGCCGACGCCGATTGGGAAGCATCCATTGACGGCGCGCTCTTCGGCATCTTCATCAACCAGGGCGAAGTCTGCTCCGCCGGAAGCCGCATCCTCGTCGAACAAAAAATCTACAAACCCTTCGTCGAAGCCATGGCCGAGAAGGCCAAAACCATCCGCATCGGCGCACCTCTCGATCGCGCCACCAAGCTCGGTCCAGTCGTCAGCAAAGAGCAATACGAGCGTGTGAATTCGTATCTTACAATCGGCCGCACCGAAGCCAAGATCGCCAGCGGCGGTGGCCGTCCCGCAGCTTTCGAAAAAGGCTATTACATCGAGCCCACCATCTTCTACGACGTCGACAACAGCGCCCGCATTGCACGCGAAGAGATCTTCGGTCCCGTTGCCACCGTCATTCCCTTCGATGCCGAGACCGACGCAATCCGCATCGCCAACGACACGCCCTATGGCCTCGCTGCCGCCGTGTGGTCGCGCGATATCTACAAGGCCTTCCGCGTCGTCAAGCAACTGCGCGCCGGCATCGTATGGGTCAACCACATGCAGCCAACATGTGTAGAAGCTCCATGGGGCGGCTACAAGCAATCCGGCACCGGCCGCGAGTTGGGCCCATGGGGCATCGAAGAGTACCTCGAAACCAAGCAGGTCCACATCAACCTCAACGAGAACCCCATCGGCTGGTATTGATTCACTCACAAATGGGAACTGTCATCGTGAGCGAAGCGAAGGATCTGCTGTTGCCCTTGCCGTTGCATTTGCTTTTTGCTGTCATTCCCGAAGGGAATCTGCTGTCGTCTTTGCTCTTGCTCTTGCCTTTAACTCTCGCCCTCACCTGAAGGAGCCCAGCATGAAACCCTGGCTGTTCTACTCACTGTTAACCGTCATCTGCTGGGGCCTCTGGGGAGTATTCAGCGGCCTCGCCTCCGGTTACACCCGCCCCCGCCAAACCCTAATCTTCCAGGCCGTCGGCGTGGTCGCAGTGGTGCTCGTAGTCTTCAGCATGGAGCACTTCCAGGTTCAGCGCACAGCCGCCGGCTTCTGGTGGTCGGTCGCTGGCGGAGCCGTCAATTTCCTCGGCTTCCTGTTCTTCTTCGCCGCCATCGAAAAAGGCAAAGCCGCGTCTACCCCAACCGCCGCAACGGGAAACGTCTCCACCATCATTGCGCTCTCGTCTCTCTATCCCGTAGTCACCATCCTGCTCAGCATTCTCCTGCTTCACGACAAAATCACCCCGCGCCAGGGCCTGGGCATCGCGCTGGCTTTAACCGCAGGCTGGCTGCTCGCATAAATCACGAAGAGCATGAGTAATAGAGACTACAAAGACCTAAGCTTCTGGCTCGAAGACGCAGGCGAACCGCTTACCCCGCGTCCCGCCATGCAGCGCTCAGAAGAGGTCGACGTAGCCATCCTCGGCGCAGGCTACACCGGCCTCTGGACCGCGTATTATCTGCTCCGCAACAACCCCGGCCTCAAGCTCGCCATCGTTGAAAACGAAATCGCAGGCTTCGGTGCATCGGGCCGCAACGGAGGCTGGTGCTCGCCGCGCTTCCCTGTATCTGCAGGCCTCATGGCTAAGCGCTGGGGCGCAGAATCCGCGCGATCTGTCCTGCTCGCACTGCAATCCGCCGTAGACGAAATCCGCGATGTCTCGCAGCGCGAATCCATCGACACCTGCTTCCGCCCCGCAGGCACATTGACCGTGGCACGCGGAGCGCATCAACTTCCCGCCTTACGGTCCTCATACGCCTCCTACGAAAGCCTCGGCATGGCGAATCACTACCAGTTCCTCTCGCCTGAAGAAGTCGCCGAACGCGTGCGCGTCACCGACGTCCACGGCGGCCTCTACACTCCCGACGGCGCCAGCATCCATCCCGGCAGACTCGTCCGCGGACTCGCGCGCGCAGTCGAAGCGCACGGCGGCGTCATCTATGAACAGACCGCAGTCACCGGCTTTGAAGGCGGCAGCAACGCTCGTCTCATCACCGCAGCCGGAGAACTCCGCGCCCGCAAAGCCCTCGTCCTCGCCGGCGAAGCCTATCTCACCCGCCTGCGCAAAATGCATCGCGCGCTGCTGCCAGCCTACTCACTCATCTGCCTCACCGAGCCATTGACCGATGCTCAGTGGTCGCAGATCGGCTGGCAGCGCGGCGAAAACCTCGCCTCCACGCGCAACACCGTCGTCTATCTCACTCGAACACCCGATGGCCGCGTCCTCTTCGGCAGCCGTGGCGCGCCATACAAATTCGCCTCGCAGATCACCGACCAGCAGGACCGCCACGCCGACACTGTCGCCTTGATCCAGCGTTCACTCATAGAATGGTTTCCATCGCTCGAAGGCATCCGTTTCACGCATAGCTGGGGCGGCCCCGTAGGCATGCCCATCGACTGGACACCAGCCGTCCGATTCGATCCACAATCACGCATCGCCTTCGCCGGCGGCTACACCGGCCAGGGAGTCTCCACCAGCAACCTCGCGGGCCAGATGCTCGCCGGCATGATCACTGGCCGCACTACAGGCTTCGAGTCGCTGCCCTTCGCCAATCGCCGCTCGCCCAACTGGATCCCCGAGCCCCTGCGCTGGCTCATCGTCCGCTACATGCAGGGCGCATTCCTCCGCATCGACGAAGCCGCGGAAGCGGGCAAGTCAGCGCCCATAGACGCACCAATCGCCCACTTCCTCGGCAAGCACTGACATCTTTCCGCATATTTTGAAATCGACGGCAGCGCACTCACCCGCGCAACAAAGCAGCAAGCACGCCAGTCCAAGCCTCAAGCTCCGCAACCGGAACACACTCGCGATCGCTGTGCGCAGTCCGCATATCGCCCGGCCCAATCACGATCACCTCATCCGCAATTCGCGCCAGCCGGCTCGCCTCCGATCCAAAGCTGATGCCCATCGGCTCGCCCGGCAACAGACTCACAAGCCTGCGCTGCAAATCCCCTTGCACAGCGGGCGAAAAACCGGCCTCAGCCCGCAAGCCATCAAGTTGAATCACGGCATCCGGCGCAGCTGCCTGCGCCTCGTCAATCAGTCCCCGTAACTGCTCCAACACATGAGTGGGAGCTTCACCGGGAATTGCCCTCCACTCAACCAGAAACGTGCATCGACCGGGAACAATGTTCTTCGCCGTCCCGCCCTCGATCACGCCGATGTTCAACGTAGTCCTGGGCGGATCGAAGAGCACATCCTCAGTCCCACGCGTCCCCTTCTTGCTGAAAAAATCCTCAATGCGCACAATCAACCGCGCCGCAATCGAGATCGCCGAAACACCCTGCCGCGGAAACGCCGAATGCGCTTCCCTGCCATCCACAGTAATCCGCGCCAGCCCATAGCCCTTGCCCGCAATGCCAGCGCGCAGCGAAGTAGGCTCACTGACAATCGCGGAGCCAATGCTCAGTTGCGTCGCCGTAAGCAGCCGCTCCATACCCTTGCAGCCGACTTCCTCATCCGCCGTCAAAATCAACCCTATTGAATATCCAGAATCTGGGTGCCCCACCTTCGCCACGTCGTTTTTTCCTGGGGTCCCCGGCAACAGGTCTTCGTTGTCGGGGCGGTTGTGGCTAAGGTGGGTTTCTGCGTTCTCCGCAGCCGCTGCTAGAAAGCAAGCCATCGCGCCCTTCACATCGCACGAACCGCAGCCATGCAATTGTCCATCGCGTTCTTCGAGAGTGAGCGCTTCAGCCCAATCGGCCGCAAACGGCACAGTGTCGGTATGACAGACAAACACCAGATCGAAATGAGAATCGCGTTCCTCTGCATGTGGCCAAGCGATGAGATTCGCCTTCGCAACTCCGCGCTCATCCTCATAAGGCAGCAACTCCGCACGCCAGCCCAGCCGCTCAACAAACGCAGCCACCCAATGCAGCAGCGGCATATTCGACAGCGAAGAAGGCGTAGCAATCGCCACTAACTCCCGCAATATTTCCACTGCAGAAACCACCTCACTCACGGCGTAACCTCGACCCCTCGAATAAACACCCGAGGCCGTACCGGAGCGGCAACGTAGTAGGCAAGCTCGCGATAATCCGTACACTCATGAATCAAAAAATCTGCTGACTTCCCCGGCTCCAGCGAACCAACCGCGTCGCCCAGCCCCAGGCTCCACGCCGCATTGATCGTAGCCGCAACCAGCGCCTCCGCCGGCAGCATCTTCATCGCAATGCACGCCAGCGACAACGTAAACGGCATCGACGGCGCAGGTGAAGACCCCGGATTGAAGTCCGTCGCAATCACCACTGGCAACCCCATCTCGATCATCTTCCTCGCCGGCGGATACTGCTCGCGTCCTAGGCAAAAGACCGAAGCCGGCAGTAGAACCGGCATGGTTCCAGCCACTTTCAGCTGCTTCAGGGTATCTTCGGTGACAGCTTCGAGATGATCCACGGTAGCCGCGCCCAGCTCCGCACCCAACGCCGCACCAGTCCCAGCCCGAAACTGCTCCGCATGCAGCCGCAATCCCAAGCCATGCCGCTTCGCAGCCTCAAGCACCCGCCGCGTCTCCGCAACGGTAAACGCATGATCGTCGCAAAACGCATCGCAATAGCGCGCCAGCCCCAACTCGGCAATCTCAGGAATCAGCTCCTCGCATATCCAGCGCAAATACTCCTCGCGCCGGTCCGCCATCTCTCGCGGAACCGTATGCGCCGCCAGCAGCGTCCCAACCATCCGCGTCGGGCCCTCATCCGCCAGCCGCGCAATCACCCGCAGCATCCGCAGCTCCGTCTCGCGATCCAGCCCATAGCCGGACTTCGCCTCCAGTGTCGTCGTACCGCCGCGCAGCATCCAGTCGCGATGCTTTCGCGCCTGCGCCAGCAGCTCATCCTCACTCGCAGCCCGCGTCATCGCCACCGTCGATTGAATGCCCCCACCAGCTGCCGCAATCTCCTGATAGGTCGCGCCTGCGATACGTTTTTCAAAATCCTTCGACCGATTGCCAGCAAAAACCAGATGTGTATGCGCATCGACAAAACCAGGCGTGACAAGCCCGCCGCCCGCATCGATCACCGTCGAAGCCTCATCAATTTCTGCCTCGGTGTAGTCGTCCCTTCGCATTCCAATTGTGGTAACGCGCCCCTCCTCAACGATCATGTCGACGTTGTTCCAGATACCAAGCTCACGCATCTCCGCACCAACGCGAGGTCGCCTTGGTCCGGCCATCGTAACTAGCTGGCCGATATTCACAATCGCAACTTTGCCTGTCATACTCACCCCAGCGCCGACCACTGACCACTGTTCACTGACCACTGCCTTTCAACATTGGCATCCGAATACCCTTCTCCCGCGCCGTCTTCTGCGCCAGCGCATACCCCGCATCCGCATGCCGCACCACACCCAGCCCAGGATCGTTATTCAGCACGCGCCGTATCCGCTTCCGCGCATTCTCCGAGCCATCCGCTACCGTCACCTGCCCAGCATGCAGCGAATACCCCATGCCCACGCCGCCGCCATGATGAAAGCTCACCCAGCTCGCCCCACTCGCGGTATTCAGCAGCGCATTCAAAATCGGCCAGTCTGCCACCGCATCGGAACCATCCAGCATCCGCTCCGTCTCGCGGTAGGGACTAGCCACCGACCCGGTATCCAGATGATCGCGCCCAATAGCAACGGGAGCACTCAACTCGCCCTTGCGAACCAGCTCATTCATCGCCTCGCCCATTTCCGCGCGCTCGCCATACCCCAGCCAGCAGATGCGCGCCGGCAAACCCTGAAACGCAAATCGCCCCCGCGCCAGCCGCATCCACCGATTGAGAATCTCGTTCTTCGGAAACAGCTCCAGCGCCAGCTCATCCGTCCGTGCAATATCCGCCGGATCACCCGACAGCGCCACCCACCGAAACGGCCCATTTCCCTCACAAAACAACGGCCGGATATACTCCGGCACAAACCCCGGAATGTTGAACGCATCCACGCATCCAGCATCCGCCGCAAACCGCCGTATGTTGTTGCCGTAATCGAAGGCAATCGCTCCAGCGCGCTGCAGATCGAGCATCGCATTCACATGCACCGCCATCGACTCCGTCGAGAGCCGCGTATACGCCGCAGCATCCCGCGCCCTCAGCTCCGCCGCCTGCGTCAGCGAGAACCCAGCAGGCACATACCCATTCAGCGGATCATGCGCGCTCGTCTGGTCCGTGACCACATCCACCACAACTCCACGCCGCACCAGCTCCGGAAGCACCTCAGCGCAGTTGCCGACAAGGCCCACCGACAGCGCCCGCTCCTCACGCCGCGCCGTCTCGCAAAGCGCCAGCGCCTCATCCAGATTTTCAGCGATCACATCGCAGTAGCGCGTATCAATCCGTTTCTGAATGCGCGTCCGATCCACATCAATCGCCAGCACCACCCCATCGTTCAGCGTCACCGCCAGCGGCTGCGCTCCGCCCATGCCGCCCACACCACCCGTCACGACCAGGCGGCCCTTCAGAGACCCGCCAAAATGAATATCCGCCAGCGAAGCAAACGTCTGAAACGTCCCCTGCAAAATCCCCTGCGTCCCGATATAGATCCAGCTCCCCGCCGTCATCTGCCCATACATCATCAGGCCCTTGCGATCGAGCTCGTGAAAGTGCTCCCAATTAGCCCACTGCCCCACCAAATTCGAGTTCGCCAGTATCACCCTCGGAGCCATATCGTGCGTCGGAAACACCGCCACCGGCTTGCCCGATTGAATCAGCAGCGTCTCCTCATCGCCTAGCTGCTCCAGCTCGCGCACAATCGCGTGATAACTCTCCCAATTGCGCGCCGCCTTGCCGATCCCGCCGTAAACAACAAGATCCGAGGGCCGCTCCGCCACCTTAGGATCGAGATTGTTCATCAGGCAGCGCAGCGCACCCTCCTGCTGCCACCCCTTGCACCTCAGCGCGCTGCCCCTCGGCGCACGAATCGTTTCAACAGCAGTGGTCATCGCAAATCTCTCCTCAACAAACTCTTATTCCGCCATATTTATTGCAAGCAGCTCATCAACTCGGGTGCCCCATCCTTGTCGCGCACTTTGCGGCAAGGGTGGGTTTCCACAAAAGATCGCAGTGAAAAAAGCGAGTCAACTCATAGACTCCCCTGAAACCGCCTCTGCACGCCTCGATACTTCGCACGAATCTCCCCAGCCCCGGAATGCCTTCCATTCTCCAGAATCAGCTTTCCCTGCACCGCAACATCCCGCACTGCCGACTTCGCCGCTGAAAACACAGCCTGCGAAGCCAGCGACTCCGCATCCATTCCCAGCACCGACAAATCATTCAGATCGACAGTGAAAAAATCGGCAGGCTCGCCCATCGCCAGACTTCCGCCATCCAGCCCCAGCGAAGCATATCCATTGCGAGTTGCCGCGTGCAGCAAGCCCTCGCCAATCGCCTCCCGCGAAGCCCAGCCATCGCGAGCCGAAGCATCCAGAATCCCCCGCTGCTGATCCCGCAGCCGCAAGTGATACTCCAGCTGCCGCGCATCTTCGAGAATGTCGATCTGCGCCTGGCTGTCCGTTCCAAACGCCACCGGAATCCCCAACCTCGCCGCCGTATCAGCGGAGAAAATACCGTCGCCCAGATTCCGTTCCGTCGTAGGACAAGAGCAGATCGTCGCCCCCGCCGCAGCCACAGCCTCATACTCCGCATCCGTCAGATGAATCGCATGCACCAAAGTCGACTTCGAAGACAGCAGTCCGGATTTTTCCAGCAAAGCAACCGGCGTCGCTCCATACTCCGCCTCGCAAGCCGCATTCTCCCCGACCTGTTCAGAAATATGCATGTGCACCGGCATCTTCCACAGCGAATGCGCTGCCTCCGCGATCTCCCTGAGCTGCGTCAGCGGCACCGCGCGAATGCTGTGCGGAGCCGCGCCAACCGTAACATTTTCCGTCCCAATATACTTCGCCTGCAGCTCTTCCAGGCTGCGCAGATACCGCTCCGGCGTCTCATAAAATCGCCGCTGTCCCGCATGAGGCTGCCGCTCAAACCCCGCGCGAAAATACGCCGACCGAAGCAGGCAGATGCGCAACCCCACCGACCGCGCCGCAGCGATGACCTGATGCCCCAGCAGATTCGGATCGCTGTAAGCATTGCCCTGCGGATCGCAATGCAGATAATGAAATTCGCCAACGACAGTAACGCCCGCCGCAACCATCTCCAGAAACGTCGCCCGCGCCACATCGTACACATCCTCAGGCGAGACAAACGAAGCCGCGCGGTACATCTGCTCCCGCCACGTCCAGAAGGTGTCTCCGCCCGCGGCACGACCTTCAGCCCGCCCGCGAAACAGCCTTTGAAATGTATGCGAATGCGCATTCGCCAGCCCCGGCAGCAGCGCCTTCCCCGACATCGGAACCAGCTTCGTCCCTTCCGGCGCATCGTCTTTCGCCGTCAGCCCCGCAACCCTGCCGTCCGCGTCCACCAGCAAACCCACGCCAGCTTGGGCGCGGCCATCAGCAAAAAGCATCTCCGGTATGTATAGAACCATTGGCGGCATCGCTCGACTCTGCCACCAACTTTAGAGCAAAAGCCGCCCCGGCTAAAGCAGGGATGCACTTTCGTTCTTCGCTGAAGACGCGGATCGCAGCCTGAAATCCGCTTCTTGCTGTGGAATCCACGGTGGACGACGCCACTGCGAAGCCTCTTCCACCGCAGCTTCAAGATAAGCCAGATCATGGGCAAAAATGCTCCCATCCATCGGCGCACTCATACGCGCCTGATTCGCGTAGACGGCAGCATCCGCGCGAGCCGGCTCCGGCCTGATGCCTTCCTGGCCCGCGCTAGGCAGCTCGCCATAGACCCGGCTCAGCAAGGGAAAGCAGCACACACCAAGGGTCATCGCTATGGTGGCCAGATCAGTCCAGAGATTAGCGTGGCCCAGGTATTCAAACGAGATGCGGAGCTTGTCCGGCGTGACGACGTTTTTGAAGAATCGCATGGGGTCGGATGCCTGTGCCAGCAGCAGGCTCTCCTGGCTGTACTTCAGAGATGCGGGGTCGGTCAGGCCGGGCCGAACCCGCAACAGGAATGCGTAGTACTCGTGGAACTCCTCGGTCAGTTCCGGCAGTACCGGCCGTGGCCCCACCAGGCTCATTTCGCCCCAAAGCACATTCCACAGCTGAGGCAGCTCATCGATCTTGCTCCGCCTGAGAAATTTGCCGATCGGCGTAATCCGCGGGTCCGGACCCAGCGTGTAAGCCAGCCCAGCCTCGGCGTGAGCCATCGTCCGCAGCTTAAAAATTTCAAATGGCCGAAATCCCCGCCCCATCCGAATCTGCCGGAAAAGCACCGGTCCCCGTGAGGTGAGAAGAATCGCCAGCGCGGCAAAAGCAAGCAGCGGAGACGCGGCGATCAGCAAGGCAAAAGACGCAACAATATCGACAAGGCGTTTGACCACGATTCCCCCACAGCGCGAAAGGATGGGAATGCCCAGGCCAGATCTAAAAATCTGTCCTGTCCAGCTTGAAAACTCAGCCTTGGAAGCGGTGTTTGATGTCTACCCGGATGCCTGCTTCCAATACAGGTCCGGACCGATCATCGAATCAGGCGACCACCAAATCGTGAATCGATTTGCAGCGCCTAATTTCCGCATTTCAGCTTGAGTCACCCTTGCCGGCGTCAACGCAGGGAAAGCCTGAACAGCGGCTTAGCGTTGGGGAACGTGGTTCAGTGCAAACAGAAAACACCCCAACCTGGATGCATGTCAAGGGAGAATCGCTGGCCTCGAAAATTAGAGGCAATTGAGTACGGATTGTGCTAACTCCGGCTCCATGAGTTACACCAAAAACAAATCCGCCCTCCTATCGCTCCGGCACTAAGCCAAAGCAAAAAGAGGGCGGATTCTATCCATCGCTCCGCTATCGGAGCGGGCGGTTAGTTGATCTTGAGGTAGATGATAACCAGCGTGAACAGCGTGAGCGATTCGATAAACGCCAGGCCAAGCATCAGGAAGATGAAGATGCCAGGGCGTGCGCCGGGGTTCCGCGCCAGAGCCTCGACCGCGCTGGCCGTCGCCTTGCCCTGTCCAAGTCCGCAAAGGCCAGCCGCCAGCGCCAGGCCGATGCCGACGCCGATAGGAGCCAGATTCACCACGCCGCCGCCACTCTGGGCAAAGGCCGGAACGGCGCAGAAGAGCACCGAGAGAGTCATAAGAAAATACTGAAGTTTCCGCATTTGTTCTCCAGCTTCACAAAATTGATCGTCAGTGGGTGGTTGAGGCTCACCAAGCTGGCCCCCTCACGCTCACGATCCACCGTTGCTCCGGAGCAGAAGCGCTCTCCGGCGGAATCTTGAAAAACAATGGTTAGTGTTGAGTGATGAGCATGTATTGTGCTTTTCACACTGACCACTAGCCACTGATCACTCGTTTTAGTGGTCGTGCGACACAGCCACCGAAAGATAAATCATCACCAGCAGCATAAACACAAACGCCTGGATCACCGACACCAGCAGATGCAGCCCCAGAAAAGCCACCGGAATACCGATCGGCACCAGCGAGAAGAACACCAGCGTCACCAATCCACCGGCAAACATGTTCGCGTAAAGACGAACCGACAGCGACATGATGCGCGCAAAGTGCGAAACCAGCTCGATCGGCAGCAGCAGCCAAGACAGCCACCACACCGGCCCGACAAACTGCTTCAGGTAGCCCATCACGCCGTTGGCCCGGAAGCCATGAAAGTTGTAAAAAACAAACGTCGCCGTCGCCAGCGCCAGGGTCACTGTCTCCAGTTCCGTCGGCGAATTGATCCCCGGAATCAGGCCGATCAGGTTGCAGCTCAGAATGAAGAGAAAAACCACCGTCGCAAAGCTTTGGAATTTCTCATAGCCATGCCCGATGATCTGGTCCGCCTGCCCGCCGACAAACTCGTGAATCATCTCGGCAAACTGCTGCACCGGCGCCGGCTTCTCCACGCTCAGCGTCGTCCGCACCACCACAAAAAACGCCAGCAGCAGCGCCCCAATCAGCAGTTCCAGCGCATACGCGTCATTGATCGGCGCAGCCGGGTGCCGGGGCGTCACGCCCACTGTATGCAGTAGCGCATCGACAGGCCCGGCGAAGAGGCCGTTCAGCAGCCGGGTAATTGCGAGGGGTTCAGCCATCTCGTTCTAATCTTCCGCTCTCAAAAATTTGTTCTTTTTCATCTTCGCGGCTATCCGCGAAGCACCCGCAGAGCCTGCCACGACAGCCCGGCCAACGCCAGACCCAATCCGCAAAGCAGCGCAATCGGCGAGCCATGGAAACACTTCAGGCTACCATAAATTACACCCGCAAAGATCGCCAGCCGCAGCAGAAACAGGCTCACCACCACACCCGTCCCAAATCCCGAGCCCGTTCCCGCAGCTTTCCCACTTTCCTGGCCATCCATCCGCGCCGTTACATGCCGGATCAGCCGCCCCCACTCGTAAATGCTCCCCACCGAAAGCGCCGCGCCCACCGCAAACAGCGCCGCCGTCTGCCAGCCCATTACCGGCCACAGAATCAGCGTCACCACCACGCCCAGCGCAGCCGTAATCCGCACCGTCCGCCGCAGCAGCGCAGCGAGATCCGCATCGCTGAACTCTAAAATCGGATGAGCCTTCAGCGTTTCGTCCAGTCCGGTTGCCGGTTCCGTACTCGGCAGATTCTCGCTCACTTCGAGCCTCCCGCAGGCTTCATCGCATCCATCGCCATCCGGATCGCACTCACCATCCCCGCGACAATCCCCAGCACCAGCCCAACCGCAACCGCCCAATGCATGTGGAAATAGTGGTCGACCGCCCACCCCGCGCCCCAGCCCACCACCATCGCGCAGGGCAGCACAAAGGCGATCTGCATCAACCGCTCCGCCTGCACCAGGCTGTTCAGGCCAGAGGAAGACTTGCGTTTGTTTTCAGAGTCGGAACTGGGATTGTTAAACGCCACTCTCAGCAGTTTAATTCGTCCGGGATGTGGTTTCGTCGGGGATCAGGTTGATGAGGAATTCTTGTTTTCTAATTGTTCCTCGCGGTTTGGAGGGTACGGGCTTCAGCCCGTACATAAGCTGCACAGAATCAAGCGGGCTTTAGCCCCCGAGGGCCAAAACCATCGAGACCGGCTAACCCAGCCCGTCACGGTGACAACGCTATACTGACAGTTGCATCGAAGCTCCCGCCACACCCAAAGGAAACACCGTGTTCGATTCCGAATTTGAGCGCAATCTCTTCGCCCTGCGCCAGGAAAAACTCCAGGCCATCGAAGCGCTCGGCCAGTCCGCCTACCCCAATCGTTTCCCCGCCGCGCCCGATTCTATCGCGGACACCATCCATGACATCCGCGTCCGCTGGGATGCAATCCCCGCCGAAGTCCTCAACGGCATCCCCGCCACTGAAGACTCCGCCGCGATCCCTCCCGAGCGCCCACGTGTCTCCCTCGCCGGACGCATCATCACCATCCGCGCCCAGGGCAAAGCCGGCTTCGCCACCCTCCAGCAAGGCGGCGAACGCCTCCAGATCTACGTCCGCTTGGATGCCGTCGGCGAGTCCGGCTTCGCGCTCTACAAGCTGCTCGACATGGGCGACCACATCGGCGTCACCGGCTATCTCTTCCGCACCCGCACCGGCGAGCTCACCATCCACGTCGAGACCATCACCTTCCTCGCCAAGGCCATGCTCGCCCTGCCCGAGAAGTTCCACGGCCTCTCCGACGTCGAACTCCGCTATCGCCAGCGCTACGTCGACCTCTTCGCCAACCTCGACTCCCGCGAAGTCTTCGTCAAGCGCGCCAAAGTTCTCAAGGCCATCCGCAAGTTCTTCGACGACCGTAACTACCTCGAAGTCGAAACCCCGATGATGCAGCCCATCGCCGGCGGAGCAGCCGCGCGCCCCTTCACCACCCACCACAACGCCCTCGACGTCGACCTCTTCCTGCGCATCGCCCCCGAGCTGTACCTCAAGCGCCTCGTCGTCGGCGGACTCGACCGCGTCTACGAAATCAACCGCAACTTCCGCAACGAAGGCGTCTCCACCCAGCACAACCCCGAGTTCACCATGCTCGAGTTCTATCAGGCCTACGCCAACTACCACGACCTGATGCAGCTCACCGAAGACCTGATCGCCTTCGTCGCACAGGAGGTCAACGGAACGACGGTCGTTCATTTCCCTGTTGTAAAGGGTTCTCGCGGCGGTGAGACTGTCGAGATTGACCTGGCAAAGTGGACGCGAATGACGATGCGCGAGGCCATCATCGAATGGTGGCCAACCGTTCTTCCGGCTATCTCTAACTCTGCTTTCACGGATGCCCAAACGCTCAAGCTATTCCTGGACGAATGTCAAAAAAAGATTCAATCCAGATCGACAGACGCTCTCCGGAGAGACCTTGAAAACGAGACCATAGTGTTCTCCGATGATCATGCTTATTTGCTGCAAACCACGCCACCAGTTCCGGGCAGCACGACGGAGGTCAATCTTCTCCATCTGGAATTGTGGCTCCAGAAGATCGTCTACTCTTTGAACAATGGAGTATCACTCGGGAAAGCAATTTATGAGTTATTTGAGACAATCGCCGAACCCAACATTGTCCAACCCACGATCATCTATGACTACCCCACCGAAGTCTCGCCGCTCTCCAAAGCCAAGCCCGACGACCCAGCCCACGTCGAGCGCTTCGAATTCTTCATCGGCGGCTTCGAAGTAGGCAACGCCTTCAGCGAGCTCAACGACCCTGTCGAACAGGAAAAACGCTTCCGCGCCCAACTCGACCAACGCGCCGCCGGCGACGACGAAGCCCATCAGATGGACGAAGACTACGTCCGCGCCCTCGCCTACGGCCTCCCGCCAACAGCCGGCGAAGGCATCGGCATCGACCGCCTCACCATGCTCCTGACCGGCTCCCGCTCCATCCGCGACGTAATCCTCTTCCCCCTCATGCGCCCCGAAAAAGGGACTGAAGATGCGGGGACTTAGGGACTTAGGGACTTAGGGACTGAGGGACTAAAGCAGGCGGTTGGTGAACGGAGGAAGTCAGATGGGACAGTCATTTCGAGATCTTGTTGTTTGGCAACGCGCCATTCAACTCACTATCGACATCTACAAGCTAACCGCTAAATTTCCAGACGCAGAGAAGTTTGGTTTGACAAGCCAGATGCGTAGAGCAGCTGTCTCCATCGCAAGCAACATATCCGAAGGCTACGGACGATCTACCAAGGGAGAGTACGTACAGTTTGTCGGACACGCACGAGGCTCATGTTCTGAATTGGAAACGCAAATCGTGATTGCAAAAGCTCTTGGGTTCGGCGCACCATCCAATCTCGACTCCGCTGAAAGCTTATGCAACGACGTAGGCCGCCTTCTAGGAGCGTTGATGAAATCCCTACGTCCAAATCACCCCCAGTCCCTAAGTCCCTTAGTCCCTCAATCCCCAAGTTCTTCAGCATCTAGTCCCTCAGTCCCTAAGTCCCTTAGTCCCTCAGCTCCCCCGGAGCGCCCATGAAAATTCTCTTCGTCGGCGACGTCTTCGGCAGTGCCGGGCGCAGAATCGTCCGCGAGCATCTCGGACACGTGCGCAAATCGAACGCCGTCGACCTCACCGTAATCAACGGCGAAAACGCCGCCGGCGGCTTCGGCATCACGCCCAACCTCGCCGAAGAGCTCTTCGACCTCGGTGCCGACGTCATCACCACCGGCAACCACGTCTGGGACAAGCGCGAGCTCATCGACTACATGAAGTCCGTCCCCGCCAACAGCCACGAACGCGCCCGCCGCGTCCTGCGCCCCGCCAACCTGCAGCACGGCCTGCCCGGCTACGGCGTCTATGAAGGCGTAATCGAAGACGGCGAAAACATTGGCACCCCCTACGCCGTCATCAACCTCATGGGCCGAGTCTTCATGAACGGCACCAACGATCCCTTCCACGCCGCCGGCAAGATCCTCGAAGACATCGCCCAATCCAGCGCCGCCAAGATCATCCTCCTCGATTTCCATGCCGAAGCCACCAGCGAAAAAGTCGCCATGGGCTGGCATCTCGACGGCCGCGTCACCGCCCTCCTCGGCACACACACCCACATCCCCACCGCTGACGAACGCGTCCTCCCCGGCGGCACCGCATATCAAACGGATGTAGGCATGAGCGGGCCGTACGACTCAGTGATAGGCGTCGAAAAGGATCTCGTACTATCGCGCTTCCTCACCGGCATGCCCGGCAAATTCGAAGCCGCCACCGGCAACCCCAAAATGTGCGCCGCCCTGATCAGCTGCGACCCCATGACCGGCAAAGCCTACAAAATCCAGCGCCTAATGCTCGGCGAATAGCGCACTTATCTCGTCATCGCGGGTGCCCCATATCTCGATTTTGAGATGTGGGCCTTATTCGTGCGCGGCACGAACCAGCCTTTGCTTCTCTGTCTGTCATCCTTCGCGACGCGGAGGATCTGCTTCACCCTTCTGGCGTCACCACACAACGGGATGGGTTGGTCTTCCGTCCGCGCACGCCCAAGCGCCAACGGCGCGAACCATACCAGCCCAGGCCAACGGCCTGGGAACGCAACCATCCATCTCTCTTACAAGGGCTGAAAGCCCGCCCCATATCCCCTCGATACAAACGAACTGGATCGATATGAAGTGGTGGATGCCAATCCCTAAACCGGCTGCCTTCAACCGCCGAAAATCCAAAACCACAGGCATCATCCTAAGCCAGCCCTGGATAAGTCCGTTGGTCTTTATAGCTAATTGAGCCTTACTTCAGGATTGCCGGTGATACGTCCCGAGCCCTTCTCTGGTTCTAGATTTGGTTCGAGAAGCCGATTTTGCGGGAATAATCTCGGTTAGCCGGTCATCCGCGCGGAATCACAGCCGCGTCGCCAGCTCCAGCCTATTGCGTTTGCACAGAACCGGGTGCGGTCTGAGCGGCCAGGGGCGGCAGCCGCGTCAGGTCGACCATTTCAAGCTGATTGGAATTGAAGTTGGTGACATAAAGCGTCTTGCCGTCGGGGCTAAGTCGCTCCTCGCGTGGAAATGAGCCGGCTCTAACTTCGGCCGTGAGTACCGAACCGTGTCCCCATGTCTGACAATTGGAGTCAAGGATGGTTAGGTGCTGTGGAGCGTCCGGTGCTCCAAAGCGATTCGAACTCGCCACGATAAGACGCTCCGCACCGATTGCCAAGCCGACCGGCGCGTGCCCTGCTGGCACCTGTCCCAGCAGGGCATGCACGGGATCGCTCTCGAGCCGCCCTGTATCGAACGCCAGAACCTCATCTTCCCCGCGGGCGGTCACGTAAGCAATCACGCCGTCGTCCGAAAGGACAAGCCGAACTGGTTCACAACCCCCTGGCACAAGCGACAACACCGAATGAGCTGGGTCTTTCTCGGCCCGGGCAACGTTAATGACTTCTATTCCGCCTGGGCCTTCGTCGGTCTCGCAGCCTGCTCCGCCGGCAGTGAGGAGTCCGGATGCCACCTCGCTGGTTGCAAATAATCCATGCTGACAAAGGCCACATCGCCATCCCTTAGCGAGAGGTCCGGATGCCAGCTCGCTGGTTGAGTACAGTCGCTTATCGTCGGGCGACAGTGTCACGGCAATCGGTGCCTCTGCAGCCGGAATATTACCAACAATGCCACTGGACCCGAAGCCGCTGGCACGGGCTTGCTTGAGGTTCACCACGGTGATCGTGCCGCCGCGTTCGTTGGCCACAAAAAGGTAGCCGTCATCATGGGTGACATTCACATGGATCGTAGTATCAAACTGCTCTCCACGGATCCTGTGCACAGACGGGTGGCCGTTTCCTCTGATGAGGGCGGCTACGTCCACGGCTGTAACGGAATCGCCGGTCGCCGCGAGCAGGAGCTGGCCATCGTGGGTTAACACCATGTCGGTTGGCGCTTCATAAAAGGGCACTGTGTATTGCAGTTTGAGTACGCCCCCGTCACGCCGGAAGACCGCCATCTGACTGGTGCTGGTCAGGCCTACGAACACCCAGCAACCGTCTGCGCTGGGAATTGCAGTGAACGGTGTGCCTGGAGTTTGAACGAAGGTGACGGCGTCGTTTGGGGGCACTGTGCAGGATGCAGGTTCGGGGACCGGGTGCTCAGCAAATCCTACCGCAGCAGGCAAGGGTGAAGGCTGGCCCCAGTCGGCTGTGAGAGGGAGGGTAACAAGAGCGAGCAGCCCGAGGCTGAAAAAGCTACGCCGCGACATCATGCTTGCCCCTTGAGACTTAGGATCGATGGTGCTGATTCGGAGATTACGGTGTCTTGGACGCGCTGGTCTCGATTTCGTTCGACATATATGCGGCTCGGTGGGTCGGCGAATTGAACTTGGTCATAACCCCATTTCCAAGTTGTTCGACGATCGCTGGTTTTAGGCAAGCTGCTCGAGGCCGATATCTCACGAAGAGGCTCTGTCCATTTGGCAATTCTAGATATGCCCATCGCGATGTCCAGAGTTCTACACGGCTTGTCGGCAACTCGGAAATAACTGCTGGCTAGCATAAATCTGCGCCCGTCATTGCTCTTGCCTTCACTCTCCCTCGATACAATCAAAATTTAACCGAGGCCCACCATGGAACCCACGCTCCAGGACACAATCGCCCTCCTGACTCACACTCCCGCCGCCTTCAACGCCCTCCTGCGCAACCTCCCCGAAACCTGGACCCTGCGCAATGAAGGCAGCGTTGCGGATACGGAAAGCTGGACCGCCTTCCGCGTCATCGGCCACCTCATCTACTGTGAGCATGTCAACTGGATGCCGCGCGTGCACTGGATTCTGCAATATGGCGACACGCAGCCCTTCCCGCCCTTTGAGCGCGCCGCCACCCCCGGCAATTCCCTCCCCGGGCAGCTCGATGAATTCGCCCGCCTCCGCGCCGAAAACCTCGCCGACCTCGAAGCCCTGCATCTCACCCCGGAAAACCTCACCCTCCACGGCCAGCATCCCGGCCTTGGCCCGGTCACCATCTCCGAACTCCTCGCCACCTGGGCCACACACGACATGACCCACCTCCATCAGGTCACCCGCATCCTCGCCTACCAGTCCCGCAACTCCGTCGGCCCATGGAGCAAGTACCTCGGCGTCCTGCACTGCAACGGCCACAGCGTCACCGACTAAATCAGTCGCAGCAATCCGCGGTGTAGAATTGCGCCGTGCCGGGAAAGCCCGTCCGCATTCCCGCCAGAGGATGAAGATCCAGAGGAACAAATTATGACGGCTCCATTGCAGAAGCCCACTCCCGATCAGGTGCGCGCCGCCTGCGCCCGCTACGACCACGACAATCAGCTCACCGAACAGGCCCTCGCCGAGCTGTTGCGCCAGTATCCCAATAACACCGACCCGCGCCACGTCCTCCTCAAAGTCGTCGCCGTCAACTCTCTCGAACACTGCAACGTCTTCGCTATCGAAGCAGTCACCCGCCACATCCTCTCCGACATTCCCGAGCTCGACCGCGACCTCGCCGCCGGCTCACCAGAAGCCGTCAACAAGATCGCCAAAGTCGACATCCAGGGCAGGCATTACAACCTCTACTCCTTCGCCACCAAGTACTGCAGCCGCCACAATCCAGCCGCCTATCCCATCTACGACCAGCGCATCGAACACTACCTCTGCCAGATGCAAAAGCTCGACCATTTCTCGCCCTTCAGCCACGGAGACCTGCTGCACTATCCCAAGTTCCTCGGCATCATGAATGCCTTCCGCGACTTCCACAGCCTCGGTGCTTTCTCCTTTGCAGAGATCGGCAAATTCCTCCACCTCCAGGCCGAACCGCCCGCCCTGCCACTCCAGGAAGAAATCCAGACCGGCCCCGGTGCCTTCGACTTCTTCCCCGCCCAGGAAGCCGTCTCCTAACAAGCGTAAGGTCGTGCCTAATTCGTCCGTGCCACTGTCAGCTAAGCGAGGCAGATCGAATCCGTCATCTAAAATAGGCTTCGAGGAAACCTGTAGATATGTCCCGCAAATCGCTCATCGCCGCCAACTGGAAGATGTACAAGACCCCCGCCGAATCGAAGGCCTTCATCGACGCCTTCCTGCCTCTCGTCGCCGGCCACACCCGCGATGAAATCGCGATCTTCCCCACCGTCACCTCGCTCGCGACCGTAGTTGAAGCAGCCGCCGGCTCAGATATCAAGGTCGGCCTGCAGAACATGCACTTCGCCGAAGAAGGTGCCTTCACCGGCGAAACCTGCGCCGGCATGCTTCTCGCCATCGGCGCGACTCATGTCCTCATCGGCCACTCCGAGCGCCGCCAGTACTTCGGCGAGACCGACGAAATCGTCAACAAGAAGCTCCACACCGCGCTCAAGCACAACATCGTTCCCGTCGTCTGTGTCGGCGAGCATCTTCACGACCGCGAAACCGGCCACACCGCCCAGGTCCTCTGCACCCAGCTTCAAGGAGCCCTCGCCGGCATCACCCCCGAAGCCGCCGCGCCCATCGTCATCGCCTATGAGCCTGTCTGGGCCATCGGCACCGGCAAAACCGCCACGCCCGCCATGGCCGTGGAAGCCCACCAGACCGTCCGCTCTGAAATCGCCAAGCTCCTCGGCGATCAGGTAGCCGAGGCTGTCCGCATCCTATACGGCGGCTCCGTCAAGCCGGAAAATGCCTGTGAACTGCTCTGCGAAACCGAGATCGACGGAGCCCTCGTCGGCGGCGCCAGCCTCAAGCCCGAGTCCTTCTCCGCCATCATCCACTACTGATCGCACCCCCAATACGCGAGGCGGGAGCGGACAACGGGAACGATCCGTTTCCGCCCCGCGTATCATGGCTCATGCCGCGCTCCCCGGTCGAATACCAGCCTCAGTCTCCGGCGCAGACCGGTCCCGATCGTTCTCCGAACAAAGCAACTTCGGCTCCGCGCGATTTCTACATCGACCGCCTGCGCTCGGTCATGACCGCGCTGGTCATCCTGCATCACACCGCCATCACTTACGGTGCCGCAGGCGGCTGGTTCTGGAATGAGCTCAAACCCTCCGGCGCGCCTTCCAGCCTGCTCCTCACGCTCTTCGTCGCCACCAATCAGGCCTATTTCATGGGCTTTTTCTTCCTGCTCGCCGGCTACTTTACCCCGCGCTCTCTCGAACGCAAAGGCTACGCATCCTTTCTCAAAGACCGCTTTCTGCGCCTCGGCCTGCCGCTGCTGGCCTTCATCGTCATCCTCGGCCCGCTCACCGCAGCCATCGTCACCGCCATGCAGGGCGAGGGCTTCTGGCCCACCATCCAATTCCTCTGGCAGCACCAGCGCATCATCAACGGCCCGCTCTGGTTCGCGGAAGCCCTGCTCATCTTCGCGCTCGCCTACTGCGCCTGGAGACCTATCTTCGGCGCACCGCTTCCCACCGCCCGGCGAACTCCAACACCCGTCCCCGCCTATCTCTGGTGGCTTCTCGCCGCGCTCGCCGTCACCGCCGCTACCGTCGCAGTCCGCCAGTTCATTCCTGTCGGTGAAAATGTCTTTGGCCTGCAGTTGGGCTACTTCCCTGCCTACATCTACCTATTCGCGCTCGGCATCGCCGCATGGCGTCACGACTGGCTCCGCCAGCTCCAATGGAGGCACGCACGCGGCTGGCTCATCGCACTTGTCATCACCTGGCCGAGCATGCCCATTGCTATCGCCCGCAGCGGATCAGCCAAAGCCAACTTCAGCGGCGGCTTCTCCTGGACCGCCATTCTCTACGCGCTCTGGGAGCCCTTCGTCGCCTGGGGACTCATCGCCTTATGGCTGCTCGTCTTCCGCGCTCGCATGAACCAGCCCTCACGACTCTGGGACTGGCTCAACCGCCGCGCCTACGCCGTCTACATCCTGCATCCGCCGGTACTCGTAACCATCGCCCTGCTACTGCACGGCTGGATCGCACCGGCACTGCTGAAGTTCGCCGTTACCGGCACGCTGGCAGTCATTGCAGCATGGCTCATCTCCGATCCATTCGTCCGAATCCCAGGCATCCGCAGCATCGTCTAGCATCGGTCCATGGAATAACTGCCGGGTATGTGTCGCGCTCATATCAAGAAAAGACTTGTCATCCATCTGGAAATGATTTGTCATCCTGAGCGCAGCGAAGGATCTGCTTGATGCTTCCCGGGCGTCCTGAGCGCAGCGAGTCGAAAGCCTGCTCTGAGCGTCGCCGAAGGGGACCGGCGTTTCAGCGATGTCGGAAAAGAAATCAGTCCCCGTATGGCATCATGACAACACCATGCGCATACAGCATTCATGCGGACTCATCTTTCTTCTAATCGCAACATTCGCCTTCCAATCCGCGGCACAAACCCCCGCCCCGAAGCACCTGCTGCTGCGCGGCAACATCGTTACTCCCGACGGAGTGATTCCCCATGGCTGGCTGGATATTTATCACGGTCGCATCGTTCACGTCGAACATGAAAAGCCAGACATTCCCGACGCTCAGATCCTCGAGACAGACGACCTCATCTTCCCCGGCTTCATCGACCTGCACAACCACCCCAGCTTCAACATCTTTCCCCGCTGGACCCCGCCGCACAAATTCCCCAACCGCTACGCCTGGCGCGACTTGCCTGTCTACCAGCAGCAGCTCGAAAGCAAATCCCGCGCCCTCGCCGCAGACCCAGCCAACTTCTGCGATATCGATGAATACGTCGAAATCAAAGCACTGATCGGCGGCACAACTTCGATCATCGGCCTGGGCTCCAACCACATGCCAGGCGAAGGGCCATCGACGCCAGAGTGCATTCGCGGCCTCGTCCGCAACCTCGACCACTACACCGGTTTCTATGGCACAGAGGTCGACCACGAACGCATCGCTAACTCCATCGGCATCCTGCCCCGCGACATGGACGCCAACACCGCAGCACACTACGCGCAAAGCATCTCCAACGACTCGCTCGACCTGCTCGCCATCCACATCGCCGAGGGCCTGCCGACCGATGCCGAATCCGCACAGGAGTTCGATATGCTCGAAGCTCATGGCCTGCTAGGTTCGCATACCGCGCTCATTCACTCTGTCGGCTTGTCGCCCTCGCAACTGGCCCGAGTCCATCGCGCCGGAGCCTCCATCGTCTGGTCGCCGCGCAGCAACTTCGAGCTGTACGGAGAAACAGCCAACGTCGCCGCCGCCTTTCGCCAGGGCGTGACCATCTCGCTCGCGCCAGACTGGTCACCCACCGGCTCCGACAACATGTGGGAAGAGATTCAATACGCTGACAACATCAGCAGGCGCGATTTAAGCAGCCTGTTCACCAGCCATCAGCTGGTCGAGATGGCCGCAGGGGTTCCAGCTCGTGTCGCCCGCATCGATGATAAGGTCGGTGCCATCGCTCCCGGAATGAATGCCGACTTCTTCCTCGTCAAGCCGACATATCTCGACTCCCAACCATACGACACAATCGTGCGGCAACCTATCACCAGCATTGATTTGGTAGTGATCGACGGCACACCCATCTATGGCGACCCGAAAATACTTCACGCGCTCGATATCGCCACCGAGCCGCTCAAACTCTGCGGAACCGAAAAAGCGCTCAACTCCGTCGCCCTGCCCAACGGCCCCTTCGCCCAGGTCGAAGCTCGCCTCCGCGTAAAGATGAAAGCCCTCGGCACCGAACTAGGCCCGCTCGACTCCTGCCCGACGCCATAAACGGTTCGTAAGGCACTCAGGAGATCGTCACCAGCAGCTCGCCATCTTCAATAACAGCTTCGTAGACTCGTACCTGCGCGTCTCCTTTGTGCTGCTCGCCGGTCTCCAGGTCGAACTCCCAGCCATGCCAGGGACACACCAGACGGCCCTTCTCGATCGATCCCTCGCCCAGCGGCAACTCCTTATGAGGGCAAAGCCCATCCACCACCGAGATCACGCCATTCACCCTGGCTACACAGAACTCGCGCTGGCCCACACGCACCTCGCGCACCCGGCCTTCTTTCGGAATCTTCCTGCCCAGACAAATCCTTACCTGACCTGCCATTACATCCACTCCGCAGCGCAGCACAAATCATGCCGAAAGAGCTTACGGCTTAACCAGAAACTCCCCGTCCTTGACGACCCACTCGTAGATGCGTACCTTCTCCGAGGAATCATGCGTCGCCGCGCCCGTCTTCACATCGAAGGCCCAGCCGTGGTACGGGCATACCACGGCGCCATTCTCCACCATGCCCTGTCCCAGCGGACCGTCGCTGTGCGGGCAGACTCCGCCCAGCACGGAAATCTCCCCGCCCACGCGGGTCACGCACAGATTGCCGCCTGCCATTTCGCAAACCTGGCCCTCGCGCGGCAACTCCTTCTCCGAACAAACCCGAATCATCTCCGGCATTCCTTTAGCTCCCCTGAATCGTTCCTGACAAGCTAATTCATAGTAGCTGAACCCATCCAACATCCCAGGGAGCTGTTCGGCGGGAGGCAATGCCCGGCCGGTTTTCCGCGACATCAATTACTGTTCGGCATGACGTTAGTTGTTAAAGATCATGGCAACAATTACGGCAAAATCACGCAAACATCAACTGATTGCTGCCATCGCAAAACGGCCGAACCCTCCGCCGGAGCGCCGCGCGATACCATGAAAAGAGACGAACTCAGGCGACCGGCTCGAATCATGCCCCCCAGCAAATCCTCCAAACCTAAGCAGCAGAAAGCCCCGCAGCGAGCCTCCGCGAGAGCGGCTGCTGAGCCGCGCACGCAGCCTCCTTCGGCCTTTGAAAAAGCCTTTCACGAGATGCGCCACCAGCCCGGCGCATTCCCCAATATCTCTGCCACCTGGCTACTTAAAGCCTTTGCTTTCACACTGGTGGCAATCGCCGGCTTCACCTGGCTCGCGCTCTGCCTGATCTATTGGCAAGGCAGCTGGCAGCTGCTCTACCACCCCAAAGCCGCCATCTCGCGCACCCCAGCCAGCTCCGGGCTCGCCTATGAGCCAGTACACTTCGCTGATGTCACCGAAACCGGCACCACCCAACTCACCGGCTGGTGGATTCCCGCAAATGCCTCACTCTACACGGTGTTATACCTCCACGGCTCCGACGGAAACCTCAGCGACACTGTCGATACGCTAGCTGCGCTGCACAATGCCGGCCTTGCTGTCTTTGCCATCGACTATCGCGGATACGGGCAAAGCCAGACCGGGCATCCCAGCGAGAAGCGTCTTCGTCAGGACGCGGAATGGGCGCTGAACTGGCTCACCGGCATGCGGCAGATTCCTGCAAAAAATCTCGTTGTTTACGGAACAGGCCTGGGAGCCAATCTTGCCGCTGAACTGGCTGCCAGCCACAATGAAATCGCCGGCGTAGTCCTCGACCAGCCGGTGCAAAATCCAGTCCAGACTGTTTTCTCTGATCCGCGCAGCCGCCTCGTCCCCGCGCATTGGCTCGTGCAGGATCGTTACGATCTGGCTGCGGCGGCGGCTTCGCTGCAAACTCCATCACTCTGGCTGCTGGCCAAACCAGATCCGGCGCAGCCTGCGCCACTTCCGGCAGATTACAAAGCCGTCCCCGGCAAAAAGTCTTCCGCATGGATGGAGTCGCCAGCCACTGCCGACACTCACTTCACAGAGACATTACACCGCTGGCTCGACGACCTTCGTTAGAAGAAACGCAAAGACGACTCTAGCTTTCTTTCCCCGCCAGCGAGCGCTCGATCAGGCGTGTCGTCGAATGCCCCTCGACAATGGGAACGATGGCTACTTTGCCGCCCCACGACTTCACTTCCTTCGCACCCACGACGGTGTCCTCGTTGTAGTCGCCGCCTTTGACGATCACATCGGGCCTCGAAGCCACAATCAGCTCCAGCGGCGTCGCCTCGCCAAAGATCACAACCGCATCGACCGCAGCCAGCGCGGCCAGCACACGCGCCCGTTCGCGCTCGCCTACGACTGGCCGGCTGGGTCCCTTAAGGCACGAGACCGACGCATCGCTGTTGATAGCCACAATCAGCCGGTCGCCTAGCCGCCGCGACTGCTCCAGCACCGTGATGTGCCCGATATGCAGCAGATCGAAGCAGCCATTGGTGAAGACGACCCGCTCGCCATTCGCACGCCAGTTCGCTACGCGCAGCACCAACTCTTCCCGCGTCAGGACTTTGTCCTCGGCATGGAGCGCGATGTCGGGCTCAAGCGCCGCCAGCAGCTCAAACTTCTCCACCGGCACCGTGCCTACTTTGCCGACTACGATGCCCGCTGCAATATTCGCCAGTTGGACGGAAGGCTCGATCGCCAGTCCCGACGCAAGACAAAGCGCCAGCACTGAAATCACCGTATCTCCAGCGCCTGAAACATCGAAGACCTGCCGCGCCACCGCTGGAGCGAGGAACCGGTTCCCCGGACGGATAACCGCGATTCCCTTTTCGCTCAAGGTTGCCGTCAGATATTCGAGATCGAACTCGCCCACCATGTGCTCACCCGCCGTCAGCATCGCCTCCAGATTGCCGATGTCTTCGCGGGAGGCAACCGATAGCTCGCTCAGGTTGGGGCAGATCGTCGTTGCACCCTTGTAGCGGCTGAAATCGGCCGTTTTGGGATCGACCAGCACCGGCACGCCCAGCTTTCGCGCCTCGGCAATCACTGCCTGGCACAGCACCGGAGCAAGCACGCCCTTGGCATAATCCGAAAGCACCACGGCATGGCAGCGCGGCAGTTCTTCCAGCACCTGCTGCAGCAGGCGGTCGTGATCTCCCTCCGCGCGCTTGCCCAGGTTCTCGCTATCCAGCCGAAGCATCTGCTGCCGTCCGCCCACGATGCGCGTTTTGGTAATCGTCGGAAATCCTGCACACGACACAAACGCGGGATCGATCCCGTTCGTCTTGACGCTTGCCGCCAATAGAGCCTCGTCCGCATCGCCGCCCGTAAACCCTACCAGCGAAACCTTCGCTCCCAGCTTGACCAGGTTCATGGCTACGTTGGCCGCGCCGCCCGGCTGTTCGCTCTGATGCGTAGCCCGCACCACGGGCACCGGAGCCTCCGGCGAAATCCTCCCCACATCGCCCCAGATGTACTTGTCCAACATCACGTCGCCCAGCACCAGCAGGCGCTTCGCGGGCCACTCCTGCTCGATCTTGTGGATCACCTCATGCAGCTGCTGAATCAAGCGACACCCGCTTCCTTCTTGCCGTGTAACTCGGGTCCATGTGCCTCCACTCCATGTGCCTCAGTCGCAATCCAATCTAGCTCCAGCCAGTCGCAGATCATGTGCCCGGCGAGAATATGCGCCTCCTGAATCCGCGCCGTATCTCGCGATCCAACCGCAAACAGATGATCGGCCAGCGCGCCCATGCGGCCGCCACCCTCCCCAGTGAAAGCCACGGTCGTAATGCCACGCGGCCTCGCTGCCTCCAGAGCGCAGATCACATTATGGCTATTGCCCGAGGTCGAGATACCTACGAGCACGTCACCCGGCCGGCCCATCGCCTCAACCTGGCGGGAAAACACTGCCTCGTAGCCGTAGTCGTTGGCCACAGAGGTGAGAATCGACGTATCCGTAGTCAAGGCCATCGAAGGCAGCCCGCGCCGCTCGCGCCGGAAGCGCCCTACGATCTCCGCGGCCAGGTGTTGCGAGTCGCCTGCGCTGCCGCCATTGCCGCACCAGAGGATCTGGTTGCCGCGATGCAGTGCGGCGGCCATCTCGCGGGCAATGGTCTCCAGCAGCTCCTGCTGCTCGTTCACTGTGGCGATGACGTGCAGGTGATCGGCAATCGCGTTGCCGAAGACAGTCTCTCGATCCGGTTGGTTTGCCATGCGCTCCTTCAAGGGGGTGAAAAGTCACGATGGTAAAGTGCAGTTGCGATCCCGAAGGGAATCGGCGACAAGGGCTATTGCTATCATAGCCGGGTGAAGATCGAGCCAAAAGGCCCACCGCAGTCCACTGACCAAAACAGCGCACCCACGACACAACCTAATACCACTCTGGTGACTGTCTTTCCCGCTTTACGTACGGTCTTTTTAGACCGTGACGGCGTCCTCAACCGCAAGATGCCCGAGGGACAGTACGTCACAGGATGGCAGCATTTCCACCTGCTCCCCGGCGTTCCTGAAGCCATCGCACGCCTCAACCAGGCCGGCCTGCGCGTCCTCGTCGTCACCAACCAGCGCGGCATCGCCCTCGGTCTCTATACCGCAGACGACGTAGACCACATCCACAGCCAGCTCAGGGCCGAACTGGCCAAATCGGAAGCCAAAATTGACGGCTTCTATTTCTGCCCTCATGACAAGCGCGAATGCAACTGCCGCAAGCCTCTGCCCGGCCTTTTCGAACAGGCCCAGGCGGACTTCCCCGACATCACACCGGAAAACAGTCTGATGATCGGCGACAGCCTCAGCGACATCGAATTCGGCCGCAACCTCAATATGAAAACCATCTTCATCGCGGGCGACGAAACGGCGAGAGAGCACCGTAAGCCTGGGGCAGAAAAAGCCGCCGAGCTGGCCGACCAAGCTAGTGCGGACTTATTGTCTGCGATAGACCATTTATTTAATTCGAATTGAGAAGGCTCGTTCTGGGACTGACTAGACACCCCGAATACGATTAGAAATCCTGAACGATTACGGCCAGGCGCAATGCTCTATCCTTCAATCGCCGCCATCGTCGCGTAAGTCTCCGTAATCCCAGCCTCTAACTCGGTCATCGGGCCTTCATAGCCCAATCCACGCAGCGCCGTCAGATCAGCCTCGGTGAAATGCTGGTAACGGCCTTCGAGGTCTGCTGGAAAAGGAATGTATTCGATCGGGCATTCTCCATGCACGCTCATCAGCGCCTTGGCCACGTCATTGAACGTCCGGCTCTTGCCCGACCCGGCATTGGCCAGACCGCGATACAATTTCTTTTCCTCGCCAGCTTTGGGCGCGTACGGCCCTATCTGCGCGAAGAACATATTCAGCCGGGCCAGGTCGCGCACATAGACAAAATCGCGCCGCTGCTCGCCATCGCCATAGCCGCCCGTTCCGCCAAAGAGCTTTACCTTGCCGATCTCTTTCATCTGCTTGGTAAAGTGGTGGATCACCGAAGCCATCCGTCCCTTGTGCTGCTCACGCGGTCCGTACACATTGAAGTAGCGCAGGCCCACCGCCGTGATCGGCACCCGCTCCAGTTCCAGCTCGCGACGAAAGTAGTGGTCGAAGACCAGCTTCGAATAGCCGTAGATATTCAGCGGCCGCTCATTCTCGATGGTTAACGTAAACCGCCCCGGTCCGCTTAACCCATACACCGCCGCCGTCGAAGCGAAGACCAGCGGCGCGCCTGTGTGAATCGCGAACTTCAGCACTTCCTTGGTGTATTCGAAGTTGTTATCCATCATGTACACGCCGTCGTCTTCGAGCGTGTTCGAACAGGCGCCCTGATGGAGAATCGCCTCGACCTTGCCGATCCCCAAAGAGCCTTCACGGATCGCCCGGCGAAATTCACGCTTGTCCAGGTAGTCGACGTAGCGCGCGCCATGCAGATTGATGAACTTTCTGGCGTTGGCAAAGTTGTCCACGATCAGGATGTCGGTGATGCCGTGCGCATTTAGTTCATGCACCAGGTTGCTGCCGATAAATCCCGCGCCGCCGGTAACGATGTACATGGACCAGTCTTCTCCTGAGAGGTGTTAAGGAACCTTCGTGGTTAGAAAGACCCTCTGACAGGTTATGCCGCGCATGCAAAAAGGCTGCCGGTTATTGCACGGAGGGCTGACGATTATTGCGCGAACGCCTAATGGCGATTGCTAAACTTCCGCTGCGGATTGCAGCCGGTATCCCAACACAGACTCGACTGCCGCTGCCATTTCCTCGACCGTAATCGCCCTCAGGCATTTGCGCCCCTCGGCGATGCAGGTTTCGAGATTGCAGCCAAAGCAATTGACCTTATGATAAATGACCCGATGATTGTTCCCCGCCGGATACCATACACCTGGCAGACCGCGTGCTGAAAAGGCAATCACACACGGAACTCCGGCGCAAGCCGCCAGATGCATCGGCCCCGAGTCCGGCCCGAGAAAAACCTGCGCATGCTCAAAGACCGCCGCTGTCTCCCGTGGACTTAGCCGTCCACATAGATTTACCTTCGGCCCATTCCAGTTGCGAGCGGCAAACTCGCTGACGTCCGCATCTTCTTTGGCGCCAATCAACGCTAATCCGTGGCCGGGATAGCGCTCAGAGAGCCGTGCCAGCAGCATCTGCCAGTTCTCCTGCCCCCAGTCCTTGGCCTGCATTTTGGTTCCCGGACCGCAGACGATCAGTGGTTTACTTACCAAGTCGCCGAGAGCGGAGCAAGCTACATCTTTTTCCGCTGAGGTAAGCCTGAGGCTCCAGTTTTCCAGCGCCTCCAAATGCGCATCGCCCAAAACGCGTATGGTCCGCGCCAGCCGCCCTCCTTCCGAAGAGTACATGCCGGTCTCAGGGTTTTGGATATGCACCAAGTCTGCGGCCGCGGGTAAACCGGCGATGTGCTTGACTCCACCGGCAAGACTGAAGAACCATTTGTCCCGCGTCACGGCTTTCGGCGATCTGACCGGCATAAGGTATACCAACACCTCGGGTGCGAAGCGGCGAATCTCTTTTGCCAGCCGGAGCAACTCCATTGGGCTGCGCGTACCGACCACATAGCGCATGTAGCCGTGTACGAGTCCTGAATCACCCAAGACTGCCGCAGACGCCGGGGCTTTCGCATGAACTGGGAAATTGGTCAGCAGAATGCGTTCTGAGCTTGGAAACGCGCGCTCGATCAGGTGAAAACACGGCAACGCAACCGTGGTATCGCCCAGGCTGCCAAGGCGATAGATAAGAACTCTTTTGACCGAAGTGCTCGGCCCGACCGCAGGGTCTGGCTGCAATGAGGCTGCTCCTGAATTGTTTGGCTACTGCTCGTTGGCTGACTATTTCGCTTTTAGAAGGCCCGCAATTCTACGATAGCGCGCAGCAGGTCCTCCGGCTGAGGCAGAATCGCGTCTTCGAGCACCGGCTGGTAGGCGACGAAACTGTCCATTGCCGCTACGCGCTTCACTGGCGCATCGAGATCCTCGAAAAGCTCGTCGGCGATGCGGGCGGCAATCTCCGCGCCATAGCCCCAGCTCTTCGTATCCTCATACGCCACGATCACGCGGCTGGTCTTCTTGACCGAGGTGGCAATCGCCTCCCAGTCGTAAGGGCTCAGCGTGCGTAGGTCGATCACTTCGGTCTGGATGCCGTGTTCGCGCTCGGCCTTTTGCGCTGCCTGCAAGGCTCTTGGAACCAGCGCACCATAAGTCACAATGGTCACGTCGGTACCAGGGCGGGTGATGGCTGCCTTGCCGAAGGGAATCATGTAATCCGGACCCGGATAAGGGGCTCGGCCATAGGGCTCGCGGTAGAGGCGCTTATGCTCCAGGAACATTACCGGATCATCGCAGCGAATCGCGGTGCGCAGCAGGCCGTTGGCGTCGAGCGCGTTGGAGGGGAAGACCACGCGCAGTCCCGGAATATGGGTGAAGATCGATTCGCCACTCTGAGAGTGGTAGATCGACCCACCGGTCAGGTAGCCGCCGATGGGCACACGAATCACGACCGGCGACTGGAAGCCGCCATTGGAGCGCCAGCGCATGAGCGCCAGCTCATTGCGAATCTGGTGCATGGCGGGCCAGATGTAGTCGAAGAACTGAATCTCGACCACCGGCTTCAGCCCGCGCACGGCGTAGCCGACCGCCCGGCCTACGATATTCGCCTCGGCGAGCGGTGAATTGAAAACACGCGCCGAACCGAATTCGGATTGCAGGCCGGCGGTCAACTGGAAAACTCCACCCTTGCCCTTGGCTTCTTTCAATGCGTCCTCGCGGCTGGCATCAGCGACGTCTTCGCCATAGACCACGATGCGGGGATCGCGGCGCATTTCGTCGCGCAGACAGGCATTGATGAGGTCGGCCATGGTGCGGTCGCCTGTGCCTTTGGTCCCCTTCTCGCCAAATTTCGGCTCGGTCGCGAGCGCTACGCTCGTGGGGTCGAAGTCCTCGGAATAGATGTGCCTGGGAATGCTGGCTGTAGCCGGAAGCGCGGCGGCAACCGCGCGCTCGGCTGCGGCAGCGATGTGCTCGTCGATCTGCTGCTCGAGTGCAGTCAACTCCGTAGGGCTGAGGATGTTCTCACGCAGCAGGCGCATCTGCAGCTTGTGCAGCGGATCGCGCATGGCGTCGGCCTCTCGCTCCTCGCGCTTGCGGTAGGTCTTGTCATCTTCAGAGAAGGAGTGCGAATAGACCCGGACGCAGTGACCGTGAACGAAGGCCGGTCCTTTGCCCGCCCGGCAATGGGCAACCGCTGCGACAAAGGCGTTATAGCTCTCTTGGGGGTCGGTTCCTTCGACCTCGGCGAAGTAGAAGTTGGGGAAGTTTGCAACCAGCCGCGAGATATTGCCGCCCGGTGTGTTGACTTCAACAGGAACCGAGATCGCGTAGCCGTTGTCTTCCACGCAGAAGATGACCGGCAGCTTGAGGTTGGAGGCGGAATTCAATGCTTCCCAGAACTCTCCCTGCGACGTGGAGCCCTCGCCGATGCAGGTGAGCACTACTTCATCGCCGTGGAACGAGACATCGTGGAAAGCCCGGTAATCTGCTGGGCCAGAGGGCTTCTCGGCGGCTTCAGGAAAACGCGAGTAGTACCGTCCAGCTTCGGCGCATCCCACAGCGTGCAGTACCTGGGTTGCGGTCGAGGAAGAGGTGCTGACAATGTGGTGCTCCGGACTGCTCCAATGGCTGGGCATCTGGCGGCCGCCGCTCGACGGATCGGCTGCCGCGCCAACTGCCTGCAGCAGCATATCCTCGGCTGTCATTCCCAAAGCCAGGCAAAGCGCGCGATCACGATAGTAAGGCACGAACCAGTCGTAGCCGGGGCGCATTGCCTTGGCTGCGGCAACCTGCAGGGCTTCATGGCCGGCTCCGGAGACCTGGAAGAAAATTTTCTGCTGCCGCTTGAGCAGGATCTCGCGATCGTCGACGCGGCGCCCAGCATACATGTAGCGGTAGAAGTCGACCAGTTGTTCCGGCGTAAGCGGCTCGGGCACAGATGCGGAATTCGCCGCCTGGGTGGAGGCCGCAGGCGATGCCGAAGCGGTGAGGTTTACCTGCGTGCTTGCTCTTGTACCGGCAGCGACACGAGCCATCTTCGCAACCTCCCTAGAAACCCTTCTTGCCCGAAATCCGGTCGAGCCTTGAGAAGCCGCCAACCGCCGAACGGACCTATCCGGACCCACCCTAAACCTTGTCGATTGTATCAACCCGGACGACGGCGGGAAAGGCGGCAATCCACAGGGCATCTTTCTGTTAGATGACCCGAAGGATGTTGACGATTGAATTGTCGCCGTGTTTCTATTCGACGTACCGTAATGACCGGGCCGGGCCCATCGTTCCAGGTTGGCAAATCAAGCTAACTCCTTGTTCTCCAGCCAAGGCTGGCATTGCGATTTTGATAAATTTTTAGGAGGCACGCCCCCGAATGCTCGTTTCCATCCCTTCACTTGCCCTGCTGGCCGATCCACTTTCCAGCGGTATTTCAGGCAATGACACTCTCTATCTCTGGATCGCGATCGCGGCCGGAGTTCTTGCCTTGATCGCTGCGTTGTTTTTTGCGCGATCCGTTCTCGCCGCCGACCAGGGCACGGCTGAGATGCAGCACATCGCTTCAGCGATCCGCGAAGGCGCGGAGGCCTTCATGGCCCGGCAGTACAAAACCATCGCCATCATGGCCGTTGTGCTGGCGGCGGTGCTCTATGCCGGATACCTGGTCTATCCGCTGACCGCTCCACTGGCGACCAAGGTTGTCATCAGCTTCCTCGTGGGAGCGGCGTGCTCGGGATTTTCGGGATACACGGGCATGTTTGTTTCCATCCGGGCGAACCTGCGCACGGCGGCTGCGGCGCGCAGCAGCCTCTCCGGCGCACTCAAGCTTGCGCTCCATGGAGGCGCGGTGACAGGGCTCATCGTCGTCGGCCTGGCGCTGCTGGGGATCGGCGGGCTTTTCCTGCTTTTCGGCGGACTTAGTAATCCGCAGGCTGTTCCGTATCAGCTGGTCGGGTTCGGGTTTGGAGCTTCGCTGGTGGCGCTGTTTGCCCAGCTTGGCGGCGGCATCTACACCAAGGCTGCGGACGTAGGCGCAGATCTCGTCGGCAAGGTTGAGGCTGGAATTCCGGAAGACGATCCGCGCAACCCCGCCGTAATCGCTGACCTCGTGGGGGACAACGTTGGCGACTGCGCAGGCCGCGGAGCCGATCTTTTCGAGTCAAGCGCCGCGGAGAGCGTTGGCGCGATGATTCTCGGGGCTGCACTGTATCCCGTCTTCGGCATCAAGGGCATTCTCTTCCCGCTGATGGTGCATGCCATCAACATCGTCGCCTCTATTGCCGGCGTCTCGGTTGTTGGCGGCAAGGAGACAGACGATCCGATGCACTCACTCAATCGCGGCTTCTACGTCACCAGCTTTCTCGCACTGCTGGGCTTTGTGGCTGGAGTGCATTTCCTGCTGCAGGACCGCTGGTGGCTGCTTGGCGCGGGAGTGGTAGGGATTGTTACTTCTTTCGCCTTCGTTTCCATCACCGAGTACTACACCGAGACGCGCTACCGGCCTGTGCAATCGATTGCCGAAGCCTGCAAGACAGGCCCGGCGACGAATATCATCACAGGCCTGGCGGTCGGCATGCAGACTCCAGCGTTGCCTGCTCTGGTCATCAGCGCTGCGCTGCTGCTCAGCTACTACTTTGGCGTGCGTGGCCTTGAGGATGCGGTCGGAATTGCAGACTACGCCAAGGGCATCTACGGCACGGCCATCGCGACCATGGGAATGCTCTCCAGTGCCGCCTACATCCTGGCTATGGATACCTTCGGCCCTATCACCGACAACGCCGGCGGCATCATCGAGATGAGCAACCAGCCGCATGAAGTCCGTGACCGCACCGACCGGCTTGATGCAGCGGGCAATACCACCAAAGCGCTCACCAAGGGCTATGCCATCGGATCGGCCGCACTGGCTGCGTTTCTGCTCTTCTCGGCGTATCTCGAAACCATCCACAACATCGTGAAGCATCGCGTCGAGGCTGCCGGACTTATTCTGCCGCCAGACTGGAGCTTTGCGAACGTAAACCTGGCCAGCATTCCGGTATTTGTGGGCGCGCTGCTGGGCGCGATGTTGACTTACCTGTTCTCCTCGATGGCCATCAGCGCCGTGGGCCGGGCTGCCGAAAAAGTCATTGAAGATGTGCGCGCCCAGTTCAAGGAAAACCCGGGCATCATGACCGGCGCCAGCCGTCCGGATTACGCTCGTTGCGTAAACATCGTCACCGGCGCTGCACTCAAGGAGATGGTGCTTCCCGGAGCGCTGGCGGTGCTTATGCCGGTGGCTATCGGCGTCAGCTTCCGCCACCTGAGCACGCGATTCCACCTTACGAGCAGCATCGACTTGCCACCCAACCTCAGCCATCTCGTCAACCTTTCGGGAGCCGAGTCGGTAGCCGCCTTCCTCATGGTGGGCACGATCAGCGGAATCCTGCTGGCCATGCTCATGAACAACGGCGGCGGCGCGTGGGACAATGCCAAGAAGTTCATCGAGAGCGGCCACTTCGGCGGCAAGGGCTCGGATGCGCATAAAGCAGCGGTGGTCGGCGACACGGTCGGCGATCCATTCAAGGACACCGCGGGACCCAGCCTGCATGTATTGATCAAGCTGCTGGCTACAGTGACGCTGGTGCTGGCGCCGCTCTTCGTCTAAGAGGCACAGCAGAAGATGGGAGGGCAGCGCAACGAGCCGCTGCCTTTCTCTTTTGGGGCGTCACTTCGAGACTTTTTAATTCCCGATGGAGGCCTTCATCTCAGCGCGCACCTTACGCGCGAGCTTTTCTACCTCATCGGCTTTTTTGATCACGCCTAGGGAAAGCGTGTCCTTGGAGCTCTTGTCCATCTCCGCCTTGAGTTCGTTGGCCAGTTCCAGCAGCTTTGCGGTATCCACAGCAAGCTGGTTTTTTCGCTCCTGCATCTGCGCATCCTGGCGCCGCTGCTCGGGAGTTTCCTCGGTTGCGGGCTGGGCAGCCTGAGGCTTGGCAGCGGTGGCATCCGCTGTTTCTGTCTGAACTGATGGGGCGGGGGCTGACTGCTGGGCGGCCGCAACAGCGCAGGACATCACCAGAATCGCGATCCACGCGGGAAGCATGTATCCGATCCGAATGAAATTCTTTTTTTGCCCCTCTGCATCCATAGCTGCACCTGCTCCCATGTTATTCGGGGTCGGAAAAGGTAGCCTTCATCTTCTTCCGCACATCCTGAGCGAGCTTTTCGATCTGTTCGGCCTTGCGGACCGAGTCCATGGAGATGGTGTCTTTGCTGCCCGTCTTATCCAGCGCTTCCTTCAGGTCGCCAGCCAGCGCCACGAGCTTTGCCGTGTCGGTGGTCATCTCTTTCTGGCGTAGTTCGTTCAACACCTTGAATTGTTTGGCGTTGCCCTGTTTGCGCATGGAGTCTTCGAGGACACGATTGGAATCCGGGTGAGGATTTGCGGCCTCAGGCAGCGCGGCAAATCCCTGGGAATTTCGCCCCGGACCGGGCAGTCCTCCGTTGACCTGCGGCACCTGCTGCGAAAATCCTCCAGCTGGAGGAAAGCACACAAAAGCTGCCAGACAGGCGAGGCTTCCAACCCAGGATGTGTGTTTGAGCCTGGGAAGCCGTCTTCGAAGAGCGCCGGAGGATTGCACCCAATTCCTCATGCGCACAAGTATAGAGAGAAACCGAAGACCTGAATGTAATCTTTTTACAATTCCGAAAAAGGTTGAAGCTATCTGGAAATGCCAGATCGAGGCTTTCGTGGGCAAATTTGCTTTCGAGGCCGGAATTTTCCGGCCTGCGAGCGAAAACTGTTTTGGGAGCCCGGTCTTCCCGCAGACACCACGAAGGATCAGGCAAACCTCAACGCCATCTGCGCTTCCAAGCGGAGTATTGATCCGCCGGTTCCGATACGGCCTGTCGAAACTTGTTCGATATTGCAATAAGAACCGTGTGACGAATCGGGCATTCTTAATTCAGAAACACGGCAATACAAACCTTCAAGTGAACCACTTGAAACGATATGGAGGAGCAGGCATGATTTTCCTTGCAATGCTGATCGGGACGGACGTGTTTGCCGAGGGGCACTTCTTCGGCAAGATTCTTGACGAATGGATGAACGACTCCCAGGAATTTATCCATACCAAGCTTCCTCGCCTGATTGTCGCCATCGTCATCGCCATCATTTTGACCAGGATCATCGCCATCGCGACGCGACGCATCATCGCTATGTCCGACCGTGGAAATTCCTCTGCTGGGAGGCAGTCGCAGGTCAAGACCTTTGCCAGCATTCTGCGCACCACGCTGAACGCAATCCTCTGGGGACTGACGGCGATCCAGGTGCTTGGAATCATGGGCGCGAACCTGGGGCCGCTGCTGGCCTCGGCGGGAATTGCCGGTGTCGCCGTTGGCCTGGCTGCCCAAACCATCGTCAAAGACGTGCTCAACGGCATGCTAGTCGTTCTCGAAGATCAGTTCAATGTCGGCGACACGGTACGCCTGACGGGCATGACCGGTACTGTGGAAGCGATGAGCCTGCGGCGCACGGAGCTTCGCGACGGTGACGGCACGCTCTACATCGTGCCCAACTCGCAGATAACGACGGTGGCCAACCTCAGCCGCGATTTTTCCGTGGCGACGGTCAATGTCTCGGTAGACTTCTCCGCCTCGCCGGATAAGGTGGTGCCGCTGCTTACCTCGATTGCCATGGACATCCGCAAGGATCAGGGGTTCGCGCCGCTCTTTCTTAAAGATCCGGAGGTTCTGGGTGTGGATGCCATCACCGGATCGCAGGTGGTCTATCCGGTGGTCTTCAAGACTCAGGCGACAAAGCAATATGGCCCCATCCGCGAGTTTCGGCGGCGCGTTCGCATCGCCCTTGAAGAGCAGGGTATGCTGCCGGGAGACCCCAACCGCATCTTCCGGGAGTTCGCCGGTAAGCCGGGTCAAAATCCCTTGCCAGAAACCACGGACCCGGACCCAACCCACAAGCCGACTGCTGAAAAACCGGCAGTCGATCCGACGACGATCCCAGCCATCACCCACGATCCATTTACCGCGCAGAGCTAAGCCTATAGACCATGCGCTTCGTAATCAACAGCTTGCCGCGCTTTCTTAAACTTCCACCTCTAGGGCGCTGAGCAGTTCATCCGGGGAGGTGATGGGCGGCAGGCAGGTATTGTGGCGGCATACCAGAACCCATGCGGGCCGGCTTTCGGATGAGCCTTCGGGCGGCGGAACCAGCGCAACCGTCTCAGCAAGAGCCTCGGGCAACGCGCCGGATGCAAGCTGCGCACAGCGCAGGCGGATTACAACTTTGTTCACGGCAAATCGCGCCATGGCCAGAGCTTCCAGCTTGCTCGCCTCCTCGCCATCGCCCACCACGACTACCTGCACGGGATCGAGCAGAAGCCGGCTTAGAGCCAGGGCATAGCTGCCGGCGTAGAGACCGAAATGCTCGACGATGCCGGCGAAAGACTCCAGCGTATCTTCGGCGGCATCGCGAAACTCCCGGCGGCCTGAAAGCGCTTCAAGCCGGAGCAGCGCCGACGCGGCCGTAGGATTGCCTGCCGGGGTGGGAGCGTCCTGCAGAGGCTTGCGCCGGGCGGTCAGAGCACCCAGCCGGGACTCTCCGTCCTCGCCGAGCGCGGTATCGACAAAGCAGCCGGCAGAGCGGTCGAAAAAACGCGCAATCATCGCCGCGGCCAGCTTCATCGCAGATTCGTAATACGTCATCCTGCCAGTTGCCAGCCAGGCGTCGACACAGGCATGAACGGTGAAGGCGTAGTCATCCAGATTGGCTGCGACTCGCGCCGGTTGCGATGGGCCTTCCGGATAGGCGATCACATGAAACAGCTCGCTTTCGCCATCCCAAGCCTGCACCAGCAGCCGATCCAGCGTCTTCAGGGCAAATTCCCGGACAGGCTCCTTGCGCAGTACCCGGGCGGCCTCGAGATATGCCGTTACAGCCATCGCATTCCAGCCGGTGTAGAGCGTGCGGTCGATGAAGGGTGTCGGCCTGGCAGTACGCGACTGCAGTAGTTTGGTGCGCGCTACGGAGAGCAGCTCGGCGGCCAGCTCGGGCGAAACGCCGGCCTCTCGGGCCACATCGGCAACGCTGAAACGAATGTGCAGCACGTTCTTCTGGGGATTATGGTGCATGTCGCCCAGGTCGCCGATATCCCAGTAGCGCCCGGCAACGGTCCACTCTTCCGGCGAGAGCACAGCCTGAGCCTCCGCTTTTGTCCAGGTGAAGTAGTCGCCGTCGTCATCGAGGTCGATGTCCGCATCCTGCGAGCCGTAAAATCCGCCCCGCTCGCGATCGGTCATCGTGCCGTCGAGCCAGCGGATGATCTCGCCGGCCACACGCGCGAACTCCGGCACGACAAAGCTCTGGTAGGCGTGGATGTAATTGCGCAGCAGCTCGGTGTTGTCGTAGAGCATCTTCTCAAAGTGCGGCACGACCCAGCGCTCATCCACCGAGTAGCGATGGAAGCCGCCGGCAAGCTGGTCGTAAACGCCGCCCTGGCTCATTCTGGTCAGCGTCAGAATCGCCGCGTCGCGAGCTTTCTCATTGCCAGTACGGGTTGCTGTCTCGATGAGCAGGTCGATCGCGCCGGGATGGGGAAACTTAGGCTGCGAGCCGAATCCGCCGTTGCGCGAGTCGAATTGCTTGAGGATCGACTCAGCGATCTTGTCGATAAGAGACAGATTGAGATCGCCGCCGCGGCCTGAGAAATTCTCGTTCTGCTCGACGGCTGCCATCACGCTGGCCGCTGAGTCCAGAGCCTCTTCGCGCCGCTCGCGCCAGACCTGGGCCATGGTCAGCAGCACGCGCTTGAATCCCGGACGGCCATAGCGATCGTCCGCGGGGAAATAGGTTCCGCCAAAGTAGGGCTGGCCTGCAGGAGTGAGAAAACCGGTCAAGGGCCAGCCTCCCTGGCCGCTGATGGCGGAGATCGCCGCCTGGTAGCGCGCATCCACATCCGGGCGCTCATCACGATCGACTTTGATGGCCACGAAATGCTCATTGACGATGGCCGCAAGCTCGGCATCTTCATAGGACTCACGGTCCATGACGTGACACCAGTGACACCATACCGCGCCGATATCGAGCAGGATCGGCTTATCTTCAGCCTGCGCGCGGGCAAATGCTTCTTCACCCCAGGGATGCCAAAGCACCGGCTGATGGCGCGCCGAGCGCAGATAGGAAGATGCGGATCGATCGAGCAGGTTGAGAGAGGAGTCAGTCAAAGCCATGTTTCGAGGATACATCCGCGCGACCCGGCCCTATCGCCACGACGAAGGCCGGGTGGTGAACTAGACCTGGACCGGATCTGTCAGAAAGCTAGTTCAGACGGTGCTGACGGACCCGGAAGCCGCCGAAGTAGTAGGAGACTCCGATGGTGCCGCCTTGCGGAGTCAGATCGTGCGGCCCTCGGAACTCCTTCCAGAACTGGTATTCGTACTCGGCGCGGGCAGAAACCCGGCGTGTAATCGGCACTTCGATACCGCCGCTGGGAGCGACTACCGTATACGTATCGCGGGTGTAGAGCGGGAAGCGCGACGGGAACTCGATCAGGCCCGTGCCGGCGCCCATGCGCACAAAAGGGCGAATATGAAAGACGGACGGAGCGTTATAGTAAACGCCGCCCAGGAAGGTGCTCTGCTGCATGCGAGTGAGCTGGGGGGGCGTATTGATAAAGAGAGTGCGGGCATTCGCGTCGATCCCGATTCCGTGAAACAGGTTCCATCCGGCCCGGATAACGGCGCCCTGCATCCTGCGGTCTGTGCCAAAGTCCAGGTTGTAGTCCGAAATACCGACGCTGACGGAGAGCGGCAATCCGCCAACCCGTGCTGCAGGAGCCACCTGCGCGCGCAGGCTACCACCAAAAGACACCAACATCGCCGCTGCAAAAGTCGGCGCCAGAACACTCTTCCATTGCATTTGCAATCCTCCTGGGGGATGCCAGCATGGCGACCCGTGGGCAGACCTTGCTGGCTGAGTTGAATCTTGGACTCGGGAGAAGTCTATTTCGCGACCGGCTGGGAGCAATATTGAGCAACAACCGGGGTCAGGCCCATTCTGTTTCAGGAGTTTACCCGGATTCGCCGCAGAAGTTGCGTGCTGAATGAGACATTCATGGTCGGATTCGTTGCATTCTAGGTTCGGCGGGAGAGGTCTTCTATCCGAGTGACCCCAAGAGTTGCTTTGCGACATCAACGTACAGATCCACTGCTTCCAGCAGCTCACGTTTGGCCAGCTTCTCGTGCGGGGTGTGGGCCACATGGATCGAACCCGGCCCCAGGAGCAACGGCTCACCCCAGTTGCTCAGCTGGGGAATGTCGGTGGTGAACTTGGCCACCATGGTCGGGAATCCCTCCAGGGCACGCAAACGGACGAAGGGAATCTCCAGCGTGAAATCTACCTCGGCGAGCCCCTCAGCGCACTTCTCGATGGCTTTGCGCGTCTCTGCCGAGTCGCATACGAGGCGGATGAGCGCCTGGGCCTCGGCGTGATCGGCTATCACGTTCGGCGCACGGCCGCCGTGCACCAGGCCGATATTGAGCGTGCTGGGACCGATGTCCTCGACCTCCGGCAGCTCCACGGCCAGGACTCGCGCCATGACCTCGACGAGCTTGTGAATCGCGCTATCTCCTAACTCGGGATAGGCCGAGTGCGCCATCTTGCCAGTGGCCTTGAAAACCGCCCGCAGCGCCCCCTTGGAGGCCAGCGCCAGCCGGTTGTCGGTGGGCTCGCCATTGATCAGAAAGCGGCTGGGTTTGGCATTTTCATTGGCGACCTTGGCGCCGGCCGAGTCGCGTTCCTCACCAGAGACGAAGAGCATGCCGATTGCGTAGCCCTCCGCACGTAGCCGCTCCGCCGCCGCCACCTGGGCTGCGACAATGCCCTTGGCATCGCAAACTCCTCGCCCGTAGAGATACTTCTCGTCTTCGGTGAAAGGAACGTAAGGTGGCACTGTATCCAGATGCGTGGAAAAGACCAGTTCCGGATCGCCCTCACCCGGCCCGGCGTAGACATTCCAGCGCGGTTCCAAACGGTTGCTCTCCGCAGGCTGCGGCACAGGAGTCTTCTCGACAGACCAGCCGCGGCCGGCGAGAAAGTCCGCCAGGAAGTCTCCAACATTACCCTCGTGATAGGTGGTCGAATCGATCTCCACCAGTTCGCGCGTGAATGCGATTGGGTCCAGTTCTACAATCGGCTGAGTCATGGCGGTGGCGCGCGCAGGCATCGTGAAGCCAGAATACCCCACAGACTCCGGGCTCACCGCTTAGAATGAGAGTTGGCCATGCCTCCTAGCGTAGACAAGTCGCCGGCATTGCTGCCGGTATCGGAACCAGATCTCAGCCATCCAGGGTCGCTCTTAAGTTTTTCTCTGCAGGGCACTGCCGGACGCCTCGAAGCGCTGCTCAACCAGGGCGTGCCCGAAGCACCCTACGCCACGCTGCTCTGCCATCCTCACCCGCTCGGTGGCGGCACCATGCACAACAAGGTCGTTTACCACGCAATGAAAGTCTTTCACGGTCTCGGCTGGCCGGTGCTGCGCTTCAACTTTCGTGGAACCGGCCTGAGTGAAGGCGTACACCATGGCCGCGACGAAGTGGACGATGTGCGAACCGCGCTGGACTGGCTGGCGAAAGAATACGGCAAGCCCATCGTTGCCGCAGGCTTCTCTTTTGGAGCGGCGATGGGCCTCAAGGCCTGCTGCACTGCGGCGAAGGCCTCCTGGAAGATTCAAGGCTTTGCCGCCCTCGGTCTGCCAACCCATGCCGAGGGACGCGACTACACGTATCCCTTCCTTGCCGGGTGCGCTCTTCCCAAGCTTTTTCTCAGCGGCGATCGCGACCAGTTCGCGCCCGCAGACCAACTCCGCACGATTGCCGTCTTTGCGCCGGAGCCCAAAGAGCTGCGACTTATCCCCGCAGCGGATCACTTCTTCACCGGCGATCTTGCAGCCATGCAGGCTGCGCTTGGCCAATGGCTGCACAACACGTTTCCAATCGAAGAGACGCGCGCCTCCCAATTCCCCAGTTCCTGAAAGCCGCACCATGACAGCTACCGACATCGCTCTCGAATCTCTCCACACCACCGCAACCGCGATCTTTCGCCAGGCTCTCGACGCCTGCAGCATCGAGTCGGCTTTTGACCGGCGTATTCGCTTCGAGGGCAGCAAGCTGCACCGGCTGCTGGCGGCAAACGGGCCGGAAACGCTGGACCTGAACGGCTTCAAGCGCATTTACGTCATCGCTATCGGCAAAGCTGCGGTTCCGATGCTGAACACGCTGCTGAAGCGCATGCCCCGCCGCAAGGGTCTGCGCGGCATCTGCTGCTCGGGAGAGATTCCGGCCGAGCGCAACTGGCGCGTGCGCTATTTCGAAGGCGGCCATCCACTGCCCAGCGAGGGCTCGTTTGCCGCAGCCCGCGCCACGCTGGCGATGCTGCGCAAGGCGCGCAAAGACACGCTCATCTTCTTCCTCATCTCCGGGGGAGCATCGGCGCTGTTCGACCTGCCGCTGGACCCCGAAATCACTCTCGAAGACACCATGGGCTTCCATCAGGCGCTCATCGCCAGCGGAGCGCCGATCACCGAGATCAACATTGTGCGCAAGCACTTCTCCGCGGTCAAAGGCGGACGGCTGGCGATCGCCGCTGCCGAGTCTACCAAAATATCCATACTGCTACCGGATGTGCCGCTGCGCAGCCTCGACACGCTGGCTTCCGGACCGACATCGCCGGATCACTCCACGGTCGAAGAAGTCCGAGCTATCCTTGCCAAGTATGATCTGCTAGCCAGGTTTCCCAGCCGGGTGAGCGCCTTCTTCGAGCGCAAAGACCTGCCTGAATCTCCCGGTAACAAGAGCAGGCGCGCGCCGTTTCTGCCTCGCCTTCCCTGGAAAGAAGGCTACGGGCTCGCGCTGCGCAAACCTCTGCCCTCGATCATGGCCGGGGAGGAAGACGCCTTTGGCAATTCCATCTTCGAAGTGCTGCTCTCCAGCCACGACCTAGTCGAGAATGCCCGCATCGAGGCGCAGAAGCTGGGCTACCATACGGTGATCGACAATGCCTGCGACGACTGGGATTATGCCGATGCAGCCCGCTATTTGCTCGAGCGCTTCCACGCTCTGCGCCGGGAGCACCCTCGCTGCTGCCTGATCTCCGGCGGCGAAGTCACTGTCACCCTGAATCGCATGCCCGGCGCGGGCGGACGCAATATGCAGTTTGCCCTGACCTGTGCCCTCGACCTGGCCCAACACTCCGGAGAGCGCCTGGTCGTCTTCAGCGCCGGGTCCGACGGCATCGACGGCAACACACGCGCTGCCGGAGCCATTGTCGACACAACCACAGTCAGCCGCGCCATCACCTTCGGCTACAAGCCTGAGAAAGCGCTGGCCGAATTCGACGCCTGCCCGCTACTCACCGCGCTCGGCGACTCCGTGGTAACTGGCGCAACCGGGCACAATCTGCGCGACCTGCGCCTGCTGATCGCCGAACTTAATGCGTAACTGCTGGCGTTTAACTGCCAGCGCGTAACTGCCAGCGCGACCCTATCTCAAAGACTTCGCGGAAAGAAAAAATGCGGTGACCTCTCGGGCCACCGCAATGCTCTCTGCTCTGTATTGCTCTGCGGAACTCGCCGAGATCTCAGGGTCTCGCCTTTGGAGTTCCTTTTTTGCCGCACCGGAGTTAGCCGTCAGGAGCAAACCGTCTGGACCATCTGGATTAATCCGGCGCGTCAAACTGTTAATCGGCAAAAAACGCTCGTTGCCGAAATTGCTTATTCCTCCTCGCCAGCTCCCTGCGGCGGAGGCGGCGGAGTTCCCGCGCCCGGCTGTCCTGGTCCACCCGAAGGAGGTCCGCCCGGACCACTCCGGCCAGGTCCACCTTGGCCGCGCCAACGATGTTCACCACCCGGACCTCCACGCCCGTCTTCGCCGTGACCATCACGCCGAGCGGTCCACGCCGCCCGCAACTCCTTCCACTGATCGGGCGTTAGCTGGCGGCGAAGCCCAAGCAGCATCCGCGCATTGGCCTTTTCCAACTCGGCCCGGGCCTGCGCAACCTTATCGATCTGGGCCAGAATTTTTGCCTCATCCGGCTGCTCTGCACCGATCAGTGGCTCCAGCGTAAGCTCGGCCTTCTCCAGGGATGCGTGCAGGTCCACCAGGGTCAACCGGTGCTGCTGGTAGATGTCGTCCATAGCCTTGCGCTGCGTTTCGGTGAGCTTGAACTTCTCAATTGCTTTTGGACTGTTCCACCACCGGCCCATCTCGCCGCGCGGGCCCATCTCCCGCTCCATGGGAGGCCGATGCGGCCCCATATCCATGCCGCCCGGTCCCTGTGCCCATCCCGCTGTCGCGCCTACGAGACACAAAACTGCTGCCGCGAATCCAGTGCCCAACTTACCCATTGCTTTCATCCCCGCCTCCGGTAAAGTGCTATTCTGGCCGATCTTCAGCATTGGAACTCTTTGCCGGCCATATGATTCTGTCTTCCCTGCCCTGCTTCGCCCTTACTGTTTATCGGCTGATTTCTCCGCGCCTGCCGAACCCGAATCGCTCATCAGGATGGCCAAGGGCTGCATCGCGTCCGGCGCTGCCTGGGCAATGTCACTGTCCACATGGCTCAGCAGCTCGTCATCGTCCATCGCGGAGTTGGCCGTCGCAGCCGCCTTGTTCTCGGCCATCATGGCTGCCTTTTCCTGCTCCATTTGCTGCTGCTTGAGCGTCGCCTGCTGACGGGCAGCTTCGACCTGGCGCTCATGATGAATCGTCAGCGAACCTCCCACTGAAGCCACCAGCAGCGCGCAGCTCATCGTCCAGGCCATTGCCGGGCTGGCTATTGCCCGCCACGCCGCATCCCAGCGCGACCGGCGTATCACCCGCGTCTTGCTGAACTCCTGCTCGCTCCAGCCATGCATGCTTTCGCGGAAGTTTTTCAGCGCCGCATCCAGTTCCATGTCGCCTGTATTCGAGTTCTGTTCGTCGATCCTCATCGTTTCCCTCCCAGCTCGGCACGCACGCGAACCATAGCTCGCGACAAATGCGCCTTCACCGTGCCTTCGCTCAACCCGATCGCTCCCGCGATCTCATGAATCTCCATCTCTTCCACGTGCCGCAGCATGAACACCGTCCGCTGCCGCTCGCTCAAACCTTTGACCGCTTTCCAGACCAGCCGCACCTGATCCTTGGCCACCGTTTGCTGCTCAGGCGAGGACTCACCGCTGGGCAGCCAGTTCCCTGCCTCCTCGGCGTCGACCGAGTTGTTGCTAGTCTGCTTCCAGAATTGCAGCCGGCGGCTGCGCCAGTGATCTTTCTGCAGATTGATCGCGATCCGCAGCAGCCACGTCATCACACTCGACTCGCCGCGAAAACTCGCCCAGTTGCGGTGCGCTTTGAGCAGGCAGTCCTGGGTCAGGGTCTCGGCAGCATCCGGGTCGCGCAGCGAGGCCAACAGAAAACGAAAAATCTGCGGCCGGAAGCGCGATGCAACTTCGGCAAACTCCGCCGCGCTGTTGCTCGCGGCCTCTCGCTGCAATGCGGTGGCTACCGCTGGCTTGCCCATACTCTCCAGTACTGTGGTCGTGGTCGCCATCACCAAAGTAGACGGCAGTTCTGGAGGCAAGTTTACATAGAACTCACAATCCTCGTCGCTGGTTCTCTATTGAAAACGAGAGTAGAACCCGACCACCTGCGTAGAAGACATGTTTGCTGATACTCTTTCGTAGAAAACGATTTCCGGAGCAGCTCGTTTTTCACCGCTGCTCCCGGCTTATCCTCACGTCGAAGAGGTTCGCCCATGCTCCTGCCCGGTCTTCGCGAAGCAGTCCTCCACGCCAATCGGGAGATCGCCCGCCGCGGCCTCGCCGTCCATACCTTCGGCAATGCCAGCGGCATCGAGCGCGCCGGATTGGACGGTTCCGGACGCGAGCCCATTGTGGCCATCAAGCCCAGCGGCGTCGACTACGCCACCATGACCGCTGCCGATCTAGTCCTCACCCGGCTGGATGGCGGCATCGTCGAAGGCACCCTGAACCCCTCCAGCGACCTCGACACGCATCTCCTGCTGTATCGCGAATTCCCCCAGATCGGCGGCGTGGTCCACACCCACTCCGAATTTGCCACCGCCTGGGCCCAGGCCTGCCGCCCGATTCCCTGTTACGGCACCACGCATGCGGACTATTTCCACGGCCCCGTGCCGGTCACCGAACCGCTGACTGCCACGGAGGTAGAAGAAGCCTATGTCCGAAACACCGGCACGGTGATCGCTCGGCTATTTCGCGAGCAGAACCTCGATCCAGTCGCCGTCCCCGGAGTTCTTGTCGGCGGCCATGCGCCTTTTGCCTGGGGCAAAACGGTTGCCGCGGCAGTAGAACACGCCGACCTGCTGGAATATATTGCCCGGCTCGCCTACCGCACCGTAACCCTCGGTGCTCCGCAGGAAAATCTCGCCGCACACGTTGCCGAGCATCACTATCAGCGCAAACATGGTGCAAAGGCCACCTATGGTCAGGGTCGCTCAGACCGTTTTGCTGACCACTTGTGACTTTTGGTGACAATTTCTCTAATATTTCATAGCTTGATTCCATTTCAAGTAGAATCGCGTCTGACCTTTGGATACCGGATGCATCATTCTCATTTCCAGGATTGCTTCTTGCGCTGAAATCCCTGCCAGAATCCACCTTTTCGATCCCCGCGCTGGTCGTCCCAATTTGGTTCGCCATATTTCGAACATGGCAAGCGACGTGCATCAGTGGTCCGTTCAGCCCTGTTTTTTACCAGGTATGGTACTTGCCGGAGAACCGCAAGACTAATTTCAAGAAGAGGCCCATCGAAAAGAGGGCCCCCTCAACGAGCATCACCAGAGATCGCGACAGACCTCCCTATGGAGACCAATCTTTACAACCGGGTGATAGCCACGCTGCTGGCCATAGCGACGGTGGCGCTGATCCTGTTTGCGGTCTTCAATCTCCAGCAGGAAAGCAAATACGAGCAGCCCGATGACGGCGTGGTCTGGACCGAGGGTCCGAGCAGGGTTCTGACGGGACTCATCGCGGTCCGGGTTACTCCTGGCGGCCCCGGTGCGCAGGCTGGCATCATCCCCGGCGACCTGCTGACAGCAGTTAACGACCACACCATCGAAGTCGGCGCCGATCTCGACCGGGAACTCAAGCACACTGACGTCTACGGCAAGGCGGAGTACAGCATCATCCGTGGCCGTGGGCGCGTTCAGGTCGAACTCGATCCTATACCCGTCATCCCTATCCCGGCCGACCGTACCCTGCAGGATTTCACGCGCGTTATCGGCCTTATCTATCTGGCGATCGGAATCTATGTCCTGTTCCGTCGCTGGACCGCCCCGCAGGCGACGCATTTCTACATTTTCTGCCTGGTCTCTTTCGCGCTGAATACCTTCCGCTACACCGGTAAATTCGACCTGCTCGACTGGACCATCTACTGGGGCAATGTAATTGCGGAAGTGCTGCAACCTGCGCTCTTTCTGCACTTCGCGCTGGTCTTCGCGCAAGAGAGCGCCCGTCTGCGCCACTGGAGCCGCCGCTGGCTGGTGCCCTTCGTTTACGCGCCTGCCGCCGGCATCCTGGCGCTGCGGGTTTGCGCATTCCTCTTCTGGCAGGCGACCTTCTCACTGCGCCTGCGCCTCGATCAGGTGTCGACCGCTTACGTCGCTGCCTACTTCATCCTGGCTGCGATTCTCTTCCTGCGCAGCTATGCCCACGCCAACACTCCCCTGCTGCGCCAGCAACTCAAGTGGCTGACTCGCGGAACGATGCTAGCGGTTCTGCCCTTTACGGCATTCTTTGCCGTGCCATTTCTGACCGGCCTGCCGGTTCCAGTGCTCCTACAAAAGATCGCAGGCCTTTCGCTGGTCATCTTGCCACTCACCTTTAGCTGGGCAATCGTCCGCTACCGGCTGATGGATACCGACCTGATCTTCAAGCGCGGCGTGGCTTACACGCTGGCCACCGGCACTTTGGTCGGCGTCTACTTCGCGGTCGTGGCGCTCATCTCAGAGCAGATTCACACACGGCTTCCCGAAGCGGTGCGCGAGTGGGGGCTGGTGCTCACCATCCTCATCACTGCGCAACTTTTCGAACCGCTCAAGCGCCGATTCCAAAGCTGGATTGATCGCGTCTTCGACCGCCATCGCTACGATTATCGAAAAGCTCTTGTCGAGTTCGGCCGCGGCTTGAGTTCTGAGACCGACCTGCAGGCACTGCTGCAATCCATCGTCGACCGCCTGCCCAGCACTCTGCTCGTCGCCAAAGTTGGAGTCTTCCTTGCCGATTCACCCGGCGAATATCGTCTCGCCGCCTCGCATGGACTGCCTTTCAGCGATGAGAACTACACTCCGCGGCTCGATCTGGGCTTCCTCGATTTCGACCAGCCCGGCGGCCAGTCGCACATCTTCCTGGAGAACACCCAGCAGACTTTGCATCTAAGCGAAGAACAGCAGCGAACCGCCGCTCTGCTCGACCTGAACTACTATCTTCCCTGTCGTGTACAGGATGCGGTGCCTTCCTCAACCCATACCGCGTCGGCTAATGGCGCACCGGCCGCAGCCCAGACACGCACCATCGCGGTGATTGGCCTGGGACGCACCATTGGCGGTGACTTCCTCTCCAGCGAAGATGTAGAGCTATTGGAATCCTTGGCAAGCTACATCGGCATTGCGCTGCAATCCGCAAGCCTCTATGCACGCCTGGAAGACCAGGTGAGCGAATTCGAACGGTTGAAAGAATTCAATGAGAATATCGTCGAGTCGATCAACGTCGGCATTCTCGCCGTCGACCTTGAAGACCGCATCGAAAGTTGGAACGCACAGATGGAAGCCATGTATGCCCTGAGCCGCAAGGAAGCCATCGGCCAGCCGCTTACCGCAGTCTTCCCGCTCGAGTTTATCGAGGCATTCGACCGTTTCCGCAATGAGTCCGGCGTCCATCACCTCTACAAGTTCCGCCTCACGACTATGGCCGGGGAGGCTCGTACCGCCAACATCGCTGTCGCTCCGCTGCTCTCACGCGACTTCGTTGCCGTCGGCCGCATCGTGCTGGTGGACGACATCACCGAGCGCATCACGCTCGAGGCTCAGCTGGCGCAATCCGACAAGCTCAGCTCTATCGGTCTGCTGGCTGCGGGCGTGGCCCACGAAATCAATACACCGCTAGCGGTCATCAGCTCCTACGCTCAGATGCTGACCAAACAGATGCGCGACGACGCGCGCCTGACTCCGCTGCTGGAGCGCATCACTCAGCAGACCTTCCGCGCGTCGGAGATCGCCAATGGCCTGCTCAACTTCTCCCGCACCTCCACGACGGAGTTTCGCGAGACCGATCTCAATCAGGTAATCCGGGATACTTTGGCCCTGGTGGAGCATCAGATGAAGACGGCGCGCATTGCCGTAGCCATGGATCTCTCCACCGAACTTCCACGTATTCACGGCAACCCGGGCAAGCTACAGCAGGTCTTCCTCAACCTGCTGCTCAACGCCAAAGATGCCATGCCGCAGGGTGGCGAACTGCGCGTGGCCACCGTCGCCAATGGCCATGTTGAGGCGGTCATCGCCGACTCCGGCGCAGGCATCGCACCGGAGCACCTCAAGCGTATTTATGATCCCTTCTTCACTACCAAGTCGGCGCCCAAGCCCGGCGAGCGCCGCGGCACCGGCCTTGGGCTCTCGGTCAGCTATGGCATCATCCAGGAGCATGCCGGAAAGATCAACGTCGAAAGCACCCTCGGGGTCGGCACCACATTTCATCTCGAGTTTCCCCTCTTAAGGAATTCCGTTCATGCCTGAGGTCTTATCTCCTTTGAACCAAGCTTCGTCTCAGCCGCTTCCCCAGTCCGGACTCATTCCCACCTCCGCTAACGGCAACGATGCCAGCATCCTGGTCATCGACGACGAAGCCGGGATTCGCGAGTCGCTCGAGGTTCTGCTCACACTGGAGGGCTATGCCGTAAACATGGCCGTTGACGGCGAAGACGGTCTGCGCATGCTCGAACAGGGCAGCTACGATCTCGTCCTGCTTGACCTCGCGCTTCCCGGCCAGACCGGCATCGAACTGCTGCCGCAGATTCACGAGCGATACCCCGAGCTGCCGGTCGTGATGATCACCGCCTATGGCACGGTCGACAATGTTGTGGAAGCGGTGCGAGCGGGCGCGGAAAACTTCGTCCAGAAACCGTGGGACAATGAGAAGCTGCTCGCCGACATTCGTTCGGCTATTGCGCGCCATAAGGCTGAGGCCGAAAATATCCAGCTCAAGCGCGCTCTCAAGCAGCGCTATAACTTCCATAACATCATCGGCAAGAGCGAGATCATGCTGCGCATCTTCGATCTCGTATCGCAGGTCGCGCCCAGCCGCTCGACGGTGTTGATCCAGGGCGAAAGCGGCACCGGCAAGGAACTCATCGCCAAGGCTCTGCATGCCAACTCTCCGCGCAAAGATAAGCCATTCGTGCCCGTCAACACAGGCTCAATGCCGTCGGAGCTGCTCGAATCCACACTCTTCGGCCACGTCAAAGGCGCCTTCACCTCGGCCATCGCGACCAAGAAAGGCCTCTTCGAAGTCGCCAATGGCGGCACGCTCTTCCTCGACGAAATCGGCAACATGGGCATGGACACGCAGGCCAAGATCCTGCGCGTGCTCCAGGATCGCCGCTTCACGCCGCTCGGCGGCACACAGGAGACGCAGGTGGACGTGCGCATTGTTGCCGCTACCAATGTCGACCTGCGCCAGGCCGTGCGCGAAGGCAAGTTCCGCGACGATCTTTTTTATCGGCTGAACGTCATCTCTATCGACCTGCCGCCCCTGCGCAGCCGCCGCGAAGACATCCCGCTGTTGGTCAACCGTTTCCTCGATCACTTCTCCAAAGAGAATGACCTCGATCCACGCCGGCTTACACCTGACGCCATGCGGGCTCTGGTCGACTACGAGTGGCCGGGCAATGTACGAGAGCTTGAGAACATCATCGAGCGCGGCGTCGTTCTATCCAGCACCACCATCATCGATTCGGGTCTGCTACCCGGCCACATCACCGGCCGCAGCTTCCAGGACGCGCTGCTAGAGCACAACCCTAACTCATCGCTGTTCGACATCCTCGAAGACATCGAGCGCCGCATCATCATCGAGAAGCTGGAGCGCTGCAACTGGAACCAGACCGACGCCGCCGAACAGTTCCACATCCCGCTCTCGACTCTGAACCAAAAGATCAAGCGCCTGAACATCGAGATTCGCAAGAAGGGCCGCGACTAGAAGAAGCTGGCACAATGATCAACTACGGCGCATAGACATCCACGCCGCCGTTGTAGTTGCTCAGGTACACCTGGCCCTTGTAAACGATGGGCGGCATGAACTTGTTGTAGACGTAGGTCACGCCCCAGCGCTGCGAATCCCACAGCACCCTGAGCGTCTTTGAGCCATCTCCATTGGTGACCAGGGTCTCTGGATCATAAGCAAGTAACCGCCCGTTGGTGATCTGCGCGTTGGCATCGCCATAGGGGATGCTGCACCACAGGATCGCAGTGTTGACCTTGTTGTTATTGCTCGACAACGAGCAGAACCCTCCCGGCATACCGCCCGGCGAATTGATACTCTCGACGGATGCCGTTTCATTGCCCTGCGCCAGATATTGAAGCG
>DATAZR010000025.1:0-65913 GCA_036271955.1 Acidobacteriaceae bacterium
GTGAGGCGGCCCCAGCTCATGTCCGTGATGTGCAGCAGGCCGTCAATGCCGCCGAGGTCGACGAACGCGCCGTAGTCAGTGACCGAAAGAATGCGTCCCTTGACGTGCGCGCCAACCGGGTAACGCTCCACAGCATCGAGCCACGGATCGGGCGTGAGCTGCTTGAATCCAAGCGAAACGCGCTGCTTATCCTTGTCGAACTTGAGCACCTTGACCTGGATTTCGTCGCCGACGTTGACCAGATCGCGGGGATGCGTGAGGCGTCCCCAGCTCATGTCGGTGATGTGCAACAGGCCGTCGATGCCGCCGAGGTCGACGAACGCGCCGTAGTCGGTGAGGTTCTTGACAGTGCCGGTGAGCACCGCGCCCTCTTCGAGGTGCTCGAGAGTCGTGGAACGCTTGGCGTTCTGCTCTTCTTCGAGGATCTCTTTGCGGGAGACGACGACATTGCCGCGCTTCTTGTTGAGCTTGATGACGCGGACTTCAATCTGCGTGCCGAGGTAGCCGTCGAGGTTGCGCACCGGGCGCACCTCAAGCTGCGAGCCTGGCAGGAACGCCTTGAGGCCGATATCGACGGTGAGACCGCCCTTGACGCGGCTGACGACTGTGCCCATCATCGGGGTCTTGTCGTTGGCGGCTTTCTCGATCACGTCCCAGACGCGGAGGCGCTGAGCCTTGTCGTACGAGACAAGGTAGCCGCCCTCGGGCTCTTCGCGCTCGATGACGACTTCGATCACATCGCCGGGCTTGAACTTGGGCTCGCCGTTGTGGTCGTTGACCTGCTCGATGGGCAGAAGACCTTCCGACTTGAGACCCACGTCGATGACGGCGTGCTTGTCGGTGAGCTTGATGACCGTGCCGGAGACGATGGAATCGCCATAGGCCTCGACCGCAGCGGCTTCCGCAGCCTGCTCACGCTCGAAGGCTTCGAGCTGGGCGGAGAAATCTTCGCCGCCGTCGAAGTCGTGGTCGTGAGAAGAAGCGACATTGGCCACAACAGGAGTGATGGCCTGGCGCTCGGGAGCCTTGGGAGCTTCGACTACTGGCTCAGCGACAGCTGGTGCAGGTGCTTCGGCTACCGGAGCTGCGGCGGCCGGCTCGGCAACTTCCGTTGCGGAGGCTTCTACGACTTCGGCTTGGGTGGCAGCTTGGGCAGTTTCAGACTCAACCGTGGCCAGAGCAGATTCCACCGCGGATGCTTCTACGGTTTCAGGCTCTTCAGAGACGACGGGGTTAGAGGTGGATTCGAGTGACGGCTCTTGGAGCTCGGTCACAGATTCGAGTTCAGGGGTTTCCAGTTGGGTGTTCAGGGGTGTGCTCTCGGTTTCAAGATTGAGGACGTCTGCCATGACTGCCAGCTCCGGGATTCCAGTTCCCATGCACAGGAGGATCAAGATTTCCTGTCCTGGTGATCGACCGCTGCCGTTGCGTATTGCCAAGGCAGAAATCTGCGGCCAAAACCCGCGCCCTTCGGCCTGTGCTCTCAATGGATTTTCTGCGGTGTGAAACGAAGGGTCTTGCCGAACCGAGTGGCTAGAAGCTGCGTTTTATCTACTGCGAATCACCTTGAGAGAGAACCGATGGCCTGCGGCAGACCACACCCGTATGCTGGAATCCGCGCATAAGGGTACTCCTGAAGTGTAGCAATGCGCTCTTAGTGGAGTCAATGCAAGGAGTTGGCGCAAGGGGCTTTGCAACCACATATTCAAAGAAGGTGCTCCATATGTGGTGCAGAACCGTGCTAAACCCGACATAAATGTGATGTTAGCGGGTGGCTCTTGGCCGGGATTTTGGCCGATCGCCGGATATACTCGCGGCTATGGACTTGCTTTGGACTCCGTGGCGGTACAACTATGTCACCTCGGCCGAGAAGGCCATTCGGCCGGGCGTACCAAAGCGTCTGGAGGGCTGGACGGGCGATCTGGGCTGCGTTTTCTGTAACTTGCTGGCGTCGGTCGATCACGCAATCGCGAATGGAATGTCTGCGGACGAGGCCGAAATGGCTGCCGGGCTTGTGCTGCGCGGCAAGGAATGCTTTATCTGTCTGAATGCGTTTCCCTACACATCGGGGCATGTGATGGTGATTCCGCACAAGCACGAGGCGAGCCTGGCGGCGCTGTCGCAGGAGACCGCACATGAGTTGATGGACCTGGCGCAGAAGACGGAGCGGGCGCTGACTTCGCTTTACTCGCCGCATGGCATCAATTTTGGGATGAACCTGGGGCAGGCGGCGGGCGCAGGAGTCGCGGACCATCTGCATCTGCATGGGTTGCCGCGATGGATTGGCGACACTAACTTCATGACGACGATAGCCGAGACGCGGGTGATGCCGGAGGATCTGGATATTACCTGGAGGCGGCTGCGTGGGGCGTTTGCTGGGCTGGGTAGTTAGCTCTTATCGAAGCTCAATTGAGTCTCTTCTTCCCCGCTGGCGGCGAGTGAAAGCTCTGCCTGCTCAGCAGCGTCGAGACCGGCGGCATCGAGCAGCTTCGACGGTAGCTGCTTGCTGGTGCGGATGCCGGCTTTCTTGAGCATTTCGGTCTGCCGGACGAGATTGCCGGAGCCGGTGCTGAGCTTGTTCATCGCATTCTGGTAGCTCTGATCGGCGCTGCGCAGGCTTTCGCCAACTTTGCTCAGGTCGGCTACGAAGTTGACGAATTTTTCGTAGAGTTTTGTCCCGCGGTCGACTATGTCGGCCACGCTGCGGGCCTGCTGCTCCTGCTGCCAGAGGTTGTCGACGATACGAATGACAAAGAGCAGCGTGGTTGGGCCAACCAGCAGAACATTGCGCTCGTAGGCCTCACGCCATAAGTCACCCGCCTCCTGCATGGCGAGAAGAAATGCCGGTTCGACCGGGACAAACATCACAACGAAATCGGGCGATTCAAGGCCTGAGAGCTTGTGATAGCTGCGCTTGGCGAGGCCGTCGAGATGAGCGCGAACGCTGACCAAATGCTGCTTGAGCGCAACCTTGCGCAGGTCCTCAGCAACGGCGTTGCAGTAGTCGGTGTAGGCGTTGAGCGAGACTTTCGAATCGACGACGAGATGACGGCCGCCGGGGAGATTGATGATAACGTCGGTGCGCGAAGCCTTGCCTCGCTGGCCATCTTCGTCGATGGCTGCGCCGAAGCTCTCCTGAAAGCGATACTGCTCGCCTTCGCGAAGGCCAGCCTTCTCGAGCAGGTCGCGCAGAATGAACTCGCCCCAGTCACCTTGTGCCTTGTTCGAGCCGCGCAAGGCGGTCGTGAGGTTATGAGCCTCGGCGCTTAGCTGCTGGTTGAGTTTTTCGAGGGATTCAAGCTTGCCGCGCAGCTCGACGCGGCCCGCCAGGGAGTCTTTCTGCGCCTCTTCGACCTTGCCGCGGAATTCGGTGATTTGTGTGCGAAGGGGATTGAGAAGCTGATCGAGGTTGAGCTTGTTCTGTTCGGTGAACTTGGAGGATTTTTCGTCGAGGATTTTTCCTGCGAGGGCTTCAAATTGATGCGTGAGCTCTACACGGGCCTCAGTCAGCAGCTTCAGCTTCTCCTGTGCGCTTTCACGCTCGCCCTTCAGTTGAGCTTCGAGACGGCTGATGGCGGCGGCTTGTTCACGCTGTGCACTGGCTTGCGCTTCAAAGGCACGCTGCGCTTCTTCGCGTTCCGCATTCAGGCGCTGGATGGTCTTTTCCCGCTCGGCGGCCAACGATTCAAAGCCGGCGCGAGTGACGGTGTCAGACTGCGCCTGCGCCAATTGGCGGCGAAGGTCGGCGACTTCGGCGCTCAACTCCTGAAGACGCTTGTCGAGCTGAGCTTTTTCCGTCTTCGCAGCATTGGAGCGGAGCCAGTATCCGATCGCGATTCCGGCGAACGCGGCGATGAGAGCGGCAATCCAGGTTTGCATGTGTGCCCAAAATCCTCTTCGCCTAATGTACGCCTTTTGGCTGTGCATATCGAGGCCGTGCGCAACTTGTCCCTTATGCTTGGCTATCGCTCTCGGCCTGGCATGAGTTGGCCATTGGAAGCTGCTTGCGAGGCAAATAAATCTGAGCATTGTGCTTAGCCGTGCGTCCGTCAGGTTAAGGCGCCAGCTAAAAGCGAAGAGGTGATTCGTTGTTGATCGAGCCTGTTATATGCCGGACGAGTCCAATCGGGAAGCTGCTGCTTTGTGTTGCAGCAGTGTTGATCCTCACCGGGCTACCCGCGTTTGGCCAGAGGAATGTGCCATTGACGGTTCAATCGCCTCCCACTCAACTGGTCACAGAGCAGAAGTCGAAGGCGCCTGAGTGGCAGACGGCGGCAGGCGGCAAGATGGCGTTCGAGGTTGCCTCTGTTAGACGAGATCCGTCCGGCAGGTTTATACCTCCACCCTTTTCCATGGATTCTGACGATAACTATATCCCCACCGGAGGGCTCTTCACCACCGATACTTCTCTGCAGACTTACATCAGCTTTGCCTACAAACTAGACCTGCTGGACCCTGGCCTTTCACATCTACCGGAATGGGTTATAACGGAGCACTATGAGATTCGTGCGCGGGCAACGGGCAATCCGACCAAAGACCAGATGCGCCTGATGATGCAGTCGTTGCTCGCGGAGCGCTTCAAACTGGCCATTCATTTCGAGACACGGGAACGCCCGGTGCTCGCTCTCACCCTCATCAAGCCGAAGACCCCGGGCCTCAAGCTTCGCCTGCATGCCGACGGTCCTGCTTGCGACAGTCATGAGCCGCCCAGCCCCAATTCGGCGGCGAATATCGACGTGTTTCCGCCTATATGCAATGAATACATGGCTATAGACAAGCCGGATCACAAGATTCTGACAGGTGCGCGCAATACTACGGTTGAATTGATGGCAGCTTTCTTCTCCAATATTGGGCAGCTGGGCCGTCCTGTTGTAGATCACACAGGACTCAACGGGCCAATCGATTTCACGATGGAATATACTCCAGACTCGAATGCCGCTTCCGGCACAAGCGCCCCACCGGATTTGAAGGGCGAGACATTTCTTGAGGCAGTGAAGGAACAGCTCGGACTGAAGCTGGAGCCTACGAAAGCTCGGCTGGACATTCCTGTCGTCGATCACGTCGAGAGGCCTTCGGAGAATTAGCCCACTTCAACTATCTATTTCCTGCTCGCCTTTACATGGCTTCGTGCGCACCGGTAGACTTAAAGATTCGGGGCCGTGTGGCTTTTGTTTCTGCGGGAAACGCACTCTCGCTGGGGCCCAAGTATGGTAGGCTGCGAAGCGAACCTGTAAAATTCTTGTAGGCGTTTTTGGGCATATTTCCCGTGTTTCGAACACAATTTTGAGGAGAGTTGACACATGGCAGTGGAAGAGAAGGTTAAGCAGATTATCGTCGAGCAGCTTCAGGTCGACGAGGCCGAGGTGACCCCCAACGCCAGCTTTCAGGAAGACCTCGGCGCGGATTCGCTGGACGTGGTCGAACTGGTAATGCAGTTTGAAGAGGCTTTTGACCTCGAGATCCCCGACGAAGACGCGGAAAAGATCAAGACCGTCAAGGACGCCATCGATTACATCGACAAGAACGCGAAAGCAGGCAAGTAAACAGGTGAGACGCCGCGTCGTCATTACGGGCCTCGGACTGATCTGTGGGGTAGGCAACACGACACAGGAAGTCTGGGGCCAATTGCTGGCTGGAACCAGCGGGGTTGGGCCTATCACGGCCTTTGACACCACAGGTTTCGCTGTCACCTTCGCCGCCGAAGTGAAGAACTTCGATCCGCTGCAGTTCATCGACAAAAAAGAGTCGCGGAAGATGGCCCGCTTCATTCACATGGCCATTGCCGCAACCCATGAGGCGATGGAACAGTCGGGCCTGAAGATCACGCCGGAGAATGAAGAGCGCGTCGGCGTTTTCATCGGATCGGGCATTGGTGGCTTCGAAGTCATTGAGCGCGAGTACACCAATCTCATCGAGGGCGGACCGCGCAAGATTTCACCCTTCTTCATTCCATCGACAATCATCAACATGGCCGCCGGCCAGGTGAGCATCCGTTATGGGGCCAAAGGACCGATCTCAGCGACGGCGACAGCCTGCGCTACCTCGGCTAACTCCATCGGCGATTCCTTCCGGATGATCCAGCATGGCGAGTGCGATGCGATGATTGCGGGCGGTTCGGAAGCTGCGGTGACGAGGCTCTCCATCGGCGGATTTGCGTCGATGCGCGCTCTGTCGACACGCAATGACGACCCGCAGGCGGCCAGCAGGCCCTTCGACAAGGATCGCGATGGCTTTGTACTGGGCGAGGGCGCAGGGATTCTGGTTCTCGAAGAGCTGGAGTTTGCCAAGGCTCGCGGGGCCAAGATTCTGGGCGAGATCATCGGCTACGGCATGAGCTCGGATGCGTATCACATGACCGGCATCGCTCCGGAAGGCGCGGGCGCACAGCGGTCGATGCGGGCGGCGCTGCGCGATGCGGGTATCGCTCTTACCGATGTGGACTACGTGAATGCCCATGCGACTTCAACCCCAGCCGGCGACGGCAATGAGTCGAAAGCGATTGAGCTGGTCTTCGGCGAGCACGCTACCAGCAAGGTGCTCAAGGTGAGCAGCACCAAGTCCATGACGGGGCATCTGCTCGGCGCCGCAGGCGGCCTCGAGGCAGGAGTTACAGCAATGGCGCTGCTGGACCAGAAGATTCCGCCGACAACCAATCTGGTAACGCCGGGCGAGGATTGCATTTTGGACTACGTTCCCAACAAGGCCATCGACGCCAAGGTGAATGTGGCGCTGTCGAATTCGTTTGGCTTCGGCGGCATCAACGCTTCCCTGATCATGCGGCGTTGGACGGAATAGCTTCCTGAATTGAGTTCTCGGAAACAAAGAGGCGCGAACCGATTGGTCCGCGCCCTTTGTATTTCTCTTTCCGATTAAAACAACATCGCGATACCAGCACCAAAGAGAACAGTGATGATCCACCATCCAAAGACGGCGATGTAACCAGAGCTGCGCTTAACGCCGGCCACAATGGAAATGCCGATTGATGCAAGGACCAAAGTCCAGATCGTAGTGATATCGATCGACGTGGCCAAGGACATCAGCAACTTGGGGGTATCCGGCGGCAGATAATATCCTATGTTGGTTCCGGCGAAATTTTTGATGTTGAAACTCTCCGAGTCAAGGCCAGCGAAGAGCGCGATGATTCCCAACACAAATTTGATCAGGCCAGGCAGCCCCGAATAGAAGACCACTGCGAATGCCTGCCAGAATGTTACTTTGCCGCCAAAGCCGAAATTGATAGTCGCTAGCAACACCCCGGCGATCACAGCAGTGCCGATCAATGCAAAGACCGGCAACAGCCCGAAGCTGACCTGCGTAGCTACGACGGTGATCTTCATGGCCGTGGCGCGCTGCTCAGGAGTCTGCTTCTCCATTTGCTCGGCCTGCTTTGGATTCTGCTTAATACTGTTTTCGGCAACCTGTTCCCAGCCAACCTTAGCCTGAATGGCCCCGAAAAGACCGTAGCCAAATACAACTGTAAGTACGAAAGGCAGCCACCAGCTGGTGCTGCGCCGGATGTCGTTGAAGGTTTTAGAGGGTGCGGTAAAGGTGTAGATAACGCGTTGTGCCTGGGTCAGAGCTGACCCCTCGGGCACTACCGGCACAACAGGAACTGATATATCGCTCATGCGAGATTGCCTCTCAGGAAGGCGCGTAAAAACACTTCGGCCTTGCCCGAGATTGTACCGTTACTTGGCATGGATTGGGTGAATGAATCGCGTCTGCGGACCTTGCAGGCTACGCCCTTCATCAAGTTCCAGATCGACTCAGGGAGCTTACCGGCCGTTAGGAGCTAGGATCGACGCCGACGACAAGGGCGTCGACTCCAGGAACGGACGCGCTGCGGGTTTGGCCTTCGGCTCGGTGTAGCTCTTGTAGACCGAGATGTGGAAGCAGGACTGGCGGAACTCCTCTTCGACATCGATCTTGCCCTGCTGTTCGAGCGGAATCAACCAGGCGCGAATCCAGCCGATTTCACGCGAGCTCATGCCCTGTTTGCCGATGTCGATGGTGCCGCCTGTGAGGTGCGGCGAGGCGATGTCGCCGTCAGCCGCGGCAGCGTTGCCGTTGATGTGCCGCAGGCGTCGCTGATACTCGACGGTGCGGACCGCGGAGGTGACTTCGATGTTGCTGCCGGCAAAACGCGCAGAGTGAGCACGCGAGAGATCGGTGAGGAACTTTGCCGTCCAGGGACGGCAGTAGCGGCGGTTCTCAGGCAGGTCGGTGTTGACGTGCAGATTTGCGGAAACGGGCACCGGGACAAGCGATCCGTGAGCAATGCGGTCTTCGAGATCGGCGTCGTCGAGGATGCGCTCCAGTCCGTCGGCTTCCGCCATTTCATTCTGGTGGACGAGAGACTCGTGCGAGCCACGCAGCGGCGCAGGAATGTTGAGGCGAGCGGCAACGATTTCCGGCTGTATGCTTCGGAGACGTCCACGCCTTCGGGCGGCAGCGCGAGTGCCGCGCGGTCTGCGAGCAGATGTTAGGGCTTGGCTGCGAGAGGCGTGATGTGAGGTGCGGGCAGCCGTGAGCTTTCCATGAGCGGAGACATGCGTACGAGCCGGCGCCTTTGCGCTGGTTTTCCGGGTGGAAACGGACTTTGCACGCGCCTTGGTGTGAGCGCGGGGGTGAAGATGCACCGGCGCAGCTGTCATCGGCGAAGCGAAGGCAGCGAGGCCAAAGGCAACGAGGCAGAAAACGGCAATCAAGTACGAACGTCGCATATTGTGGGGGCAAGCGCGGAGGTTCGCGGAGAATCCTGAGCCTTTTTAGTGTACGACATAGCGCAGTTTTGACCGAGTAACGAAAGTGGTACGGTTAGGTCCGATAAGGCGCGGCCTGTGTCGTCAATCGAGCCATCTTCGATCGCCGGGATGCGCTGCTATGATCTGAATCTTAATATCCGGGGAGATTTTCCAGGAAGGCAAAGCCCATTCCTCGTTTTACTCAACCATCGTACGTTTACTCAACCGGAAGCCTCTTCAAACTGCGCATTCTGAGCCTGCTTTGTTCATTGCTCACTCCCAGAGCTCTCTACCTGCTTCGTTTTCTCCGCTATCACCGCCGCCTGCCGGATTTCCGCAATCCTGCCCGCATCTCCGACAAGCTGGCGCTGCGCATCCTGCAAGGCCACGCTTCCCTTCTCAGCAAGCAGATGACTGACAAACTTGTGTGCGGGGAACTTGTACGCGGTATCTCCACGGACCTTCGATTCAAGCAGGTTTACGCCGTCTACGATACTCCAGGGCAGCTCTCGCTTGCCGCACTGCCGGAGCGCTTTGCCCTCAAGCCCAATCACGCCTCTGGGCTTCACCGGCTGGTTCTGGATAAAAGCTGGGAGAACGAGAGCGAACTGCGTGCCGTCATTGCCGGCTGGCTCAAGTTGAGCTATTACCGCGCAAGCCAGGAGCCGAATTATCGCGGCATTGAGCCGAAGGTCTTTGCGGAAGAACTTACCCTCAGTGCAACCAATTTCCTTCCAGACGAATGCCGCCTCTTCTGCTTTCACGGCAAAGTCGGATTCATCGAATATGAGTTCGGCGAGACGATGGAAGAATCGGTTTTCGTCGACCGAAACTGGAATCCACTCCAGGTCAGGTACAAGCGGCAGCCGCCCGTTGTTTGCATTCCCCGCCCGCCTGCTTTGGGACAGGCAATTGAAATCGCTGAAAAACTAGCGGCAAATTTTGATTTCATCCGCGTAGATCTGTTCGACCTGGAAGGGGAATTGGTTTTCAATGAGGTTTCCATTTCCCCATGGGGCGGTTTGGTGCGCTTCGAGCCAGATAGTGCAGACAAGCTTCTTGGCGCGTACTGGAAGCGCTATGCTGCTCTTGAAGCCATCGCCGTCCTGCGATCCGCGTCGTTTTCCACCACACGCAACGAACATAGCTCCTGAGCGAAATGGCCGTGGCCCATGGGTTCGTGTTCCCGGAGATGCACTTCGAAACGTGGGTTTGGCAGACAGGAAGCTAGGCTCAAAGTGAAGCGGCAAACTGGTATATACTTTTGATATATATCAAATCGAGGTACCGTGATGACTAAATCCGTGGAGAAGGAAGTTCGCGCCAAGCTTTTCGCCAACGGACGAAGCCAGGCAGTGCGTCTGCCGAAGGAGTTTCGCTTCGAAGGCAAAGAGGTGCGGGTGAGTCGCGTGTTGGGTGGTGGAATACTACTCAAAGAAATCGAGCCTGAAGAGAAGCCTTGGAAGACGATTGAGGAGTTGTACGCGCGGTTCGCGATCAATGATGGTGGCCCAATTTTCCCAGAAGGACGCGAGCAACCCGAGATGCAGGAGCGGGATTGGAGCTCGTTTGACAATCCGAAATGAGATACCTGCTTGATTCCAACTTATGCATCGCTGTCATCAACAAGAGCGCTTCTGCGCTAGCGCGGACAATGCTGAACCGGGAAATAGCGGCTGGCAGTGAGTTCTATGTTCCAACCGTCGTGGTTTATGAGCTTTGGTATGGTGTTTCCAAGAGTGACCGGTTTCAGGCGAACGCCCAGAACCTGACAGCATTCCTATCGAAACCATTTGCGGTGCTCTCCTTCGACGAAGAGGACGCGCGAATTTCCGGCGAGATCCGGGCCAAATTGGCGAAAAAAGGCACACCGATTGGACCTTACGATGTGCTGATCGCAGGGCAGGCGCTGGCACGAGGTATGACGTTGGTGACGGCAAATACACGAGAGTTTTCGCGCGTTGATGGGCTGAAGCTGGTGGATTGGAGCTAGCGCCGTGATCGAACGATATCTAGACGACAAGCAAAAGAGGCATCCCATTGCGGGATGCCTCTTCTGCTTACTTCCGCTTGCTCGACGCTATTGCAGAAGCGTTCCCTGCTCGTCTTCCTTGATCTCTTCGGCAGGAATGACTACAGCTGCGGCGACCTTATCGTCGCTTTCCAGGTTGAGCAGCTTGACGCCCTGCGTGGAGCGACCGGCGGCGCGGATGGTCTTGGTATCGATACGAATCGCCTTGCCAAACTGGCTGATGATCATCAACTCCGAAGTTTCATCCACCGGTAGAATCGCCGTCGTCTTGCCGACTTTGGTGGTCGCCTTGAGATTAGCGACGCCCTGCCCGCCACGTGAGGTGAGGCGATACTCGTCGATGTCGGTGCGCTTGCCGAAGCCGTTTTCAGTGACCGTGAGAATGAGTGACTTGCTCACGCCCAGCCGGTCGTCTAGGGCTTTGAGCGCCTTCCAGGCATCGTCGCAGGCCTTCTCGGCAGTGCGTTCGGCGGCCTTTAGATTCTCATCCTCGGGCTTGCCGTTGCGGCGCGCTTCGCGGGCTCTCTGCACGGCCTCGCGAGCTTCGACTTCGGCAGTACGAAGCGCCATCAGCTTAGGCGTCATGTTGTTCTTCGCGGCGCATTCGTCGCGCTTGCGGTCGCGGGTCGGGTCGGAATCGATGACGGCAACGCCGATGACCTGGTCGCTCTTTTTGAGAGAGATACCCTTGTTGCCGGCGGCGTTGCGGCCCATGGGGCGCAGTCCGCTGCCCCGCTCGGCGTCGTAGTGCTCGTCGAAGCGGATGGCCATGCCCTCGCGCGTAGCGAGGAAGATGGTCTGGGCGCCATCGGTGATGGCGGCTTCGATCAGGTCGTCGCTCTTTTCGATGGCGATGGCGATAATACCGCGCGCCATGACGTTGCTGAAGTCCTTGAGCGGAGTCTTCTTCACGATGCCGTTGCGCGTGGCGAAGAGGATGAACTTGCTCTCTTCTTCGAGATTGCGCACGGGGAGAATGGTGATGACTTTTTCGCCCGGCTGCAGGTTGAGCAGGCTCTGCATCGACTTGCCTTTGCCGGCGGCGCCGACGTCGGGCACTTCATAGACCTTGACCCAGTAGACGCGGCCTGTATTCGTAAAGCAGAGCAGGTACGCGTGGGTCGAGTCGATAATGAGCTGCGCGACGAAGTCTTCTTCGCGCGTCTTCATGCCGGTGCGGCCAGTGCCGCCGCGGCGCTGCTGGCGATAGATCGAAATCGGCGTCCGCTTGAGGTAACCTTGGTGGCTGACAGTGATGGCTACCTGCTCATCAGCGATCAGGTCTTCCATCTGCAGCTCGGCGGTTTCGTCGACGATAACCGTGCGGCGCGCATCGCCGTACTTGTCGCGAACGTCCTGAAGCTCCTTGACGATGACTTCGCGCAAGCGGGTTTCGCTGGCGAGGATCAATTCGTACTCGGCAATGCGCTGGCGAATCTCGCCCAGCTCCTTGAGAATTTCATCAACCGAAAGCTGAGTAAGGCGATAGAGCTGCAGTTCGAGAATGGCGTCGATCTGGCGATAGGTGAGGCCGCGCTCTTCGCCTGCCAGCCGCTCGCGGTCAAGATTGACAACGATCTCAGTTCCCTTGCCCCAGGTGTAGAGGTTCTCACGAGCCTCGGCACGCGATGCCGATCCGCGAATGATACGGATGACGGTGTCGAGATTGTCGAGGGCAATCTTGTAGCCCTCCAAGACATGCTCGCGCTCTCTGGCTTTGCGTAAGAGATATACGGTCCGGCGGCGCACCACTTCAATGCGGTGATCGATGAAGCAGCGGATGGCCTCGGCCAGTCCAAGCTCTCGCGGCTGGCCATTGACCACCGCGAGAAAGATCATCGAGAAGCTTTCCTGCATCTGGGTGTGCTTGTAGAGTTGATTCAGCACAATTTCAGGTTGTGAGCCGCGCTTGAGCTCGATCACGATGCGCATGCCATCGCGGTCGCTCTCGTCGCGCACATCACTGATCTCGTCGATGATCTTCTCGTTCACCAGTTCGGCAATCCGCTCGATGAGCTTGGACTTGTTGACCTGGTAAGGAATCTCGTTGACGATGATGGCCAGCTTTTCCTTGGTGATCTGCTCTGTAGCCACCTTGGCTCGCATCAGAAAGCGTCCGCGGCCGGTGGTGTAAGCATTCTGGATGCCGCTCTTGCCGAAGATGAATCCGCCAGTGGGGAAATCGGGCCCCTGGACGTGCCTCAGCACTTCGAGCAGGCCGGCCTTGGGATTGTTCACCAGGTCGATAGCGGCGTTGAGGATCTCCGTAAGATTGTGCGGCGGAATGTTGGTCGCCATGCCGACGGCGATACCGTTGGAGCCATTAACGATCAGCGTCGGAATGCGCGTGGGCAGAACGGAAGGCTCAGCAGTCGATTCGTCGTAGTTGGGGACGAAATCGACGGTCTCCATATCGATGTCGGCCAGCATTTCGCCGGCGATGCGCATCAGGCGGCACTCGGTGTAACGCATGGCCGCCGGAGGATCGCCGTCGACGGAACCGAAGTTACCCTGGCCGTCGATTAACGGGTAGCGCAGCGAGAAGGGCTGCGCCATGCGCACCATGGTGTCGTAGATGGCCGAGTCGCCGTGGGGATGGTAGACACCCATGGTCTGTCCGACGACCTTGGCGCACTTGGTGTATTTCTTGTTGTGCTCCAGGCCCATCTCGCTCATGGCGTAGAGCACGCGGCGATGCACGGGCTTCAATCCATCGCGAACATCGGGAAGAGCTCGCCCGATGATGACCGACATAGAGTAGTCGAGATACGACCGGCGCATCTCGTCTTCAATGTTGATGGAAATCACATTGGAGCCGCCCGGGGGCGTGCCGCCAGCTTCGAGGGGGAGTTGCGGATTCTGATCGTCTGCCATAGATGTGGGGTGCGAGCGAAGGGGCGGGAAGGTGCTGCGAAAAGGTTGGCCTGAGCTTCGCGAGCTACTGGCTTTATTTTAACGGTTTAGGGGCGATTCAGCAAGGCGGAAATTGGAAAATAAGTCCTTATTTTGCTTTAGTTTAGACGCAGTTCAGGAAACGTTGCCGGAAGCCTCGATGCAGGCCGAAAAACAGGCTTCTGGAATGTCGAGTTTTGCGGGTGGAAAAGATGCCTTTTTGCGATGCCTTTGGGGCGCAGATTGAGCAGTTCTATACGGTCGGCGGCTGCGTAAATTATTCAGGAAAATGGGTATACAACCGGCCTACCGGTTCACCCATCTGAAGGTCAGGAGGAACGACCATGGCGACCAAAGCAGCAAAGAAAACCGCAGCGAAAAAGAGCACGAAAAAGAGTTCTGCCCGGAAGTATTCCCCGGCTGCCTCGAAAGAAGTCGAGACCGAGATGAAGGCGATGAAGGAAGGCAAGCTCAGGAGCGGTAAAAGCGGCAAGAAGGTGACCGACCCGAAGCAGTCCATCGCCATAGGGCTCTCTAAGGCGCGCAAGGAAGGCAAGAAGGTTCCGCCGCCACCGGAGGCGTAAGCCGCTTCAGAGCAGGCCCGGCAAGCTCAAAACGCAAAAGACCGCCTGCAGAAGCACGATGGCTCCGCAGGAAGCCAAAGCCAATTTGCCGCGCGGCGCATCATACGCATCCGCAAAGACGCCGGCGATGAAGGCCAGCAGGAAAGGCTGCGCCCACAAGAGCGGATTACCGGGAACACCCACGGTAATGAGGCAAAGCAGCAGGAGCGCGGTCAGCAGTGGCATGGTGTTGCCGAAATAGATCGTCTTGCGCAAGGCGAGATAGAACAGCAAAGCTGCCACGCTGGCGACGGTGATGCCCGCAGAGCTTAAGCTCCAGAAAAAATGGCGGGCGGGCTCAAGCGAAAGACCAAGTTGCGCTGCGTCGGAGCGGAAGAGATAGCTGAAGGCGTCCGGCGAAAATCCGTAGCAGGCAAAGAGCAGCACAAAGGCGCCGATCACTGAGACCAGCATCACAGGCATGATCTGGCTGCGGCGCCCCTCGGCGATCCACAGCATGAAGAGGAACCCCAGCCCTGCAAGAACCGCCAGCGAAGCGATGTGCGAGGCTGCGGCCACCGCGAAGCAGATCGTCAGCAACACAATGCGCGGACGCCACTTGCGGCGCGGACCCTGCATGGCATGCGCCACGCCGACACACGTATAGAGCCCGCCAAAGAATCCCAGCGCGGTCAAAATCTCAGGATTGGGCGCAACGGTCGCACGCAGCACTGCAGGCGAAAAGATGTAGAGCGCGAGCGCCGTGTATCCACCGAGATTGCCAAAGAGCCGCCGTGTCACCCACCAAAGTGCTCCGCCAAGAGCCACTCCAGCCGCGATGAACGGCAGCCGCAACAGCAACAGCACATGGGTCAGTTGATGGCGCAGTTCCCAGGTCGAAGTCTGAGCATCGAAGGTCTGCACAACCTTGTCTTCAGGCTTGCGAAAGTTGTCGGCGAAACGCTCGAACTCCAGGTTCAGCGTGAGCGGCAGCCCGGCTACGCGATAAGCCAGCACTCCATCGTGAATATTGCCACAGGAGGTGAAGTAGCCTGCCAGCGGCGAGGGGCGCTCCCACATTTCGCGGCCGCATCGTGCGTATTGATAGTCACGCTCAGTGAGCGTCTGATGGCCGGTGAGCCAGAAGGCCTGCGCTAGAAACAGCAGCAACATTCCTGCCGCGATGCGCTGGGGCAGGTTGAAGCGGAAGCGGCGAAGAGTCGCGAAGCGAGGAGGCATGCTGACGGTATGGGTCCTGCTCCAGTTTACCGGAGTGAGATCGGCGGCAAGACCACTCCGTGAACCAGCGCCACTCCTCTCAGTGAGTTCAGATTGCAACACAACTGCAACATTGCCACGATAGCCTAAGTCGAACCTGATAGGAAATAAGGAGCGGCATGAAGTTCATTACAACGGCGATCGCAATCTCAGCATTAAGCCTCATAACCATGGCATCATCTACAGCACAAGCACAGTCCGCGACAAATAATTCATCGGGGCGAGTGATACTCGTCCACGGCCATCGCGGTGCGCGCGCCTGGAGGCCAGAAAACACGATTCCCGCCTTTCAATTCGCCATCGACCACGGCGTCGATGTGCTCGAGTTGGATCTCGCCGTTACTAAGGACAATGTGCTGGTGGTTTCGCACAATCCCACCCTCGCGCCCCACTCCTACCCTGGCGAACGCATCTGCAAAGGGCCGGAACTCGCGCCCAATACCCCCATCCATACGATGACGCTGGAGCAGGTGCGGCAGTACGATTGCGGCTCAGTGGTGTTGGCAGCATTTCCTACGCAGGTTGCAGTACCGGGAACGAAAGTTGCCACCTTCGACGAAGTTCTCGATCTCGCCAAGGGCACACCAGCGAACGAGAGAGTCCAGTTCAACGTGGAGACCAAGATCTTTCCCAACCATCCCGAGCTCACGCCCTCACCGGCGGATTTTGTCGCACTGATCGTTGCCGCGATCAAGAAGCACAACGTCGATCCGGCGCGGATCATCCTGCAGAGCTTCGACTGGCGCACACTCACCGAGATGCGCAAGCAGTGGCCGGCCATCCGGCTCTCGGCGCTGGTGGGCGCGCCCAAGTACGACGGAATGATGGGCCACACCGACCCGACCAAGGACTTCGCCGCGATTGCAAAACTGACCGGCGCGGAGATCATCAGCCCCGACTTTTCCCTTGTCACACCCGAGCAGGTAGCCGCCGCTCATCAGGCAGGCGCTCAGGTGGCGCCCTACACGGCCGACACTCCTGAGGTGTGGCAGAAGCTGGCCGACGCTAACGTTGACGCTATCATCACCGACGATCCAGTCGGGCTGCTGGCCTGGCTTCGCGCGCAGAAGCCGCCGCTGCATCCGTAATCAACCAAACCAAAGAAAACAAAACTGGGTGCCCCATCCTCGCCACGCCTTTGTGGCTAGGGTGGGTTGCCACAGAAGATCGCAGTGATCAGCCCGAACGAAATCAGAGCCCCTAATTTTTAGTATTCGTACCCACCACCACTGAGCTCAAATCTCCCTGGCCCAGCTTGCGATGAAAGAGATCCAGTGCCAGCGTCATGCACTGGCGCGCAAGCTCAGGATCATAGCGTGCGCCTTCATCGCGCAGGAAGGCGTGCGCTCCGTTGACCTCGTGCCAGGTGAAGAGCGCATTGACCTCGTTGAGCCGGTTGAGCACAACCATGCGTCCTTCCAGCGGAATGTGCGGATCCTGGCGGCCCCAGATCATCAGGATTTCGCCGCGAATGTCTGAGGCCCGCTGCAGTGAATCATCGTTCATACCCTTGCCCAGGCTGTGCTTGTGGATGTCGGTGGCGTAGAAGCAAACCGTCGCGCGCACGTCAGGATTGAATGCTGTGCGATACGCCAAATGGCCGCCGATGCAGATGCCCATCGCTCCCAGCTGGCCGGTGCAGTCAGGCCGCGAAGCGAGGTGATCGAGCGCGGCGCGGGCATCGGCATCATAGCTCGCCAGCTCTTTGGTCGTCTTGAGCACATTGCCGCGGTCGGTGCCGGCCTGGTTGTAGGGAAAGACTTCGCCAGCCGCCTCGAACTCGTGATAAATCTCCGGTATCGCCACAATGTATCCGTGCCCGGCAAGTTGCGCAGCGGTGCGCCGGATGGGACCGGTGACCTGAAATATCTCGGAGTAGAAGACGATACCGGGATATTTTCCCGCCGCTGCCGGACGAATGATGTGGGTGCGCATCGGCCCCCATGGTGTGGTGAGTTCGACCTGCTCTTCAACGACGATCATGGCAATTGCCTCCGATTCCGTCCTGCGCAACCACTTTACCAGCTGGCGTACCTGCAAAAGTTTAACTGTGTCTCGAATTCAAACTTTGCCGTGCGGCGAGCACCGGCCAGCACTTGATAGACTTGCCCGTAGAATGGCACGCGATCCCAAAGACAATCCAGAACGGTTGGTGAGCGCCGCACGCGCCGGTGAAGAAGACAGCTTCGAGTTGAAGCTGCGTCCGCGGCGGCTGGGCGAGTTCATCGGCCAATCGAAAGCCAAAGAACAGCTGGCCATCGCGCTTGAGGCCGCTAAATCACGCGGCGAGGCGCTCGATCACATCCTGCTCTCGGGACCGCCGGGACTGGGCAAGACCACGCTCGCGACGATCATCGCCAACGAGATGGATGTGGGCTTCCAGCAGACCTCCGGCCCGACGCTGCAGATCCAGGGGGACCTGACCGCCATCCTGACGAACCTGCGCGAGAAGCAGGTGCTCTTCCTCGACGAAATTCATCGCCTGCAGGCGGTGCTCGAAGAGAAGCTCTATACCGCGCTTGAAGACTACAAACTGGACATCATCATCGGCCAGGGCCCGGCGGCACGCACGCATGTGATGGAGATTCGCCCCTTCACCTTTGTCGCAGCCACCACGCGGCCGGGGCTGCTATCGTCGCCATTGCGATCCCGCTTCGGCATTCTCTTGCGGCTTGAGTTTTACACCGAAGAAGAGCTGCGCATCATTGTCGAGCGCTCCGCCGAAGTCATGCAGGTGCCTATCGACGCAGACGGCGCTGCAGAGATTGCACTGCGCTCAAGAGGCACACCGCGTATCGCCAATCGCCTTCTGCGGCGCGTGCGGGATTACGCGCAGGTTCGCGGCACGGGCGAGATAGATCGCAAGACAGCCCACGCCGCGCTGACCATGCTCGAAGTGGATGCTCACGGCTTCGACGAGATTGACCGCCGCCTGTTGATGACCATCATTCAGAAATACGATGGCGGCCCGGTCGGGCTGGGAACGCTGGCCGCGATTCTCGCCGAAGATGAAGATGCACTCGAAGAAGTCTACGAGCCATTCCTGATTCAAATTGGTTTTCTCGATCGCACTCCGCGAGGACGAATCGCAACGCGCCTCGCCTATGAACATTTCGGGCTAACGCAGCCGAACCGCCAAAATCCGCTCTTCTCTTAAATCGCAACACAACCGGCGCGCGGCCGCTGCAATCCAACCTGTTGAGGATCTCTCATGGCGCTTACAAAATCGACAATGCTCCCTCTCGGCAGTGCAGCTCCGGACTTCGCACTGCCTGAAGTGATCAGTAACAACATCATCCGCCTCGACGACTTTCGTGGAACCACGAAGGCATTGGTTGTGATGTTCATCTGCGCCCATTGCCCTTACGTCAAGCATGTCGAGCAGGGGCTGGCCACCTTTGGCAGAGACTATCAAGATAGCGCGGCGGGAATCGTCGCCATCAGCAGCAACGATATCAAGATCAATCGAGACGACAGCCCGGAGCATCTACGCAAGCAGGCTGAAAACTGCGGCTTCACCTTCGACTATCTCTACGATGAAACGCAGGACGCTGCGAAGGCATATCAGGCCGCCTGCACGCCGGACATCTTCCTCTTCGACGATGAAATGCGACTTGTTTACCGCGGCCAGTTCGATGCAAGCAGGCCAGGAAGCGGCGTCCCTGTAACTGGCCAGGACCTGCGTGCTGCGCTCGATGCGGTATTGGCAGGTAAGCCGGTATCGCCGAATCAGCACGCCAGCATCGGCTGCAATATCAAGTGGAAGATTTAGAGCCGGACCCCGCTCCGGCTCTGCCTTGACCTACAGCGGAAGCGTTTTTAGATACTCACGGAACTTAGGCCCAAGATCGGGCCGGTTGAGCGCGAACTCCACCGTGGCCTGTAACATCCCGAACTTATCTCCCGCATCGAATCGCTTGCCTTCGAAGGTGTAGCCGTAGACCTTTTCGGTCTTCAGTAATCCGAGAATTCCATCGGTAAGCTGCAACTCGCCACCTGCACCGAAGCCCGTCTTTTCGAGCAGCTCAAACACGGTCGGTGTCAGCACATAACGGCCGATGATCGCCTGTTTTGACGGGGCATCTTCGAACTTCGGCTTCTCGACCATCCCGGTGCAATCGTAAATACGGTCGTTTGCAGGATCCTGCGAGCCGGCCAGCACGCCATAAGCACTGATGCCCGGCCCTTCGATGGTCATCGTGGCCAACACCGCCCCCTGGCGCTCGTTGTAAACATCGATCATCTGCTTGATACAGGGAACCTTCGCATCGATCACATCGTCGGGGAGAATCACCGCGAAAGGCTCATCACCGATCAGTTCCTTTGCGCATAACACAGCATGACCCAACCCCATCGGCTCTTTCTGCCGGACATAGGAAACGCGGGCCAGCGAAGATATCTTGCGCGATATCTCCAGTAACTCCTTCTTACCCTTTTTCTCCAGCGTCGCATCGAGCTCGTAGCTGATGTCGAAGTGATCTTCCATCGCGCCTTTGCCGCGCCCGGTGACGAAGATGATGTGTTCGATACCAGACGCAATGGCTTCTTCCACGCCGTATTGGATGATGGGTTTGTCGACCAGCGCCAGCATCTCTTTGGGAATCACCTTGGTAGCAGGCAGAAAGCGCGTGCCCAGGCCGCCTGCGGGGAATACGGCCTTACGGACTCGATTGCTCATGCGATAAATTCCTTCCTGAAGCCTGAATTTGGATACATGAGGGGAACTTCCAAAACCATTTGCGACAGCAAGCATAGCGATTGTAATTCAATCGCAGGTTAGCGAAGCCTCTAGAGTGTTGGAGACTTATCTCCCAGCATGGCCTCGCGCACAATCTTAATGGGCGGGAAACCCTGGCTCAGGAATTCGTCATGAAACTTCTCGAGTGAAAACGCCATGCCTTCCTTCTTACGCAGGTCTTCGCGCAGCTTCATGATCTCAAGTTTTCCCAGCGTGTAGTAGAGATACGTCGGATCGGCGGTTCCACGCTTGGTTTCGACTATCCCAGTCTCATGCGATTGGTAGCCTTCCTTCTCGAAGAAAGCGATCGCATCTTCAAAGCTCATGCCCGCGATGTGCATCTTAATGCCCACGATGAACCGTGAATCACGTAGCAGTGCATCCTGCAACTGGCCAAGACGCAGGAACTTCGCTTCACGCTCGGTCTTCGCGCCTGCGCCTGGCTGCCCATAGCCCTGATCGAGCATCATCTGTTCGCAGTAATGCGCCCAGCCTTCTGCATTCGAACTCGCCCCGAGTAACTTCCGTACACGGCTCGGAGCCCGCGGCACCCAGAGAAACTGCACATAGTGGCCCGGATACGCCTCATGCACAGCTGTACTGATCACGGTGCCGACGTTGAAGGCGTGCATGTAGTCTTCAACCTGCGCCGGAGTCATCGAAGGATCAGGCAGCGTTACGTTGAAATATGCTTCCGTCGCATGCTTCTCGAACGGCCCCGGTGTATCCATCGACGCAAAGGTCGTAGCCCGCATGAATGGCGGGGTTTCTTCGAGTATCGGCCGCACATCCGAAGGGATCGTTACGATGTGATGCTCGCGGATGAAAGCAATCAATCCATTGAATGTATCGCGAAAGCTTTGCAGCAATTGATCCGGCGCGGGATGATTCTTGCCGAGCTCTTCAAGCACCGCACTCGGCTCCTTGCTGGGCTCAAGCTCTTTGGCGATGCGATTGAATTCTGCCTGGTTCTTATGTAGGTCTGCATACCCTATCTCCAACAGCTTATCTAGCGGAGTATCGACCATCTCATCGTAAGCAAGCTTCTTGCTGAAAGTCTCTGCTCCGATGCGGAAGTTGCCATGGGATCGCGGAAGCAGATCGCTCTTCAGCCAGGATAGATAGTCCTTGAGCGCTGCAATGATCTCCGCGTTGGTCTGCGCAAATTCGGCATTGAGCCCAGCATCTCTGGCGTCGGCGAAGGCCAGCGGAACATCATGTTCAAAGAAGGTGATGATGCCGGGCAACTGCTCGATAGCAATATCCGTGTAGACCTTCGGCGGATTCTTGAGGTTCTGCTTTGCTTCGGCAAAGACCTGCGGCATCAGCTTTTCCCGCGCGATAAGCGACCGCAGGCGATCCTCTGGCGGCGCAAACTTGCGCTCCATCAACGAAAAGGCCCCGTTCGACACAGCACCCGAGTACGTATCCGGGTTCTTCTCCCAAGCCCGAACTACTTCCAGACTCAGTAGAGTTGAGTGAATACTAGAAAGCACAAGCTCGCGATCTGCGCGAGTGGTTTGATCGAGCGATGCTGGTGGCACTGCCGATATCCTCTTATCAAAGCTGTTGAGCTCTGCCACTTGCGCATCGATACTCTTGCGCGAAAAGTCTTCGAGCTTGGCATCGTACTGATGATAGCCCGCAAGCGTACCGGAGGTCGGCTGATACGGAAAGTACAGCTTGTCAAAGTAATCATCCGAAGCAGCGAGAAATGCCGTTTTTGCATCCTGCGCGTTCACCGGGCTGCTCATCGTAGACAAAAGAAATACTCCGAAAATACAGGGAGCTATAGCTCGTTTCATTGGCTTCACCTTTGGACGGTGTTTCCTGGGACGGCATTACTTATTAGGCGGGTACAGCTTCTACTTGGATGGCATCCAGCAATGCCAGCGCTTCGGCCATAATTTTCATGGGTTCGGTCGCAGTCAAAGGATACTTCAAGATGCCCTGAGGGGTGAATTGTGCGCCTTTGCGAACGTTCCTGGCTACCAGGCGCATGAGCCTTTCCGGGTCAACCGATGCCTTCTCCGTAAATTTGAGATGCAGCAGATTGCGCTTTCGGTCGAGCTGAGCAACACCGATTCGCTCGCAGGCCAGGCGCAAACGCGATGCTTCAAGTAGATGCACGGTGTGGTCAGGCAACGGTCCGTAGCGATCCTCCAGTTCAGCGCGAACGTCGGCCAGCACTTCATCAGAAGCGGCTCCGGCGATCTTCTTGTAGAGGCGCAGCCGCTGATTCTCTTCCGGCACATAGATCTCTTCGATACGCAGAGCGATGCCCAGATTGAGTTGCGTAGCCGCGCGCTCATCGTCCTTCTCGCCCTTCAACTCACGCACGGCTTGTTCGAGCATCGTCGTGTAGAGTTCGAATCCAACTGCTTCGATATGGCCGCTCTGCTCGCCGCCAAGCATGTTGCCTGCACCGCGCAACTCCAGATCGAGCGCGGCGATCTTGAAGCCGGCGCCAAGGTCGCTGAACTCCTTAAGTGCAGCAAGACGGCGGCGCGCAATATCCGTCAACTCCTGTTCGGGCGGAATGAGCAGATACGCATAAGCACGGCGATTGGAGCGGCCAACGCGTCCACGCAACTGATACAGCTCACTCAATCCATGTCGATCTGCGCGATTGATAAGGATGGTATTCGCAAGCGAAATATCGAGACCGTTTTCAATAATGGAGGTAGCGACGAGCACGTCGTACTCGCCATGCACAAAGGCCAGCATCACCTTCTCAAGCTCGCCTTCGCTCATCTGTCCATGGCCAACTGTGACGCGCGCCGCCGGCACCAGCTCATGAATCTTGGCTGCAATTTCGTAGATGCTCTCGACGCGATTGTGCACGAAGTAAACCTGACCGCCACGCTCCAGTTCCAGTTCGATTGCCGAGCGCACCAGCTTCTCATCGAACTTGGCGACAACGGTCTGAATCGCCATGCGATCCTTGGGCGGCGTCTCGATCACGCTCATGTCGCGCAGTCCAATCAGCGACATATGCAACGTGCGCGGAATCGGCGTAGCGCTCATGGCGAGCACATCGATAGCCCGGCGCATCTGCTTCAGCCGCTCCTTGTGGCGCACGCCAAAGCGCTGCTCTTCGTCGACGATAAGCAAGCCGAGATCCTGGAACTTGATGTCCTGCGAAAGCAGGCGGTGCGTGCCGACGAGGATATCTATCTTGCCTGCTTCCGCGCGCTCCAGAATCACCTTCTGCTCCTTTGCAGTGCGGAAGCGCGAGATCATCTCGACGTTGATCGGGAACTGCGAAAAGCGCTTCTTGAATGTCTCGTAGTGCTGAAAAGCCAGGATGGTCGTGGGAGTAAGAACCGCTACCTGCTTACCATCCTGTACTGCCTTGAAGGCTGCGCGCATTGCGACTTCCGTCTTACCGTAACCCACATCGCCGCAGAGCAGCCGGTCCATGGGACGCGTAGACTCCATATCGCGCTTGATGTCGGCGACAGCGTTCAGTTGATCGTCCGTTTCGGTATAGTCGAAGGCTTCTTCAAACTCGAGCTGAAACTCGTTGTCTACATTGAAGGCGTGGCCCTTGGCTGCCTGCCGCTCTGCGTAGAGCTTGAGCAACTCGTCGGCCATGTCGGCCATGGCCTTCTTTACACGCGCGCGAGTCTTGGTCCACTGCTGCGAGCCAAGCTTATTGAGCACCGGTGTCGGGCCCGCATCGGTTGAGCGATACTTCTGGATCAGGTCGAGCCGCGTCAACGGGACATAAAGCCGAGCCTGCTCGGCAAACTCGAGCACCATAAACTCGACAGTCAGCCCATCCTGCTCGATCTCCTTGAGGCCGACATAGCGTCCGATGCCATGCTCCACATGCACGACATAATCGCCGATAGTGAGATCGCGAAAGTCGGAAACGAACGCCGCAGTCTTGGACTTGCGCGGTTCGAGCCGCGCGGCGACATCGGCATCGTCACTGAGATCATTGGCTCCAAAGAGAATGAAGTTCTGCTCAGGACAACTGACGCCCGAAGCAATCTGCGCGCGCACGATAACCGGCACGCGCATATCTCCCGCGAGGTGGCTGGTCTCGTCATAGAGGTTTTCACTGCCCACATGAGGATTGCGGCTGCCCAGCCGATACGGCAGCTGATACTCACGCAGTACGGTTGCAAGGCGCTCGACCTCCGGCTGATTGGGAGCGGCGAGCAGAATGCGCTGCTCCTGCGCAACAAGGTTGCGAATCTGTTCGACGAAAGCCGGTATGGAGCCGTGAAAACGCAGCGTGGGCCGCGTGGCAAATTCGACTTCACCAAGCGTCGTATCTTCATCGAGAACATCCACCGCGCCCAGTTGATCGAGATCGAGCCCTGGATGCGAGCCCAGCATAGCCTGCAGAATTTCCGGACGAAGGTAGATGTCTTCAGGCCGGATGAGCGAGCCAATCCCGGAGCGATCATGGCGCTGCTCCACCTTGTTCCACCAGCGCTCGATCTGGTTGCGAACCATCGCCGGCTCTTCGACAAAAAGCGAGCAGCGAGGCAACAGCCTAAGCAGATGTGTGTCCGCGCCGGCAACCGCGGCGAAGAACTCCCACCCGGGAAAGATCGTGACGCCCTGCGCGGTTGCTATGTCGGCAAACGAGTCCTCACCGGCATCATCTTCCGCATCGGTATCTTGGATTCGCTGCTTACTGAGCCGCGCATGCACCGCCCCGAGCAGCTTTTCGCTAGCCGGAATCTCCGCGAGCGGCAGCAACAGCGCCTCATCCAGTGCAGTAGAAGACCGTTGCGTCTCCGGATCGAACTTGCGCATGGATTCGATCTCATCGCCGAAAAAGTCAACGCGAACAGGGCGATCAGCTTCCGGCGAATACACATCGAGAATCCCGCCACGCCGCGTGAACTGCCCCGGCATCTCGACCAGATCGACCTGCGTATAACCCACGCTGGCCAGGTGATCGGTCAACATGCCGATGTCGACCTCTTCACCGCGCTCGAGCTTCAACGCAAGACCGGTGTAGTAGCTGCGCGGAAAGAGCCGCAAAGCCACAGCCTCGACCGGTGCAATAACGATCGAAGCCGCGCCGGTGACAAACTTCCAAAGCACAGCAGCGCGCTGCTCCTGGATATCGGGATGCGGCGAAAGATTCTCAAATGGCAATACATCATGCGCCGGCAGGCGTAGCACTCGCTTCGGATCGAAAGCGCCCGTCAACTCACAGCCGGCGCGTAGCGAGAGCTCAAGCGCCTCAGCAGCCTTGTTATCCGGCACAACCACGATCACCGGCTCTTTGGCCGCCCGCGCGAAAAGTGGAATGTAAAGAGCCCGCGCCGTTGCGGTCAATCCAGAGACACGCCTGCGCCCCGTAGCAAGGCCAAGGTGCCTGCGTACGCGATCGAATGCGGGGGACTGCTCCAGCTCCGCGAGGATTTCGCGGACAAACGGGAGGATCATGTTGATCTAAGTTTATCAGCGCAAAGCGAAGATGCGGTGAAAGCCGTGTCAATGCTCCCAATTCGACGGGCGCTATTCGACGGCCAAGGCCGAATGTCATAGAGTGAAAGGGTTGTCCTGAAGTTCTGAACTCGATCGAATCGGTCCAGAATGCGGAGGAAATTCATGAAGGCATTGGTCAAGAGCCACGCAGAAAAAGGGCTGTGGCTGGAAGATATTCCGGAGCCGGAAATCGGCATCAACGATGTGCTCATCCGTGTACGTTACGCGGGCATTTGCGGCACCGACGTGCATATTTACCAGTGGGACGACTGGGCGCAGAAGACGATCAAAGTGCCCATGGCCATCGGTCATGAATTCGTGGGCGAAGTGGTGCAGGTAGGCTCCAACGTCAACGACTTCTTCCCCGGCGACATTGTCAGCGGCGAGGGCCACGTAGTCTGCGGACGCTGCCGCAACTGCATGGCCGGTCGCCGTCATCTCTGCGCCAACACGCAGGGAGTAGGGGTGAATCGCGCCGGTGCTTTTGCCGAGTACATCTCGCTGCCCATGACCAACATTTGGCGTCATCATCCAGGCATCGATCAGGAAGTCGCAGCCATCTTCGACCCCTTTGGCAATGCTGTCCATACGGCACTCTCGTTTCCTGTACTAGGTGAAGATGTCCTCATCACTGGCGCTGGCCCCATCGGCATCATGGCCATTCCAGTGGCTCGCCACGCGGGTGCGCGCCATATCGTCGTCACCGATATGAACCCCTATCGCCTAGACCTGGCGAAGAAGATGGGCGCCACGCTGACCGTCAATCCAGCAGAGACTTCGCTGACTGAAGTGCAGAAACAACTGGGCATGTCGGAGGGCTTCGACGTGGGTCTCGAAATGTCGGGCAACCCCATCGCTCTCAAAGACATGATCGCCAACATGAGCCATGGCGGCAAGATCGCCATCCTTGGTATTCCCTCGAAAGAAATGCCGATGGACTGGCGGCAGGTGATCTTCAACATGATCACCATCAAGGGCATCTATGGCCGTGAGATGTACGACACCTGGTACAAGATGTCGGTAATGATCGAGTCGGGACTCGACATTTCTCCAGTGATTACGCATCGATTTGAGTTCGAAGACTTTCAGCAGGGCTTCGATGCCATGATCTCAGGCCAGACGGGCAAGGTCGTGCTCAACCTCACAAACCTCTAATCAGGAGAAGCGATGTACGGCAAATTTGAAGCGCATCTGCGCAAGAAGATTGAAGACATCTCCAGTGCCGGGCTCTACAAGCGCGAGCGCATCATTGCCGGGCCCCAGCAGGCCGAGGTTGCAGTCGCAGGCGGCGCTCCAGTGTTGAACCTATGCGCCAACAACTACCTTGGCCTGGCCAATCATGCGGACATCGTTGCTGCTGCGCGCGAGTCGCTCGATAGCTGGGGCTACGGACTGGCCAGCGTGCGATTTATCTGCGGAACGCAATCGATTCACAAGCAGCTCGAACAGCGGCTCAGCGACTTCCTTGGCATGGACGATACGATTCTTTACGGTTCGTGTTTCGATGCCAATGGCGGCCTCTTCGAAACGCTGCTAGATGCTGAAGACGCGATCATCTCCGATGAGCTTAACCACGCCAGCATCATCGACGGCATTCGCCTCTGCAAGGCCATAAAATATCGCTATAAAAACGGCGATATGGAAGACCTCGAAGCGAAACTGAAGGAAGCTTCAGGTGCGCGCCATCGGCTCATCGCAACTGACGGCGTCTTCTCGATGGATGGGTACATTGCGAAGCTCAAGCAGATATGCGACCTTGCCGACAAGTACGACGCACTGGTGATGGTCGACGATTCGCACGCGGTTGGCTTCGTTGGCGAGCATGGGCGCGGCACGCCGGAACACTGCGGTGTCGAAGGCCGCATCGACATCCTCACCGGCACGCTGGGCAAAGCGCTCGGCGGCGCCAGCGGCGGTTACACCAGCGCACGCAAAGAGATTGTCGAACTACTCCGGCAGCGCTCGCGGCCATATCTGTTTTCGAATTCAGTAGCGCCGCCGATCGTGGCCGCATCGTTGAAAGTGCTCGATCTGGTTGCTGAGTCGGAGGAGCTGCGTGAACACCTTCACGACAACACAAGCTACTTCCGCGAAGCCATGACCAATGAGGGATTCACCATCCTGCCCGGCGAGCATCCCATCGTGCCCGTGATGTTCGGCGAAGCAACGACAGCTGTACGCATGGCTGAGCTGCTGCTGGCCAAGGGCGTCTATGTCGTAGCGTTCTCATATCCGGTGGTGCCCATGGGCAAGGCGCGCATACGCACGCAGATCTCCGCTGCGCACTCGCGGCATGAGCTGGAGTTTGCAGTGCGATGCTTTGCCGAAGCGAAGCGAGAGCTGGAATTGGCATAATTCCAGCCTTAGCCTGACTCCAGCTTCGCTAAATTACTTCCCGCCGAGCGCCTTCGTATAAGCGTAAAAAAACTGCAGCGCCTTCGGATACGACCCAACTGGAAGCCGCTCGTCCTGCCCATGCGCGCGCACATCGCTGCGTTCGAGCGCGATAGCTGAAAACCCATAGCAAGGAATGCCGGCCTGCGCGAAGTAGATCGAGTCCGACGCACCGTTTTCCATGATCGCAGTCACTGGGGTGCCCGGCCATATTTCATTCACCAGTGCGGTCAGCGGATCAAAGACCTCAGGCAGCGGCGGAGGCGGCACAATCGCCTTGCGCTCAGGAGCGGTATCGGTGACCACGCCCGTATCCGCAACATACTTGACCGAAAGCTTTGCGTCGCCGAAAAGCTCGATCAACTGCTGGCGAATCTGCTCCGGCGAGTGGCCGGGGAAGATGCGGCAATTCACATTGGCCTGCGCCGTCTGCGGCAGAGCATTGTTGGCATGGCCTCCACTCAGCCGCGTGGCAACGCAGGTGGTGCGGAAGTTGGAGTTGAAACCGGGCTGAGCTGACAATCGCGCAGCTGCCGCCATATCCGGCGGAGTAGCGAGAATCGCGCGCATGTCCTCTGCAGCCTGACCGCTCTCCTTCTTGCTCAGCGCTTCAAAATACGCGCGTGTAACTCCGTTCAACTCAAAGGGAAAGCTGTATGCGGCAAGCTTGGTGAGCGCAGCGGTCAACTCATAAATGGCATTGTCCGGCCGAGGCAGCGAACTGTGGCCGCCGGGGTTGCTGGCTGTGATCTGGTAGTCGGCGTAGACCTTTTCCGTGGCCTCGACATCGGCGACGACAGGCTTGCCATCGACAAGATCGATGCCTCCCGAGTCGGGGTTGATAACAAAAGCAGCATCGACTAGATCGCGATGATTCTCAACCAGCCACTTGGCGCCGTTATACATGCCGCCTTCCTCATCCGCTGTAAGCGCGAGGATCAGGTCGCGCTGCGGCTTGTAGCCCTCGCGATGCAGGCGCAGAAAAGTCGCGACCAGCGTGGCGTCGGAGTCCTTCATGTCCTGCGTGCCGCGCCCGTAGTAGTAGCCGTCCTTCTCGATGAATTTGAAAGGATCGGTATGCCAGTCCTTGGGCAGCGCCTCGACCACATCCATGTGGCAGAGAAAGAGCACCGGCTTGCCGCCGCCCGTGCCATGTATCCGGACCACGAGATTCTGTTTGCGCGGGTCGGGCCCAAGCAGATGCACGTCGCTCGCGGGAAAGCCGGCATCGAGAAAGCGCTTCTGCATCGCAGTCGTTCCGTTGGTCACATTGCCCAGCGATGTGTCCGTGGTATTGATCTCGATGAGCTGCTTGAAGATGTCGATAGCTTCGGTGCGGTCGGTCGCAGGAATCGGCACGATCTGCGGAGCCTGCGCCGGCAGCAAGGCAGCGGAGATGGCAATCACAGTGAATATAGCAAGGGAGCGAATAGCAGAGTTCAGCATGACGCGATTGTACTCGCCCAGGCGAGGCTGACCGTCGCTTGCAACACCCGTATCAAAAGACCTATCGTGGCAGCGGATTTCGCTCACCATTTATGAAGTAGATCCAGCAGCGGAATGATCGTCCATCGCACTCAGGAGATACGCACATGATCTTTGGCGCACACACAATCATCTACAGCCGCGACGCAGAAGCCGACCGCGCATTTCTACGTGACGTGCTGGGATTTTCATCGGTCGATGCAGGCCGCGGCTGGCTGATTTTTGCGCTTCCACCATCGGAGCTGGCAGTTCATCCCGCCGACGAGAACAATTGCCATGAGCTCTATCTCATGTGCGACGATCTGACCGGTGAGATAGCAAGACTCACAGCGAAGGGTGTCGCGTGCTCCGAAGTTCACGAAGAGCGCTGGGGTTCACTCACCGCAATTCAACTTCCCGGCGGCGGCTCAATCGGCCTGTATCAGCCAAAGCATCCGATTGCACTGAATCTCTCCGCATCCTGATGGATCGCTCTATCCTGCAAACCCGCGTCAGGCCAGTCCACTGTTAAAATCGTAGTTAACCATGAGTGCTACCGCTGCTTTGAGCCCTGACGTTTTGGCGAAATATGAGCCCGTGATCGGGCTTGAAGTTCACGTGCAACTGCTGACTGAGACCAAGGCATTCTGCGGCTGCGCCAATCACTTTGGCGCCGCGCCGAATACTCACATCTGCCCGGTTTGCCTGGGTCTGCCGGGGGCGCTGCCAGTCTTGAATCGCAAGGCGGTGGAGTTTGCTACGCTGACCGGGCTTGCGCTCAACTGCCAGATTCGCGAGCAGTCGATCTTTGCGCGCAAGAACTACTTCTATCCCGACTCGCCCAAGGGCTACCAGATTTCGCAGTTCGACAAACCGATTGCCGAGCATGGCTGGATCGACATCTCAACCGCCGATGGCAGCCAAGACGGGGTCCCCAACGACGGGTCCATGTCGTTGGGGCGTAAGCGCATCGGTGTGACGCGCGCGCATATGGAAGAGGACGCGGGCAAGAGCATTCACGACGGGTTTGCTGACTCGGCGACGCGCACGTATGTGGACCTGAACCGCTGCGGAACTCCGCTGGTGGAGATCGTCTCGGAGCCGGATCTACGCACTCCCGACGAGGCTTATGAGTATCTCACCAAGCTCAAGGAAATCCTGCTATATGCGGCGGTTTCCGATTGCAATATGGAAGAAGGCTCGTTGCGCTGTGATGCCAATGTGAGCGTGATGCCGCGCGGTTCGAAGACATTCGGCACCAAGGTGGAAGTGAAGAATGTGAACAGCTTCCGCTATATCCGGTCGGCGCTCGAGTACGAGATTGAGCGCCAGATCGAAGTTGTCGAATCCGGCGGACGCGTGATCCAGGAAACGCGGCTCTGGAACCAGGCCGAAGGCCGCACCTACTCCATGCGCTCGAAGGAGCAGGCCCACGATTACCGCTATTTTCCCGAGCCGGATTTGCCGCCGCTGATTGTTTCGCCAGAGTGGCAGGCGGAGATTGCGGCGACCATGCCGGAGCTGCCGGAGGCGCGGCGCAAGCGGATGATTGCCGAGTACGAACTGACCGAGCAGGACGCTCACACGCTGACTGCGACGCGTGAGTTTGCAGATCGTTTTGAGGCTGTAGCGCGCACGGCGAAGATTCCGCGCCGCGTCGCCAATCTGCTGCTGAGCGAGCTGGGCGGACGTCTGAAAGCTGCGGGGCTGGAGTTGGAAGCGTCGCCTATTTCCCTGTCCGGGCTCGTAGTAGCTGCCGATCTGGTGGAAGATGGAAAAATCAGTTCCAAGCAGCTCAAGCAGCTTTTCGACATCAGCTTTGAAAAGGGCGAGGACTTCCCTGCTGTTTATGAGCGCGAAAAGCCACAGCAGATTACCGACGCCAGCGCGATCGAGCAGCTGATCGACGAGGTGATTGCCGCCAATCCGGCGCAGGTGGCGCAGTACAAAGGCGGCAAGAAGACGGTTGCTGGATTCTTTGTCGGACAGGTGATGCGCGCGTCCAAGGGACAGGCCAATCCCGCGCTGCTGAATGAGCTGGTGGCGAAAAAGCTGGATGCCTGAGCCGTTTTTTGGCTGGTCTTTGGGCTGATTCCAAATTGTTCTACGTGGAACAATTCAGTGAATGGGAAGCTCGTGGCGAAGTTTGTTGAAAGCTCTTTGTTTTCAGCAAGCTGACTTTGCCTTGAATTATGGGCTTTTGTGCCTTGGCGCAGCGAATGGGAATTCTGGCTCACTGGGCTGCGTGGAACAATTTCGGGATACGCGAAATGATCTTCATTAAATCAGACTGCTGACGAAGCTGCAGAACGGATGGATCTCGCCCCTCCGGGGATAAAGCCCTCTTGATTCTGTGGCATTTATGTACGGGCTGAAGCCCGTACCCTTCAAACCACAAAAGCACTTTCAGAAAACAGAGGGTCTTCATCAACCTAGGAAGTTCAAGTTTCTGAATTGCTCGCAAGATGCGGAGTGTGTTCTGAGGCGATCGGCGCGAAGATTGTCTCTATGATGATCACCGAGACGCTCCAGACCGTTCACCCGATGTCAATGAAACACAGTATTCACAACCAACAGAGCTGGCAGGATAAAGCCTGGGAAGACCGCGCGTGGGATCAACTAGTCGCTCGCGATGAGGCGGCGAAGTTCTTCTACGGGGTCGAGACGACCGGCATATTCTGCAGACCAGGCTGCGCCAGCCGCATGCCGCTGCGGTCGAACACCCGGTTTTTCAAGACTGTTGAAGACGCTCAGGCTGGCGGGTTCCGAGCCTGCCAGCGCTGCAAGCCGGAGGAGCCTGTCGGGCCGTCGCCGGTAGCGCGGATGTGTGCGCATCTAGCCGCCAATCTTGACCGGGCAGTAACACTGGCCGAGCTGGGACGGCGGGTGAAGATGAGCCCTTTTACGGCGCAGCGGCTGTTCAAGAAAGAAATGGGCGCGACGCCGGCTCAGTACCAGCGCGCTCTGCGTGCCAATGGACTGCGGGATCAGCTGCAGAAGGGCGCGAGCGTGACCGAGGCGATTTACGAGGCCGGATATGGCTCGTCGAGCCGTGTCTACGAGCAGGCTCCGTTGGGGATGACGCCAGGACGGTTTGTTGCCGGCGGACGCGGCGAGCGGATTCGCTTTGCGGTTGCCGAGGCTGCCGGGCTGGGATGGATTGTGGTCGGAGCGACGGAGCGCGGCATCTGCTGGCTGGCTTTAACAGATTCTTCCGCGCAGGCCGAAGAGTCGCTCCGGGCGGAGTTTCCAGCGGCGGAGATTGTTGCCGATCCTCAGCTTGCGGAGATGGTCGCGGCGATTGTTGCAGGATCAAAGAACACTACGAAATCGGGTATGTTGCCGCTCGATCTGCGCGGGACGGCATTTCAGCTGAAGGTATGGAAGGCGCTGCAGGAGATTCCGGCGGGAGAGACGAAAAGCTACAGCCAGTTGGCGGCGGATTTGGGAAATCCTGCGGCGACTCGTGTGGTGGCGCGAGCCTGCGCTACGAACCGCGTCGCGGTGCTGGTTCCCTGCCATCGGGTGGTTGGGGCTTCGGGATCGCTGACTGGGTATCGCTGGGGTGTTGAGCGTAAACGGCGGTTGCTGGAGGCTGAGCGGGGTTGAGGGCTGACTTAGCAAGAAAAACCAAAAGCCCCGTGCTTTGAAAGGAGGCGCGGGGCTTTTGCTTGCTGCAGCTTGTGAAGGTGGACCTTACAGGCGATTGCCACCAGCGGCCTGAATGGTCTGTCCGTTGACCCACGTGGACTCATCGGAGGCGAGGAAGACCGCGATGTCTGCGATGTCTTTGGGCTGACCGATGCGGCCGAGCGGGGTGCGGGCGATCACATCCTTGTGGAAGTCGCTGCCGATGAAGCCGGCGGCGTGTACGCCCTCGGTTTCAACCATGCCGGGATTAAGCGCATTGACGCGAATCTTCTTTGCGCCGAGTTCCTGGGCGAGAGCCTTGGTAACGGAGTCAACCGCGCCCTTGGTGGCGCTGTAGACGGAAGCAGTACCTACGCCATCCGCCGCCACAGAACCGATGTTAATGATGCTGCCGCCGTTGGAGTCGAAGCTCTTCAGAGCCGCCTGGGTGGTAAGTATCAGGCCCAGCACGTTGATGTTGAACTGCTTGTGGAAGTGCTCCGGCGTTACCGCGTCGATGGGGGCGAACTCATAGACACCGGCGTTGTTGACCAGAATGCTGATGGGGCCAAGCTCCTTGACTACGGTCGATACCAGGGGACCGATCGCATCGGGATCGGCTACGCTGCCCTTGACCACGATTGCCTTGCCACCGGCGGCCTTGATGTCGGCGACGACTTTCTCCGCCTCGGCCTTGCTGCTGGAGTAGTTGACTGCAACGGCCGCGCCATTGGCAGCCAGTTCCTTCGCGATGGAAGCTCCAATACCCTTGGACGCTCCAGTTACGAGTGCGACTTTACCTGAAAGCTTGCTCATGATTCTCAATCTCCTCGGGTCGAAGTCGGCTCAACTTCAGTTCGACATTTCGACAACCGTCTAATTGATGTGACGATGTGGCTTAGGATTCAGGAAGGCTGTGGAAAAGTTTTGGGCGGGACAGTAGGTTTCCTACGAGAATGACAGAAAGAAAGACAAAGACAAAAGCAGATCCTTCGACTCGCTTTGCTCGCTCAGGCTGACAACGTTTTTTTTTTTAGAGGCGGCGGAATCGCTGGCAGGAAAGGCTGAAAAGAGGCGGTTCGTGCTTTTGCACGAATAGGGCCCAGGTCTCAGATGCAAGACCTGGGGCACCCGGTTTGCTGGATTACAGGCGGCTGCCGCCGGCTGCTTCTATGGCCTGGCCGTTCAGCCAGCCGGAATCATCGGAGGCTAGGAACGCAACTGCTGTCGCAATGTCGCGCGGCTGGCCGATGCGGCCGAGGGGAGTTCGCGATTCGACCTGCCTCTGGAAGTCGCTGCCTGCGATGCCGGCCGAGTGCAGGCCTTCGGTTTCGATCATGCCTGGATTGATTGAGTTGACGCGGATATTGCGTGCGCCCAGTTCCTGAGCAAGAGCAAAGGTGACGGTGTCTACTGCTCCCTTGGTTGCGCTATAGACCGAGCCTGTGGCGACTCCTTTGGCCACGACCGAGCCGATGTTGATGATGCTGCCGCCGTTGGGATCGAAGTGCTTCAACGCGGCCTGGGTGGTAAGCAGGAGACCGAGCACATTGATGTTGAACTGCTTATGGAAATGCTCCGGAGTGATGGTCTCGATGGGCGAGAATTCGTACACACCGGCGTTGTTGACTAATATGCTGATCGGTCCAAGTTCCTTGACCGCGGCTTCGACCATGGGCCCGATCGCTTCGGGCTCGGCCACGCTGCCCTGAACTGCCACAGCCTTGCCGCCGGCGGCGATGATTCCGGCTACAACTTTTTCGGCCTCGGCTTTGCTGCTCGAGTAGTTGACGGCAACTGCGGCGCCGTTGGCGGCCAGTTCTTTGGCGATTGCAGCGCCGATTCCCTTGGATGCGCCGGTGACCAGCGCGACTTTTCCTGCAAGCTTGCTCATGATGCCTATCTCCTTGGACCCAAATCGTGGATCGAAATTGTCTCGACTTCATTTCGACGTTTCGACAACCGCCTAATTGATGGGATTGCCGCAGGTAGGATTCAGGCAGGCTGTGGAAAAGACCATCCGGGAGCGAGGTTTTAACAAAAAATCAGAGGCGGGCAAATCATTAGAGACGACTAATTAGAGACGGCCGAGGTCGGCCAGAAACGACTGCCAGACATCGCGGCGCAGGGAGAGGTGGGCAAATTTGCCTTCGCGCTCGATGGTAATGAGGCCTGCGGTTTCGAGTTCATGGAGATGGTGAGAAAGCGTTGCCGCGGAGATGGGCAGGCATTCACGCATATCGGAACAGGCTCCGCAGTCGTTGCAGCTGCTGAGGCGCTCGATGATTTCCATGCGGCGAGGATCACTCAGGGCCTTGAGAATCAACATGCGCTGGCTCGAAGAGAGGCTGACTGGCTCGCTGCCGGTTCCCTGTTCGCCCGTTCCGGTTGTTGCGACCATGGCTCGGCCCCTTAAACATTAGATGCTGCAAAGTACTGCGAGGCTCAGCAGCCCTTTTTCCTATCCTACAGAGGTGCGGCCTTATCTCCGACGGCCAGCAGCGTCTGAAACTGCGGCGTTTCGGCTTCTTTATGCACTACGGAAGCCTGCACATTCTGGAAGCCGGCCTTCTCCAACAGGGCTTCTACTTCTGCCTCACTAAAACCCAACCACTCATCGGCGTAGAGTTCGCGGGCTTCTTCGAAACGGTGCTTGACGAGATCGAGGATGACGATACGACCGGTGGGCTTGAGGATGCGCGCGGCCTCGTGTACGGCACGTTCGGGATGGAGGGCGTGGTGCAGAGATTGCGAGAAGAAGACCAGGTCGACGGAGGCATCGTCGATGGGCAGCTCTTCCATATCGCCGAGGCGGTATTCGACGTTGGTGACGCCATGACGCTGTGCCTGTTCGCGGCCGACTTCGATCATCTTCGCGGAGGTGTCGACGGCAATGACTTTCGTGGCTCGCTGGGCAAGCAGCAGGGCGAATGCGCCTTCGCCGGCGCCGAGGTCGGCGATGACCATGGGAGGCATCAGCCGCAGCAGGGCTTCGGCGACGCCCTTCCAGGATTTTCCGGGGACGTAATCCTTGCCGAGGCGGCCGGCGACGCTGTCGAAGAAGGTGCGCATGCGGTCCTGGCGCTTTTTGACGACGCGGCGCATGGCTGCCTGATCGGTTGCCGCTTCGGGAATTTCGTTCTTCGCCTGCTTCAACAGATCGAGCAGAATGTCGTGTTCCGCGTCTATCCTGAGGCTGTAGAGGCTGTTCTTTCCGGTGCGGCGGTCTTCGACGAGATCGGCTTGCTTCAATTGGGAGAGATGCGTCGAGATGGTGCTCTGGCCCATAGCGAGAATCTCCTGCAGCTCAGCGACGGAAAGCTCTTCGCCCTGGAGAAGCAGGAGAATGCGCAGCCGGTTGGGATCGGCTACGACTTTGAGGACCTTTATGAGTGAGGGCACAATTGACGCCATAGAGGTATTCTGATACATATCAATATATCACGATTTGACGATACGTGATTGAGATTACCGCAAGAGAAGGACAAGGAGAATCTGCATGGCAACTTCCGTACTTGAAACCGCGATCACCGACTACAAGGTCGCAGACATGTCTCTGGCTGACTGGGGCCGCAAGGAAATCACCATCGCCGAGCACGAGATGCCGGGACTGGTTTCGATTCGCAACAAGTACGCTGCGCAGAAGCCTCTGGCAGGCGTTCGCGTAACCGGCTCGCTGCACATGACGATCCAGACCGCGGTGCTGATCGAGACGCTGGTGGACCTGGGCGCGGATGTTCGCTGGGCGAGCTGCAACATCTTCTCCACGCAGGATCATGCTGCGGCGGCGATTGCTGCCGCCGGCGTGCCGGTTTTCGCGTGGAAGGGCGAATCGCTCGAAGAGTATTGGGACTGCACCTACAAGGCGCTCGCTCACAAGGGTGGACTCGGGCCGCAGCTGGTGGTCGATGATGGCGGCGATGTCACGCTGCTGATCCACAAGGGCGTTGAGCTCGAAGATGGCGACAAGTGGGTCGATTCGGCCTCTGGCAGCCATGAAGAGCAGGTGATCAAGGACCTGCTGAAGAAGGTTTATGCCGATGATCCGCAGCACTGGCATAAGGTTGCCAAGGAGTGGCGCGGCGTTTCGGAAGAGACCACGACGGGCGTGCACCGGCTGTACAAGATGCTGGAGCAGGGCAAGCTGCTGATTCCGGCGATCAATGTCAACGACTCGGTGACCAAGTCGAAGTTCGACAACCTCTACGGCTGCCGCGAGTCGCTGGCCGACGGCATCAAGCGCGCTACTGATGTGATGGTTGCGGGCAAGGTTGCGGTCATCTGCGGCTACGGCGATGTGGGTAAGGGCTCGGCACACTCACTGCGCGGCATGGGCGCTCGCGTGATCGTGACCGAGATCGACCCGATCAATGCGCTGCAAGCGGCAATGGAAGGCTTCGAAGTCACCCCTATCGAAGACACCCTCGGGCGCGGCGACATCTATGTCACCTGCACCGGCAACCTGGACATCATCACCCTCGAGCACATGAAGCTGATGAAGGATCAGGCGATCGTCTGCAACATTGGCCACTTCGATAACGAGATTCAGATGGACCAGCTCAACACAGAAAAGGGTGTGACCAAGCTCAACATCAAGCCGCAGGTAGACCAGTACACCTTCCCCGACGGGCACGCGATCTTCGTGCTGGCTGAGGGACGGCTGGTGAACCTGGGCTGCGCAACTGGCCATCCGAGCTTTGTGATGAGCAACAGCTTCGCCAACCAGACGCTGGCGCAGCTCGACCTCTGGGCCAACAAGGACACCTACAAGATCGGTGTCTACGTGCTGCCCAAGAAGCTGGACGAGGAAGTGGCGCGGCTGCATCTGGAGAAGATCGGCGTGAAGCTGACTACGCTGACTCCCAAGCAGGCGGATTATCTGGGCGTGGCGGTTGAAGGGCCATACAAGCCGGATCACTATCGCTACTAAGCCTTCCCTTTGCGGAAAGACGAAGCCCCGGTTTGCGCCGGGGCTTCTGTTTTTGGGCGGAGGTGAGGCTTCGCATGGGCTAGTTCACGGTTTTGGGCGGTTGCGATTTAACGCTTCCCGTGTTACGATAAACGTTAAACATGATCCGCTCCTTCGCCGACAAGGAAACCGAGCAGGTATTTCACCATCGTCATAGCCGGCGTTATTCAGCGTTTGAGCGGGTCGCTTTTAGAAAGCTGCGGCAGATTCATAGAGTCTCTGAGGTTGAGGAGCTGCGTTCGCCGCCGGGAAACCGGCTGGAACCGCTCAAAAGCGACCGCGAAGGCCAGTGGAGCATCCGTATTAACGACCAATGGCGAGTTTGCTTTGAATGGAGAGATGGCGATGCTTGGAATGTCGAAATCGTCGACTATCACTACTAAGCCAGAGCTTGAAGAAGGCGCGTTGATGCCGCCGCTTCATCCTGGCGAAATGCTGCGCGAGGAATTCATGAAGCCCCTCGGCCTTTCCGCAAATGCTCTGGCCATGGAACTGCGCGTTCCGGTAACTCGGATTTCGGAGATCGTTCGGGAACGGCGAGGCATCACGGCGGATACGGCATTACGGCTGGCATGGTACTTCAACATGTCGCCTGAGTTTTGGATGGGACTGCAGATGGATTTCGACCTGGAGTCGGCTTCCGACGTGGCCGGAAATGTCATTCGAAAAGAGATTCGTCCCCGTCCACTGAAAGCCACGCAGAGAGACGAAGAACCGAGAGCGATTGCATAACTTGTCGTCAGTTTGCGATGAGGAGTCTCTTAGACAGACAAATCGCCGATGATAGGGAATGGACCAGAAGACGCACGGAATTGAGCTATAAGAGATATGGCAACGACACAGAACAAGGATTATTACGGCACGCTGGGCGTGAAAAAGACAGCGACTGCGGATGAGATTCGCAAGGCGTTTCGCAAGCTTGCGCGTAAATATCACCCCGATGTGAATCCCAACGACAAGAAGTCTGAAGAGAAATTCAAGGAAATCTCCGAGGCCAACGACATTTTGTCGGACGACAAGAAACGCAAGGTCTATGACCAGGTAGGCTTCTACTCCGACCAGATCGACCCGGCTACGGCCGAGGCGTACGCGCGTCAGCAGGCGAATGCGAGGAATGCACCTCCGGTGGATTTTGGCGGCTTTGATTTTTCGGGCTTTGGCGGCACGCCGGGGCAGACCGGGGGACCGGGTGCGCAGGGCGCTGGATCGGCGTCGTGGGGCAGCTTCCGCGACATTTTCTCGGGCATTTTCACGGGGAATGAAGGGCAGCAGAAGCGTCAGCGCGGGCCGGAGCCGGGAACCGATCTCGAATACCAGGCGCCGGTTGAGTTCTGGACGGCGATTCGCGGCGGCAATGCGCGCATCGAGATTCATCGCCAGGAGGTTTGCCCCACCTGCCATGGACAGGCATCCTCAGGCGCGCCGATGACCTGCCCGGAGTGCAGCGGGACCGGCCAGGTGACGCAGATGGGCGGTCGGATGAAGTTCAATATTCCCTGCCCGCGCTGCGGAGGGTCAGGGCGCATCTCCAATGCCTGCCCTACTTGCCATGGCGAGGGGCTGGTGCATCGGACGGAGTCAATCGAGTTTCGCATCAAGGCTGGGACGCGCGACGGGCAGCGGATTCGGCTGCAGGGCAAGGGAAATGCCGGCCTGAGCGGCGGCCCGAATGGCGATCTTTACGTGATCGTGCGCACCGGCAGCCATCCGGTTTTCAGCCGCGTTGGGGACGACATTCATTTGAATGTGCCGATTACGGTGGCTGAGGCGGCGCTGGGCGCGAAGGTGGATGTGCCGACGATCGATGGGCGGGCGCAGTTGCGCATTCCGCCGGGGACGCGGGGTGGGCAGAAACTACGCATGCGAGAGCGGGGCGTGGAGAATGCTTCGGTACCGGGACAGCGCGGCGATCAGATCGTTACGGTCGATGTGGTGGTGCCGCAGTTGAACGATGAACGCAGCAAGGAGATACTGCGGGAGTTCGCCAAGCTGAATAATCAGGACCCGAGAGTGACTTTGTTCGATAAACTCTAAGCGAATGCCATGACAGCGAAACGGAAAGCCAAAGGCGCGTACATGATCTCGGCGGTGGCCGAGATGTATGACATTCACCCACAGACCCTGCGGCTGTATGAGCGCGAGGGTCTGCTGAAGCCATCGCGGACGGAAGGCAACACGCGGCTCTATACCGATGAGGACATCGAGCGGCTGGAATTCATTCTGAATCTGGCGCGCGACCTGGGCGTAAACATCGCCGGTATCGCGATCATCCTGCAGATGCGGGAGCGCATGGAAGAGATGAATCGGCAGATGCAGAACTTCGTCGAGTATGTCCGGTCGGAGATGCTGACGCATATGTCGCAGGCGGCTGGGACGGCTTCGAAATCGGCTATGGTGCCGCTGCGCAAGCCGATGATTGTGCCCAAGGCGGCGCCAGGGCGTAAGGGCTGAAGCAAATCAGGCTCCGGGCTCCAGTTTGCGCAGGCGGCCTTCGGAGAGGAGCTCATAAAGCTCCCCGCGATAGCCGACCCGGTTTCCTGCGGCGTAACTGCGCACCCAAAAGCAAAACCCCATGAAATCGCGCAGCAGATAAAGCCAGGGCCGGCGCAGCGCTGCCCGGTCATGAACCACCATACCCGCAACCAGCACACACAGCATCAGGCGATCCAACACCGTGATGCCCAGCACGCCTAACCCCAGCCAGGGGTGACCCAGGGAGATCAGCGAGAGCATGCCGAGCATGCCGAATGGAATGGCGTAGGTGAGCACTTCCCCAAGGTGGCCCATGGGGCGGGAGAAGCGTGTGCTGGTAGCCCAGCCCTGCTGATGGGCAAGGCTGCTTTTCAGGCTCGCGTTGAGGATGTGATGCTCGATGATGTAGGGAGAGAGGATGACTTTTTCGCCGGTCTGAGCGATCCAGTTGCCGAGGACGAAATCGTCGGCGTAATACTGGGCAACTTTTTCGAAGCCGCCGATTTTTTCGACTGAACTTTGCCGCATGACCATGGATGGGCCGAGGGCGAACTGCATGCCTTCGAGGAGGTTTGCGGTGAGTACTCCAGATGTCATTTCGACAGACATGCCGATAGCCTCAAGCTGGGCCCAGAGGCCGTGGCGGGTAACTCCGCGATAGACGCAGGTGACCATGCCGACGCCGGGGTCGCGCATGGGCTGCACGACAGAGGCTAGGTAATCGCGGCCGACGCGGACATCGCTGTCTCCGGCGACCAGGATCTGGTTGCGGGCCTCGCGGCGCATGATTTCGAGCGAGAAGGTGCGGGCGTTGGGCCAGGGTGGTTCGCCGCAGGTGAGGATGCGCGAACTAACGTTGGGAAAGCGCGCTGCGACCTTACGCGCGATCTCCAGGCCTTTGTCGTTCGCGTGGCGGGCGCAGAAGAGGATTTCGTAGTCGGGATATTCCTGCTCGAAGAAGCTGGTGAGGTTGGCTTCTAGGTCGGGCTCGTCGCCATGTAGCGGCTTGAGCACGCTTACCGGCGGCAGGTACGGCGGATTGGGCAGAGAGGCGGGAATGCGGCGGAAGCGCTGAACACCGGCAACGACCAGGAAGCTGAAGACTGTGGAGGTGACGACTCCGAAGACGGCAAAGGCGCTGAGGGCGATTCCTAAGATGTGACCCACTGTCATTACGCTTTCGTCTGCCTCAGCCTTCTTACACGGGAGCTATCTTCCATCATAAATAAACTGTGCCAAACTTCGGGCATGCGGTTTCGGTTGTCAATTGGGTGGCTGGTGTCTGAGGATAGCGTGCATGCTCAGGTTTGCTAAAAAAATGCTTGCGGTCGCTTGCGTTGGGTTTTCGATTGTCCTCTTTGTCAATGATTCTCAAAGCGTCAAGGCGCAGACTCCGGAACAAGCTTCGACAGAGTACGCCGCGGTGCAGCATCGGCTGGCGCAGGGGTGGAATACCTGGGACACGAACAGCATGACGACGCATGTCCTGCTGCCGGAGGGGCTGGCTGTTCATGTGGATTTCAAGCACAACTCTACGGAGTTTGGGGATGGGTTTCTGGAGAAGACATCGGTGGGTGCGGGAACGGTTTTTCCCGGCGCGCATGCGTGGGATGGTAGCTATACCGATCTCAAAGTGACGTGGAAGAAGCATGTGTGGCGGGTGCAGAGCGCGCGCGATGGCGCGGATCTGGTGCTGCTGGTTACTCCCATGGAGACGGAGAAGTTTGCGGTACCGCCGACGGTGGTGTTCGTGGTGGATTTTCTCTGGGACCGGCCGGGAACGGCGCTGAAGCGTAAGGATTCGATTGAGACGCATGGGGATTCCGGTGCTCTGACGGTGAATTGCACATGCGCTCGACAAGGCGATGAGCACGACGCAGATCGTGGTCCGGGGCGAGGTGCGATTCCGGCGAGTGGGGCTTATTTCGCGGCGGAGCTGACGAAAGCAGTTGGCGTCAGCACGGGCAAGAAGCGGAGTCTGGAGGAGATTCAAGCTGCGGTGGAGCGGCAGCATCAGGCTTACCTCGCGAAGATCAAAGCAGCGGGTAAGAGTGGATCGACACTGGATGCGATTGAGACGGCGCTGGGGTGGGACACGATTTATGAGCCGAGCAAGGGGCGCGTGGTTTCGCCGGTGAGCCGTGACTGGAGCGTGGGCTGGGGCGGGTATGTGATCTTCGACTGGGATACGTTTTTTGCGGCGACGATGGCGGCAATCGGCGACAAGGACCTGGCGTATGCGAATGCCATCGAGACGCTGCATGAGGAGACTTCGCAGGGGTTTGTGCCGAACTATGCGCGGGCTGGTGGATGGAAGAGTTCGGACCGGTCGGAGCCTCCGGTAGGTGCGATTACGGTGCTGGGCATCTATGAGCGGTTTCATGAGCGATGGTTTCTGCAGGAGGCGTATGCGCCGCTGCTGAAGTGGAATCGCTGGTGGGCGGAGCATCGGGATATTCAGGGCTATCTGGCATGGGGAAGCGATGGCGCCAATGAGCCGCAGAATCTGGAGGACGATTCGCGGGGGACGCGGGCCGGCGCGATATTGGAGTCGGGGCTGGATAACTCGCCTATGTATGATGACACGACTTATAACTCGCAAACGCATGTGCTGGAGTTTGCGGATGTGGGTTTGATGAGTATGTATATTGCCGACTGCGAGGCGCTGGCTAAGATTGCCGATGCGTTACAGAAGACGGATGACGCACGCGAGTTACACGAACGGAGCGATAGATACAGCAAGAAGTTGGCTACGCTGTGGAGCGATGAGCACGGCATCTTTCTGAACAAAGATTTGCATACGGGGCAATTTTCGACACGGCTTTCGCCGACGAATTTTTATCCCCTGCTGGCTCATGCTGCGACGCAGGCGCAGGCTGAGGCTATGGTCGAGAAGCATCTCAAGAATCCGAAGGAGTTCTGGGGCGAGTGGGTGATTCCGGCGATTGCGCGAGACGACAAAGCATTTACAGACCAGAATTACTGGCGGGGGCGGATTTGGGGTCCAATGAACTATCTTGTCTATCTCGGGTTAAGTAACTACAACTTACCCGAGGTACGACGTGAAGTTGCGGATAAGTCGTTCCGGCTATTTACGAAGGAGTGGACGGAGAAGGGGCACGTTCACGAGAACTATAACGCGATGCTGGGAACGGGAGACGATGTTGGCAGCAGCGATCGTTTCTATCATTGGGGCGCGCTGCTGGGGTATGTGGAGTATCTGGAGGAAGAGCGAACGGCAAAGTAACGAAATTGGTTTGAGCCATTCTGTACAGCGGTATTTCGGGTGAAGAAGGACAATGGAGTTCGCCGCAGATTTTCGACGCGGCCTCCAAGGCAATTGATAGACAAGGAGTGTCCTGAATGTCCTTCACACTGTATGCGATTGGCTACGCGATTTTGATTGCCGGACTGCTTTATGCTGCGCACCTGATGCATATGCCTTCACACTGGATGGTGGCTGGGGGAATCGTGCTGATTGGCGTCGGACTGCTATCGGCGGTGAAGGCTACGCGGCAGCGTGATCCGGTGAACTAGGGCGACTCTTTTTGGTGTGAGGTTGTCTGGCAGCCTCAAACAGCAGATTCCCTGCGGGAATGACAGCAAGGAAAGCAAGAGCCGCATTCTTCCATTTTTAAAGTACGCAGAACTCCTGGCAGAAAATCGTGTCTGAGATGGCAGGAGTCGTGTGTATGCTCAGACTGCGTTTTCTCCCCTGCGCCTTTGCGTTGCTCATCGCGTTCTCTACATTAGGTTTAACGGCACAGAGCCAGGCGCCGCCGGATATTTCTCGATCGCTGAGCGCGCTTGCTGACGAGCCGCCATCGCACACAGGATTTGTCTTCGACCGCTCGATGCTACAGGCTGCGCAGGTTCTGCTGCAGTCAAGCGGGATGGATGCCAAGCGTGCTGCGGCTGCTCTTTCGAGCATTTCGTACGACTACTACCGCTATGCCGAGCCGGCTGTCTATAACCGTGATTCGCTGGCCGCGATCGTTGCTAAGTACCACGCTGCCGGGTGGCAGCATTTGGTGGATGGGCATGAGCGCGAACCGGGAGCCAACCAGAAACCACGTCCCATCACCGATCTGTGGCTGCACAATTCTGGGATGGATATCGACGGCATCACGGTGCTCACGCGCGGCGATCGCAATGTCAATGTGATTCAAATCTCCTGCGAGCTTCGGCCGCTGGATCTGATTCATCTGAGCGGCCATTTTGGCATTCCGAAGGTCGATCCCGATGCGGTGATGGTGCCTGCTCCGGAGGGGCGCTAAGGATTGTTCGGACATTCCGGACAGCAGATTCCCTTCGGGAATGACAGCAAGAAAAGCAACGACAGCTCTGCCCAGGTATTCTCTAATTTCGCAGTGTTGCCGGATCGGGCGAACCGCAGGTCCTTAGACTACGCATCTCGCGATAAAACTGCGAGATGCTTCGCTCAGGATGACAGGTCTTTTATTTAATCGAGCACTAAAAGCCAATATTGATTAAAGAGGCCGGTCGGTCCAGAGGGTTTTGTCGGCGATGGTCTCGACCGGGGTGAGGCGTCCGGAAAGAAGCTGCTGGACTTTGGAGCGGTTGATGTCCTGGGCAAAGAGCCAGTGGCGCGGGCCGTGGCCCCACTGCGCTGCGAGCTCATCCTGGGTGAGGAAGATGTCGGGCGCGTCGGGATAGCATGATCCCCAAATGAGAGATGAGCCGTTGTTGTGCTGCGAGCAGCGTTCCATGACCAGCAGGGCGGGACGGCCGAAGAAGCGGTGCGTGTAAAAGACCACCGATGAGGCGTCGGATTGATCGCCGAAGATGATGAATTCATCGAACGGGGTCGCTTCTTTCAGCATGGCGTCAGCAAGTTGCCGGGAACTCAGCATGGGCTCGAAGCGTGCGAAGGCAATGTGCGCGGCGACGAGGAACGTGGCAGAGGTCAGGCCCATGGCGATGGTGGCGGCTACATTGCGGCGGGTGAGGCGGAGTCCGAGACTGGTGGCCGGGCCGATGAGCAGCGCGATAGCGGCGAGGGCGGCAGGCAGACGCAGTGCGGCGAAGGATGGGCCGGTGAGGTCGAAGAAGTGGGACATGGAAAGCTGATAGTCGCCGATGTTCCGATGGGCGAGCAGCGTGCCGATGTCTGAAACGAAGGGGAGATTTCGCGACTCCCACAGGCCGAGGAAGAGCGCGGCGGCGACGCCGGCTCCGACGATGGTGTAGAGGATGTGGGCATTCAGAATCCAGATAGAACCGGCGACGCGAACCTCGGAAGCTCGGGACTCGAGATTGGTGCGCCGTGCTTCTTCGGCGGCCTCTTCAAGGCTGGCGAGCATGGCTGCGGTAAGCATGATGAGTGGAATCCATGCCGGCCAGGTGTAGTACTCCTGATTGCTCGAAAGCGAGAAGAAGACCAGGGTGAAGGCGGCGAAGATGCCGAGCAGCCAAGCGGAGCGGGTGCGGAACTTGAGGCGGAAGACGTAGCTGGCGACATCTTCGCGAACGGCGTGGTCGAGATAGAAATCGACGGTCTGGCCGGCATCTTTGCGGAGATGGGTGAGCCAGTTGTGACGGGTTCTCCAGGCGACGATGAGCGCGGCTGGAAAGAAGAGGCTCCAGGGGAATGTCCAGACGATGGGCAGAACCCAGTAAACCACTTCCGGCAGGCGGCTGTAGTCGTGAGGATAGCGGGTGCCGAGGAAGCGGAAGACGTGTTCGTTGAGGAAGTAGAAGTAGAAGAAGCCATGAACGTTGCCGAGCGTGGGGATGTTGCCGACGGGATGGCCCTGGTCGGGATTATGCAGGCCGGCGAGGATGTGCCAGGGCGCGGCGATGACGAGAAAAAGCAGGAAGCCGGTGATGGGCTTTAACTGACGCCAGCGCCGCCATTGACCGCTGAGGAGGACAAGCGGGATGACGGCAGCGAAAAAGAAGACCGGCGCGATGAGTCCCTTGGTCAGTGTGGCGAGAGCGAGCGCAGCCCAGGCGATGTAGAAGCGGGCAGGGCGGGCGCTTTCGAGGCCGGTGATCAAACAGTAGAGCGCAAGCAACAGCAGGAAGGTAAGCAGCGCCTCAGGGATGAAAAAGCGGGTGTAAAGAAAGGGTCCACAGGCGGTAAGGGTGCCGAGGGCGGCGTATAGGGCGGCGCGGTCTCCCCAGCCGCGGCGGCACCAGAGCCAGGCCAGCCACGCACAGCCGAGGACGGCGAGGGCGTTGGGCAGGTGGGTGGCGAAGGCGTTTTCGCCGAGAACTTTGTAGAAGCCGGCGACGATCCAGTACGGAAGAGGGGGCTTTTCGAGATAGCGGATGCCGTCCACTTTGGAGGTGATCAGGTCGCCAGTCTCGGCCATGTGGGCCGCGGCCTGGGCATGGGAGGCGTCCACGTCATCGAGCAAAGGAGGAGTGTGGAGAGACGAAAGATAAATGGTCGCAAAAATGAACAGCAGTAGCGCCCAGGCCATGCGCACAGAAAGAACGGCCGGACGAGCAACGGAGCTGGAAGGATCGGTCATGATTTTTGAGCGGGCTTTCCTGGAACACTCCAGAATATCAGCCGTGCACTCTGAGGATTTCGATGCCCGGGATGAGTGACTTTTACACAACACTATGAAAATTTTTCCCGGTGGCGATGCGGATCAGGTCAGAGGCGAGGTTAAGTCCTTCTATTTCTGTCAATATACTTTGGCGCTCGGCGTGCATATTTTTACAACTGCATAGCGGAATCGACCGCTGGAGGTTTGTTGCGATGCGAGGGCATGATCAATCGATTACCGTGCAGGGCGCGCTTTCCCTGGTTGCCATCGCCGCGATGTTGGCCTATGCGGGGTACGCCCTACAGCTCGGACCCCATGACTCGGTGGCAGCATCTACGCAGGAGGTTACAGCCCAAGGGTCTCCGGCTACCGATGTGACGACTGAAGATGCGGCCAAGGCGCCGATTTCGCCTGCCGGGCAATCGCAACATTCGATGTATACCGGAAAGGTAATCCGGCGCGGAGCTGAATTCGTGCTGCAGGGCGCGGCTGGCGCTCTCTACCGTCTGGATGACGCCGCGAAGGCTCTGCCCTTTGCCGGCAGGTCGGTGATGGTAACGGGCAATCTGGATGAGACGGCGAAGCTGATCCATGTGAAGAAGATTGAGGCGGTGCGAGCCTAACGAAATACACGCTGGGCGATCGAGCCTGGAGCTTCACTAAGGATTTGTAATCAGGCGAGGGGCGGATGCGCTCCTCGCTTTTTCTTTGGCTGCCTTAGGCCTGTGATGCGATGTTTGCGCAGGACCAACAGGACATCAGAAAACCGCAGAAAGAAAATCGAGGAACGCCAATCCGCGCCGGGGGATGCGGCGTACTCCACGTGGAATAGCCCGGAAGGGCAACAAGAAAAAGATCGATCTCAGGCCAGATGGAATACGAGCCAGAGATGGCGAGGGAGTGCGCCTGGACTCAGGCTTCGCACCGGCCTCATCACTCACAGAAACAGGCGCAGAAACAAGCTAGCTCCTAACCCGAAACGGAAAGAGGTGCGGTAGTGCCCAACGTAGATGACCTCATCAGCAAAGCTCTCAGCAGGCGGATATTCATGGTTGGAGCTGGCTCGGCAGCAGCGCTGGCAGCCGTCGGATGCCAGAATCATTTCCAACCACAGCCCGGACCTCCGGTAACCACGCCACCAACGAACCCTACACTGACAGACGCAGACTACCTCAACTTCGCTCTGAACCTGGAGTATCTCGAGGCGTCCTATTATCTCTTCGCCGCGACGGGCTCAGGACTTTCGGCGACCGACTCCGGCTCAGGAGCGGGCAAGGTAACTGGAGGGGCGCAGGTTCCATTCAGCAGCGCAATCCAGATGGAATATGCCTATGAGATTGCGCAGGACGAACTGAACCATGTGCGTTTCCTGCGCTCGGCGCTGGGCTCGGCGGCGGTTTCGGCTCCGGCAATCGACCTGACCAACAGTTTTAACGCAGCGGCGATGGCGGCGGGCATTGGAGCAAGCTTCAATCCTTTTGCCAGCTTCGACGCCTTCCTGGTAGGAGCTTTTGTCTTTGAGGATGTAGGCGTGACGGCGTATCACGGAGCTGCTCCGCTGCTGACCAATACGACCTACCTTGGCGCGGCGGCTGGAATCATGGGCGTCGAGGCTTATCATGCGGCGGAAGTTCGCGCTTTAGTCCTGCAGGCCGGCGCTACCTATGTGGGCTACGCTAACCAGATTTCGGCGCTGCGCGCGACACTCGGCGGCGGGAATGAAACCACGCTGAGCGCAACCACAGTCGTAGCCTGCGACCCCACGACAGCGATCGCCTTTTCGCGGACGCCGAGCCAGGTGCTGCAGATCGTGTATGCGACGGCGACGATCGGCGCGACTTCCGGCGGGTTTTTCCCCTCCGGCCTGAACGGCAACATCAAAACCACTGCTGGATAAGGACGGTACATCATGGCAACGACAGAGACACAAGTACTCGATGAAGTGATCGCCTCCAGCCGGCGCAGGATGGTGATGATGGGCGGCACAGCACTGGCTGGCCTCTTCCTTGGAGGCAGCACCAAGGCCGAAGCGGCAACACTCACCGACGCCGACTACCTCAACTTTGCGCTCAACCTCGAATATCTCGAGGCGGAGTTCTATACCCTGGCGAGCGTGGGCAAGACGATCGACCAGATCGGCTTGGGCGTTGGCGCTGGAACTGCAGCAACCGGCGGCGGCACCGTAACGGTAAAGCCGACGGGCGTGGCGAGCTGCCAGGTTCCGTTCACCATTCCGGCGGTGATGAACTATGCGACGGAGATTGCGAGCGAAGAGCAGAAGCATGTGACGTTTCTGCGCGGAGCCCTCGGTTCTTCCGCGGTTGCTCAGCCAAATATCGACCTCTACAACAGCTTCAATGCGGCAGCGGCGGCCGCCGGCATCGGGCCGGCCTTCGATCCCTTTGCCAGCGATGTGGCCTTCCTGCTTGGCTCTTACATCTTTGAAGATGTCGGTGTCACGGCCTATCACGGCGCTGCCGGAGCGCTGACCAGCAAGACCAACCTACTGGCGGCGGCGGGCATTCTTGCCGTTGAGGCTTATCACGCGGGGCTGATTCGTACGGTTCTGTACGGCATGGATCAGGCGAATCCCGCGGCAGGAATTGCAGCGACGGCGACCAAGATCAGCAACCTGCGTTCGCTGCTCGATGGCACCGGCAACGACGACATCGGACTGGGCACGACGATGGACGAGTTGAACGGCGCCAGCGCTACGTTTACGGCTTCGACAATTGTGAACGCCGACTCGAACACCATCTGCTTCAGCCGTACGGCACAGCAGGTGCTCAACATTGTGTATGCCAGCCCATCGGGAACCAAGGGCGGTTTCTTCCCCAACGGGCTGAACGGCAACGTCAGCTAGAAATTCAACTGGATTGAAGGCCCCGGCGATATGCCGGGCCTTCCGGCAAGTTCCCTCCCCAACGTCCGCACTTCAGGTGGTTGTTCTTCACGAAACTGTGAGGCGCGACCACCTGATTTTTTTGCGTGAGGAGATGAAAACCTCAAACGCGATCAGCCGTGATTGTGAAACACAGTGCGATTGATTTCCGGCCAGAACTCTTTGAAGAAGAAGGTGGCTGCATCGATGCCGACATTGAGGCCCCACTTCTGCGCGGTATTGCCGAAAGTGCGCTCAGGCGAAGGGTAGTAGAGGTTGGAGATGCCTGCGGCGCCGCCTGCTCCCAGGATTTCGCCGAAATTGAATGTCTCTTTGCCGGAGTCGGACCGCGTTACCACGGCGCGGCTGAGGGCATAGCCGGCGCGCTTCTTGAATCCACCCTTGCCGAGGGTGTAGTAGCGGGTGTCTTCGCGGGTGATCGAGGGCACGACGAATTCGACCATGTAGTTCTCGACGGTTTGATCGACAACACTGTGCCAGAGATATCGACTGAAGCCGATACCGCCCTGATGGAACTCCGGCGTCTGATCGGTCGCCATCGAGTAGCCAGCCACGACAGCAGGCAGGACGATCGAGGAGTAATCGAAGGAGTCTTCCGTCGCAGTGATGAACTTCTCTTTGGCTGATTGCGGGGGCAGGGTCTGGTTGGCACTGACAGCACGGAAATTGGGGACGATTCCCAGGATGCGCTTGGTCTGGTGGAGTTGCTGGTCTTCTGAAGGTGTGCTCGAAGGGGTGCTGGACTGCGGGGGTGGGGGGTTCTGCGGAAGAGTGGCGGCATCGGAATCTCCGCCTGAACTTGCCAGGACCAAGCCAGGGGCGTCGGGCAAAGCGACAGAGGAAGCAAACGAGTTTTCCTGTGCCTGTGCGACGTATACCGATGCGGAGGATGAAATGAAGATTAAAAGTGCGGCGGCGCAAAAGGGCAGAGCTTTGGGCATAAAGATGTTTTCCTCGATGAACGGTTCTAAAAGACTCTCCATATGACTGCGCTAAGAGGCAATAGGATTCGTTTCAGGCTGGGGATGAATGATTTGCATGACTTTTACACAAGCAGAACGCAATGGGAAGAGCTCCGAAATCGCTGCCGATGCGAAAGCAGTGGGCGGAAAATCTACCGACACCGGTGTTGTATTGTTGGCTTAGGACCGCGTGGGCTCGAATGGCCGCAGCGCGCCAATGAGCCTACGCATGCCTACTCTTGCCGCCACATTTGCTGCTGTCGATATCGGATCGAACTCCTGCCGGCTGAAGATTGCCCGAGTCATTGCGCATCGTCTGAAAACACTGCATGAGGACCGTGAAGTTACGCGGTTGGGAGCGAGCGTCTTCGACACGGGGCTGGTTTCTCCGGAGGCGATGGCGACGACGCTGAGGGCGCTGAAGCGATTTCAGCGGGCGGTGCAGGAGCACGGCGCGGACCAGATTCGTGTGGTGGCGACAGCGGCGATGCGGGATGCGCGCAATGCGCAGGCCTTTGTGACCTGGGCCAAGGCGGAGACAGGCTGGACGATCGAGATTATCTCCGGCCTGGAAGAAGCGCGGTTGATCCATCGCGGGGTGATCACCAACGAGGCCGGCGCTGGCGGCAAGGTGATGCTGGTGGATGTCGGCGGCGGCAGCTGTGAGATCACGCTGAGCGAGCACAAGCGGATTAAGGACACGGTCAGCCTGCCGCTGGGCGCTGTGCGGCTGACGCAGGAGTTTCTATCGGTCGATCCGCCATCGGAAGAGGGGCTGGCGCGGATGAAGCAGTTCATCGCGCGGGAGTTGCGCAAGGCGCATCGGCGGTTCTCCCCTGCGTTGAGCAGCGGGCAGGCGCCGATGGTGATTGCGACTTCAGGAACTGCGGCGGCTTTATCCGAGGCGCATACGACGCTGGTGAAGCCGGAAGCGCCGGTGAAGATTGTACGGACGCGGACAGCCGGCAGAGCTTCGAAGGCGGTGGGAAAGAGCAGCAAGTCTGTTGTGGTTCCGCCGGTGGAGATCACGACGCAGCAGCAGGTGCGGCGGCTGGCTACGAAGCTGCGCAAGATGAACATGGACCAGCGGTCAGCGGTGCAGGGGATCGGACCGAAGCGGGCGGAGATTATCGTAGCCGGTGCAGTAGTTTATGCCGAGCTGCTGGAAACCTTTGGCCTGGTTGGATTTCGCTATTCGGATCTGGGGCTGCGGGATGGAATTCTGGCGCAGATGCTGGCGGAGAAGGACGATCTGGCTTCAGCGCATCAGCAGTTCGAGCAAGAACAGTGGGAGAGCGTGCTGGCGACGGCCAAACGCTATGGCGTGAATCTGCGCCAGGTGGAGCCGGTGAAAAATCACACGGCGCAGCTCTACCGTGACCTGGCGGCGCTGCATAAGCTTCCGGCGGAATATGAAAACTGGCTGGCTGCGGCTGCGATGCTGAGCGAGACGGGGAAATTTCTCAATCACCAGGGGCATCACCGGCACACGCAGTACATCATTTCGAGCTCGGAAATCTACGGCTACACGATGCAGCAGCGGACGATCATATCGGCGATTGCGCGCTACCTGGGCAAGACGCGGCCACAGCCCGGTGACCGGGCGATGCGCAATATCGCTCCGCAGGAGCACGAGAATGTGAAGAAGAGCGTGGTGCTGTTGCGGCTGGCGAGGGCGCTGAACCAGGATCGCGCTTCAGATGTGCTGAGGGTGGCGGCGCGGGTCTATCCCAAGCGGGTGTTGCTGGAGCTGCAGCCGGGGCGGACGGGCGCGGAGCTGGAGCTTTGGTCGCTGCGCAAAGAGGCGGATTATTTTCGCGAAGTCTTTGGGCGGGAGCTCTTTGTCACGCTGGCGTGAATGATCTTGGCCAGGCGCGGGTCGATGAGCCATTGCAACTGAGCCGGACGGCGAGCTAAGTCAACGCGGGCGATTGCGCCTTTGCGTAGACGAATGCTGCCTCCACCTTGCAGGTGATTGTGTCCATTGCCGTTGCCATTTCCGTTGGCGGAGATGAGCTTGGCAAGGAACTGGTGCAGGTTGGGGTTGTGGCCTACGAGCAGGAGGCCTTCGCGGCCGGCGTGCTCGGTAAGGAGCTGCTGAAGCGCCGGGAAATCGCCGTCGGGAGCAAGCGCCGGTGAGGTGAGGATCGGCGACTCAAAGCCGATCTCAGTGGCGACGAACTGCGCCGACTGGCGCGCGCGCTTGAGCGGGCTGGCGACGATGACGTCGATCTGGGCCTTGAGGGCGGTGAGGACGCCAGCCATCAGCATGCATTGCTGCTTGCCTTCTTTGACCAGGCCACGCTTGGCGTCGAGGACGGGATTTTCGCGGGGGACGCCAGCATCTGCGTGGCGCATGATGTAAAGGTTCATGGGTGCAATCGTGCGGAGCCGGGGGTGAAACTGCTCCTGCAGCTTCATTTTAACACAAATGTAACATTTACAAACCCGGCCCTCAAGGCCTAAGACGGGCCCAAAAGGGCAACGTAAGCGGTTGGGATTGTGACGCGTTGTGGTATAGCCTTGATTCCTATACGAAGGGACTGGCTTTGATTATGGACGCTGTGATTTTGACTCCTGATGCGGCTGGGCGAGTACGGGAAGATGGAAAATCGGCTCGGCGGGAGCTGAGCCTGAGCGAGCTTGCGCCGCGGGCGATGCAGTCTGAGATTCGCGCGATGACGATGGAGTGCGACCGGATCGGCGGTGTGAATCTGGCACAGGGAGTTTGCGATACGGAGGCCCCGGCTCCGGTTTTAGAGGCGGCGATTGCGGCGATTCATGAGGGGCATAATATCTATACGCGGCTGGATGGGATTGCGAGGCTGCGCAAGGCGATTGCCGACAAGGTGCGCTGGTTCAACGGGCTCGAGGTAAATCCAGATACCGAAGTGCTGGTGGCCAGCGGCGCGACAGGCGGGTTTCATGCGGCGGCGATGGCGCTGCTCAATCCGGGCGATGAGGTCATTCTCTTTGAGCCGTTTTACGGATACCACGCGAGCACGCTGAAGTCGCTGAGGATGAAGCCGGTGCTGGTGCCGTTGAACGCTCCGGTGACTTCAGACGCTGACTGGACGCTGGACCTGGATGCGCTGCGGGATGCGCTGACACCGCAGACGCGAGCGCTGCTGATCAATACGCCATCGAATCCGGCGGGGAAGATTTTTACGCGCGCGGAGCTGGAAGCGCTGGCGGAGATTGCCGTTGAGCACAACCTGTTTCTGTTTACCGATGAGATTTACGAGCACTTTGTCTATGGCGAGGCGGAGCATCTTTCGCCGGCTACGCTGCCCGGAATGCGCGAGCGGACGATTTTGATCTCCGGGTTTTCGAAGACGTTTTCGGTGACCGGATGGCGGCTGGGATTTGTGATTGCGGATGCCAAATGGCTGCCCGCGATCAACTACTTTCATGACCTGACTTATGTCTGTGCTCCTTCGGCTTTTCAGCATGGAGCAGCAGCGGGGCTTGAACAGTTAGGGCCGGAGTTTTATCGGAAGCTGGCTTCGGATCACCTGGCCAAGCGAGGACGGATTGTGGCGGCGCTGGATGATGCCGGAATGAAGCCGTATATTCCGCGCGGGGCGTATTACATTCTGGCGGATGCAAGCCGGCTTGAGGGTGAGAATGCGGCTCTGAAAGCGCGATGGCTGCTGGCGAAGACCGGCGTGGCCGCGGTGGCTGGATCGGCGTTCTTCCGTGACGGGCATGGCGAAGACCTGCTGCGATTCTGCTTTGCCAAGAAGGATGTGGATCTCGATGACGCCTGCGCGCGACTGCGGGCGCTGAGGGATTAGGCTACGCAGGCTTCTGGTTTCGCTGTAGACTTGCTCTCGTGCTTTTTGAGGAGGCTGGTCTTGCGTCTGAATGGAATCGTTTCCATCGTTGGGCTCTCAGCAGTGCTCTCCCTTGTTGGAGCGGCTTGTGTGTCTGCCGGAGCGCAGGACGTCGGGCGCTGGTCTGCGGAGAAGGCGAACGCCTGGTATGCCGAGCAGCCGTGGCTGGTAGGCGCAAACTATGTGCCTTCGGATGCCATCAATCAGCTGGAGATGTTTCAGGCGGCGACATGGAACCCGGAGCTGAACGACAAAGAGTTGGGGCTCGCTGAAAGTATCGGCATGAACACGATGCGGGTGTTTTTGCAGGACCAGCTTTGGGCGCAGGACCCGGAGGGGTTCAAGAAGCGGCTGAATGCGTTCCTGGCGATCACTTCCCGGCATGGCATCCGACCCATCTTTGTGCTGTTCGATTCATGCTGGGAGCCGAATCCGAAGCTTGGTCCGCAGCACCCGCCGATTCCCGGCGTGCATAACTCGGGATGGGTGCAAAGCCCGGGCGCAAAGGAACTGATGGACCCGGCATATGAGCCCAAGCTCGAAGCCTATGTGAAGGGCGTGGTGGGCGCCTTTGCCAATGACAAGCGTGTGCTCGCATGGGATGTGTGGAATGAGCCGGACAATGGCAATGGGTCTCGCAAGGCCGGCGAAGCTCCCAACAAAGCAGAGCTGGTGGACAAGCTGCTGCCGAAAGCTTTCGCGTGGGCGCGGAGCCAGCATCCAATGCAGCCGCTGACCAGCGGTGCGTGGGAGGGCGACTGGTCGCATCCGGATCGCGAGAGCGCCACGACCAAGATACAGCTCGCGGAGTCGGATGTGATCAGCTTTCATAACTACAGCTGGCCTGAGGGGTTTGAGGCGCGCATCAAGGAGCTACAGCCTTACGGGCGGCCGATCATCTGTACGGAGTACATGGCGCGCGGCGCGGGCAGCACCTTTGACAACAGCCTGCCGATTGCCAAGAAGTATCACGTTGCCGCGATTAACTGGGGATTGGTGGCTGGCAAGACTCAGACCTATCTGCCGTGGGATTCATGGCAGAAGCCTTATGTCGAGAGCCAGCCGACGGTGTGGTTCCACGAGGTCTTCCGGCAGGACGATACGCCCTACCGGCAGCATGAAGTGGACCTGATTCGCGAGCTTACCGGGCGAGGCAAACAATAGGTCAGGCTCTCGTGTAAGGAATCCAGACCTGCATGGACGAGTCTTCGCGATTGGCCCAGGCGTAGTAGGGGATGAGCTTGAGCGCCGTGTTTTCCGCTTTCACCGTGGACGGCTGACCTGCCTGATACAGGGATTCGGACGCGGGCACGCTGGCGAAGGCTCCGGGATGTTCGAGGGAGACTATGCCGCCGAGCAGATCGGGCTCGAAGTGGTGCTTGCTATCAGCAGCGAGATGCGCTGAGTAGCCGTAGAACTCAATGGCTGTGCGGCCGGCTTGCTGATCTAACTGCTCCATGCAATAGACGATGGGGCCGCGCTGGATGGCGACGCGTCCCATGTCGTCGGTGACGGCGGGGTTGGCATGGATAAGCTGCGGCTGCATGTCGAAGCTGATCTCAACAACGTCGCTACCCGACCAGTTGTGATGGATAGGTAGATATTCGCCAGCTTTGACTCCATCGACTGTAGAGCCATTGAGCTTGACTGTTGTGGCGCGGGACCAGGACGGAATGCGTACATACACGGTAAAGTTCTCTGCCTTTGCGGGGCTCACATGCAGCTTGACCGACCCTTCCCATGGGTAGTTGGTTTCCTGCTTCATTTCAATCGGCGTGCCGCTGTGCAGATGCCAGTTCATGGTGTTGTTGTCGTAGAGGTGCACATATACGCCGTCATCCGACGTGCTGTAGATGTAGCCGGGGAGCGCGGCCAGTGTGCGTTCGAGATTGGGCGGGCAGCAGGTGGTGTCGTACCAGGGATTGCGGATCTTGTCGCCGGTGCTGGAATCGTGGGCGAGCGGGTTGCGATAGCAGTAGAGCTTGCCGTCGAGCGACATGCCGGAGTTGATGCCGTTGTAGAGAGCACGTTCGATGACATCGGCGAAGCGTGATTCGCCGGAGGCGGCGAGCATGCGCCAGTTCCACATCATGTTGCCGATAGCGGCGCAGCTCTCGCCGTAGGCCTGGGCATTGGGCAGTTCGTAGGCGTCGCCGAAGGACTCGCCATCACTGCGCGCGCCGACGCCGCCGGTTATGTACATCTGGTGTTCTGAGAGATCGTGCCAAAGGGTGTTGAGGGTCTTCCAGTAAGTCTGGTCGCCGGTTTCGAGGTAGTAGTCGGTAGCTCCGCAGCATGCGTACATGGCGCGGACGGCGTGGCCCTCAAGCTTTGTGCGCGAAGTAAAGGGGATACCGCAGAACATGTAGGTGATGGACTCGGGGCGCAGCTTGAGGCGGTCGTCGCCGTGCAGGATGTATCCCGCGAGGCCGAGATAGCGGCGGTTGCCGGTGGTGCGGTAGAGCTCGATCAGAGACATCTCGATCTCGGGATGGCCGGCGACGATAGGCTTCTGCTCTGCGCCGGGGCCGTAGCTGGGAAGCAGGAAGCCATCGACGAATTTCATGCCGGCGTTGAGCAGTGTTGGATCGCCGGTGGCGCGGTAATAAGCGATGGAGCCTTGCAGCAGATGGCCGATGTTATAGAGCTCGTGACCTACTTCCTGGGTGTGCGGCAACATGCGTTGAGGAGCTTTATCAGCGACATAAAAAGTGTTGAGATAGCCGCTGGGTTCCTGCGCGGCGACCACGGTCTGGATCATCTGGTCGGTGGTGCGGCGGAGCTCGGGCAGGTTTTCAGATTGCAGGGCGAAGCCGACGGCCTCGGTCCACTTGTAGATATCGGAGTCGGAGTAGACGGGGCCTTTTTGCGAGACGCTGGATTTGGCTTCGAGGCGCAGGAAGTTGTCCATGCGGCCATGCTCGACCAGCTCCTTGCGCATGGATGGGATGCTCGCGCTGACGTTGGTGGTACGGCGCGGAGACCAGAAGCCTTTTTCGATGACAACGGCGCGGATCGGGACGGTCTTGAGCTTCGCGTAAGGCGAGTGAGTGAGGTCGATGACGCCTTCGTCTTTCCAATCTGGAGTCGGAGCGCCGTCGTTGAAGAGTACCTTGGCGTGGGCTTGCGGCAGGAGAGAACAGGCTGCGGCTGCGGCGCTGGCGTTGAGAAAGGCGCGGCGGGAAAGCTTGGAGGACGTCGGGGTCATGAGTGCTCCTGAGATCGGCTTCGCGAGGCTTTGCCAACGCGAATTTTGCGCAGAGATATGATCAGCCGAAATGGAACACTGGGCAAACGTTTACCCAGAGCCGCTCAAAACTCTGCTGCGCAATTGCCAACCATCTTAATGCACTGGATGGACGATGCGAACTGGCGTCCGGGCGAACGCCAATTCATTGGTGAAATGCAGCGGCTCGAATTGCTAGAAGCGGATCACCACGCCGGCGGAGAGCCGGAAGTTGTTCTGGTGGTCGTTGTCGCCATTCTTGAAGGTTGTGATGAGGTAGTCGGCTTCAGCGAGCCGCAAAGAAAAGCGGTTGTTGACGCGCAGGTCGACGCCACCGCCGACGTTCGAGGCAAAAGCCGCGCCGGAGTTGGAGACGGTGTTGAGCTGCGAGTGGACGAGCGATCCACCTGCATGTGCGACGCCGACCAGCACCTGCCCGAATGGCCTGAAAGCGGAAGTCCGGGCGAATGGACGAAAGCGCACACCGGCGGTGTAAGCTCCCATGGTCAGGTTCAGGTTGTCTTTGGAGATCGAGCCATTCTGGAGCAGCGTTCCGTCGCCGACCAGCGAGAGCTTGCCGCTGCCGAGTGGCCAGGCGAAGCTGACGCTTCCGCCGTTCATGTTGAAGCAGCCGCAGCCGCCGGGAGGCGCGTTGCTGTGCAGATAGGTGTAGTCGAAGGCGAACTCGCCAACGTACTTTCTTTGCGCGGCGGTTGGCTGCTGGGCATGCGCAACTGCCTGCGTTGCCAGGAGAGCCGCCATGATCAACATCAGACGAAATGTGGTTCGGATCGTGACTCGCATGGGGTCTCCTTTACTGCACGGTGAGTTGCACGGTGGTGGATTGCTGGGTTTCGCCACTGTTGGCATTGATGGTGACGGTGTAGTTGGTGCCGGTCTTTAACCCGAAGCCTCCGCCGCAGCCGGAGAGCGTGGCGACTGCGCCCAGCGAGGCGAAGAGCAGGATGGCGAGGGTGACCCAGCGCCGGCGGAATCTTCTGGCCGCGAAGAAGAGACCTACTAGGGACAACGTCGATGCGGCCAGACGCCATCCGGAACCGAAGCCAGCGGGAGTCACTGGAGCCGCGGTCTGGATACTCAGTTGCGAGGTTGCCGAACTGCTGCCGGGTGTGACCGAAGAGGGTGTGAAGGTGGCAGTTGCGCCGGATGGAAGTCCGCTGGCGGAGAAGGTTACGGGATTCGAATACGTGCCATTCTGCGCGGTAACGGTTATGGAGTACTGGGCTGTTCCGCCAGCCTGGATGGTCTGGGCTGGAGTGGAAGAGCTGACAGTATAGGTCGGAACGGGCGGCGCGGTTCCGGTGCCGCTGAGGGTGACGGCCTGCGGAGAACCGGCTGCGTCATCGGCGATAGAGATGGTCGCAGAGAAACTGGCTACCGATGCTGGAGTGAAGGTGACAGAGATCGCGCAGGTGGCTCCGGCTGCGAGGGTCGCACTGCAGGTGTTGGTCTCGGCGAAGTCAGCGGCACCGGCTCCGGTGAGGGTGATGCCGCTGATGTTCATGACTGCGTTGCCTGTGTTCTTGAGAGTGGTGGTCTGAGCGGTCGCGGAATTACCGGTTTGCGCGGTGAAGGTAAGCGAGGTTGGCGTGACGCTTGCGATAGGAGCCGGCGGCGCGGTTCCGGTGCCGCTGAGAGCCAGGGTCTGCGGTGAGCCGGTTGCGTTATCGGCGATGGAAACAGCGGCAGAGAAGGACGCTGCCGATGCTGGAGTGAAGGTGACGGAGATGGAGCACATGGCTCCGGCTGCCAGCGAACTGCCGCAGGTGTTGGTCTCAGCGAAGTCGGCCGCTCCGGCTCCCGTGATGCTGATGCCAGTGATGGTGAGAGCTGCGTCACCGGTGTTCTTAAGTGTGGAGACCTGAGCGGTTGCGGTTGTGCCGGTTTGCGCGCTGAAGGTGAGCGAGGTGGGTGCAAGCGACGCTGCAGGAGCAGGAGCGGCTGTTCCGGTGCCGGTGAGGGCTACAGCGTGTGGCGATCCGGTGGCGTTGTCGGTGACCGAAAGAGACGCTGCGAATGTCGCGACCGAAGCTGGTGTGAAGGTGACGGAGATATTACAGCTGGCTCCGGCTGCAAGCGAGCTGCCGCAGGAGTTGGTTTGAGCGAAATCAGAGGGGTTGGCTCCGGTGATGCCGATGTTGCTGATGGTGAGCGCCGCGTTGCCGGTGTTCTTGAGTGTGGCGACCTGAGCTGCCGCGGTGGTGCCGGTTTGGGCGCTGAAGGTGAGGGCGGGGGGTGTAAGTGAGACAGCCGGAGCCGCTGCGGCAGTTCCTGTGCCGGTCAGGGTGATGGCCTGGGGCGAACCAGTGGCGTTATCGGTGACTGAGACTGCGGCGGTAAAGCTGGCGGCTGAGAGTGGCTTGAAGCTGACGGTGATGGAGCAGCTAGCTCCCGCCGCAAGCGATCCGCCGCAGGTGTTGGTCTGGGCAAAATCAGCCGCGCCCGTGCCGGTAATCGCGATGCTGCTGATAGTGAGTGCTGCGCTGCCTCCGTTGGTGAGGGTTGCGGCGGGGGCGGTGATCGTAGAACCGACCGCGGTGCTGGCGAAGGGGATTGTTGTCGGGTTCAGCGTTGCCTGGGGTGTGGGATTGGTGGACGCTGCAATGGTGAAGGTGAGCGGGTTCGAGGTTCCACCGCCGGGCGAGGGGTTGGTGACAGTGACCACTGGAGTGCCAGCGCTGGCTACATCGGTGGCCGGGATGCTGGCTGTGAGCTGTGTTGCGTTCACATACGTAGTTGGTCTTGGAACGCCGTTGAAGTTCACCGATGAGGTGGTAATGAAGTTCGATCCATTCACGGTGAGCGTAAAAGCGCCGGTGCCGGCGGTGGTGCCGGAGGGCGCCAGCGAGGTGAGGGCCGGGACTGGATTGGCGGCTGCGGCTCCATCCTGATTGACGGTGAAAGTTTCGCAACCGGCAACGATGGTGAGGACGCGCGGGCTGGTGCTGGTGTTCTGCGCGACCGCATAGTAGATTGCGGCGGTGCCCATTCCGGAGGGGTTTTGTTTGATGGAAAGCGCGGTTGGATCGCTGGAGTTCGCGGTCCATTTGCACATGTGGAAAGAGGCGTTGATCAGGATGAAGTTGCTTGTCCCGTTCGAGGGTACTGAGACTACCGCAGGTGAGAGACTGAAGGAGCAAGTGTAGGCAGAGGCTTGCGTTTCCGTGAAGACGGTGTAGCCGGTCGTGTCACCGACAGTGATGGTTACAGTCTGAGGCCCCCCAGCATTGGCAGGGACGGAGTAGTTCACCGTGCCGTTGCCGGTTCCGGAAGCGCCGGAGGTCACGGAGAGCGCGGCTGTGTTGCTGGACTTGGCGGTCCAGGCGCAGCTTGGGGAAGACGGGGTGACTCCGATCGAACCTGTACCACCGGTTACCGGCAGCGAGGCCGCAGTTGTGCTGAGGGTGTAGTAGCAGGTGGGTGCGGCTTGGTTGACGGTGAATACTTCACCGCCGACGAGGACGGCGCCGGTTCTGGGCGGCCCGACGTTGGCTGCGTAGGAGTAGTTCGGCGATGCAGTCCCGGTCAGCAGTCCCGATGCCTGGGGAATTGTGATCCAGTCGGCTTCTGATTCTACGAAGTAGGTGCAGTTTGTGCCGGTGGTGACTTTGAACGATCCTGCACCGCCAACAGCCGCGCCAGCCGCGCTGGATGGAGTCAGGGGGAAGTCGCATGTCGCGCCGCCCTCCTGAGTGAAGTTGACGGTCTCGGTTCCAATTGTGATGCTGCCGCTGCGCGAAGCGCTGCCGGTGTTGGGCGCGAAGGCGATGGATATCTCCCCGCTACCTTTAATTGGGCCGCCGGTGCCGGACGCATTGATTGGGTTGAAATTGGCGTCGTTGTTGTAGGCCTCAAGAACTACCGCCCAGGGCACAGTGGAGGTGGCAGTCCAGGTGCAGCTTTGAACATTCGTACCTACATCCACAAACTCCGGAATGAGCGTGGTTCCATCGCTTTCAACGGGGCTGAAAAACGCGGTCGTTGAGCCGCTGGAATCTCCATCGACGGAGTATACGCAGGAGGGTTGGATCACGAATTTTAAGTCGGTGGGGAAGTTATCCTCTCCGCCATAGGTTGGGTCGGGACTGGAGGCTTCGACTGTTACAGTTCTGGCGGTAGTTAGAAGGGATGCAGGAACCTGCACTTGAATGCCGGTGCAGATAGCAGGCTGACCATCGTCCGTGCAGGGTTGGTTGTCGTAGACGGCCGTGGTTGGAAGCGAGGTTCCATCGAAACTAATGGCGGTCTGGTGAACGAAATCTTCCCCATAGACGATGAGCGGGAAGCTGCTGGAATTGACCAATGCAGAGGCAGGAGAGAGAGCGTCGGCGAATGGAGGCGGATATATCGATGTGCCGGTTGAGGTTGCCGTATTGTTGGCCAGGTTTGGATCTACCTCGGTGGCGCTAACCATGGCCGTGCTCACCAGGCTGCCTGCTCCCGTAGCCTCAACCGGAATGCTGATAGTCGCGGTAGCACCCGAAGCCATGGCTCCGAGGTTGCAGGTGACGACCTGACCACTGACTGTGCAGGCGCCAAGCGATGACGTGATGGGCGTCTGGCAGGGTCCTACGTTGCAGTACATGCTGCTGACGGAAAGCCCGGCAGGGAGAGTGTCGGTAAAGACAATGTTGTGCGCAGTAGCAACTCCGTGGTTGGTAACAGTGCCGGTATAGACGTTTGAGCCGTAGTCGGGACCGATCAGAATCTGGTTACCCGGAGTGGTCAGGGTGACGCCCATATCCGCCTGCGTGGTGTCCTCGGGAGTGTTGATCGGCACGGTGCAGGAAGCATTGGTCGTAACCGTGGCGGAACCAAGATAAGTCTCGCCCTGGCCGAAGCCGGATGGATCGGCTGCGGTGCTGGAGAAGAATTCAATGTTGTAGGTCGTATTGGCGGTGCTGTTAAAGCTTCCCAGAAGGCTGAGCATGTTTCCATTGAGCGTGACGGCAACGGAGTTGGAAAACTGCGAGGTATTGCCGCTGGGATCAGTCGCGGTTGCCGTGACAAAGGTCGCGCCTGAGCCGGCTGTGAGAGAAGGTGCATTCTGCAATTTGTTGGGGCCGCTGTTGCTGGAGTTGCATGAGGTGTTGATGTTCGGTCCGCCTATGCCAAGGGCGATGCCAAGCGCGCCGTTTTCAAAGATGGAGTTCTGGCTGATGCGATTGCTGCTGCCGGTGTTGATTTTGATGCCAGCCAGCGTATTGGACCAGATAGTGTTGGCAACGGTATTGTTACCGGTGCCGCCACCCGCGGTGCCGGGATCGATGAGCACGCCGTTCATTGCGTTGTTGGAGATAATGTTGCCGGCGCCGGGCTGAGTGCCTCCAATAATGTTGTTGGCTGCGCCATTGCTGAGATAAATGCCATTGCCGAGGTTCCCGATGGCGTTCTTGCCGGTCGCGTCAGTACCGATGAGGTTGCCCTGGATCGTGTTTCCCTGGAGTGAGTTTTGGCCATTGGGCCCGTTACTGGCGCCCGCGATCTGAACACCATCCCCGCCGTTGCCGGATATTACGTTGCCTGCACCTGCGATGGAACCGCCAAGGGTCGTGTCTCCTGCGGAAATATTCAGGCCGATCATGACAAGAGGATCAGTGTCGACGCCGGTGCTGAACCCCGCCGTGGTGTTACCCACTGCTTTGGTTCCGGTAATGTCGGTACCGATGTAGTTGCCCTGAACCGTGTTGTTGAACGAACCGTCGTAGATATAAACGCCGTAGTTGTTGCCGGAGATGATGTTTCTGGCTGCAGGCGCGGTGCCGCCAATCAGCATGTTGGACGGGCCGGCGATGATGGAAACACCCACATCCCTGCCTCCAGAAACATCAATAGTGCCGGTTGGATCGGTGCCGATCAGATTGCCCTGAACGGAGGAGTTCTTGGCGGAATGCCCCTCGGTAATATCGTTGATGTCAACATTGGTGGGATTGCCGGAGATGACGTTGGCGTCACCGGGAAGCGTGCCTCCGATGGTCACGGTCTGACCGTTGAGGCCGGTGCCGTCGCTGCCGTTGGGCAACACTGTCGTACCGGTCACGTCGAGGCCGATCCAGTTGCCTTGCAGTTCCGCTTCAATAGCCGTCGAAAGAAAGAGCACGCCGGCAAGAGTATTGCCGGAGAGAAGGTTTCTGGCCTGGGGCGTGGTGCCGCCGATGATGTTGCCGGCCGCTGTCGACCCAAGGCCGGGGCCGTTGTCGGCGAAAACACCGATGCGATTGGGAGCGGCTGTTTTTCCTGTCGCATCGACGCCGAAAAAATTGCCTTCGATATAGTCTGCGACGCCGTTGGCCTCCATGCCTTCCGCACCCGACTCTGTGTTATTGCTGATCTGCCCAAGGGTCCAGCCGGTAAAAATCAGGCCGCGATAGACCGAGCCAGAATCGTCGAAAGGAACCAGGCCGGCGCCACCGGGAGTCGTAGCCTTGGCGCCGTCTATCTGGATGAGCAGTTTGGCATTATCCGCATTGGCGGAAGTGTTTGGGCTGGCTCCGGGCTGCGTGTAGCCATCGATGGTCACTGTCGCGTTGATCGGACCCAGGGCAAAGTTGTTAAAGGCTCCCGGCACACTTTCCGACAGTGGCTGGATCAGGAAGCTTCCGGTCGTCGGATTGTAGCCGGGGTCGGTGGTGGGGATGTTGAAAACGATGCTAGACGTGCCTGTGGCCTGGCTCGCGTCATACATAGCCTTGCGCAGTGAGCCGGCCGGCCCTGTGTATGAGGTGCCAACCGCGATTACAGAGTCGGAAGTATTGGTGACCGTAAAGGTGTTTGCCGGAGGAGTATCGTGCGGCATGATCGTGGGCTCTGTCTGCCCGGCATGCAGCATGACAAGACCATTGAGACCATGCTGGTTGAGGCGCATGGGCAGCACTGCAGCAGGAGCGCTCAGAGACTCAAGCGAGCCGAGCAGGCGCATCGGTCCAGGAGTGGCGGCAACGGCGCGCTCGCTTGCCGACGCGTTGTCGGAGAGCTGGCTGCCACCGGCTCTTGCGGTAGAGAGAACGTGAACCTTGGCGTTGGAGCTATCCGCGGCGAGGATATCTTCGCGCAAAGAACCGGTGAGGCGGCCGGCGACGAGGCGAGGAGTGCTCTGGCCGAAGCCGGCAGGCAGAGCTACCTTGCCGCGCTCAGTCCATTCGGCGGAGCTGGCGCGCGCATTGAAGGACTGACGCATGGCAGCGAGCTGTGCCGCCACGTTCGGTGTCATTCGCCCGGCCACATTGCTGCGATCGCCATTCTTGTCCGGCTTCGAGAACTGGAAAGTGGGCTGGAAATCGGGATCGGTGAGTACCCGGCCCAGCGCAGTCGAAGTGATCGCGTGCTGCAGGATGTGCACGACGCCGTCGGCTCCCAATGCGGCGACACTCGCACCGCCGTCGGTGAAGTCGCCACCCGTTAAGGCCTTGATGGCAAACGAAACATTTTGCACGGTAACTTTTGCTGCAGGGACAGCAGCGCGCTGAGCTTCATCCAGCGAAAGCTTGCGGTCGCGCGCGTGAATCATGACCAGTTGGTTGCCAGCGCCGATGGCCAGATCGAACATGGCGCCGCCGTCGAAGCGGCCGAGCGCCAGCGCCGTGGCAGCGCGGGGAAGAGCGAAGATTTCCGGCTGATCCTGCAGGGCTCCGCGAGGGGATTCAAAAACCAGCGCGCGTGCGCCGGCGGCTGTATTTACAGCCACGACAATGTCGGCGAGGCCATCGGCGCGATTGATTTCGCCGGAGATCATCGCGGTTATGGCTCCGCCCAGGGGGACAGGCTGTGCTGCACCGAAGCCTCCACGGCCATCGCCACGCAGGAAATATA
>DATAZR010000026.1:0-15388 GCA_036271955.1 Acidobacteriaceae bacterium
CGCCGAAGGCGAGTCCGCCCGTGCGGCCAGCACCTTTGAGGTGCGTGGAGAAGTCGTGATGCCGCTCGAAAGCTTTCGCAAAGCCAACGAGGAGCGCGTGCAACAGGGCCTCGCCCCCGCAGCCAATCCGCGCAACTACGCTGCGGGTACGCTGCGTACTCTGGATACGAAAATCGTTGCGGCGCGACGGCTCGATTTCTACGCCTACTTCCTGATTCTCAACGGCGAATACAATCCCGCTGGCCAGCACGCAACGCTGGAAACCCTGACCGTGCTGGGCTTCCGCGTCAATCCGCATCGCGATACCTACACGACTGTCGACCAGATTCTTGCTTTCCTTGCCAAGGTCGAGGAGACGCGCGACACCCTGGGCTATGAGATCGATGGCGTAGTCATCAAGGTGGATGCCCAACAGACACAGGTACGCCTTGGCTATACGGGCCGTCACCCCCGTTGGGCCATCGCCTACAAGTTCACTGCGCGCGCGGGCATTACTCAAGTTCGCGACATCATGGTCACCGTAGGCCGTACTGGAAAACTCACGCCGCTTGCGGTGCTGATTCCGGTGGTGGTCGGCGGCACCACGATCACGAACGTGGGTCTGTTCAATGCCGACGAGGTCGCGCGTCTCGGTATTCGGCCCGGTAGCTGGGTTAAAGTGCAACGCGCCGGGGACGTCATTCCCAACATCGCCGAGGTAGTCGTCGACGCCGAGCACCCTGAAGGCACCGGCGTCTTCGAGATGCCCACCCACTGCCCGGTCTGTCACACTCTTGCCGAGCATGTCGAGGGTGAAGTCGACTCCTACTGCATCAACATCGACTGCCCGGCGCGCCTGTCGCAGTCGCTGACCTACTTCTCGCATCGCGGCGTGATGAACATCGAAGGCCTGGGCGACGCAATGGCCGTGCAGCTGCTCGATTCCGGCCTGGTGAAGAGCATCGCCGACCTTTACACGCTTACGGAAGAGCAACTGCTCACACTCGAACGCGTCGGGAAGAAATCCGCACAGGCGCTGCTGGCGCAGATCGAAAACTCAAAGAACGCTGGCCTCGCGCGCGTGCTGATGGGCCTGGGCATCTCCTTCGTCGGCGAGCGCACTGCAGAGCTGCTGGCGAGTGAGTTCGGCTCGATGGAAGCACTCGAAAATGCCACGCAGGAAGATCTGGAGCGCGTGCAGGAAGTCGGACCCAAGGTCGCGGCCTCCGTACACGACTTCTTCTCGAATGAAAGAAACCGTGCGTTGATTCAGCGGCTCACCGAGCTCGGCCTGAAGATGACAGCGGAAAAGAAACAGCGCACCACACAGCTCGAAGGCCTCACGTTCGTGCTCACCGGCACCTTTCCCACGCTGAGCCGTGAAGAGGCCAAGGAGAAAATCGAAGCCGCCGGCGGAAAAGTCTCAGGGTCGGTGAGTAAAAAGACGAACTACGTCGTGGCCGGAGAAGAGGCTGGCAGCAAACTCGACAAAGCGAAAGAGCTTGGAACGCCGGTCATTGATGAGGCAGCGCTGCTGGTGATGTTGGCTGCGGAATAACTCAGCCTTCTTTTACTTGTGTAGCCACACCTTTCGAAAAGGTCACTGTCCACGTCTTATCGCCTGCGTGATAGGTTACCGTGCGGTCGCCTTCACTCGACGAACTTGTCTCCATCAGGATTCCTACTGCCATGCGCGCCTGGTTCTCGGTCATCCCAACCTTGGGCTTATGCGCGGAGACTGCATCCCACACCGGCTTGGGCCAGTTATCGAAGATCGTCCTGGGATCGTCGTAATAAAAGAGCAGATCACACTCCAGCGTCTCCTGCTCGCCTTGCACAAAGCCGATGGGAGCGGCGAAAGTGCCCGGTTTCGCATCCGGCCCCGCAATGGTAAAGACCGCAAAGTACTGCCGGTCGCCATGCGGAACGCGGTCATCTTCCTTCGCAGGCGGCACGGCCTTGATCAGCTTCGAGATCGAGAGCTTCTCCGCCGCAGGCAACTCGCCTAGTTGCTTGGCGAACTCCACATGTCCGCCCGCATAAGGGAAATAAGGCAGCGAATAGCCGGCTTTGATCCAGACATTCTTTCCCTCAAGCTGCTTAGCCTGGTCGAAGGAGGCGAAATAATACTGCGTGATCACCGCCAGTTGATCCATGGTCAGCGGCTTGACTTGTGCCGCACGGCGCGCCGCGATGCCTGGGTCCTGGCGCGCCTTCCAGACAAAATAGACTCTCGCACCGAAGATCAACGCAACCACCAGCGTCAGGATTGCGATTCTTTGCCACAGCTTCATCCGTCCTCCTTGAGGTTCTTGCGCTGGCATCCTCGCATTTTGGATGGCAATTGGAGCGGAGAGGCTGCTCCACACGTAGGCCTAACTTCTTCGAGAACTTTATTGGGCGGTATGAGCCAGCACTTTGCCCGCCAGCATCATCTTGATGCCGCGCAGCGCCTGCCGCGTGCGCTCTTCGTTTTCGATCAGCGAAAACCGCACATGCCCATCGCCGTACTCGCCAAAGCCGATGCCGGGGCTGACAGCGACCTTGGCTTCGGTGAGGAGCTGCTTGCTGAACTCCAGCGAACCAAGCCGCCGGAACTGCTCCGGAATCTGCGCCCAGACAAACATCGTTGCCTTCGGTAGGGCAACCGCCCAGCCGGCGCGGTTCAGCCCGTCGACCAGCACATCGCGTCTCTTCTTGTAGTTGGCGCAGATCTCGGCGACGCAGGCCTGCGGACCCTCGAGAGCGAGAATCGACGCTACCTGAATGGGAGTAAAAGTACCGTAATCGAAATAGCTCTTCAAGCGCCCGAGCGCCGCGACAAGCTTCTGGTTGCCGACCATGAATCCAACCCGCCAGCCTGGCATGTTGTAGCTCTTCGATAGAGTAAAGAACTCGACCGCGACATCCTTCGCACCCGGCACCTGCATCACCGATGGCGGCTTGTAGCCGTCGAAGGCAATATCCGCATAGGCGAGATCGTGAATCAGATAAAAGCCATACTCGCGCGCCAGATCGACGAGCCGCGCCAGGAACGGCAGCTCCACGCACTCGGTTGTGGGATTCGACGGAAAATTGACGATCAGCGCCTTGGGCCGCGGCATCATGCGCGGAATAAGATTTTCAAGTTCGGCCAGGAACTGATCCTGATTGTGAATCGGCACGCTGACCACGTGCGCTCCCGCAATCGCCGGCCCGTAGATGTGAATCGGATAGCTGGGGTTGGGCACGACAACCGTATCGTTGGAGTCCAGAATCGCCAGGCAGAGATGGGCGATGCCCTCTTTGGAGCCAATGGTTACGATCGTTTCCGTCATCGGGTCTAGCTCGACATCGTAGCGCGTGCGATACCAGTTCGAAATGGCCTTGCGCAGCCGAGGCAACCCCTTAGAGACCGAGTAGCGATGGGTCACCGGCTTCTGCGCCGCCTCAATCATCTTGTCGAGAATGTGTTTCGGTGTCGCGCCGTCGGGATTGCCCATACCGAAGTCGATGATGTCTTCGCCGCGCCGCCGCGCCGCCACTTTCATCTCCCCGGTAATGTTGAAGACGTAGGGAGGCAGGCGCTTGATTCGAGAGAACTCTTCCATCTCCATATCCTAGCCGACATCCCAATGGAGCGTTTACTCAGGCTGTAACGCTTGTATCCCGCTGCCGATTGGCGAGCTAACTAAAACACCTGCACCTTGCTCACCTTGCCGTTCAGGAATTTCACCACCCATCGGCGTCCGTCCTTGAGGTAAAACCAGGTCTCACGGAGGCTGTCGTCGGTCGAGTCATCCACCTTTTTCTGGTCCGGCTCGCCCAGACTCAGCAGCACCATCCGGTAGGTCATGCCAACCACTGCATCTTTGGCCCGGATCGACTCCTGGAATTCCGGCGGAATGTCCGATGGAATCTGCGCCCCACGAATTTTGCTGGTATCGAGAACGCGACCCAGCAGCGGCAGAAAGGTATCCATCTGGAGATCGGCGTCGGTCACGTCCCGCCCGTAGCGAAAGTTGATTCGGGAGCCGCCTGCCCGCTTGAATCCAGCGCCCTTCTTGTTGGCGTTCTTGCTGGCGCCCCGGCCCTCGCCGCCGCCACCCAGGTGAACCTCGATCCGGTCGCTGTCTACCTTGATGTCGGTGATCGTCACCCACTCGTCGCGTTCGACGCCCACGCCCTTTTCTTTCAGATACTTGGATAGATCTTTCAGATCGAGTCCGCGCTGGTCGAGCCGTTTATCCGGCTTATGTTCGACATACAGGTCCAATCCATCTTTGTAGGCCGGCATATCCAGCAGCGCCATCACATCCTTGCCCAGAAAAGCTTTCTCAAAATCCGCGTCGGCCTTCTTCGAGACGGAAGCGGCTGCCCCTACGGGCGCAAGCGCGAGAACCAACAGGAAAGCAAGACCAGCAGAGACACGAAGACAGCGCTTCATCGTTCCAATTACTCCCTCTTGAAATAGGCAACTGCGGCGCAATCCGGGCGGCGCCGGATCGATGTAGCACCGCTGCAACATGCGCCCAATGCCTGTCGCACTTTCAACCCCAGCAGCGTTTGTCTTGGACAACTGCAATGGAAACTACACAAAATCCCGCCGAAAGTCGAGCGGCCCAGCGTCTTCCTCACGTGTAGCAGGGATTTCGCCGGTCGTAAAATGAAATTGTGGCTCTCTTGTCCACATTGCCGCCCTCGCTGGAAACCGACCAAAGCAGAGATCGACGTGCGGATCGGCAGGCTTTGCTCGACGCCCCCGCCGCGCTGCGCTTCTGGCACCTGGCCAGCCTCGATGCCCCCACCGTCGCCGTCGTATGGACCTTCGCTTTCGCCTGGATGTGCCATATTCACCTGCCTCTCTGGCTGCCGGTAGTGCTGGCCATCGCTGCCTGGTGTTTCTACGTCGCCGACCGGCTTCTGGACGCGCGCAACGCCAATACGCCGCTGCGCGCGCGGCATCATTTCCACTGGCGTCACCGCCGCATCTTCGTCCCACTGGCGATAATCGCCGCTCTTGCGGCCATCGCGTTGGTCGCGCGCTCCATGCCATTTGCCGCTCGCGAACGCAACTCCGTGCTGGCTGCCGCAGCGCTGGTCTATTTCACCTCAGTTCACAGTCCCTGGCGCGTCGCGGCTCCGAAGTTTCGTTTTCCCAAAGAGCTTCTTGTCGGCGTGCTTTTCACGTTGGCCTGCGCTATTCCCACACTGAGCCGGGTTGGCTCTTCGCGCCTCCTTGCGGCATTGCCAACAATACTGATCCTCATCGCTCTCGCATGGCTCAACTGCCATGCCATTGAATCCTGGGAGTCGGATTTTCCTGGCAGGCCCACTGTCTTCAGGCTGGCTTTAGCCCTGGCTGCAACTGCCTTGCTCGCGACTTTTGCGACAAGCCTCTACGATCTTCGTCAGGCTATATTGCTTGGCATGGCTTCGCTGAGCGCTGTTCTGCTTGCCGGGCTGGATCACAAGAGCCTGAGTCTCACTCCCATCGCTCTCCGCTCCTGCGCCGATCTCGCGCTGCTTACACCGCTGCTGGTGCTGGTGATTCGAGTATGAACATCCTCGTCAATCCAGCCCCGTCTATCGTTGCCGAACCGGCTGCTGCGAATCCTCAGTCCCTCGCGCCGCCAAACTTCAATCACCTGGCCGATATCTATCGCTGGCTTGAATATCTCTCCTTTGGCCCCTTGCTCTGGCGTTGCCGAATTCGCTTCCTGCCGCGACTAGCTTTCAGCAGGAGAGCCCTTGTCCTCGGCGATGGAGACGGCCGCTTCACTGCACGCCTGCTGCGCGATAACCAAAGCATTCAGGTCCACGCCATCGATAGCAGCCCTCGTATGCTCGACACTTTGCAGCGCGCCGCCACGCCGCATCGGAGTCGCCTGACCACCGAGGTCGCAGATCTTCGCCACTGGCATCCAGCGCAGTCGGCACCATACGACCTCATCGTCACTCACTTCTTTCTCGACTGTCTGACTACAGGCGAAATTGCGTCGCTCACCCGCCGTCTCGCCCCGGCAATCCATGCCGACGCGCTCTGGCTGGTCTCCGAATTCGCCACACCTAACACTGCCTTCGGACGCATGATCGCCGCGCCTCTGGTTGCATCGCTCTATCGAGCTTTTCGCCTGCTCACCGGTCTCGGTCCGCAGTCGCTGCCAAACCATGCAGAGGCTCTCTCCAAATCCGGAGGGATGCTCGAATGCGAAGACCGGCACATTTGCGGCCTGCTTGTGAGCCAGCTCTGGCGATTACAGCCGCTCGATGCATCCGATGAGACGCAGCGCGCGTCTACCCCAAAGTAAAAGGAGACCGGAAGATGCCCGACGCCCCCGCCTACAACCCTACCGCCATCATCGGCTCCGATATACCGCGCATCGACGGTCCTCTGAAAACCACAGGTACTGCCCAGTACGCTGCAGACTTCAATTTTCCCGGCCTGGTGCACGCCGTTCCCGTCAGCAGCACCATCGCAGCAGGAACCATCAGCAACATCGATACTTCCGCGGCGGAAAAAATGTCCGGCGTCGTCCTCATTCTGCATCACGGCAACATCAATCAGGGCAATGCAGGCCCACTCTATCGCATGGCTCCCGGCGGCCACGGCGGCCGCACCAGCGAGGCCCGTCCCCCCTTTGAAGATCTGGTCGTCCGCTACTGGGGCCAGTACGTCGCCCTCGCCGTCGCTGAAACCCTGGAGCAAGCCCAGTCCGCCGCGGCTGCCATACAAGTCGAGTACGAAGCCAGCCCAGTTAACGTCGCCACTACCCTCGACGACGCCCAGAGCGACGAGTTGCCTCTTCATACGGAATCGAAACGCGGCGATGTCGAAGCTGCCTTCGCTTCAGCAGCGGTTAAAGTCGACCAGATCTACGTCACACCTGCCGAAACCCACAACCCGATGGAGATGCACGCCACCGTCGCGGTCTGGGATGGCACAGGCTTCACCCTCTACGAAACCTCGCAAGGCGTCGTGAATGCTCAACATGTAATGGCCGAGACCCTCGGCCTGCCACGCGAAAACGTACAGGTCATCACCCGCTTTCTCGGTTCTGGCTTCGGAGGCAAGCTCTTTCCCTGGCCTCATTCTGCGCTGGCCGCTGCGGCTGCCCGCAGGCTCAAGCGGCCAGTCAAGCTTTCGGTCGACCGCAAGCAGATGTTCATGGACGTCGGCCATCGCCCACGCACCCAGCAGCACATGAAGCTTGGAGCCGGCATAGACGGCAAGCTCGTCAGCCTGCACCACGACTACCGCAACCACACCAATCTCGACGATGACATCCGTGAGAACTGCGGCGAAGCAACGCCCTTTCTTTACTCCACGCCCAACCTGCTTGTCACTTCTGCGCTGGTCCGGCGCAATGTCGGCACGCCTACGCCTATGCGCGGACCCGGCGCAGTGCCGGGCCTCTTCGCACTGGAATCCGCGATGGACGAACTCGCCATCGCCCTCAAGATAGACCCCGTCGAGTTCCGTTTGAAGAACGACACACTGACCGACGAGAGCAGCGGCAAGCCCTTCTCCTCGCGTCACTACAAGGAGTGCCTGCAGGTCGGCGCGGACAAGTTCGGCTGGTCCAAACGCACTCCTGCCGTCGGCTCCATGCGCAAAGAAGGTAGTGACGACATCATCCTCGGCTGGGGTATGGCCGGCGCATCCTGGGGAGCCTATCGCGGACCGTGCCAGACCAGTGTCGCGCTGCTCAACGATGGCACCGCCCGCGTCAGCTGCGGCACACAAGATGTCGGCACTGGCACCTACACCATCTTCGCGCAAATCGTCAGCGACCGCACCGGCATCCCAGTACACAAAATTCGCGTAGTCATCGGCGATAGCTCGCTGCCCCCAGGCCCCACCTCGGGCGGATCCACCGCAACCGCCACCGTGCTACCAGCAATCGCTGATGCCACTGACCACGCAACCAGGGTCGCTATAGCCACGGCTATCGCAACCACAGACTCGCCCTTTCACGGCAAGCCCGCTGATTCGCTGGCTTTCTCCGAAGGCAAAATCCATATCAAGACGCAGGTCGCGAGCTCCGGCGTGCCCTATGAAAAGATCCTTAAAATGGCCGATGTCCAAGCCGCCAATGGCGAGGGCAATTCCGTCGCAATCAACTCTGACCCCAAAGCTCGCGGCTTCTCCACTCACTCCTTCGGCGCGCAGTTTGTCGAGATCGAGTGGGACCCGGGCATCGCCCGTCTGCGCGTCAGCCGTGTTGTCTCAGTGATCGACGGCGGCCGCATCATCAACCACAAAACCGCCGCCAACCAGATACTCGGCGCAGTGGTGATGGGCGTGGGCATGGGCATGTTGGAGGAGACCATCTACGATCATCGCAACGGCCTGCCCATCAACTCCAACTTCGCCGACTACATGGTCGCGACGCACGCCGATAGCCCGCAGATCGATGTGAACTTTCTCAACTTCCCCGATCCGATTCTCGGTGAATACGGCGCAAGAGGCATCGGCGAAATCGGCCTCGCAGGCGTAGCTCCCGCGATGACCGCGGCTGTCTATCACGCAACAGGAATCCGCGTACGTGAGCTGCCAATCCGCATTGAGGACCTGCTTAGTTCCAAAGTCTAGATATCCTGAAGATATAAATGCGCTCGGGCTTAGAAATTGGACTTCGAGGCTCTTTCTAGGTGCGTCGAGGTACTATTTCCAGCCCATCCCGCCGCGCTGCAATGCCTCGCTGAAACGTCTCTGCAATTCTCTGTGATTTGTCCACGAATACGTCCGCTTTCTCTGCAGGCAACAACTCCGTCGCCGTCTGGCGAAAGAGTGCAAGCCAGCGCTCGAAGTGCTGCGGCTCCAGCTTCAGCTTCAGATGCGTCTCCAGCGGATTTCCGTTGAACCGCCCCGTTCCCAGCAACACCGCCGCCCAGAAGCTCTTGAGCAGCGCCAGGTGTGCTGGCCAATCTTTCACCTGCTCATTGAAGATCGACCCAATCACCGCATCGTGCTGTACTCGGATATAAAACTCATCCACCAGTGCGCTGATGTCATCCTCACTCACGGATATTGCCGTTTTGATGCTCATGCTCTTTCGATGAACATTACCCGTCTTCGGACCCCGTTTATTTCCCGGCATGCCTCTCTTCGGACCGGCCCTCTGCAATCGCATGAGGGTGAGTCCCCCCAAACAGCTCGCGCTCACATTCTCTATCGAGTAACTTGTATCTGAATTTCTTGTAACAATTTAAACGATATGTTTGCCAAACAGCACAACCTGTGTTGTAGTAGTTAAGTCCGGCAACACAGGAGAGGCTCATGCGGCACAACTATTCCAACCTACCAAGCCATCGCGCCGAATCCAGCATAAAAGCTGGCATCACGCCTGCTTTTCATGGCTTTGACTGGGGTAGTATGCTGACCTGACGCTCTCATACCGAGAGTTTCGTCCGACGCCCCAGCCCAGCCGCTGGGGCGTTTGCTTTTGTATCTCGAATAAGTTGCCGAATGGGCGACTCATGCCGAGTTATGCCTGTAAGTTGCTTGACTGACTGCTTGAACTGTGAGGAGAAGTAAGATGAAAATGATTGGTAACATCCCCGTTTGGGGAGCGCACGAGGATAAGACTCTGCGCCAGATCGAGACCTGCGCGGCCACTGCCGATCGCGCCGCTCTCATGGCCGATGGTCACCTTGGTTACGCTGTGCCCATCGGCGGAGTCGTCGCCTATAAGGATGCGATCAGCCCTTCAGGCGTCGGCTTCGATATTGCCTGCGGCAACAAGGCTGTGCGTCTCGATATGCCTGGCTCTGAGCTGCGCTCTCGCATCGCCGCCATCATGGACGATGTATGGCGCACCATCAGCTTCGGCGTAGGCCGTAAGAACGCTGAGCGTGTCGAGCATGGCATCTTCGAGCCCGAGCACACTGGTTGGGATCTCGAAGCTACGCGGCCTCTGCGCCAAAAGGCACAGAACCAGCTCGGCACTGTCGGTTCAGGCAACCACTACGTCGACCTCTTCACCGATGAAGAGGATCGCGTCTGGATCGGCGTGCACTTTGGTTCACGCGGATTCGGTCACGGTGTAGCAACATGGTTCCTTGACCGCGCAGGCGCCAAGGACGGCATGGAGGTCGAGCCTTGCGTTATCGATGCATCAAGCGATCTTGGCGAGCAGTACATTCGCGCCATGACGCTGGCGGGCGAGTACGCTTATGCAGGCCGCGACTGGGTCTGCGATCGTGTCGCCTCATTGCTGGGCGCACCGATCGTCGAGAGCGTGCACAACCACCACAACTTCGCCTGGCGCGAGGAGCACGGTGGGGATCAGTACTGGGTCGTTCGTAAAGGCGCAACTCCAGCCTTCCCCGGCCAGAAGGGATTTGTCGGCGGCACAATGGCGGAGCCGGCTGTGATCCTCGAGGGCGTTGATAGCGAAGAGTCGCGTCTCTCGATGTACTCGACCGTGCACGGCGCAGGCCGTGTCATGGGCCGTCGTGAAGCTGCGGGCATCTTTCACCGCAAGTCGGGTGAGATGAAGCGTGCTCCCAGGATCACTCAGGCCATGATGCAGCAGAAGGTGCGTCAAGCCAACGTAGAACTGCGCGGCGCGGGCGTCGATGAGTCGCCGCACTGCTACAAGCGGCTCCCCGAGGTGCTCGCCGCACACGATGCAACCATCCGCATCCTACACACGCTCACTCCCGTAGGAGTAGCCATGGCAGGCGCGAATGAGTTCGACCCCTACAAGGACTAGCTAACAGGCTGAGGCGGATGACATATCCGCTTCAGCCTCGACAATACTTAATTTGCCTTCGTGATCGAATCGGCTTTTTGCCGCTCCGCCGCCGCGTCTTCGGCTCGCCCCTGCCGCGCATAGGCAACTGCCAGCTGGGCATGTGCTTCAGCATAGCCAGGGTCGGCGGCAATGGCCTCGATATATTGCTCGACGGCATCCGCAATCTGACCCCGTTGCAGCAGCTGATTCCCTGCATTGGTATTCAACATCGCGCGCTGGCGGTTGACCGCATTGCGGCTCAATCCAGCAGCGAGTTTGCGTTCCGCCGCAGCCTCGTCATGCTTGCCCTCTTCAGCCAATATCGCGGCCAGCGTGATGTGGGGCCCCGGCTGATTGGGCAGCAGTGCGATAGCCTTCTTCAACGCGTCTTCGGCCTCGTCCCGCTTATCCATCTGCTTGAGCACGCTGCCCAGAATCGCCCATCCATCTCCGTTTGCCGGACGCAGCGCCAGCGCCGCCCTGAGCTGCTTCGCCGCATCTTCCTGCCTGCCCAGTTGCATATACAAAATTCCCAGCGTATACGGGGCGTCCGGCAACGTCGGGTCAAGACTCGCCGCCTGCGAAAGCTCCCGCACAGCGTCGTCTATCCGGTCCTTGAGCTTATACGCCAGCCCCAGATCGTAATGTAGCTGCGGATTAGCCGAATCCAGCTCCCCGGCTTTCTGGAACTGCGCGATTGCCTCGTCGAAATGGGACTGCTGCAGCTGAGCCACGCCGAGGTCTTCATGCACAACCGGATCGTTCGGCGTCTCCGCCAGCGCACGTTCGAGATAGGGCATCGCCTCTTGAGCCTTGCCTGTCTCGGTAAGCGCCAGACCGAGGTTGGTAAGCGCCTGCGCATTGTGCGGCTCTTGCGCCAGCGCCTTCTCAAAGTTCGAAATCGACTCCGCCTGCCTGCCCAGCCTTTGCTGCGTCATAGCCAGCTCAAGCGCGGCTCCAGGCAATGCCGGCGCCAGCTTCAGCGCTTCCTCCAGATGCGGCAATGCTTCTTCGTCCTGGCCAGCGACAGTCAACCCATGCCCCAGTTGAAACTGCGCCATCCCGCTACCCGGAGCAATTTCTGCAGCCTTGCTCAACTCCTTTAGCCCATCGGAATATTGCTTCTCCTCAACCAGAACTACGCCCAGGTGCATATGTGCTGATGCGGCCTCGTCCTGCGGCGCTCTCTTGAGCGCTTCGCGAAACGCCGTCTCCGCCTGGTCCCAGCGCTTCTGCTGAGCCAGCAGAGATCCCAGTTCATCGTGCAATTCCGCATCCTGCGCAGCAATAGAACCTTGCCCTTGCGCGTCACTCTTTATCATCGCCAGTGCCGCAATGGCCGCGTGAATTTGCCTCTCCGCGTCAGCCGCGTTGCCTTGTGCCACCAGCTTTTTCCCGATAGCCTCATGCGCCAGCGCAAGATTCACTGCGGCCGTCGCATCTCCCGGCTTGAGTTGCAGTGCCTTCTCCAGCTCTGGAACTGCTTCCCGTGGACGCGACAGCTGGACAAGAATCGCCCCAAGCGCACTATGAGCCTCGGGCAGCCGCGGAGCCAGAGCTACGGTATTCGCAAAATCCTTCCGCGCCTCCTCCAGCCTGCCCGCCTGCATGGCGGCATATCCAGCGCGGAAAGCGGCATCTGCCTTCTGCAAGGCGCCTGGTGAAGGAGCGGTCTTTTGAGCCGCAGCATTACCGGCAGAAGCCATTGCCAGCACCATGGCCGTCAACAATCCCAAAGAGTTCACGGCATGCACTCGCACTACTTCGTTCGCTCCGGCTTGGGATCGCTGCTATGCTGCAGCTCGACCGCTTTCTTGAACTCCCGCACCGAGTCCGTCTGACGCCCAAGCGCACGGTATGCCTGCCCGAGAAAGTTATGCGTGATGTAGTTGCCCGGGTCCATGGCCGCCGCATGGTCGAGATAGTGCACTGCCTGGCTCGGCTGGTTCAGCTCGATTAACGCTTCGCCGAGCAGGATGTAGGGTCCCGTGGCGTTCGGCTCCAGCAGCACAGCTTTGTTCAGCGCCTGCCGGGCCTTTTCAAACTCTCCGGTGCGAACATACGCGTCGCCCAGCCGGTCGTAGACTGTTCCATCGACAGGATTGAGTTTCTGCTCGGCCTCCAACTCCTTCACCGCCTGCGGAACGTTCGCTTTGGCCAGAGCAATCTCACCAAGAAGCTGATGCGCTGTCGGAATAGCTGGGTTGATTTCGATGGCCTTCTGGGCAAATGCCGCCGCCTGATCGACAAATTCTCGACGCAAGAATAATCTCGCCGTCACCAGGTACGCGGCCGCCGAATCCGGCTCGAAGCCGAACTGCGCAGCGAACGCGCGCCGCGCATCGTCATACCGCTTGGCATCGGAATAACAGAGCGCCAGAACATAATGCGGATCGGCGTTAGCCCCTTGGGCAGCGGTATCTGCCTTCTCCAGCAATGGAATCGCCTCCAGAGGCTTGCCCAGCCGGTAGAGCGTGATCCCCTCCATCTCCATCGACTCCCGATCCTGCGGGTCTTGCGCCACAGCTCGGGCAAAGGCCGCCTGCGCCTGCGGCAACTGCTCTCGCTGATACAGGATGTCCCCGCGCAGCCGCTCTACTCCTGCTTCTTCCGGCTTCATCGCGGCCAGGGTGTTTAGCTCCGCAAGAGCCTGATCCAGGCGTCCCTTGGCAGCCATTGCCTGGGCATCGGCAAACGAGGGGGCGACGCCGGTATCTTTCGACTGTTCAATCGCGGCCGGAGTCTGCGCCGCCTGCGTTATATCACCCTGGGCAACCACCATCCACGGCACGCTCGCCGTCGCACAAAACATCATCCAGCCGATTGCCCTCATCCAATCACCCAAACCAAGTCTACCGTCCGTACTCTTTGACGCAAAAAGCCAAGTGGGGAGCCGGGGCTCCCCACTTGAGACGTTTCTGTTGGAGGTTTAGAACGTCGCCTTAAGCGAAAGCTCCAGGTACCGGGGTCCCGGCCCAGGCGCCTCGCCGTTGATCGTACCCGCAGATTGAATGTTTGTCTGCGGATTGTTGGGGTTGATGTGGTTAAGAGCGTTGTAAGCGTCTGCGCGAGCTTTCAGAGCAACCTTTTCCCAGATGGCAAAGGTCTTCTGCACCGAAATATCGGTGTTCCAGAAGCTCGGCCCCCAGTAAGTGTTGCGCCCATTATTGCCAATGTTGTCGACACCAGGATCGGAGAAGATTCCTCCACCGATAGTTTGCGCCGAGAAGAATGTCCTCGTCTGGGTTGTGGCGTCGAAGCTGTTCAGCGCGGTTTTCAGCCGGGCACCGGTCTTGTTCGGATAGCACGGCACTGATCCAGGGATTTCGCCGTTGCAGTTGAACGACAGGGTCATCGGTAGTCCACTCGAGATATTCACCGTGCTGGATACTTCATATCCTCCCAGCAGCAGGTCCTCCCCCTTGTTAGCTCCGCCCATGAACTTCTTGCCGTGTCCAAATGGGAGTTGATAGCTGCCGTAAGCGGTGAATGCGTTTTGCCTCACGGCGCTGTCGCGTCCGTAGGCAACGCGCTTGCTCCATGTGGCATACTGGCCCGCCTCATCGAACGCGCTGGCCCATTGATAGTTGGCCGTCATCGCCAACCCCTTCCACTGTTGCTGCTGCAGCACTACCTGCAAAGCATTGAAGTTGGTATTCTGGTCGTCGCCGTCAAACTGAATGCCTTGGGTCCACAAGCAAGGGCCACCGCACGCCGGCAGTGCTCCACCGTAGTACCGCTGCAGCAGGTTCTGGTTTGAAGTCGCGCCGTTTGCATCGGGAAGGCTGCCGCTCGAAGCCGACGGATCATAATGGATCGCCTGTCCCGTGATGCTTGACAGTGTCTGACCGTAAGCCATCGTCGAACCAGGCAGGTTGATGGCAGCCTCGTTCGTGTTGGTGTTGTTGCCATCGCCATCGCTGAGCGTGTTCGTCCCCTTGTTGCCCACATAGGTCAACGTCAGCGACATCGTCGGCGTCAGCGCGCGCTGGAAGCTCACGTTCCACGCATCCAGCGTTGGAAAACGAAGTGGATTCTGGCGCGCAATTGAGGTTGTGTTTGTTCCAGGATTCGGTAATAAACCATTCGAGGGAACACTGGGAAACAATTGAGGGATAGGACCGCCCGTGACAGGGACAGTAACGCTGCCGGTGGGGTTGCTTCCGCTCCAATTCGCTCCGCCGGCACAACCTGGATTATCCGCGTCTGAGCCAAGGCAGAAGGCGACACCAGTATTGGAGTCAGCCGCATTCGAAAGGCTTTGGTGCGCCAGAACCGGGAGGTTCTGCGTCACCGTATGTCCGAAGATCGACCCGAACACACCAATGTCGAAGCTGCGTCCGTATCCGCCTCGAACGACTGTCTTTTCGTTCAGCTGGTAGGCGATGCCGATGCGCGGTTCGAACTGGTGCAACTTGCGCGCCTCCCAGTCCATATTGGTTCCGATGCCTCCCACGCCCGCTACATGCAGATAACCATCGCTCATGTTCAACAGAGCGCCCTGTTTGGCGCCGTTAACCGTCTCCGGGAAGTAGTACTCCCAGCGAACGCCTAGATTGAGCGTCAGCTTGTTGGTTGCGCGCCACGTATCCTGCCCATAGAAGAATGTCCTCTTTTGGAACTCCTTGGCATTGGTTGAGGTCGATGCGTACCGGTTGAAGGTTGCCACGTCGCCTAGAGCCAAACTC
>DATAZR010000027.1:0-10243 GCA_036271955.1 Acidobacteriaceae bacterium
GACTGCCTGCGCCAGTTCGACTGGCCGCACAGGTGCTTCCTGAGCCGGACGCGTATCCGCAATCTTGGCAGTCAGCGCGGTCCGGGTGTAGAGAATCTGAGGTGTTGGAGCACTCACCGAATCCGGCCACATCGCGTTCACCACGAAAACGCCAGATTGGCCGCGCAGGCCGGCGAGGAAGGCCGGCAGAGGCGTGGCATTCGGCTGAAGGGCGGAGCGGACGCTCACGGCATCCTCCTCGGACGGTGAGGCTGAAATCGCCAGGATTTGCTCGCCGGCGTCGGACTTCGGTCCATCATTCGGTCCGTCAAGAATCGCAAGCGTTCCAAAGCCGGCCACGAAGGTGTAATTCGGCGCGGCCAGTGTGCCCACATTGCCCTTGATGGCGTAGTTGGCATGGGGGCTTTGATTTTTGGCCGTGGTTGTGAGAACTGGGGTTCCGGTAATCCGGGCCGATTCAGCTGTATCGCCGTTGACCAAGCCGGTGAAGATGTACGCAGTCGCCTGCGGCAATTGCTCGTCTCGAGACGCCCAAATGTCTACAGGCACGACGGTTAACACCGCCTTATCGACTTCCAACCCGTCGAAACTCATCTTCAGATTGGGAATTCCATTCACCACGGCACTTACGCTGGAAGTTCCGGTGGCCAGGCCGGTAGCTGTAACGGAAGCCAGGCCGCGATCATCGGTGATCGCAAACGACGAACTGAGGCCGATTCCCGCCGCGGGTGTGAATTCCACCCGCAGGCCCGAAACTGCGCGCTCAGTAGCCGGGTCGGTAGCCCACACGACCAGAGGCGCCGGGAACTGCGCGCCGTAGGACGTCTGCTGATTGCCCCCGCGAAGAACTTTCACGGTGGGCGAGGCAGACGCGGAAACGAGACCAAGGACAGAAATCAAACATCCCAGCGTCAGCCCGGATTTGAGCGAGGTGGGGAAAGTCGTTTTCATTGCGATACTCCTGCGATTTCCCCGCCGCCAATACTTCACTCCGCGGAATGCTCAGGCGTTTACCTGAACGCACATGTAGTTCGGGAATCTATTCCCGCCCCAAGCATCCAGGGCGGGACTAGGGGAAACCATCCAACTTCTTTAATCCTGCGCCGGATTTTTCTTTTGTCGATGGCGCGATGGGAATGGAATTACTTCTCTTTCGTAACTGTTACCAGAAGCCAGACTTAGAGGTTTTCAGGATCTCGATGACTTTTTTGGAGGGATGGGTTAGACTTCCGAGAGCTTCAGTAATCGTTTTCTCGGAGAGCCGCCATGCCCATCGTCGCCGGCGTAGACTTTGGCACCCTGAGTGTCCGCGTTACCCTCGTCCACAGCCAGAAGGGGCCGATCGGCACTGCATCGGCCGAGTATCCCCTGCATCGCCGCCGCGAAGATCCCGACTTCGCTACCCAGTCGCATCACGACCAGATGCGGGCGCTTGTCCGCGCCACCCGCGCCGTGCTCGAACAGACCGGAGTGGCCGGCGAAGGCGTGGTGGCTATCGCTCTCGACACCACCGGCTCCAGCGTTATTCCGGTCGATGCGAATCTTGAACCACTCGATGAGTACTACCTGTGGTGCGATCACCGCGCCAAGGCGGAAGCCGAAGAAATTACAGCCCTCGCCCACACCGAGGGACTCGAAGCCATCGACTGGTGCGGCGGTGTCTATTCCCACGAATGGGGATTTGCCAAGCTGCTGCACTGGCTGCGACACAACCCCGACAAGCGCAGCCGGTTTGCCACCGCGCTCGAACACTGCGACATGGTCGCCGCGACGCTCTCCGGAGTTACTTCTGTCGCCGATCTCAAACGCAGTGTCTGCGCCATGGGCCACAAATGGCTCTGGAACCCGCGCTGGGGCGGCTTTCCGCCGGAGGAGTTTCTAACTTCGCTCGACCCGCTGCTCGCCGAAGTACGCGCCAAACTCGGGGGCGAGTATCTTACTTCCAATCACATCGCCGGCCATCTCTCGGCAAAATGGGCTGCGGAGCTCGGACTGCACGCGGGCATTCCCATCCCCGTCGGCGCCTTCGACGCGCACTGGGACGCCATCGGCTCGCACATCCGCGAAGGCGACGTGGTCAACGTCGTCGGCACCTCGACCTGCATCATCGCCATGGCAAAGGAGACTGAGCTCGTCCCCGGCGTCTGCGGTGTTGTGCCCGGCAGCGTGCATCCCGAGTACACCGGCATCGAGGCCGGCCTCTCCGCCACTGGAGACATCTTCGAAGCCATCGCCCGCCGCGCCGGCAGCACTGTCGCCGCTCTCTCACAGGGACTGGAAAGCTATCGCGCCGGACAGACCGGCCTGCTGCGTCTCAGCTGGGACAACGGCGATCGCACCGTGCTCGTGAACTCCGAACTAGGCGGCGTGACGCTTGGCTGGAACCTGCTCCACACGGCGCAGGATGAGCTTTTTGCCGCCATCGAAGGCACTGCCTTCCACACCCGCATCATCCTGGAGCGCATGGCTGAGCATGGTGTCCGCGTTGATCGCGTCATCAATGCCGGGGGCATTCCGCAAAAGAATGAAGTGCTGAACCAGGTCTACGCCAACGTGCTCAACAAGCCGGTGCTGGTGCCAGCGGGAGTCCCAACCAGCCTCGGCTCCGGCATCTTCGCTCTGCTTGCCGCCGGCGTCTATCCCAGCATCGAAGCCGCGCAGGAAGCAGTCTGCCTTCCGCTGCGCACCGTCGAGCCCGATCCCGCAGCCGCGGCCGTCTATGAGCGTCTCTACCAGCTCTATCGCAGCACTTACTTTGCCCTGGGCTCGCTCAACGCTGAACCTGCTGCCCTGGGAACGGTGCTGCCTGCTCTGCGCAGCATAGCGGCAGAGGCTTTGCGTCCACGGTAAAGAGTGGCCAAACGTGCACATCTTCATCTCAGCCAACACGGTATGCTCAGTGCTCGATAGACATACAGATACGCTGGGGTGATGCCGTGGAGAATGACAGCCAAAACCAGAAAGAAAAAGACCAGAAGGAAGCACCGCAGTTCAACTGGGTAACAGAGCGCTCGGCATGCACTTTGCCAAAGGTCTTTTACGCCTTGCGCCAGCAGGTGGAAGAAGACGTGAGGACGCGCAACTCGATGCGTCCCAAACTCGCTCCATATGAGTTTTCTGTAGTTGAAGACATCAACGAATTCAAGGTAGTACTTACAGCTGGCGAAGTGCGCGAATCCGTGATCTTCTCCCTCGCAGATCACGCCATCGCGGTCCGCGACGATAAGGGCAACTCCATGCTGGAGATCACTTCAACCTTCAGCGAAGACGGCAAATGCAAGCTCTACGTCAACGCCGCGCCCTGCGAATTCTGGCAGGTCCGCCGCATGGCGCTCGAAGGGTTGATGTTTCGCGGCAACTAGACAGAAAGAATTGAGAACGGATCAGGCGAGCGGCTCATCGCGAACCTCTGGCTCCATTGATTCAAGCTGCAAGTCGATGGAGCTTTCAATACTCTCCAGGCTCTCATCTCCGTCTTTGACCGATTCCTGAAGCAGATCAAGCTGCGAGTCGTCGAAGGAGTATTCGCTGACCCTCCACATTCGCCTTCTAACGGTCTCAAACATCGGCTCGGGAGCAAAGCTGCTGACAAACCCCAGCGTGCGAGTCGTTGCCAACACTATGTTTTCCACGACAGTTTGAGACCATCGCGGACCGCCCCAATAGACTCCGGCAAACAGCAGCTTGGCCTGGGCTATCGGCACCGAGGAAGTAATCATCGCGTGATAGAAGACGCGATGCGTATCCTTCCAGGGCCGTGATCTCACATCGCAGTACCAGTCGTGAATGATGGACGCATTGCGATATTTGTCTTCAAACGGCCCACCTATAAGGGTCCAAAGCGCACGCGGGATAGAAGCCCCATCCACGGTAGCTCCCGCTGGAACTTCCCAGCTTTTCTCGTCCGGATCGATATAGGAAAAGGGTTCAGCGAGTTTAACCAGCCTGCCATCTTCCAAGAACCAACCAGGGCACGGCCTACGTACTTTCCAGCATTGGGCATATCGGTGACACATATTCTATACACATGTCCGACGCCCCCTCCATCTCTATTTCAATGGCGCAGCGGATTAGTTTGGAGGGTACGAGCTTCAGCCCGTACATTCATACCCTGCAAATCAATCGAGCTTTTAGAATCACCCGGGATATTTTCCTGCCCCGCCAGTGAAGAAAGTCTCTTGCGCGTCCTCCGCGCGTGCCCTACACTCAACTTCTCGATGAATACCTCGTGCGGCCTCCCCCTGCAATTCTCCTTCTGACGCATGCTGGCAGGGCTAAAGCTCACGATCCCTGATCCCTGTAAAACTGCAATAATTTAACCGAAACGGCCGGCCTCCCGATCGCACTATTGGTCTTGAGGTCCACGTTGGGTGCTCGTCTCAACTCCGCTGCGGAAGTGACTCGACATCTGCATTTCCCCAAACAACCGATGTTCGTGAGGCAGGTGCGCTTGCGCCTGTACTTTTCGGGAATGGGAGAACTCCGTGACGCTGGATATGATCGATTCCCGTCCGATGCCCGGTTTGCTGCCCGGCGTAGTGGGAAGTTCGGCCCCGCTGCGCGCAGTCGTCGACCAGGTGGCCATGGTCGCGGGCACGGAGGTCACCTGCCTGGTGACAGGGGAAACCGGGACCGGAAAGGAACTGTTCGCACGCGGCATCCACTATCTGAGCCGGCGAAGGCATCAGCCGTTTGTGCCTGTGAACTGCGGGGCTATTCCGGATCATCTCTTTGAAAATGAGCTGTTTGGCCACACCCGCGGAGCTTACACAGACGCCCGCTCCAACGAGGGCGGCATTCTCGCCTATGCGGAAAAAGGCACACTATTTCTGGATGAAGTGGATTCACTCAGCCTGAGCGCGCAGGTCAAGCTGTTGCGGGTGCTGCAGGAGCGGGAATACCGGCCAGTCGGCTCGGCGCACACTGTGGCCACCAACATTCGCATCGTGGCAGCCACCAACTGCAACCTCGAGAACGCGGTGCAGGCACGCCGCTTTCGCGAAGACCTGTACTTCCGGCTCAATGTCTTCCATCTCCGGATTCCTCCGCTCCGCGACAGGTTGGAGGATGTTCCGGCGCTGGCTCTTCGCTACGTGCGCGAATACAGCCTCGATCATCAGCGGACGCTTACCGGTATCCAGCCGGAGGCGATGGACCTGCTGCGCGGCTACCACTGGCCGGGCAACGTACGCGAACTGCAGACCGTGATCCAGCGGGCCGTGATCCTGGCGCGCAACTCGGTCATCACTGCCGCCGACCTCGACCTGCCGGCCGGCATTCAGCCGATGCAGGCGCATATGACGCTCAAAGCTGCGAAAACCGTCGCCGTCAATCAATGCGAACGCAGCTATCTCTCCACCGTGCTGGCGTGCTGCGAAGGCAACGTAACGCAGGCCGCCCGGATGGCCGGAAAAGAGCGGAGAAGCTTCCAGCGCCTGCTCAAGAAACACGCCGTCTCTCCGCTGGTCACAAAAAACAGCCGCCAGGTCAGCTGACACAGGCTTTCAACCGGGAGTCCTGCCCATTCACGCGCCGGGCTGCGGCAAATGTGCCGCACCCTGCGGCTTATCTACCCACATTGAATCACCACTCTGAACGACCACGCTGAATCACCACGTTAAATGCCGGTTGCGATTGCCATCGCCCGGGCGGGCTGCGGCCAATTTGCCGCAGGCGTGTATTAGGCTGCGCGCTAAACCATTGATTCCAATCGCACCAGCAATTGGCAGGCGGGATGCAATACCGATGGCACGCACCGCGAGTGTGCCTTGAACAATGACCTCTATCTTCGGAATCGTATCGCCCAGCAGATCCTTCGGTACCTCCTTGACCATCCATCGGCGGCCGATAGCGGAGCCGGCGTAAGCCTTTGGTGGCTGCGCAACGACTTCCAGGTTTCGCAAGCCATAGTCAACGAAGTACTGGAGTCGCTGGTGCAACGGGAGTGGCTGCAAACCCACGGAAGAGATGCTGAAACGCGAATCTATCGATTCAACACAGCAAAGGCAGATGCAGTGAAGCGGTTTACGGAAGAGCCGGGAGAAGGACGGAATGGCTAATTACACGGCGATCTACTCCGTCGGCAATTCGATCGCCCAGGCGCTCGAAAACGCCTACCCTCCGGCGCTGAACACGCTCTTTCCCTGCCGCTTTCAGGTTGTCTCAAGCAGCGAAATCGCGACGGAAGACACGACCACTACGCCGCTCGACCAGGTCGTCTCCATCTACCTGCATCGCGTTACCATCAATGACAATTTCCGGGCTGCGACTTCCCTGCAGGACGGGCCGGACAGGCTGCCGGTGGTGTTTCTCGATCTTCACTACCTGATCAGCTACTGGGGAACCGGCGCGCAGGCGGAGCACACGATCCTGGGCTGGACGATCCAGCAGCTGCAATCGTTTCCGATCCTGGACAGCTCGGTTCTCACTCCCGACGGCGGCTGGGATGCGACCGAAAGCCTGCAGCTGGTGATGGCCGACCTGACGCTTGAAGATATCCTGCGCATCTGGGACGGCCTGGGGCCCAAGTACAGGCTGAGCGTGGCCTACACGGCTCGTGTGGTTCGCCTCGATCGCACCATCACCGGCGGCGGACCGGTGGTTGCAACGCGATTCAACTGGGAGCTGGCAGGAGGCGCGGCATGAGCGCTGCTGTAGCCGGCCTGCAGGTCGACCGCCGCGTGCTCGGCGGAATCGCTTTTGCCAGCGCGATAACCGGAACGTCGATCGTCGACTCGCTGGTGGTCAGAAATACGCAGCTGCAGCTGCGTGTTAACCGCAGCGGCATCTTTGCCATTCTCAATGCGCCGGGCTTTACCAAACTCAATTCCGAGTTCGATGTCGTGCCGGCTGACTGGCCCGCGATCAGCACGGCTTTTGAGATCACCGTGCAGGACCCGAGCCTTCGCTATCTGGGCCGCCGCGCGATGGTGCAGGCTCCGCAGACGATTGCTTCGCTGGCTGCGCCGCAGAAAGTCGTGCTCTATCCAGGGCCGGCTGGAGAAGTCGAGCCGAACTGGGCTATTGTCCGCGCCACGGTGACCGATACGCATGCCAACGGCCTGCCGTGGGCCGTGCTGCAGGTGCTCAAAAGCGACAATACGGTGGCCGCTACGGGAATGACCGATCAGCGCGGCGAAGCGCTGCTGGCTGTCCCCGGACTGGGTGTGCAGGTCAGCTCCGGCGGCTCCGGCTCTGTAACCGAGTCAACCCTTGCAGTAACAGTGCATGCCTGGTTCGATCCCACAGTGCTGCAACAGCCGGCAGGCTGGGTTCCCAATCCCGACGACACTCTCAAAACGCTCACCAACCCCGCGCTGAAGACAGCGAACATCGCCAGCACTCTGGCTGCGGGACAGACCATTTTGGCGGCCATCACGATTTCGCTCTGAATCCAGTTCCGAGCCCAGGAGGAAACATGGCACAGTATCTAACCCCCGGAGTTTACGTAGAAGAAGTCAGCTTCCGCGCGCCCTCGATCGAGGGCGTCGGAACCAGCACCGCTGCCTTCGCCGGGCTGACACTCACCGGTCCCATCAATCAGACCCCGGAGCTGCTGACCAGCTTCGGGGATTTTCAGACCGTCTACGGCGGTTACGACAACCTGGGCATCGTTACAAGCAATCCAGCCGACCCCAAGAACATCAACTACATGGCCATGGGTGTCAAGGCGTTCTTTGACAATGGCGGATCGCAGCTCTATGTCTCCCGCGTCTTCGCGGTGAAATCCGGCGGCACCGGCATCGCCTCCGGCGGCGATTCCAGCGTGAGCATCTCCGCACGATTCCCCGGTATTTACGGCAACCAATCTGTATCGGTCACCGCAAAAGCGACCAGGACGCAGACGGTGAGCGCGCTGCCTCCCGGTTCGCTGATCGCCACTGTGCCCATCGGGGCAGCCTCCATCGGCGTGCTTTCCAAGCAGGCCGAGGCTGCGGACACTACAGTCACGCTGGCTTCGGCATTCACCGGCACGCTGCCTGCTTTCGTATTGATCGACACTGAGATCCTGGGCGTCACCAACATCGACGCAACCAAGACCATTCTCACCGTTACCCGCGGCAGTGACAGCTCGACGGCCGCCGAGCACCATATCGGAGCGCAGGTATTTCCTCCGGTTGGCGCGCTGTCTGCGGCTGTGGCCGATGCGGTTTCCACTGCTTTCACACTCGCCACACCCCTCGCAGGCATCCTGCCCGCCGGGGCCACGCCGGCCTTCCTGCAGGTGGACGAAGAGGTTGTTGGCGTCACCGCGGTCGACGTCACTGGATTGAAGCTGACCGTGACCCGCGGCGCCCACGGCTCGACGGCCGCCACCCACAAGGTGGACGCACCGATATTCGCGCCGGCCGCCGTCACCTTCTACACCAATGGCGCCAGCGGCTCTTTCACCAACGGCTCTAACCCGCTGCCTGCGCCTGTTCCGGCTAGTGTCTACGCAATCACTCTTACCGTCATCGCGAATGGAGCCTCCGGCTCCCCGCAGGTTTTCGATGGGCTCGGCCTGGACCCTGCCCACCCCAGCTACATCGGGACAGCACTCGCCGCCGCGCCGCCGCGCCACGTCGATGCCCTTGAGAATCAGGTGTCCTTCACCATCGGCTCAGGCCTGACGCCGGCCACGCTCTATGCGGCGATCTTCGGCGGCTCCGGTTCCCCGCTCACCAATGCCTCGCGCACCTATACGCTGACCGGCGGCGACGATGGCGTCGAGCCCACCTCGACCGATTACGACAACGCTCTCTCCTATTTCACCGCGCTTGAGGATGTGGCCATCGTCGCCGCGCCGGGCTCGGGCATCTTCGATGACAGCCAGGACATGATCAACTCGCTGATCACCCATGTCAGCCAGCAGCGCGCTTATCGCGTGGCTATTCTCGAAACGCCTGCCAATCAGTTGGCCTCAGACAACGAGAATGTGCGCAGTCAGATTGATTCAAGCTATGCGGCGATCTATGTGCCCTGGGTGGTCACGCCCAATCCGCTGGCGCGCTCCGGCACCTCTATCCCGGCGCAGATCACCGTGCCGCCTTCGGGCTTCATCGCCGGCATCTATGCACGCAACGATGAACAGAACGGTGTGGCCAAAGCGCCTGCCAACGAAGTAGTGTTGGGAGCTTCGCGCTTCGAACGCAACATCTCCTTCGCCGAACAGGGCATCCTGAACCCGCTGGGCATCAACTGCCTTCGATTTTTCCCGGATCGCGGCTATCGAGTCTGGGGAGCGCGTACGGCCAGCTCCGATTCCGAGTTCATGTACATCAACGTGCGGCGCTATCTCATCTATCTCGAGCACTCGATCGATAACAGCACCCAGTGGGCGGTCTTTGAAAACAACGGCCCTGCCCTTTGGGCCCGGGTCAAAGAAGCGATCGACTCCTTCCTCTACAACGAGTGGAAGGAAGGCTCGCTGCTGGGCGACTCGGCAGCACAGGCTTACTTCGTGCGCTGCGACCGCACCACGATGACGCAGAACGATCTGGACAACGGAAGGTTGATCTGCCTCATCGGCGTGGCGCTGCTCAAGCCCGCAGAATTCGTCATCTTCCGCATCGGTCAAATGACGTCGGATGCCCAGAGCTAATCAGGCAACAGAGCTAATCAGCGAACAGAATCAGGAGGATAAGCATGGCCAACAGAACAGCTCCCTATCCGGCGTACAACTACATCGTGAATCTCAACGGACCGCGCGATCCGGCAAAGCTGCTGGGCGGGTTTTCGGATGTCTCGGGGCTGAGCACCGAGGTTCACATCTCCGAGTATCGCGATGGCAACGAGGTGGAGTCGGCGGTTCGCAAGGTGCCTGGCTCATACAAGGTGAACGACTGCACGCTGAAGCGCGGTGTCGTAGACTCCTCCGACCTCTGGGCCTGGATGGTCGAGACCCGCACCACCGGCATCGAGGCGCAGCGTGACGTGATCATCACCTTACGCGATGAGGCTGGGAATCCGGTGCAGTCGTGGAAGCTGCGCAACGCCGTGCCTATGAAATACACCGGCCCGACTCTGGCCGGCAAGGGAGGCGGCGAGGTTGCCATGGAAGAGTTGGTGCTTTCCGCCGAAGGCTTCGAGATCGCGCCCGCTTCATAAGCAGGCAAGGAACCCCTATGAGCCGCATCGTCTTTGAAACCGAGCGTCCTCTCGCGCAGACCCATCCGGGCCGCGCCGATGTCGCTTGCTTTGTAGGATTGATGCGGCGTATGCCCGGCGCCGCGCTCTCTGCCTCAGTGCAGGATTGGCTCAA
>DATAZR010000028.1:0-14272 GCA_036271955.1 Acidobacteriaceae bacterium
GCCAGCTTCGCCTACCAGCTCGCGCAGCATCGCGGCACGGCGCAGATCACGCGCTTCCTCGGCTGATCCAACCTTGAGCTTGAAGGCGCGGAAGCCGCGATCGATGGCACGATGGGTAAGCTCGCGCACCTTGTCATCGTCGTAAGCCATCCAGCCAACAGAGGTGTCATAGCCCGGATAGCCGCTCTGCAGAATGGGCTCTCGCGTTTCGCGCGTGCCTTGATTGCCGCGCAGAATCGCAAGCGCATCGTCGGGGCTCAGGGCATCCTCGACATAACTCAGATCGAGAGTGGCAACCACTTCTTCAGGAGAGAGATCGAGCAGCAGCTTCCACAACGGAACGCCGCGGCTCTTGGCCCAGAGATCGAAGCAGGCATTGGTGAGCGAAGCGAGCGCGAGATGCACAACGCCCTTGTGCGGGCCGAGCCAGCGCAGCGACGGGTCGTCTGCTAGCCGCCGCGAAAAGCTGCCGAAATCCGCCATCACCTCGTTGATCTCACGGCCCATGAGCGGTCGCGCAAGCAGAGCAATCGCTTCGCAAACCAGCCGGTTGCCATCGCCGAGAGTAAGCGCGATGCCGCTGCCGATCAGCTGATTGTCGCCGCCCAATAGCGTCACAGCCATGCAGTATTCGGACTTGGTGTGCACCGAGTCAGTACCCGCGCCGGCCGGCAGCGCGAAGCGCGCATCGACGGTGCGAATGGAATGAATTGTGCAATCGGGCATGAGGCTTATCTCCTGTAGCCCAGCTCGGCTCCGCCGCTTACCGGGAGGATGCAGCCGGTAATGAAGCGAGCCTTGTCCGAAAGAAGAAAGACGGCCGCGTCGGCGATCACATCCCCGTGAGGACAAGCGCCGAGCAGGTGAATGTCATCGAGATACTGGCGAATGCCCGCAGGGTTGGGCTGTTCGTCGCACCACTGCTCCAGCATCGGTGTCCACACTCCGGCGGGGCAGACGGCGTTCACGCGAATGCAGTGCGGCGCGTAGTCCGCGGCCATAGCCTTGGTCAGCGAAATCATCCCGCCCTTGGTTGCCACATAAGCCGCATGATTCTGCTGGCCGATCAGCCCGACCATGCTGGCCGTGTTGAGGATCACGCCTTTGCTCTCAGCAAGCGCCGCGAAGGCAAAGCGAGTGGTCCAGTAGACGGACTTCAAGTTGATGCGCTGCAAGTCGTCCCACTCCGTTTCCGTGGTTTCATGCAGCGGCTTGGAAGGACTAGCTATGCCGGCGTTGTTGTGGACGGCATCGATGCGACCGAAGCGCGCTGTTATTGCATCAATAGCCGCTCGCAAAACCTCGCCATTCGACACATCGGCATATAGCGCGATGCTCTCACCGCCTGCTTCGGATGCGGTCTGCTGCGCCTTGTCGAGATGGCGGTCGAGGATCGCGACAGTCGCTCCTTCGCGTGCATAGGCCAAGGCGCACTCGCGGCCGATGCCGTCTGCGCCGCCGGTGAGGACAATGATTTTTCCGGCAAGATCAGGCATGCGGAGTCCGCTTCTCCCAATTGTCGTAAGCCGTCTTGGCAAAGCGCTCCATCGCCTTCTTCACATATTGCTCGGCGATTTCGCCCTCGCCCTCGCGCAGCAGGTCGATGATGCGTTGATGCGCTTCGAGATCGCGATCCCACGCTGAGGTCTCCTGTCCGCTGGCCGAAACGCGCATTCGAACAAAGGCAAAGAACGGCAGCAGAATGCGCCGTGCGTGCTCGATGATATAGGGATTGCGCGACAGCTCGCAGAGCTCGAGGTGATAGAGCATGTCGCAGTCCAGCAGGCCGTCGAGATTGTTAGCCGCTGCCGACTCGCGCATCACGTCGACGGTAGCCTGCAGCACTTTGAGGTTAGGATTGGTTGCGGCGGCCAGACGCGCGGCCAGCCCCTCGATGGCGCCGCGGAGCTGGTAAATGTGGGCCACGTCGCCTTCGCTGAGATGAACGACCCGGGCGCTGCGCCCGGCGGCTTTGGAGACGAATCCCGCCTGAGCGAGGATGTTGATCGCTTCGCGGATGGAGCCCTGTGCGACGCCGAATTTTGCGGCCCATTTGCCCTCCACAATGCGCATGCCGGGTTGCAGGGCTCCACTCAGGATCTCCTGGCGTAGCCGTTCCGCCAGGTTGTGCTTGACCAGTCCATCGGTCGCGAGAGTGGAGGCAGTTGGCATTTTCAAGCGCTCAAATATCGATGAGTGATCCTAAGTTGCTGAGGTGTTGGACGTCAATAGCCTATTTAAGCACTTGCTATGCGCATAAGATTTCCTCTACTCTCCTCAACGGCAGGATTTTTCCGGCGCGGCTGACGTGAAGCAGGCTGGAATTTGAGGAACGAAATGAAGCGATACGGAACAGCGATCCAACTGAAGCCGGGGACAGCAGACGTTTACCGCGAGTATCACTCTGCGGTCTGGCCGGAGGTGCTCGAAATGATTCGCGAGTGCAACATCGCGAACTACTCTATTTTTTTCAGAGACGACATTCTTTTCGCCTACTTCGAATACCACGGCAGCGACATTCAGGCGGACAGAGCCAAAATGGCCGCTCACCCCAAAACGCAGGAGTGGTGGGCAATCATGGATCCGATGCAGCAGCCGCTCGCGACCTCGAAGCCGGGCGAGTGGTGGGCGGAGATGGAAGAAGTCTTCCATACAGACTGATCTTTTGCGTTTATAGGTTTCTGGATTTTCCGAATTTAAGCACTTATTTTAACTTTCCTTTGCCTCTCTGCAACGAAGGCTAATCCTCGCATTATTACCAATTTCTATTGATATTTATGCCTTGACAGTCGTCTCGCTCGGTGGCTAATGTATCTCCGATATGAGCGCTTATATTCGTAATCGCCGGGAATTTCTGAAACTTGCCGCTGCTGGGTCCTGCCTGCCTGCGTTCTCGCAATTGGGCTGGGCAGAATCGATGGCCTACGACCGCACCAGCTGGTATCGCAAGGCCAAATTTGGGATGTTTATCCACTGGGGGCCGTATTCGCAGGCCAGCGTGGAGGCCTCATGGCCGATCATGGTGCCCAAACCTGGCGGCATCACCGAGGCTGATTACCGCGCGCTCGCCAAGACCTTCAATCCCACAAAATTCGACCCCGCAGCCTTCGTCGATCTGGCGCGCTCAGCCGGCCAGGAATACATGGTCTTCACGACCAAGCACCATGACGGGTTTTGCAATTTCGACTCGGCGTACACCGACTACAAGATCACCAATGCGCCTTACGGAAAAGATATTGTGGCGATGCTCTCCAAGGCCTGTGTGGACGACGGCATGCCGTTGGGCTTCTACTACTCGCCGCCGGACATGCACCATCCAGGCTTTCGCGACACAAGCAAACTGGCTAAGGAAAACTGGCACGGCGAGCCGCAGCGACCCGAGTGGGAGAGCTATCTGCAATACATGCAGCTCCAGTTGACTGAGCTGCTCACTCGCTATGGTCCGGTGGCGTTGGTATGGTTCGATGGCCTGAACGATCAGCGAAAATACGACGGGCAGCGCGTGATCCAGATGATCCACAACCTGCAGCCGGCCACGCTGGTCAACGACCGCATCGGCGTCGATGCCGATTACGAGACGCCGGAGCAGTTCATCCCCACGGCCATTCCGACGAAAGGCGTTCGGCTCACGGGCATCGACCCCAACGTCTCTAAGAACCTGAAGAACTCGATCCCTCGGCCCGAGGATTTCCGGCTGTGGGAGACCTGCATGACCATCAACGACACTTGGGCCTATAACAAGAACGACCGTAATTTCAAATCCGAGCAGACGCTCATTCGAGGCCTTGTCGAAGTGGCCAGCCGCGGCGGCAATTTCCTCTTGAATGTGGGTCCGCAGCCTGACGGCCAGATACAGCCGGAGTTCCAACAGCGGCTGCGCGCCATTGGCGACTGGCTTACGCTCAATGGCGATTCAATCTATGGCACCACGTATGGCCCCGTGCAGGGCGCCACTGGCATGCGCACTACGGCCAATGACAAGTCGATCTTTGTGCATCTCTTCGATTGGCCTTCGGGCACCTGCGAAGTCGCTGGCATCGATGCGCGCGTGATGTCGGCTCGTCTGCTGGCCAATGGCAAGCCGCTGACCTTTCGCCAAAGCGAAGGAAAGCTCAGCATCGACATCCCTGCGCAGGCGCCCGATGCGAACGTATCGGTCATTGCGCTCAAAACTTATTAAGAACCGAAGCAGCTGTTGGCGCAGTCAGCGATGTCCAAGGCTGACTGCGATGCCGCCGCGATAGTATCGTGTTGCTATGCTTGTGCCTCGTCGCAGATGCCCGCTCGCTTCGATCTGTTTATGCGCGTTTGCGCTGGCGTCGGCAAGTCTCGCAGCCGCCGGACAGGACGGGACTTCTCCGAACGACCGGCGGGCTTCGGAGTTGCTCTCGCAGGCGATGAATCTCGCCTCTGAGGGGCAGTTCGGGCAAGCAGATATCCTGCTCGAACAGGCTCGCACCGCAGCGCCCCACAACACCCAAGTGCTGACCGCATTGGCAAAGGTGAAAGGCCGCGTTGGAGAATTGCCTGCCTCCATTGCTCTCTTTCGTGAAGTGACAAGCGCTGCCCCACGCTCAACCGAGGCACACCTGAATCTCGCAATGGCGCTCGCCGATAACAAGGACTTGAACGGTGCGCTGGAAGAGGCTTCTCGAGCCGTTGAACTGTCTCCTAAACTCGCGCCGGCACACTTGAATCGCGCCCGCATCCTCGCCGATATGCACCGTGCCAGCGACGCGCGCACTGAGTTTGCAACTGCTTCGCGGCTTGCGCCCAACGATGCAGACTGCTATTTCTACTGGGCGCTGGTCGAGCGGGAAAATGACAACTACGCGAAGGAAACCAGCCTGCTGCAAACCGTAGTCCGGCTGCAGCCCGAGAACGAGAAAGCCCTCAATCTGCTGGGCCAGAGCCTCATGAATGAATCGAAAGAAACAGAGGCAATTGCTGCGTGGCGGCGCGTGCTCAAGATCGATCCCAATTCAAGCGAAGCAACGTACAGTCTCTCACTCGCACTGCGCACCACGAACGATCAGGAATCGAAGCGGCTCATGACGCGATTCCACGAGTTGCAACAGCGCGACAAGCAACTCCACCAAGTCAACACGCTGGGAAATCAGGCCTATGAAGCGATGAACAATCGCCAGTGGCCTGAGGCGATCTCGCTGCTTAAGCAGGCGCTCGACCAGTGCGGCGACTGCGAGTTACTGGCAACGATCCACAAGGACCTTGGTCTATCGCTGTGCAACAGCGGAGACATGAAGCAGGGAGAATCGGAGCTTCGTATTGCGCAGCGTCTCAACCCCGCAGACCCCGATATATTGAAAGCTCTGGCAGCGATCCCCCACCAATAATGCCGCGCCACTAAGGCTTGGAGGCAACCGTAGCGCTACCCGTCACCGGTTCATCGACTTGAACCTGCCGATCGCCCTTGACCTTAGTTAAGGTTTGCACGATGCCGCTGGGCCAGTGGATTTCGATGCTGTCGGCTTCAGCGCTGTCACCCAGTCCAAAATGCACACGCGGATCGCTCGCTGAGAGATAACCGCTTGAGGTCGTCGCCGTTACCCATTGCGAGCCATGCGCAGTGGTCAGCTTGACGACTGCGCCGATGCCATCGCGATTGCTCTTGTGTCCGGTGAGATGGAGGGTGAGCCAGTGATTCGCAGTTGCCGTTTCGTTGTGCAGAATGTGCGGAGAGCCCCCGTTGGTGGTTACAACTGCATCGATGCGCCCATCGTTATCGATATCGCCGATAGCCATGCCGCGGCCTACCCAGGGATGCTGAAAAACTTCGCCGGATGTCGACGACACATCGATAAAGCCCTTGCCTGTGTTGCGCAGTAGCATCATGGGCTCGCGGTAATGCAGGTTGGGCGAGACCTTCTCGATGGTATCCAGATCGTGGCCCTGGGCGATCAGCAGGTCCTTCCAGCCATCGTTGTCGTAGTCGAGAAAGCGGAGGCTCCATCCGGAATGCAACAGCGTCGCGGCCCCTATGCCATTCGACAGGGATGAGTAGTCGAAGCTCCCATCCTTCTGATTGCGATAGCTTGCATACTTCTGGTTGGCGAGGTCGGTCACAACGACATCGGGCCATCCATCATTGGCGTAGTCGGCAAAGTCCACACCCATGCCCGCGTAGGTTTGCCCATCGGCATTCACTGCGACCGCTGATTCCAGGCCAAGCTCCTCGAAGGTGCCATCCGTCTTCTGATGAAAGAGAAACTCGGGCATGGAGTCGTTGGCGATGAAGAGATCGATGCGCCCATCGTGATCGTAGTCGGCAATAGCTATGCCGAGCGCCTTGGCCGGCTTGTCCAGGCCAAGCTTATGCGAAACTTCAGTGAAATGGCCATTGCCATCGTTGTGATAAACCAGCATTGAAATCGGCGGAAAGACATCGGGATGGCAATAGGCGCGATAGCCCTCGCGATGCTCGCCACACCAGACATCGTTCCAGTCCCATTTCACATAGCGATCGACTACCAAATCTAGCTGCCCATCGTTATCCAGATCGACCCAGGCTGCCGATGTAGACCAGCCGCTGCCCGCAACACCGGCCTTGTCGGTAACGTCGGTGAAGTTGCAGTGGCCATCATTGTGATACAGCCGATTGCCTCCATACGAGGTAACGAAAACATCTTCATTGCCATCGTTATCGTAGTCGGCAACTGCAACGCCCATGCCGTAGCCGAAGCCCTTCAGGCCCGACTTTTCGGTGATGTCTTCAAAGGTGCCGCCGGTCTTCTGGTGATACATCCGGTTCCAGTCCTGAGGGCCTGACTTCTGTGGAATCGAGCCCGGAGGTTCTGGATCGCCATAAGGAGCTCCATTGACCAGATAGAGATCGAGCCGGCCATCGTTGTCGCAGTCGAAGAGCGCAGCGCCCGAGCCCATTGTCTCGATCAAATACTTTCGCGATGTGTGCGGAGCCACGTGCTGAAAATGTATTTCTGCCTTGTCAGTACTATCGACGAAGTGGCCGGGAACGTTGGCTGCAGCCGGGGAAGCGGCTGGCGATTTGGCCGGCGCAGATTGCGCTTGAACAGAAATTGCACTTACACAAGACAACACCACTGCGAGCGCCAACGCGGCCACTGCTCTGCATCTGATGATTGTGTGGACTCCCTGCCTCATGCTCTCAGCTGCTCCCTGCAATTCAGTTTAACGGGAGCAGGCGGAGGGTGGCATGCGGCTTATAGCGGCGATTTCTAAACTCCCATGCGGGGCTTGTTGATACGCACAAAATCCGTGTCCTGATGCGGCTCCGAATCGCATTCGATAGCAATCGTAGTCAGCGGATAATCCGGCGCTTCCATGGGCAGCCCGGTGAAACGGACGCGAAATTCATCCTGCGCAAAAGTGACGGCTTCGCCAGTCTTGACCAGCTTGGCAGACAACACCTTATTTTTCAGACCGGATATAGCCACATATTCGCCCGGCCAGAAATGCACATGCATGTAGAGCGTGTTGCCCTTGCGCGTAAAGCTGGCGTAGTTGGATCGGCGCACTTGGCACGTGTCTGTTTCGTAGATCGCGTGCCCATTGGTATCGAGCCACGCTCCCACTTCACGCAGGGCCCGCAGGCTAGGCTCGGGGATGGAGCCATCTGGCTTGGGACCGATATTCAGTAGATAGTTGCCATTGTCGCGCGCACAGGTAATCAGGTTGCGCAGGATAGTTTTTGAAGTCTTCCAGTTGTCGTCAGCCGCATGGTAGCCCCAGCTGTCATTCATCGTCATGCACGATTCCCATGCGCGGCCGCCTGACTCGGCAACGATGCGCTGCTCGGGCGTGGAGAAGTCGCCGGTAAGCTTGTTGCGGTTGTTCACCACGATCTCCGGCTGCAGCTTGAAGATCATCTCGTTCATGCGAATCGACTCCCACCCCTTGGCATCGAGCGGCCAGGCAACGTCATACCACAGCACATCGATCTTGCCGTTGTTGGTGAGCAGCTCGCGGATGAGGCCGTGCGTGTACTCGACAAATCGCTTGCGGGCTTCTTCATCGGTAGCGCACTTGGCGCCATCCGGATGATGCCAATCCATCAGCGAATAGTAGAAGCCTACGTGCAGTTCCTCGGCGCGCGCCGCTTCCACATATTCACGCACCACATCGCGCCCCGGCCCCTGCTTGGCTGCGTTGTAATTTGTAAGCTTCGTGTCGAAGTTACAGAAGCCCTCGTGGTGCTTAGTCGTAAGCACCATGTACTTCATGCCTGCCTGCTTGGCCAGCTTTGCCCAGGCGCGCGGCGAACCGGCATGCGGATGGAAGGTCGCGGCGTGGGGCGCGTACTCGACCACCGGAATAGCTTCGTCTTCCATCACCCACTCATGCCGCCCGATGGTGCTGTACACGCCAAAGTGAATGAACATGCCGAAGCGTGCCGCGCGCCACCACGCCAGGCGCTGCGTTCGCGTTGCTTCGCCCGGCTCGGGATCAGTCTCAACGGCCTCTTTCTTTGCATCTTGCGCTGCGGCAATCGTGCCCACTCCTGAAGCTGCGGCGAGCATCGCTGCTCCCGTTCCCTTGAGTACGTTTCTACGTGTAACTAAGCTCTGATCCATTGTCGGTGATCCTTCGCGCAAGTGTTGGCTGTGGATTCGGACGTACGCTCAAAGAGCACAAAAGAGCGCGGCCGAGAATGAGGGCTCGACCGCGCAGAATAGGAAGGGTTAAGAGAGACCTGTGCTTCACCCTGCAGCTCAGAAGACAATCTTGCCGCTCACCTGCAGCTGCCTGCTTGAATTCGCCTGATTGTTGTTGATGGCCCCGAACGTATTGCTACTCACGTCGCTATTGGGCGCCCCAAAGATCGGATGGTTGAAGACGTTAAAACCCTCGGCTCGAAATTCGAACTTTTTCTCATGCCAGATGGGGAACGATCGAATCACCGACGAGTCTAGATTGATCCATCTCTGTGCCTGCAGTGTGTTGCGGCCTGCATCTCCAAAGGTATACAGAGCCGGGAGCGCGAATGCACTGGTGTTGAACCATTCGTTGATGTTCTTACCTCCAGTGTTTGGATTGCCGACTTGATTGGCTCGCTGCGATCCACCACCGATATTGGCCCGATCCGTGCTGTCGCCGGCTGTGAATGGCTGCCCGTTACGCCAGGTGAAGATGTTGTTGATCTGCCAGTTGCCCAGGATATAGTCAAATATCCTGTTGTTCGTTGAGAACCTTTTGCCACGGCCGATGGGGATTTCATATAGCGAGTTGGCCGAGAAGACGTGCGGAACGTTCGTGCCCCCCAGACCACGCGATGCCTTTGGATCGTAGGGGTTCTGCACCGTTTCTCCTTCTACACCGAACCAACCGTCATCCTCTGCAAGAGCTTTCGAGAAGGTATAGGCGATCTGGTAGGAAAAGCCGTTGGTATAGCGCTTATCCAGTTGCACCTGCAAAGCGTTGTAGCTTGCGGTGCCGATGCTGCGGTCATAAAAGGTGGGAATGCTGTAGGGATAGAGAGCTCTGGGCTGGATATCTCCCGGGCCCGGTGTGAGAGCGGTGTTATAGAGGCCGCCAACGTTGGTGCGATGCGAGCCGGAACCGACGTAGTCGACCCTAAGCGCGAGGGAACCGCTGATTTGCTGCTGGATGCCGAAGTTCCACTGCTCCGAGTAGGGGTTCTTGATATGTGGATCGTAGAACCATTGGTTGCTGGTGAAAGGAGTTGCCGGCGGGAACAGTCCGGCGCCTACAGCGCCAAACGGGTTCTGCGCGGTTACGTTCGGCGTGAGCTGGGTGGACGTGGGGACATTGGTCAGAGAAGAAGCGATCTGCTGGCCGATGTCGGGCCACGAGCCCTCGATGTTCTGTGCCAATTGGGTTACCGCTGCCCAATCGTCGAAGACAATACCGAAAGCGCCGTGAACCACAGTATTTTCGCGGGCTTTCCATGCGAAGCCGAATCGCGGGCCGAAATTGCTGTTGATGTTGTGGTTGATCTTGCCGGTCGAACTCACGATCACATGGGCTGGAAGCGTTCCATCGCCAGGGATGCAAGGTGCAAAGCCGCGCACCGCGCATGAAGGGGGAAGCTGTTGAACGATATAGTTGCCCGTCGAGAAGTCCATATCGCCTGTTTCCGGTCCGCCGTTTTGGCCAACTGTTTTGCTGGTTCCATAGGCCGGCCGGAACGGGTAATCATAGCGTAGACCGAAGTTCAGGGTGAGCTTTGGTGTCGCCTTCCATGAGTCCTGGATAAATCCGCTCAACAGTCCTCCAGGCCGCTCCTGCTCGTTCACATTCCGGCGGCTTGCACCGCTGTTGGGAACGTTAAGCAGGAAGGAGGCCATACCGTCTCCTGTGGAGCCCGCAACCTGGGGATTGCCGGTCTGCGCGGTTCCGAAACCCAGGCCAATCTGCGCCAGCGGGCTGGCGAAGTTAGCAGTGTCCCATCCGGCGCCGAGCTTGACTTCATGGCTTCCCATGATTCGGGTGTATGTTCCTCGAACTTCATGGGTGTCATTGGCTTTAGGAGTCAGGTCGACGCTCTCGCCGCCGCCCGAGTAGCCGCTTATGCCTGGACCAGGTAGCAGAGAGCCGCCGTTCAGGGCCAGGAAGTTGCCTACAAATGCCTGAGAAAAACCAACCGTATTGAGGATGTCTGAGGTCGAGGCAGTAAATCGCGTGGACTGATTATCGCTTACCGTGACTCGCGCGTACTGCACCTGCAAGGTCTGCGTAGGGCTGAAGATGTGGACGTAGCTTCCACCCCAGTTGCGCGCATCGATTTCGTGCGGCGTAACCAGCCCAGGAAGGCCGCCGGAAGAGTCGACGTGGCTGTTGATGAAGCTATAGCGGAACCATGCAGAGTCCCTGGCGCTAAAATTCTGGTCGCCGCGGACGCTGAACTCGTTCTGGTGTTGCGTAAGCGGGGTGCTGTCGATGGCGTTGGCCGTGCAAACGCCGTTGCTGCTCTTCAAGCAGGGACCCGCAGCCGGGTAAACAAACTTGGCATAGGCGACCATGCGCTGATCGATTAAATTGGTCGGGATCTGATTGCCCTCGAATGCCGGACGAGTGTATGAACCGCAGGGATCGTCGCCAACCGCAACGCAGGTGGTCTCAAAGGGATTGAAGATTGGCAGCTGAAGATTGTCGGCGATGTTTCCGCCAAGCTCAGCATCGGTCGGCACAAATAAAAGATTGTTTGAAGTTCGTGAGTAGCGATAACCCTGATACGAGCCGAAGAAGAAGCTCTTGTTCCTGCCGTTGTATAGCTTCGGAATCCATATGGGCCCGCCCCCTGCCACACCAAACTGGTTCTGATGGAAAGCAGGCTCTTCCGTGAAACGCGGAGAAGCATCGAGAGCCTTGTTTCGGAGATACTCCCAAGCCGAACCGTGCAGATTATTGGTTCCGCTCTTGGTAACGACGTTCACAACGCCGCCCAGTACGCCGCCGAATTCAGCGCTGTCGGTGTGGGAGACGACTTTGAATTCCTGGATGGCGTCGATGATCGGCGAAACAGCGTATGTGCTTTCGATCGCGCTGTAGTTGTACAAGCCATCCAGCAGGAAGAAGTCGCTGCGATTGGTTTGTCCGTTGATTGCGGGGAAGGAATAGTCGGAGCCGATAGCTACAGCAGCACCAAATCCGCCATTGCCTGACATGCCCGCGCTCTGGCCGGTCATGATGGGCACTACGCCGGGAGTCAGGGCCAGAAGCGCAGTGAAGTTGCGGCCATCTAGCGGAAGCTCATTGACCTGCTTGGTCTCGATTACAGTGCCGAGACTTGCGCCTGAGGCATCGAGCTGGGTGGCTGTCGCATCGACCGTTACGACCTGGGTATCCGTACCCACGGTGAGCGAAAAGTCAAAGGTCGCAGTCTGCGATACAGCCAAGACGAACTCCGCGGTCTTCTGGGGATTGAATCCAGCAGCGGAGGCGTTAAGCACATAGCGGCCAGGGGTGATGTTGAGCAGTACGTACTCGCCGGCTCCGTTAGAGACCGTTGGATGCTGAACGGCGGTCTCAACGCTGGTCAGGGTAATCGCCGCACCCGGGATAACCGCGCCCTTGGGATCGCGCACCACGCCATTGACGGAAGCGGTCGAAACCTGGGCTCTCGCCGAACCGGCGCAGAACAGCAGGAGAATACCGAGGATACTTGCCAGGCGCATACCTGAAATCAGCCTGGATGCGCGTTGCGCGAGATCTTGCGTTCGATCTTGCATGGAATGACCTCTCTTAAAGTGCCGTTCTGAAGCGTCCATCGGTGTCCCGTTATCCCGCCGAGATTTTTCGGTTTACGAATACGGTGACTTTTTCGTATACGTCGACGAAGCGAATAACTTTTAGCCAACACCAATATCAGTTGTCAAGGAGAAAAAATCAGCGCTTAGGATGAGGCGTATCTCCACCTCAAGTTGGAGTCCTATACGAACTCTGATTCCAGCCGGTTCCCAACGTCCGAAAATCACCCGGCGAAGTTTAAGTTTGCAGACGAATCCCAGAATTCGCTATAGTCACCGCTTAAGTAGAAGCTGGTGTAGTCTGGTTGGAGAATTCGCGGGGACAATCCAGACCATACCGGCATTGGGTGTATTCAGATCCTGAGAACCAAGGCGGAAAAGAAGCCCCTGCCTCCAAAATTGACCGGTATTCCTTGTCATATGACGATTCGAATGAAGGACATAGCGAAGGACCTGGGGCTTTCGCAGGCCACTGTCTCCAAAGTGCTGCGGGAGCATCCCGACATTGGCGAAAAGACTCGCCAGCGGGTTCTGGAGCGCGTAAAGGAGCTGGATTACCAGCCGAATCCCCTTGCCCGAAGCCTGGTCACCGGGCGCAGCTACCTCATCGGCCTGATCGCGCCGAGCCTGCTGCATCCGTTTTTTGCCGAAGTCGCCAAAGCGCTTAGCGCCGCGATTCGAGACAAGGGCTACTCGCTGATCGTCTCTTCCTCGGAAGAAGATCCGGAACTCGAAAAAGAGGAAGTATCCCGTCTGCTCGGTCGCCGCCTTGACGCCCTGGTCATCGCCTCAACGGGTGGGAATGTCGAACAGTTCGAGCGAATGGAGAGCAGGGGCCAGCCCTTCGTTCTCATCGACCGCGACCTGAACGGCCTGGCAGCCAACTTCGTCGGCATCAACGACGAAAAAGCCGGCTGGCTGGCCACCGAACACCTCATCGACATGGGCTGCCGCCGCATCGCCCACATCCGTGGCCAGGACAACAGCACAGGGCTTGGCCGTTACGAAGGCTATCGCCGCGCCCTGCGCCAGCGTGGAATCCCCTTTTCAGAAGACCTGGTCGTACGCCGCAGCCTGGTCGATACGGAAACCACCCGGCAGGGCGAAGAGGCGATGCGTCTGCTGCTTGAGCACGACCCCAAGCTCGACGGTGTCTTCTGCTTCAACGATCCGCTGGCCATCGGGGCCATGAGCACCATTCTCGACGCCGGCCTGCGCATCCCGGAAGATATCGCCCTGATCGGCTGCGGCAACCTGCCCAACAACAACTGCCTGCGGGTCGGCCTGTCGAGCATCGACCAGCACAGCCAGATGATCGGCCAGCGCGCCGCCGAACTGGTGCTCAGCCTGATCGAATCCAAGCAGCCGCCCCGCGCACGCACCGTCATCCTTGAGCCCTCTCTCGCCGTTCGCTCCTCCACGCAAAGAAAATAGGATTTCGTCGTGCCGCTGATTCAAAATGGAAGCGTGGCCAGAGGCATGATTCGCAAGCAGCGTTCCTTCCCCTCCCGAACCTCATCCGGCCCAGCCACGTTCTGGTCCGCCTTTCGCCGTCTCTGTGCGCTCCTCGCCGTTTTCTCATCCGCCAATGTCTTTGCGCCGAGCATCTTTGCGCAGAGTCAGACTGCTCCGGAACCAATCGCACATTCAGCCGCGAACAGCGCAGGCTACGCCGGCTCCGAAGCCTGCTCACGATGCCACGCCGGAATCTACAAACAGTTCTCCAGCACAGCAATGGGCCGGTCGATGTCCACGGCGACTCCAGTCTTCCTCAAAGATGCAACTCCCACCCCTTACGTCAACGAAAAGCTCAAGCGCCGATTCGAGGTGTATTCCAAAGACGACAAGATCTATCAGAGCGAAGCTGGAATCGGAACCGATGGCAAAGAGACCTTTCGCGATGAGCACGCAGTGGACTGGATCGTCGGCGCAGGCATGAATGGCTTCGGCGCAATCCTGCAGAGAGACCAGTACCTCTTTCAAGCGCCGCTGTCGTTTTACAACAAGCCCGCAACCTGGGGACCATCGCCGGGTTATGAATTCGTCGATCTGGGCTTCAACCGGCC
>DATAZR010000029.1:0-43628 GCA_036271955.1 Acidobacteriaceae bacterium
CGGCTGCACTGTGTCGGGACGTGGCTCAGCCTGGTAGAGCACTCGCTTGGGGTGCGAGGGGTCGGCAGTTCAAATCTGCCCGTCCCGACCATTCAATTCACAAATTCTGAAAATCTTAGCAATTCTGTAAAGGCCCGGTGCGACATCGTGTCGGCCGGGCCTTCGGAAAGCCGGATCTCGGCTGCTACGATTTTGGCTCGCTACGATCCGGGCTGCTGCTCTTTATGCTCTTTCTTCGGTTCAGGGGCGCCGGCCTTCAGGTCATCCCAGTTGAGGATTGTGTTGAAGCCCAGGAAAAATGTGCCCTGCGTCTGCCAGCGCCAGTATGGACGGATAGCGAACATCACAACATGTCCTTGTCCCAGCGGCACGTCGACTGCGAGGGCGCGGCCGGTGAGCGCTTCGCCTCCGGCTAGTTCGCCGGAAAGCAGGATGTCCTCCGGCTTCTTTGGAAATTCCATCACGACGCGGGGCTTTTCATTGGTGTCAGTCGTCATGCCGAACTGGCGCATCATTTGCCGCGTGGCAGCCTCTTCGCTGATCTGCTCATGTTTCTCTGAACCGGCCGCAGGAGCATCGTCGGGTGTGTAGGGCGAGAGAACTTCCGGCACAGCATTGGGCGTGATGTTGGCTCCAACTCCGGGAGCCGTTGGAGCGCCGCCGCGGATTCCACCGACGCCAACTCCTCCAGCCGCACTGACATGAAGCACCGGGTCGCCGCCGAAGTAAACGGGCAGTTGAGTGCCATCGTATCCATATACGATTGGGCTCTTCTTGTCGGCAATGATGCCGCGCATGATCGAGCCCTTCGCATACATATTGCGCGGGTGCTCGATGGTGACGCCGTTGATAATGCCGAAGTCCGGCAGGATGGTCGTGGTCGAGCCCTCGGTGAGAAGCGTGCCGCCGCTTTCGACGAACTTCGTCAACTCGGTGAGTCCATCGATTCCCATGCCGCCGCGTATGTCGTCGCTGGAGTCGAGCGCGCCGAGATTCGGCGTGAGCTCGGTTTTCTTGTAGGGAATGGGGTCAGCGCCGGTCTTGGGAATACCGTTGACCTGGGAAATGGAGCTGCCGCCCACGCTGGGATAGAGAATCACATCGTACTTGCTGCGAAGATTTCCCTCGCGCAGCTTCTGATCGGAGAAGTACGTGTACGGAACGCCATAGTGATCCATCGCGGCGCGCACCCAACCTTCATCCTGAGTCCGTTGCCAGGAATGGACGAAGCCGATTCGAGGGACGTTGAGCTCATGAGTCTTTACCGAAGGCATGGAGGAAGTGGCCCACGCCGACAGTCCATATTCCCTGATCGAGGGCTCCAGCGTGGCTCGGTCTGCATCGGGAATGAGGAACGCGCCGGCGCGGAAATGGTGTCCGCTCAGGTCGAAATCCTCTTCTGCCGCCAGCATCTTGACGGCGGCATTCTTGAAGCGGAAGGTCACCAGCGTGTTGTCCGTCGTATGGTCGACAACCAGAATGTTGCCTGCTCCTTCGATGCTGCCAGCGACAGATGCATCGGCAGTGAGCAGGTTCATCGGCTGGCTCAGAATGCCCTTGTCGGTCACGGTCTTCACATCGACATCGCGCATCAGGGGCATGGTCCAACCGGTGTCGTCATACGGCAGCGGGTTGGCGGCAGGGTAATTCTGCAGGGAGAAATACATGTCCACCAGCGTGCGGTAGGGCTGATCGGCGCGGATGATGTAGTCTCCCGCGGCGACATTCACTTTTCCGAACTGGCCCGCACCTGAAGCGCGCTGTACTTCTACGCCTTGCTTGCGTAAGTCGTTGACGAGATCGGCGGCTTCGACTTTGCGCCGCTGCGCTGCGGGAATCACCCAGCCAAAGGTAGGTCCGTCTTTGCCTTTGTCTACCGAGCGCTTGTTCTTCAGCCAGTAGTTCTCGAGATAGAGTTCCCGATCCTTGGCAACCTGGTGCAGAGCGATCAACAGCGCGGATTCCTGGATGTTGGTGTTATTGCGCGGCCCCCACTTGATAGAGGGCAGAGGAGGATTGGGACGATACCACTCCCTGCTTGTCGTGGTCGCCGGTAGTTGCAGATTGGGATTGTTGTCCGGCCCGTAGGATTGCACTTCGTAGAAGCGCCCGAAAGAGTTGTGAGTGATGGCAATCCAGAATAGATAGTTCGGCACCCAGCCATCGTAGAAGCCATAGGTAAAGACGCCAGGAACATTGCGCTTGGCCATCTCCATGACCTCTGTCTGTGCCAGCGACCACCACTCACTGATGGCGATCGTGTCGAGCGAGTCGTTGTATGGTCCTGTTCCGGTAGAGGCATACAGATAGCTCTGCGCCTCGTGCAGGTCATGGAGGACTGTTGGGTGCCAGTCGAGCACGGTCTTGGTAATGTTCTGCGTGAGCGCGAGATATTGCCCCATGCCATCGCGATTGTTATCGTGGGCAACATACTTGCCCCAGTACATCAACGGCGGCTTGGGCTTCCCGGTCTTCTTGCCGTAGTAGTAGGTATCGACTTCCTTGTCGCGGCCGTCTGTCTCGACTACTGGCGTGATCAGGATGATCGAGTTCTTGCGAATCTCCTGGATGAATGGGCTCTCTTCCACGATCAGGCGATAGGCAAGCTCCACCAGCATCTGCGGACCGCCTGTTTCGGGCGAGTGAATGCCGCTGGTGATGTAGTAGATGGGCTTCGCGGTCTTGATGATCTGGCGCGCCTGCTCCTCGGTCGTCTTGCGAGGATCGGTCAATGCGGCGAGCTGATCTTTGTATTGGTCGAGGTGCTTGATCGTCGCTTCGTCGGCGATGGCGAGGATGACTTCGTCCCTCCCTTCCTCCGATTTGCCGATCTTCCAAAACTTCGCCCGCGGTGAAACCTGGGCCAGCTTTTCGTAGTAGCTATTGATCTCTTCGTTGTAATAGAGCTCGCCTGGCTGACCTGGCATCTTGCCGAAGAACTTCAACGGAGTCGGCACGGTGCTCGATGCCGGCAGGTGATCGACCAGCTCCGTCGTGACCCGTGGGTCCTGGAGATACTCGTGTATCTTCTGCGTGTACTCTTCGTCGTTCTTCTGTACAGCCCCTTCGGTTTTGTTTGCTTTAACCGCAGTCTGAGCCATCGCGCCGAACCAACTCCCGGTAAGAAGGGCAGCCATCACGGTACAACCGGATATCGCACTGCATACAATGCGAAAACAGCGAACGAAGCATTCGTTGGTCATGTGAGCTCTCCGAATAATTTTGATTTTTGAAACGACACTTCAAGGGCCGCTGCGAATGGCACAGCTTGAAAGGTGAGGCGCACTGCGAATTCGATTTCGCGCGGAGCGTTCGTTTCCGGAACTCTCGAAGGGCTGGACTTCCCGGATTTCACCGGCGTAATTTTTGAATGATTCAACATACCAGATAATTTCTGGCTGACAGGTCGAAATGCTGAGGGGGTTGCGAATAATGCGGCAGTGACAAAGGGCTAGGCCGCAGCTTTGCCCTTTGTCATTGCTGTTGTTCAGTTACTTCGCCGTCGGAGCCGGCGTATCGATGCGCGGCAGCATGTCGGCGCGGGTGGCTGCGTTATAAGCGAACCATGCTTCGATCATGGATCCTTGCATCACGTCGCCCTTCTGTACTCGGTCATACAGGTCCATGTTGGAGTGATGCGTGCGTGAGCCGTACTCCAGCGGATCTTGCATGAAGCCGATGCCATCCAGGCCAATCCACGAAAAGCTGGTGGAGTCGGTGCCGCCGGGCTGCTTCGTGGGTCCAGCTGTCAGGCCGGTGACGGACTCAATGCCCAGATCCTTGATTGGCGCAATCCACGACTGGAAGATCGCGGCAAGCTCGGAATTGCCCAGCGCCGATACGGCGCGGAATTTGCCCGAGCCGGAGTCGTCATTGAAATACACATCCAGATTGTCGTACTCCGGGGTCTTCTTCATGGTGTCGCGCGGAGCGAAGTGCGATTGCACGTAGGCTAGCGAACCGTAAAGTCCCTCTTCTTCACCGCCCCATAAGGCGACGCGAACGGTGCGAGCCATCGGCTTATGCAGCGTAGCCAGAATGCGTACTGCCTCCATGGCCACAGCGGAGCCCGTACCGTTGTCGGTTGCTCCCGTACCGCCCTGCCAGCTGTCGAAGTGGCCGCCCACCATCACAACTTCGTCGGCCTTCGTGGTGCCGGGAATCTCGCCGACCACGTTGAATCCCATCAGATCATCCTTTTGGTATTCGGTATCGATATCAAAGGTCAGCTTGGGTGTGATGCCGTGCTCGAGCAGGCGGCAGATGCGGTTGTACTGCTCCGGGGTAATGGCTGCCATCGGAGGGCCGACAGGATCTTTGGGGTCCTGCGATCCGCCGTAGGAGGCAAAGATCGTGCCGCCGTCGCCGTTATATCCAGGCGTCAGAGCGACAGCCGCGCCTTCTTCTTTCAGGAAGGCGTTGACCTGGTTGCGCAGAACTCGGCCAGTAGGCGCCGCGGTCGAAAGCGTCGAAGGCGTGTACTCCCCTGGCCGGGGCGCAGCGGCTCCGGGACGGCCGAAGCCGAATCCGTTGCGCGAAGGATCGGGAGTCTTCGTGCGCGCCTCAATCTCTTCATCGGTCAGCCGGTGCGCTTCGGCATCCGTATGCAGCGTCAGCTCGCGCGGGTCGAAGATCAGCACGATCTTGCCCTTCAGCTTGCCCTTGTACTTGGCAAAGTCCGCCTCGGAGTGCAGCGGCGCGAGTATGGCTTCCGCCGTCACCGGCCCATTGGTGCCCGGCGTCCACGCCAGGGGAAACCCGATCAGCGCGGCATATGCCGGCGATTCCAACGCGCCATAGTACTTCTTGATCTGCCAGCCATCACCGAACGGCCCCCATTTTTCCAGGTGCACGTTCTGCAGTCCCCAGTCCTTCATCTGCTTCATCGCCCACTCGGCCGCCGCGCGATGATTGCGGCTATTGTTGACGCGCGGCCCGTACACTTCGGAGATATAAAAGAGGTTCTCCATGACCTGCGAGCGTTGGAAGGCCTCGTTTTTGATCTGAGTCAGAGCGCCCAGATCGACCTTGTCGCCTGGCTGTTCCTGCGCGGGAGCGACCGAAATGAATAGCAGAGCGATGGTGCAGGCAGCCACGGCTGGCCTGAGGCGGAGCATGCTCACGATGTTTATCCCTTTCAAAAATGAGATTGGTTGGAAGTTCCTTGGAAAGGACGGATTGGAAAAGAGAGGGAATCGGGCCCACTCATCCGTACAGCAGGCTGTCCGGCGGAATCTCTAATTTCAAGATGGGATTACGCTATTGAATTTGCTTTCACAATGCAATATAAAGTCGCTGCCCGAAGCAGTTTTTATACGGGCCATAGCTTAAGAGGACGCTATATCCCAAGGCCTGGGCTTCACTCGGGCTGATTTATGGAAGGAGGCGTGCCTCGCCCGGAATCTCTACCAGACTCCAGCTCTCATTCCACGCAGCAATGTTTTAGCGGGCGTCGGTGCTCTCAGGGCTGTCCCTCTCAGAACTATCCTTAGTTTTATATTTTTCGCGCCGCTCGGTTTCGTCTTCCTGCTCGCGAATCCTTTGCGATTGAAGGACATGGAGGGCGAGGGAAAATCCTACATGAAACCTTTCACGGCAGAGTCTGCAACGCACAGGAAATTGAAGCAACGCAAGACGGGGTAAATCGGAAAGTCGCACCCGCGATGTCCTGAATTTTGGAGTACCGCAGTATGGGCAATTCATAGTGAAACCTGTTTTCCTTGGTATGTAAGGCGTCGATGTGGAACATCAGTAATAGGGATTGAAGGAGGAAATTCGAATGTTTTCCCCATAAACTTAGCACAATTGAGTTGTGCTCTTATGACACACATAGACCTGCGTGGCCACATTTGGTTACCAAAGTGTCTAGCTGCGATCGCTGATCATCCGGCTGGGATTTTCAGCGTTTGTGGGGCCCGGTCTAGCTGTGAAACCTGCGATTCGCCAGGAGCTGCTTATCCCGGGAAGAGCGGATCGAGCGTCGTCTTGAAGGTGGCGAGCCGCGAGCGCCGCCGCTGAACGGTCGGTTCTTCCACGGACAGCTGGCGCGCCAGTTCGCGCAGCTCGGCCCGTACTCGCCCAATTGCGGCAATCGCCCCATCCAGCCGCTGCTGCGCCTGTTCGCCGGTCAGCGGCAAAACCCCTTGCTTGTTGGCGCGAGGGCGGGGAGTAACTTCCATTGCCTGCCGCGCGCCGGCCAGCGTGTAGCCTTCGTTGTGAACAAGCTGCTTAATCCTGAGGGCCAGCTCCACTTCCCGGCGGCGATAAAGACGCTGCCCGGTGCCACCCTTGTTGGGCTTGAGGCTGGGGAACTGCGTTTCCCAGAAACGAAGTACGTACGGTTCCACGGCGCAGATTTTTGCTACGTCGCCGATGCGGAAGTAAAGGCGGTCAGGAATCTCGGTCGTAAGAGCGTGCTGCTTTTGGGCGGATTGTGCTCCCATCCAGTCCTCCAGTTGCAATTCGCCTGAAACCCAGCGCGAATGCCATGCTTGCCGGCTCACTGATCGCAGGGGCCCTTATCGGGGAACCCTCGTCGCAAGTATAGGCCACCATCGGCGCCCGTGGGCAGTGCAATTTGCGACACCCCCTTCGTGTGACAACCAGCGACCAGCGGCTGCCCGGGGCCGTTTTCGCATCCGAAGGGCTAACCTCGGTTCGGAAATCTCACTTACGCAGAGAGCAGCTTCTCGACCGCCGGTCTAAGCTCGGCAGGTGACTTGGCCGGCGCATATCGAGCCACGGCATTGCCTCGGCGATCCACCAGAAATTTGGTGAAATTCCACTTGATCGCCTCCATTCCAAAAACACCCAGCAGGCCGGATTTTTCCTTTTTGAGAAATTTAAAGAGAGGATGCGCTTCCGGCCCGTTGACGTCGATCCTGGCAAAGAGCGGAAAGCTGACTCCAAAGTTCGATTCGCAAAACCGGGCAATCTCAGCTTCCGTGCCCGGCTCCTGCGCGCCAAACTGGTTGCAGGGGAAGCCCAGCACCACCAGCCCACGGTCTTTATACTGCGCATACAGGCTCTCCAGCCCGGCATATTGAGGCGTGAAACCGCACCTGCTGGCGGTGTTTACGATGAGCAGCACTTTGCCCCGGTACTGGGCCAGCGGCACCTCATGCCCATCGATCGACAGAGCGGAAAACTCATAAACGCTCTGCGGAGTTGCATCGGCCATGGAGCATACCTCACGAGATTCTCTATGCTGCGTCTAAAGGATGCGGTTCCCGTTCCTTTTGACTCGTAGTGCGGCAAAACAAACCATACCCCGGTCCGTTAGACTGGAAGCTCCATCAGTGGTTGCGCATGTTTCGCGGCGATCGGGACGGGAAGGACGTTGTATCGTGCCGGTTGCGGATGTCGGACCGAGATTCACGGGCCGGGGTTCATTTGAAGCCGGCTCATTTGGGATGAGCTGGTGCGGTCCAATATAATCAGTCTTTCCCAGATCGAAACGAGATCAGGAACTGAGATCAGGAATTTTTTTGAGCAGTGAGGGTGTGCTTATCTTTCCCGTCAAGTCGATCCACGCACGGCACCGTGCACCGCATCAGCCCATTTGCTCGCCGCTTGGTCCGTCCTCGGTGAAGTCCGGGCACTCCCGCATTGGCAGCCGGCATGGTTCTCGCCTGGTGCTGTCCCGCATGTTCGCTATCCTCATGCTGGCAGTGGCCGGCACCATGGCTCTGGCGCAGTCGCTGACCATCGACCAGATTCGTGTCATCGGCAACCGGCGTATTCCCAAGGAAACCATCGTCGCCCGGCTCTTTACCCACGTGGGAGACACCTACGATCCGGTCTCGATCGAACGCGACTTCAATTCGCTGTGGAACACCAGCTATTTCGAAGACCTGCGTATCGAGCGCGAGGACACCGAAAAAGGCGTCATCCTAAACATCTACGTCAAGGAAAAGCCAAATATCCGCGAGATCAAGTACAACGGCCTCAACTCCGTCTCGCAGTCCGATGTGCTGGACCGTTTCAAGAAGGAGAAGGTGCCGCTGTCGGTCGAGAGCCAGTACGACCCGACGAAGATCAAGCGCGCCGAGACCGTGATCAAGGAGCTGCTGGCCGAGCATGGCCATCAGTTCGCCACCATCAAGACCGAAGTGAAGAATATTCCTCCGGCCTCGGTGCAGGTGATCTTCAATATCAAAGAGGGGCCGACGGTCAAGGTCGGCGAAATCAAATTTGTCGGCAACCAGCACATCAGCAGCCTGGTGCTGCGCCGCGCGATGAAGAATCTGCGGCCGGTCGGCATTCCCTACTCCATCTTTCTGGAGAACCTCTTCGCCAAGACTTTTGACAGCTCGCGCCTTGAAGAGGACGCAGAGCGCGTTCGCCAGGCCTATCGCGACAAGGGATACTACAACGCTGCCGTTGAAGAGCCGCGCACCCAGATTCGCGACCAGGGCGGCCTCTCGCTCATCACCTTCCGGCCCAACAAGGGCAAGCGCATCGATATTCTGATGCCCATCGAGGAAGGCGATCGCTATCGTCTGGCCGGTATCCATTTCACCGGCAACAAGGCGGTCACCAACCTCCGCGCTCTGCGCGCGACCTTTGCCCTTAAGGATGGCGAGTTCTTCAACGCCACCATTATGGCCAAGGGCATGGAGAATCTCAAGAAGGCTTACGGCCAGCTGGGATACATCAACTTCGGCGCCGTGCCGAACGCAACCTTCGACGAAGCGAAAAAGACAGTCTCGCTCAATATCGACATCGATGAAGGCAAGCCGTTCTACGTTGGCCGCATCGAGATCCAGGGCAACACGCTTACCCGGGATCGCGTCATTCGCCGCGAGCTCATGCTGCAGGAAGGCCAGGTCTACAACTCCAACCTGTGGGAGTTGAGCCTGCTGCGCCTCAATCAGCTCGACTACTTCGATCCGCTGCATGTCGACCAGGACTCCGAAGCTCATCAGGACACGGATGCCGGCACGGTCGATCTGCTGCTCAAGGTCAAGGAAAAGGGCAAGAACTCTATCGCGTTGAATGGCGGCGTCTCCGGTCTGTCGGGTGCATTCCTCGGCCTGAACTACACCACCAACAACTTCCTCGGCCTCGGCGAAACGCTCAGCGTGCAGGCGAATCTTGGCAACATCAATCGCCAACTGCTGTTTGGCTTCACCCAGCCTTACTTCCGCAACCGGCCGCTCAATCTCGGCTTCCAGGTCTTCGACACCAAGTCGGATTACAACTCGGCGAAGGCTCTTTCCTCCGGCGCTGGCGCATCGGCTAACCTCACCACGCAGCAATCGTCGCTGCTGCAGAACTACAACAACTCCACGAAAGGCCTGAATCTTTCGGTAAGCTATCCGCTGCCGCGGCATAACTTCCAGCGCGTGGGCTTCACTTACTCGCTGCAGGACTCCGACATTACGGCCTTCAGCACGGCTTCGCAGAACCTCTTCCAGAACATCTCTTTCCGTTCCGGAATTCAGGGCCAGAACGCGTTAGACGGCATCATAAACAGCTCGGTTTCGCTCAGCTACATCTTCAACACGATCAACAATCCCCAGCGGCCCCGCAGCGGCAAAGAGTTCTCCGCCGTGTTGCAGGTGGCGGGCCTTGGCGGCAATGTCCGCTATATTTTCCCCGCCGTGGCGTGGAAGCAGTTCACGCCCTTCAAGCTCTTCCTGCCCGATCCCTCGGGACACAACGTTCTTGGATGGCGCGCTGAGCTCAAGTACATTCAGGGTTACGGCGGCGATGTGGCTCCGCCCAACAACCGCTTCTATGCAGGCGGCGAGGCGGATGTGCGCGGCTTCGATATCCGCACGAATACGCCTTATGCATATATTCCCAACAAGATTTCCTTCAACCTCACGAATCCCGATGGCAGCTGCGTCCCGCGCGATCCGAACAATCCGCAGTTGAACCAGTGCATCCAGGTACTGCTGCCTGTCTATAGCGTGGTCTCGGTAGGCGGCGATCTCAACTTCACCAACAACTTTGAGTACCGCATTCCCATCGCGGGCCCGGTCACCTTTGCTTTCTTCGATGACTTCGGCATCGATGCGGCGGTCAATCACGGCCAGTTGAAGGAGAGCCCGGAAGGCGCGGCCAGCCTCAACGCTCCTCTCTATGGTTGCCCGGTCTATAACAACGGCGCCTGCGAAGGCGGTACACAGATCGTCTTCAACCGCTACATCCGTCCGCTGGAAGGCACCAACTTCGTGCCGCGCATGTCTGCTGGAGCTGAGCTGCAGGTCATCATGCCCATCATCAATGCTCCTTTCCGTCTCTACTACGCGGTCAACCCGCTGCGTCTCTCGCGGCAGGCCGACGGACAGAACCTGATCACCCGCGGGATGTTCCCGCCGGGCGGAGCGGGCGACTTCTCCTACGATCAGGCACAGCAGTTGTATGGCTCGCGCTATCAGCTCCGCGAACCGGCCAAAACCTTCCGCCTGACGGTCTCGACGACCTTCTAACCCACCTCCTGTCCGGATCGGAGAGGCTGCCAATCGCGCAGCCTCTTTCGATTTTGCGTACACTCTCCTCCGCGCCTATCACTTTTTTCTGGCTTGGCTCAACTGGATTTGAGATAAGCCCACCGATGCGCCAAAGTCCCATCGATAAAGGTGAAAAAGGTTCAATTCCCTGCAAGATTCACGCTCCGGAGGTTTGACCAACCCCACCCCCCCTCCTATAATCCAAGTAGTTCCTGCTGACGTCTCTGTCCGCGTCTTACTGTACTTTCGCTTCCGTCGTTCCGGCCGAGCTGAATCCCGTAGAGACTCCAGAGGTTTGACAGGAAGCAATGTCTTGCTTCCCCCGAAGGAATGCGGGCACACATACCAGGAACACTGAAGGAGTTTCCGATTCAAATGAAGCGTACTCTTGCCCTAGCAACTCTGCTGGCTTCAGGCCTCGCGCTGAATGCCGTCGCCCAAACCGCCGCTCCCGCTGCTTCTGCGGCTCCCGTTGCAGCTGTGCCCGCCAAGGTTGCTGTCATCATGTTCCAGGCCGCAGTTGCCCAGACCAACGAAGGCCAGCGCAGCTTTGCCGATGTTCAGAAGAAGTTCGAGCCCAAGCAGGCTCAGTTGAAGACTCTGAACGACGATATCGAGAATCTGAAGAAGCAGCTGCAGGCTGGCGGCGACAAGCTCAGCCCCGCCGAGACCTCCGCCAAGACCAAGAAGATCGACGAAGAGACCAAGGAACTGCAGCGCAACGCGGAAGACGCGCGCAACGATTACCAGCAGGCCGTCGGGGAAATGTACAACACCCTGGCTTCCAAGGTTTTCGACGTGGTCCAGACGTACGCCAAGGACCAGGGCTTCACGCTGGTTCTCGATGGCAGCGCCCAGCAGAGCCCGATCCTGTGGGCTGCTGAAACCACCGACATTACCAAGCCGGTAATTGCAGCCTACAACACCAAGTCGGGTGTGCCTGCGCCTCCGGCTTCGTCGGCAGTACCCTCGGCTCCGGCTCCCACCAGGTCCGCTCCCAAGGTTGTTCCTGCGGCTCCCAAGAACTAAGAGCCTGGGTAACCCATTCAAAAGGGTACGAGCGGTAAGCTCCGGCAGCAATCTTTTGCTGCCGGAGCTCCTGCGTTGAGTGTTACCAATGAGCGGACGAATGTCGTTGCCAGACCGCTAAATCGGCGGTACTATTCGGCAATAGAAAAATGCGCTAAATCTCCATCTGCGACTGTGGAAAATTTTGTGGATTTCTTTTGAGCCGAGTCCGCAAATTTTTCCGGTGTCGCCCTTGCCAAAGGGAAGAGATTTTTGCTTGTCGATGTAAGTCTTTATTTTTCAGTAAATTCCCTACACCGCAAATGTTCGCAACCGTACCGATTGCGTGAACCTCGCGTCTTTACCGGTGAACGAAGCTTTCCACAATTCTCTGTGAACGCCCGATGACACGGCCGCGCCGCAAACCGGCGTGATTGCTGTTACTTACGGCCTCAGGACTGGCTGTCTTCTCCGACTCGCAGCACGGCCAGAAACGCTTCCTGCGGAATGTCGACTTTGCCGATTCGCTTCATTCGCTTCTTGCCTTCTTTCTGCTTCTCCAGCAGTTTGCGCTTGCGGCTGATGTCGCCGCCGTAGCACTTGGCGATTACGTTCTTGCGCAGCGCGGCAACTGTCTCGCGGGCTACGATCTTGGCCCCGATCGCCGCCTGGATCGCGACTTCGAACTGCTGTCTCGGGATCAGCTCGCGCATCTTGGATACCAGCAGTTTGCCTCGTTCGTAGGCCAGGTCGCGGTGCACGATGATCGAGAGAGCATCGACAGGCTCGCCGGAGACAAGAATGTCCATTTTGACCATCGGCGAAGTCCACATTCCGGCCAGCTGATAGTCCAGCGATGCATATCCACGCGACACCGATTTAAGCCGGTCGTAGAAGTCGAGCACAATCTCATTCAGCGGCAGCTCGTAGGTCAACATGACGCGCGTGGACGAAACATACTCGAAGTTCTTCTGCCGTCCGCGCTTCTCTTCGACTAACTTCAGGATGCCGCCAACATACTCCTCATTGGTGAGGATCATCGCATTGATGATCGGCTCTTCAATGCGCTCAATATTGGTCGGCTCAGGCCAGCGCGATGGATTCTCGACGTCAACCACATCGCCGTTGGTCATGGTGATCTTGTAGCGTACGCCGGGTGCCGTGGTGATCAGGTCCAGGTTGTACTCGCGCTCGATGCGCTCCTGGATGATCTCCATGTGCAGCAGACCGAGGAAGCCGCAGCGAAAGCCGAAGCCCAGCGCCACCGAGCTCTCCGGTTCGAAGAAGAACGAAGAATCGTTGAGGCGCAGCTTTTCGAGAGCATCGCGCAGCAGTGTGTGCTCATGCGAATCGACCGTATACAGCCCGGCGAAAACCATGGGCATGATTTCCATGAAGCCGGGCAAAGCCTCAGGCGCAGGATTCTCGTCGTCGGTAACCGTGTCGCCAATCTTGGTGTCGGCGACGTTCTTGATGGTTGCGGTGAAGAAACCTACCTCGCCCGCGGTCAGCTCTGCGATCGGCACCGGCTTGGGTGTAAGTACGCCGAGGGTGTCGATCAGGAAGGTGCGGCCGTTGGACAGGAAGCGAATCTTCTGTCCCATCTTCATGCGGCCATGCACTACGCGCGCCAGCACGACCACCCCGCGATAGGGGTCGAACCACGAGTCGAAGATCAGCGCCTGCAGCGGCGCATTGATGTCGCCCTTGGGCGGCGGCAGGCGATGCACTATCGCCTCCAGCACGTCTTCGACGCCCAGGCCGGTCTTGGCGCTCACGGGGATGGCGTCGGTGGCGTCGAGGCCAACCGCCTGCTCGATCGCTTCCTGCGTGCGCGTAATGTCCGCAGAGGGCAAGTCGATCTTGTTGATGACTGGAATCACTTCGAGGCCGCCGTTGATGGCTAGGAATGCATTTGCCAGCGTCTGCGCTTCAACGCCCTGGCTCGCGTCGACGACCAGCAGCGCCCCCTCACAGGACGCCAGCGAGCGCGAAACCTCGTAGCTGAAGTCCACATGGCCCGGCGTGTCGATCAGGTTCAGCTGATAAGTGATGCCGTTGCGCGCCTTGTACATCATGCGCACGGCATGCGCTTTGATGGTGATTCCGCGCTCCCGTTCCAGATCCATTGCGTCCAACACCTGGGCCTGCATCTCCCGCGCGGTGAGGGAGCCGGTCATTTCCAGCAGACGGTCCGAGAGAGTCGACTTTCCGTGGTCGATATGAGCGATGATGGCGAAATTTCTTAAGAGGCTTGAATCCATGGAAAGGCGTCACACGAGGCATGGGCGCATGCTCGCGCCATGGTCCCCAAGTCCATAGCTTATCATCGGGGGAGTAATTGAAGAGTTGCCGCGGCTTGCGCGGCTGTTTGCGGTTCCTTGCCCGGTTGCCTGTCTCCCGGTTCTCTAAAGATCAGTTCTTGATGACGATTCCAGCCATGTTCCAATCCGCCCGCATGAGCCGCCATTTGCCGCGAGCTCTTATGCTTACAGCCGTCATCGCCAGCATCACAGGCTGCACATCTAAGGAACCGGTCAGTCCGGCAGTTGCCAGCAAGACTACCCCGCCGCCCATCGCAGCGCCAGAACAGGCCGCCGACCCCACACCGACGGCGCCGCAGCCAACCGCCGAGCAGCAGCAGGTGCAGCGGTTGATTGCCCAGGTGGATCGTTCCTTCCAGAGCGGACAAACGCATTACCGCAACGGGCAGTTGGTGCAGGCCAAAGGCGATTTCGATCGCGCCGTCGACATGATGCTTTCAAGCGGCATCGATATCAAGAGCGATCCGCAGCTCAACGACGAGTTCGAACGCATTCTCGACTCCGTCAACGCGCTGGAGATGGAAGCGCTCAAGCAGGGCAACGGCTTTGCGCCTGCCGTGGAGCCCACGCCGTCCGAGGTTGCAAACGACGTTACCTTTGCCGTCGATCCCAACTTCGTGGCCAAGGCCAAGGCTGAATTGGCCACCACGAAGTCCGATCTGCCCCTGATCATCAACGACTACGTAGCCTCCTACATCAACTTCTTCGCTAACACCCAGCGAGGCCACAATACGCTGCTGCATTCGCTGCAGCGCTCGGGCCGGTATAAGGCGATGATTCAGCGCGTGCTCAATGAAGAAGGCGTGCCGCAGGATCTGATCTATCTGGCTGTCGCCGAGTCTGCCTTTCAGCCGCAGGTCGTCAATCGCGGCTCAGGTGCCGGAGGCATGTGGCAGTTCATGCCTCACGGTGAGTATGGCCTGACGCGAAACGGCTATGTCGATGAGCGCTTCGATCCGGAAAAATCGACCCGCGCTTATGCGAAGTACATGAAGTTTCTCTACACCCAGCTCGGCGACTGGTATCTGGCCATGGCCGCATACGACTGGGGCGCGGGCAACGTGCAGCGCGCCGTGCAGAAGACCGGATACGCGGATTTCTGGGAGCTCTATAAGCGCAACAACATTCCCGGCGAAACCAGAAACTACGTCCCTGAGATTCTCGCCGCCATCATCATTTCAAGAAACCTCAAGCAGTATGGCTTCGACGATGTTCAGCTCGATCCGGCGGTGATGTCCGATACGGTCTCAATCGATTACTCTATCGATGTCCGCCTGGTGGCGGATCTCGTCGATGCCGATCCGCAGGAGATACTCGCGATCAATCCAGGCCTGCTGCGATTGACCACGCCGCCTCCTGGGGTGCTCGCGGGCTCTTTCGATCTGCATCTTCCTCCGGGCACGGCGACTGTCTTCCTGCAGCGCGTCGATGAGATTCCTCAGGACCGGCGCGCGCAGTGGCGCTATCATCGCGTCACTCCAGAAGACACGCTGGCTGCCGTTGCGCGCAGTTATCACGTCTCGATGGAGCAGCTGGCGTCTGTCAATCAGCTCCACACCGGCGACTCTCTCGATAACGTCGATGCATTGGTGATTCCAGTGCCGCCGCCCTCCGCACCTGTCGTTCGCGCAGAGACTTATAAGGCGCATCGCGGAGATACGCTGGTCAAGATCGCAGACCGCTTCGGCGTATCGCTTGAAGACCTGCATCGCTGGAACCACATCACCGGCACAACTGTCGCGGCAGGGCAGCGCATTCGCGTCACTGAGCCTGTGCATCTGGCTCCTCACAGCCGCGAACGCACGCATATGGCAACGCACTCCAGCGCTGCGAAACCGGCCTCTGAATCTGCAAAGAAGAGCGCTCGGCATACAGCAAGCGAGCCTTCTTCGAGGAGCAAGAGCAAGCCAGCTGCCTCTTCCTCTGCGCATAAATCCGGAGATTCGAAAAAGGCTTCATCCCATCCCAAGCACACAGCTAATAAAAAAGTACAAAAGTAGCTAGTTACGCACTTGTCATTGTTGTAAAAAGCGTGCAAGCTATTGCTACAATGTGCGCCGAAGGCGAATGCGCGTCAACATAAGCGTGAAGCATCGCACAAACTTAAGCAGCGCAGAAGCGCTGGAGGCAAATAGGCATGGCAGAAGAAATACGGATGTACTCCCGCAGCGACTTCGGCGAAGATGCAGCCCCTGCCGAAGGCAATTCCGCACAGGAAATCGAACTTGAAGATGAAGAGGAAGAGAGCATCGCAAGCATAGTGGATACCGGCGTCGTGGAAGTGTTGATCATCGCCGAGCCAGTGCCTGAGCCTGTGGCGCCACCTGCGCCTGCCAAGAAGGCAGCGGCAAAAAAAGCACCTGCGAAAAAGGCTGCAGCTAAGAAAGCCCCAGCGAAGAAAGCCGCGGCAAAGAAAGCTCCGGCCAAAAAAGTAGCAGCCAAGAAAGTTCCAGCGAAGAAGGCTCCAGCACTTAAGAAAGCGGCGAAGAAAGCTCCCGCGAAAAAGGCTGCTGCGAAGCCTGCACTCCGCAAATTGCGAGCGGTTGTTAAGCCGCCCGTTAAAAAGTCTGCCGCGAAGAAGAGCAGTACTGGTGCGAAGAGCGGCGGCAAGGTTGCAGCGAAAAAAGCTGTAGCTGGCAAGAGCACCACCAAACCAATGAAGAGAGGTAAGACTTTGGCAACTGCAAAGAAAGCTGCAAAGAAGGCTCCGGCGAAAAAGGCCGCAGCAAAGAAGGCTCCGGCGAAGAAAGCCGCAGCAAAGAAGGCCCCTGCAAAGAAGGCCCCAGCCAAGAAAGCCGCCGCCAAGAAGGCTGCTCCTAAGAAAGCTGCCAAGAAGGCTCCGGCCAAGAAGGCGACTCCCAAACCCTAACCCGCAGTTAGTCCCAGGCAAGCAAAAGAGCCCGGCCGAGAGGTTTCTCGATCGCCGGGCTTTTTTGCGTCTGTACTCTGCCAGCTACGCTTTGCAGATGCCGTAAAAACACTTCTGGCCGCGTCGAGCATTCCATGGATGGAAGCCCGGCGCGGCCAGTCTTTTCGTCGCGTAAGAGAGCAGCAGTTACTTGCCGCCGGCCGCGATGGCGTCCAGCACTGCGGCGCTGTGGCCGTTGATGTCTTCATTCACGTTGGGCCAGGTTTTCACGATCTTGCCTGAGGAATCGATGAGGAACGTCTGCCGCGAAGCGATCTTCATGTCGTTGTACGTCCTCACCGGCACGCCGTATGCGTCGACGACTTTGCCTTCCGGATCGGCCAGCAGCTTGAAGCTCAGGCTCTCCTTGGTGCAGAAGGTCTGGTGGCTGCTCGCGGTGTCAAAACTCACCCCCAGCACCACAGCGTTCGCGGCCTTGTACTTATCCAGGTCGCGCTGGAAGTTATGCGCCTCGAGCGTGCAGCCCTTGGTCATGTCCTTGGGATAGAAGTACAGCACGACCCACTTGCCTTTGTAATCGGAGAGGCTGATGGGGGTGTTGTCCTGAGAAGGCAGCGTGAATGCGGGAGCGGGAGCGCCGGCTGTCAGCGCATCGCCGGCAAATGCGGGAACGACGGCAACCGGCAGCAACAACGCTGCGGCTAGCGAGAGTAATGTGAGTTTCTTCATAGCTGGTAATCTCCAGAAAATCGGTTAGGCAATCAGACATAGAGACGCTTCGGGGATCGCATTGGCCGCCCAAGTCGTGGCGGTTTCGCTTCCAGTGACAAAGATATGACAAATCCCGGCGATGCAAAGTTACGGGAACGACAATCACGCCGCAGCTAGTATCGGCGTGGCAGCACCACAATGGCAATGCCCATCTCATCGGCGCGGCGAATCATCGATTCGCGATCGAACAATAGCGTTCGCCCAGCTTCGATTGCCAGGCAGCTTGCTCCCGCGGCGATCATCGTCTCCAGCGTGCGCAGCCCGATTACCGGCACATCGAAGCGCATGTCCTGCTTCGGCTTCGGCAGCTTGACCACGGTGAGTTTGCGTTGCAGCGTGGATGCATCCGCTTCCAGCGTCTTCATCAGCTCACCGGCGCGTTCGATGGTCGCGTCGGTGCCTTCCATTGCCTCCACAGCCACGCAGGCTTGTGCGGCCACGACCACCGTCTGCCCAATGTCAAAGGACGCGAGACCGCTTGCCACCGTAAGTCCATACTCAACATTCTGCCGCTCGTCGTCATCTGGAGCGCGCGCAGTCAGTACGCCTTCGGCGGCCAGCAGCGGCTCCAGAAAGGCGGTTGACGAAATCAGCTCAATACCTTCATCGCCCAGCACCTTGGCTACTGCGCCCAGCAGCACATCCGTATTGCGCGTGCGCAGGTTGAGCAGCAGCTTGGCCAGCCGCCAGTCCGGCCGGATGCTTGAAAAGATCTGCTTGTGCTTCACCTGGCCGGCCATCACGGCGCGTGTTATGCCTTCGCGTTGAAATGTCTCGATAAGCCGTGAGAGCTCACCCAGCGAAAGCCAGTAGACGGTGATGCCGGGGTCCGCAGCAGCTCGCGCTTCAATCTCTGCATCGATCTCTTCCTTGATCGCGGCGACCACGACCGGGGTGCCCTCGGCGCGCGCTGCATCCAGCAGCAGAAAAGGGAAGCGCCCATTGCCGGCGATCAGGCCGAGCTTCGCAGGTGCATCCGGCGGCACGGCTACTTGATCACTCCGCGCTGGCTGCGCTCGATGAAGGAGATCAGATACGCGATGTCCTGCTGCGCGTCTTCCGGCCCGTCCATCTCTTTCATCTTCTCGACGGCAGCAGTGGTGTTCATCTTCGCGGCGAGCAGCAGCCGGTAGGCCTTCTGCAGCACCTGCAGCCGCTCTGGAGAAAAGCCTTTCCGCGAAAGCCCAACTTTGTTAATGCCGAAGGCCTTGTTTTCCCGCCGCGCCGAGGTTAGCGAATATGGCAGCACATCCTGGGTCACAATCGTGCCGCCACCGATGTAGGCATGTGCGCCCACCGTGCAGAACTGGTGTACCGGGCTGAACGCGCCGACCGTTGCGTAGTCTTCGATGATCACGTGGCCCGCGAGTGTCGCCGCATTGGCCAGAATGCAATGGCTGCCCACCTGGCTGTCGTGCCCGATGTGCGCGTAAGCCATGATCAAATTGCTCGAACCAACGCGCGTGATGCCGCCGCCCTTGGTGGTGCCGCGCGAGATGGTCACGCACTCGCGGATGGTATTGTCGTCGCCGATTTCCGTCTCCGTCGGCTCGCCATGATATTTCAGGTCCTGCGGCGCGATGCCGATCGAAGTGAAGGGATAGATCGTGTTGCGCGCGCCGATGCGCGTGTGTCCATCCAGCACCACATGAGAGATAAGATTGCAGTCCTCGCCGAGAGTGACTTCCGGCCCAATCGTGCAGAAAGGGCCGACAGTGCATGACTCTGGCACCACCGCGCCGGCCGAGATGACCGCGCTCGGATGCACGCTCACTCGCCGGCTCCGGAATCCGTCGCCGAGTCGCCGGCCTTGCGCTGTCGTGGGACGACCGCACAGGTCAACGTAGCTTCGCAGGCCACTTTCCCATTCACAATAGCTTTGCCCGTCATGCGTCCCCGGCGCGGCCGAAACGACAGTACATCCACTTCAATCCTCAGCTGGTCGCCTGGCGTGACAGGCCTGCGGAACTTGGCCTCCTCGATTCCCGTGAAGACCACCAGCTTGCTCTCGCGATCCGCGACTTCAGACAGCAACAGGATGCATCCGGCCTGGGCCATCGCTTCCACTACCAGCACGCCGGGCATGATCGGATAGCCGGGAAAGTGCCCTTGGAAAAACGGCTCATTGATGGTGACGTTCTTAATCGCCACAATGCGCTTGGCGCGCTCGAACTCGACCACACGGTCGATCAGCAGAAAAGGATAGCGGTGGGGCAGAAATTCCATGATCTGCCCAATGTCCATGGTCTGGTTCTCCACGGGTTGGCTTTGGTCGTCCAGCGTCATCTTGAGCTCCGGCAGGCGGATAACTGCGCACTCCGGCGCAAGAGGGAATTATAAATGGCGGAGATATGCCGTATAAATAAGCCGGGCTTCGCGAATCAAACCACGCCGAAGAGCGGATCGACCTCGTACAAGGGATCCACGTCGACATCCAGGAAGGCGTCTGCAAAGACCGGGCCACGCTTCTGCTCAGGCCAGTCCAGAAGAAACTCTATCAATCTCTCAGACGGTATGGGCCGCTGGAAGAGATACCCCTGACCCGACTGACAACCCATCTTCTTCAGGGCGCGCAGCTCGCCGGCGGTCTCAATGCCTTCGGCTACCGTGCCCAGCTTCAGATGCCTGGCCATGCTCATGATCGAGCGGCAGATCGACTGTGCCTGGCTCGAGCGGTCCACGCCGTGAACAAAGCAGCGGTCAATCTTCATGCTGCTCAGCGGCAGCCCCTTCAGCGCGTTAAAGCTTGTGTAACGAGTGCCGAAGTCATCCAACGATACCTTAACGCCGATCGACCGCAGCGCACGCAGGCGCTCGCCGAAGAGGGTCTCGTCGTCCATCATCAGCGATTCGGTTACTTCGATGTCGATCTGTGTCGGGCCAGGCGGATTGATCTCCATCTCGCGCTTCACGATTGCCACGAAATCTTCATGCCGCACATTGGCCGCCGAAGCGTTGACCGCCAGCGACGGAACGATCAATCCCGCAGCCCGCCACTGCGCCGCGTCGGCCAGCAGCCTGCGCAGCGAATGGGTAAATATCTCATCGATAAGATCGGAGCGCTCCGCCACTGGGATGAATTGCGAAGGAGAAACCGGCCCGCGCTTGGGGTGGTTCCACCGCGTCAGGCCCTCGACCCCGATGATGTTTCCGGTAATCAGGTCGATCTGCGGCTGGTAGGCGAGAGTCACCCGGTTCTCACGCAGAGCGGCCCTCAGATCTCTTTCCAGATCGCGTTCCAGCATGAGCGCCGTATTCATTTCCGGGCGAAAGACAACCGGCGTGCGACTGCGTGAACGTGTAGCCGCGCTCGCGGCAAGGCTCGCAAAACGGATCAGGTCTCCGGTCGTGGTTGCGTGTTCAGGAAAGAAGGCCGCACCGGCGGCAATCTCCGGCCGGCCTTCCGAGCCGCAATAATCGATATGCGATGCGGCCATGATTATGCTGTTCAGGCGTTCCGGTGTTCGCCGGTCGCGCTTGAGCGCCAGCACGAAGCAGCGATCGCTGAATCGGCAGATTAGCTCGCCTGCATCGATCGCAGGCCGCAGGCCATCGGCGACCGCGCAAACCAGCCGCTCTGCTGCCTCATCGCCGCCAATCGAGTACTCCCGGCGCAGGTTGAGCAGGTCGATCCACAGCAGCGCAATCTCCCCGCCATGCAGCACGGCATTGTCCACCATGCTTTTCACCGAGGCGCGAAAGGAGGAGTGATTCGGCAGGCCGGTCGTCGAGTCAAATTGCAAGCCAAAGTCCTGCAGCTGGCTGCGAAAGTCCTGTTCGAGAGTCTCCTGTGTGCTCGTTTTCATCCTTCCACCCTCTCGACGCGTGTCATATAGCCAAACATTCTGCGGGGCCCACTCGATCCACCGCAGGGTTCAGCTCCCAGGGGTGACTCCGACTCGTAACCGAGTCTAAGCAGTCGGCAGTTACCAAGGACATCCCACAGATATGGGTCGGCAGTCACGAAAGTTGTAAGCGGTTTCAAGAAACAAGCGCCGGGCCAGGCAACCCGGAGTTAGGTCACACGAAAGGGCCGTATCTATTGGACGTCGGAGGCCATTTGCATGGTCTCCCTGACATGTGTCCGTGTCGATTTCAGCAGCCGGCGGCGCACAGGAGTTTCAAAGCTATAAAGCTCTCTATACTCAGAGCAATAGCTGTCCCAGGGTGAACAACAAACAGCCATATCGGGTGATCCCATCCCAGCTTCTGGAAAGTATGAAAGACGTCAGTAGCCGGTCTACTAGGGGAAAGTCCTACTTTTTCACAATTTTTGCTGCCGTAGCATCCACACTGAACTCATCCGCCGGCAGCGTCTGGTTGTAGCTCGCTTTGAAGAGAAACCGCTGATTCACCATGTCGCCGTTCTTGAATCGGGTGATGTTGAACGGAGTCTGAAAGCCATCGACGGGGCGATAGTTGTCGTACTCTTCGGCGTCTTCGTCCTTGTCTTTGTAGAGCGGATCACGCCACTGAAAGCTGCGCCGCAGCGGCAAGTGCGTCTGACCATCCATCAGTATGGTTACGGCCTCATTCTTTGCCGAGATCAGCGTCACTTGCTCGGCCAGATGACTCTCAGCCAGATGCTGACCTTCATAGATAAGAATCGTTGCCGGGTCTTTGAGCCACTGCTTGATCACTGTTTCGATCGAGTGGTCGCGACGCCGCAGATAATCCTCTACCTGCTCGGCTGGAAGCGCCTTCTTGCCGGAGTAGATGACTTCCCAGCCTTCCTTACCGGTGAAGATCTGCACCACATCGCGATGTTTGGTGAACTCGATGCGATCATGATCCGGCCACTCATGCGTCTCCCAATACTCGATCGTCGCGCCTGAGGGCTTGCCATGATAAAAGCCCGCGCTGCGCCCGTAATAAACGCGATTTTTCATATTGAGCCACGCATCCCCACCGAGAGCCTGGATCATGGCATCGAGCGCTGCGCGCGCCTGCTGCGCATTCCTGGCTGTCTCGTCCATCTGCGGCGCGACACCGCCCGGCATCGTCGCTACCATCCACACAGCCAACAGTGCCGGCAAAAATTTCAGCATGAAAAAGACTCTCCTCTAATCCGGATACATCACCCTACCAGCACCGCTCCGCCATTGGCGTTCAAGATCTCGCCTGAGATGAACCCGGCCAGCGGAGTGCACAGGAACAAGACCGGACCGGCGATCTCCCGCGTCTTTCCCGCTCGCCCTACAGGAATCCCCGCCGCGATCTTCCTGCCAATCTCTGGATGATCCAGCGAAGGCGCCGACATCTCCGTTGCCACCCATCCCGGGGCCACGCAGTTCACCAGAATCCCCTGCGGCGCAAGCTCACTCGACAGGCTCTTGGTGAGACTGATCAATGCACCTTTGGTCACGGCATAGTCGGCATGGTTGGCCTCGCCACGCTGCCCGGCCGTCGAGCTGATCAGCACAATGTGTCCTCGCGGACCGTCGTCAATAAGCCGATCCTGCTGCAGCATCTGCGCCACCGCCGCCTGCACCAGCCCAAATACTGAATCGAGATTTACGCCCATCGTCTGCCGCCACTGAGCCTCGCTCATCGTCGCAATGGGAGCGTCTTCCGGCGGCCAGATACCGTGATTCACCACCAGCGCATCGAGCCTGCCAAAGGCCGCCACCGCAGCTTCGACCAGAGCCCGGCCATCGGACGGCATAGCCAGCTCCTGCTGTAAGGCCCGGCAATGATCCGGACCTCCGCAGGCTACCGCCAGAGTCTCAGCCTGAGCGCTCGCTCGCGCATAACTGAATGCCACCCGAGCCCCGGCCAGCGTAAAAAGCCTGACCGTCTCCGCGCCAATGCCCCGCGAACCGCCGGTAATCAAAGCAACCTTCTCGTCCAGCCTCAGCGACACACCACTCATAGCGTCCACGCTATCGCAGCGGGGCGACCGTGAGCAAACCACGTCGGTCAACAGCAGGGGGCGAGCTACTTCGCGTAGTAGCCCGACTTGGCTCGGACCGTCACTCCATCCACATGCGGCTCGATTACGATCTTGCGGAAGGTGTCATCATGCGTCTTGTTGGTGGAGTAATAGCCGATCGAGTACACCGAACGCAGCTCATCCCCGATAGCCTTGAATGTCTCCGGCAGATCGGTGTGCAGCGCATCGAAGTCGCGCCCGCCGGTCTGCTCGGCAATGTGGTGCAGCCCGGTTATGCCCTGGCGGTTCTCTGCGCTCAGCTTGTTGTGCTTCATCTCGGTGTAGCGCACCGCGTAGACCAGCACGTCCGCGCTCTGCGCCTCTGCGATGGCATCGATCTCGTCGTGGGCGCTTGAGTTTTCTTCGCCGTCCGTGAACATGATCAGAGCCTTGCGATGCGCGGATATCCCAGCCATCTTTTCGTTGACGCTGCCAAAGATCGCATCGTAAACCGCAGTCCCGCCCGAGCGGCTCTCGTCGCGCGCCAGCTCCGGAAAATCTACTGATTTCTTGTATTTCTCGATGCCAGCGATGATTACCGCCGGGTCCGACGTAAGGTCGCTCACCAGTCGCAGGCGGTCGCCAAAACAGACCGCGAATGCCTTGTCCTGCGGGCGCAGAATGCTGCCTAGAAATACTTGAATGTCGCGTTGATGTTGCTCCAGAAACTTCTTCTGGCTCTGCGAAGCGTCGATCAACAGCCCGAGCGTCAGCGGCAGTTCCGACTCTCGCGAAAACGCGCTCAACTTCTGCTCCACGCCATCTTCATACACCGAAAAATCATCGCGGCCCAGCTTGTCGATGAAATGCCCTGCACCATCGCGTGCGCTAAAGGTCAGCGTCACCAGGTGCGTCTCGGCATGGAAGACAGGCGCGTCCTGCGCGATTCCGGCAATAGGCAGGTACAGGGCAAGAAGGAGCGAGTAGCGGAATTGCATTCAGGAATTTTCCTCTTGAGAGAGCGGTCGAGCGCATATAACGGCTGTTAGCCGCATTCGGCCAGGATCGCCAGAGAGAGAGCCAGAATGTGAGGAGCTGTTTCAGGCTAGACAGCCCGCAGCAGCCGCGCCGGCAGAAAGATGATCGCCGAGACCAGCTCCAGCGCGCCGCCTACCGCGATCCCAACCACGCGAAACGGCAGCAGAAGCAGCCACACAAGCGGATAAAGAACCAACGCCGCCAGAGCCAGCGGCCAGCACAAAACAAAGAGAACGCACCACAGCAGAAACTTGATCATCAGAATTCCATCCTCAAGCCAAGCTGCGGCAATGCGCCTGACTCGGCCACGGTACATGGGTACGCGAATTCGCCGAGGATTGTTCCCAAACCAGAGCTTCCGGTCGATATGCCGGGACGGATAAACCGAAGGGCCTTATTTCTTCTTCGCCTGCTCCGTCAGCACCTTCCTGCGCTCACGAATCAGCTTGGCGCGTTCCTTCTCCGGCATCGCCAGCACGGTTTTGACCTTCTTCGGCAGCTTCTCGTAAACCAGCGTATGAGCATTGAGCAGCTCGGCCTCGAATTCACGCTGCCGCATCGCATCCCAGCGCTCCACCGTAACCCAATGTGCCTTGGCCATGTACGGCGCAGGGATGATGCTCTCGAGCTCCAGCAATTCCGGATACCGCTCCGCGCCGCAATGAAACCAGAGCACGCCGGTACCCGCATCATCCAGGTGAATCAGGGCAAACATCTTGCCGCCAATCGCCTTGTCGCCAACCCAGAAGACAAGATGATGTCCCCAGCCCACCGCCTCGGTCACATGCGGCAGGGCAAGACAAAACTCGCGAACGCGTTCGTTATCCATGTCCACTCATCAGGCAATCGAAGTGACGCACCCAGCTTATTTCTTCTTCGCTTGCTGCGCCAGCACCTTCTTACGTTCGCGGATGATCTTGCTGCGCTCCTTCTCCGGCATGGCAAGAATCGTCTGCGTGCGCTTCGGCAGTCTGGCCAGGATCAGTGCATGAGCGTTGCGCAACTCGTCTTCGAACTGCTTCTGCCGCAGTACATCCCAGCGCGTCACCGTAACCCAGAAGTATTTCGCCGAATAAGCCGCCGGGACAATTCCATCGATCTCCAGCAGCTCATGAAACCGCTCTTCGCCGCAATGGAAAGACAAGACTTCAGAGCTCGTAACGTTCAGGTCGACTGCAGCAAACATCTTGCCGCCAATTGCCTTGTCTCCCACCCAGAAAACAAGGTCATGCCCCCAGTTCACCGTCTCGGTAACATGCGGCAGTGCAAGGCAAAACTCGCGAACGCGTTCGTTGTCCATGACAAAGAGAGTCTAGAACATCCTTTGATCCGCAGGCCTGGAAAAAGCATTTCCGGCGTATAATCCGCAGAATCGAAGCAAGGTGGTGAGATGGGAGTCTTTACAGAGCTTGACCTCCGCGAGGCCTTTGACAACAGTCAATTCGTTCCTCACTTCCAGCCCCTTGTTGATCTGCGCACCCACCAGTTGCAGGGTTTCGAGCTCCTCGCCCGTTGGAATCATCCCAGGCTAGGCCAGATTCAGCCTTCGGACTTCATTCCCGAAGCCGAGCGTGACGGATGGATTCACGAGCTCACCCAGGAACTGCTTCGAAAGGGCCTTCAGGCCATGACAGCTCTGTCTGGTAAATACATGCTCTCGGTTAACATCTCACCCTTGCAGTTGCGTGACCGCAGCCTGCCTCAGAAAATTGAAGCTGTGGCAAACGATGCGGGCTTCTCTCTGGGCAGGCTTATCCTCGAAATCACCGAAAGCGCACTGGCTGAGGACATCGACTCCGCCATCTATATTCTGTCTGCCCTCAAAGATGTTGGCTGCAGGCTCGCTCTAGACGACTTCGGCACAGGATATTCCAGCCTTCTGACTCTTCAACGACTCCCCTTCGATGAGCTTAAGGTCGACCGCAGCTTTGTAAACACCATGGTCCAACAGCGCGATAGCCGCAAGATAGTCGCCGCGGTTGTGGGCCTGGGACAGAGCCTCTCGCTCACCACCGTTGCCGAAGGTGTGGAGACCGAGGAGCAGGCTGAGTTGCTCCTCTGGCTTGGCTGCGAACTGGGCCAGGGCTGGCTCTATGGAAGGCCCGTCCCTGCAGATGAGCTTCCCTCGCTTGTCCGCCAACTTGACGGCAAGCCTCAACCAGAACGGCCGCGCAGCGTTGCCGGCCGGCTTTCCGTAAGCAGCCTCGAAAGCCTGCCCAGCCAGCGTCTCTCCCACATGCAGGCGGTGTACGACGGCGCTCCCGTCGGCCTCGCTTTTCTCGACTGCAACCTGCGGTACATGAACCTCAATCGCAGACTGGCCGGGATGAACGGTCACCCGATGGAGGCTCATCTGGGCCGCACCGTGCGGGAGATGATTCCCGAGCTATTTCCAGCGGTGGAGCCTTACATTCGTCGCGCCCTTCAAGGCGAGTCCATCGACGGTGTCGAGGTTGTCCGCCCAGGTCCTGTACCCGGAAGCGTCATTCACCTGCTCATCTCCTATGAACCTGCCCACGATGAAGCCGGCGAGATCGTCGGCCTTTCCGTTGCGATTATGGACATGACCCCCGTCAAGCGCGCCGAAGAGGCGCAGCACGAGATCCAGCAGCACTTACGCAACATGATGGAGCTCATTCCGCAGATCCCCTGGGTCATCGATCCTGAAGGCCGCGCTCTTGACGTCAGCCATCGATGGCTCGAGCTAACCGGCATGACCGACGAAGAATGGCGCGGCTTCGGCTGGCTCAAAGCGCTGCATCCTGATGACCTGCAGCCCACCATCGATACCATGCGGGAGGCTTTCGTAACCGGCCATTCCATCGATCTTCAGTATCGTGTGCGGAGATCCCAGGATGACTCCTGGCTGCGGCTGCGCGCCCGCGGTTCTCCGCGCTGGGGTTCAGACGCCAAGATCATGTGCTGGTATGGCGTCCTCGAAGTTGTTGAAGACGCCAGTCCAGCCGCTGTTAACTCCGCCCCGGACATTTCGTCCGCTACGCCCCGGTCGTGATCACCACCCGGAAGAGCGCCTTGCCGCTCATCATGCGGTCAAAAGCCTCCGGCGCCTGGTCCAGCGAATAGAGCTCGATCTTCGGCTTCACCCCGGTCAGCGCACTGAACTCCAGCGTGTCCTGCGAGTCCATACCCGTGCCCGACGGCCAGCCGGCGACCGTGCGCTCGCCGAGGATCATCGGAAGTGAGTTCAGTTCCAGGGGCTTATCGGGTACACCCAGAAGTACGAGCTTACCCTGCGGTGCCAGCCCCATTACCGCAGCGGACATAGCCCCTGGGTCGGTCAGCGTCGAGAGAATCACATCCGCTCCGCCAAGCTTTTGCAGCTCTGCGGTAAAGTCCTGCGTTGTGCTGTCGATGTAGTGATGCGCCCCCAACTCTTTGGCCAGCGGAGCCTTGTCCGCCCCGCGTGCAATGGCTACGGTGTTGAATCCACCTTTGGCCGCAAACTGCACGCCCAGATGGCCCAGGCCGCCCATACCCAGAATCGCGACCGTATCGCCCAACCGCGCGCCGGCATTGCGCAGACTGTTGAAGGTCGTAACTCCGGCGCACATCAGCGGAGCCGCATCCACATCCGAAAGATCATCCGGAATCAACGCCAGCGCATTCGCCGGAGCAATCACATAATCGGCATAGCCGCCATCGTACGAAATTCCCGAAATCTTCTGGTTCTCGCAGAGGATGAACTCGCCCCGACGGCACTGCGAACAGTAATTGCAATGCCCGCCATGCCATCCCAGCCCGACTCGCTGGCCGGTCTTGAACACAGGAACGTCGGCGCCGACGGCATCGATCACGCCGGCAACTTCATGCCCCGGCACGCGCGGATAAGCAATGTTGGGGAATATTCCGAATTTGGTAACCGTGTCACTGTGGCAAACCCCGCAGGCCTGTACGCGAAAGCGCACCTGCCCTGGGCCGGGATCTGGAAATTCACGCTGCACCAGCTCAAAAGGACCACCGGCAGAAGTTACCTGAAAAGCACGTCCGGAAACAGTAGGCATGGTTCGATTCTCCTCAGCGGTTGGATGTTGGAATGGAAAGGCGGTTGCATCAGAATTCGCCCGCAGCCGTTATACGCGTTTTCCCGTCGCCAGGTGGAGGGTAAAGGGAGTCTCTTTATCTGTCATCAGATCCCAGCCCTCGCCGTGTAGTAGCGTGCCCTCAATGCGCAGGTTGGTGATCCCTTCTGATGAAAGCCGGTCCGATTCCCAGACCTCACCATCGCATCCCCAGGCGAGCACGGAATGATGTCCTGCGAAGAGTAGCAGAGGCCTCATCTGCGGATTGTGAGTATCGTTCTCCGATTGCAATTTGTCCGGCTCCGGATTGCACTCTCCGGATTCGTAAGACAACAGCTCGAGCACCGGCCGGAAGCGCAAATGCGTAAACCGCTCCGGCTCCGCCACATCGATCAGGTACGCATATCCACCCGAAACCGCGCAGAGCCAGTCCGGATCGGGCATCGACCAAAGGCCGGTTGGCACCGCCGGATCGCGAAACCCCAAAGCGCATGTCGCTAAAAACTGGAATTGCGTATCGGACGAACCATCTCCGCCCGGTTGGACCAGAACCTCCAGCGCGCCGCGCTCCACCTCTTCCACCTGCGCCGGATACACGTAGTGCCGGCTGGGCAAAATCATCGGCCTGTTGGGCAGAATCTCCGCCGTCCAGTTATGCGGAAAGATGCCGCGAAATGTCGGTGCGGTCATGGTTCTTCCTAGCTGTACTTTTCAAGCTCAGCAGCATAGCGGGTCGTCAACGCTTCGATGTACTCGTCAGCCGACCACTCTTCGTTGATGCCGGGCAGGTCGAGCAGGTTGCTGGCTGCCTCAACTACGCCAAACGAAACCTCCTCCTGTTGCAGCAGCTCGATCAGGTCGGGAAGCACGCGCAGATCCTTACGCTTACCGAGCCCGGCGACCGCCTCTTCGCGCGTGTCGGGGTTGCCGTCGTCGAGCCGCTCAAAGAGCGCCTCGCGAATCTCGGGCGTATCCGCGCTGCCTTGCACGCCAAGGCCAAAGGTGGCCCAGTCGCGAATATCCGGATCGGAGTCGTCCATCAGTTGCAGCAGCCCACGAATCGCCGCGGGATCGTCGGCAAAAGAGCCGAGCGCAAAGGCCACAGCAAAGCGCACATCCGGATCGGTGTTGGCGCGATGCTCCAGGATCAGCGGCACAGCGGCGGGATTGCCAAGATGCCCAAGCGCCACCAGGCAGGAATCGATCACCTGCAGGTCGAGCTCGTCTTCAAGCACGCTCACGATGACGTCATAGCTCTCAGCGGCGAAGACCACATCGGGATGCTCTTCGGTCTTACCCAGCTGAGCCAGGATATCGACACCGCGCCGCCGCTTGGCAGGCTTGTTGTTCCGGCACCATTGCACTGCCTTGTCGAAAACCGGCCGCCCTGCAACTTCATCGCTGGCAATGGCCTGCAGCTTGCTCACTGCCTCCCAGGGACCGCCTTCGTCATCCTCATCGTCGTAGTCGCCTTCGAGCGTTTGCCGGAAAAGCTCATCGATTTCTGCCTGTGTCGCCATCGTCACCACCCTTCAAGAGCATAAGCGCTTGAGGTTAAGATTGGCGCGCGGCCTCTTGGTATGATGAAACCCTGCACCCGTTAGGCTGGTCGTTAGAATCTAAATCGCAGCGGAAAAGTTAACGTAATCTCGCACCAAGTGAGGTTTTATTCGTGCCGACACGCGCATATCTTTCCTTATCGATTGCTTTTTTCCTTGTCGCCATTCCGGTATCCGGCTCAGTTTTTAGCGGAATAGCGGCGGAGACTTCCCAGACTCTCTCGCAGAAGATCGCCGGGATGGACCACAAAGATGGCCTTTTCCCGCTCGATTGGGATGCCAAGGGCGGCAAACTGTATCTTGAAATCCCCGCAACTGATAAGGACTTTCTGCTGCTCGATCAGCTGCCCTACGGCCTGGGCTCAAACGATATTGGCCTCGACCGTGGCCAGCTTGGCCGGGGGCACATCGTCCATTTCATGCGCGCCGGCGGCAAGGTACTGCTCATTGAGCCGAATCTTCGCTATCGATCGAGCGCTGCCGATCCCGCCGAGCGCATCGCGGTGCAGGAGTCCTTCGCCGAGTCTGTCGTGTGGGGCTTCAAGGTTGAGGCTGAAGAGAATGGCCGTCTGCTCGTCGACGCCACGGATTTCTTTCTGCGCGATGCGCATGGTGTGGGCGAGCGGCTGCAGATGGCCGAGCAGGGGAACTACAGGCTCGACCTGAGCCGCAGCGCGATCACGCTCGACAATACCAAGAATTTTCCCAAAAACACTGAGGTTGAAGCGATTCTTACTTTCGCTTCCGAAGGCCGGCCCAAGGGTGCTTATGTCGCTTCGGTCACTCCCGACCCGCACTCCATCACGCTGCGCGAACATACTTCGATGATCGAGTTGCCGGGCCCCGGCTACACACCGCGGCATAACGATCCGCGATCCGGCTACTTTGGCGAGGAGTTCCGCGACTACTCTGCGCCGCTGAACGAGCGCATGGATCAGCAGTTGCTGGTTCGGCACCGCCTGCAGAAGAAGGACCCGAATGCCGCGGTCAGCGAGCCGGTCAAGCCGATCCTGTACTACGTCGATCGGGGCGCTCCTGAGCCGATTCGCTCGGCGCTGGTTGAGGGTGCGAACTGGTGGAGCGCGGCCTTTGAGGCGGCGGGCTTCAAAAATGCCTTCAAAGTCGAAGTGCTGCCGGAAGGCGCCGACCCGATGGACATTCGCTACAACATGATCCAGTGGGTGCATCGCGCCACGCGCGGCTGGAGCTATGGTGAGGCGGTCACCGATCCGCGTACCGGCGAAATCATCAAGGGCCAGGTCACGCTGGGCAGTCTGCGCGCCCGCCAGGACTACAAGATTGCCGAGGCCCTATTGGCGCCCTACATGGATGGCAAGCCGATTCCTCCCGATATGGAGCAGATGGTGCTGGCGCGCACGCGGCAGCTTGCGGCGCATGAGGTCGGCCACACGCTGGGCCTGCAGCATAATTTCGCATCTTCGTCCGTAGCACCGGGCACCTCGGTGATGGATTATCCCCACCCGTGGGTCACGCTCGATGCCAGCGGCAAGCCCACACTCGACAAGGCTTATACGGTCGGCATCGGCGCATGGGACAAGGCTGCGATCCGTTTTGGCTACAGCGAATTTGCTCCCGGAACCGATGAGAAGGCAGCGCTCAACGACCTCTTATTGCAGAACGAAAAAGACGGCCTGCGCTACATCACCGATGAGGATTCGCGGCCATTGGGCGGAGCCAATCCGTACGGCCATCTCTGGGATAACGGGCCGGATGCGGCAGTAGAGCTGGATCGCATTCTCGAAGTGCGCAAGGCCGCGCTGGCGCGATTCAACCAGAACGCCATCCGGGTCGGCGAGCCCATGTCGCAGCTTGAAGAGACCCTGGTGCCGCTCTACCTGCTGCATCGCTTCCAGACCGAGGCTGCGTCGAAGCTGATCGGCGGACTCGATTATCGCTATGCGGTGCGCGGCGATGGCGCAATGGTCACCGAGATGATCGCTCCCGAACGCCAGCGTAAGGCGTTGACCGCCGTGCTGCAAACGCTGGACCCTGGCATGCTCACGCTGTCGCCGGAGTTCCTGGCCATGCTGCCACCCCAGCCTCCCGGTTACTCACGCACAGTCGAGTCGTTCAAGGGCTACACCGGCCTGACCTTCGATCCGCAGGGTGCGGTGGAAGCTTCAGCCGGCCTCACGGCTTCGCTGCTCTTCGATCCCTCGCGCGCCAGCCGGCTGGTGCAATATCACGCACAGGACGACAAGTCGCCGGGCCTCGGTGAAGTTATCGACCAGACCCTCCAGACCACGTGGGAGTCTCCGCGGCAACTCGGCGTGCTCGGGCAGACGCAGTTTTCCGTGGAGACGGTTCTGCTCAAGGCGCTGATGCAGCTGTCGATATCGAAGCAGGCCTCTCCGCAGGCTCGGGCTATTGCACAGGCCAAATTGTCCGACCTGGAAGATTGGCTCTCCGATCAGCTTGAGGGCGATATTCCAGACAGCGTTCGGGCGCACTGGTTTGCGTCGCTTGATGATATTGAGCGCTTCTGGAAAGATCCCGACAAGTTCGTCATCGCGCCGGTACTGACCACGCCGCCGGGCCAGCCCATCGGTTCAGAAGAGGACGACGAAGACTTTCTTGTGCATTAGGGGTTCAGGCGGAGAAGTGCTCCCAGCCGCGTGGCTCCAAAGCTTGTTTGCCGGTTGCGGTTATGAGTGCAACTTTCGGCTGGCGCTTCTTCACGGGGAGCACGCGGCCAATCGGAGTGATTGCGACGCCTGCGATTTTCGACGGCATCTTCGCGGATGCCGGCGCGGTAAACAGCAGCTCGTAGTCCTCGCCGCCGTGCAGGGCTGCTTCTAGGGTCGCTCCATTGTCCAGTGGCAGCGACTCTGCGTCAATCTCAGCAGCTACGCTTGACTCTTCGCAGAGCCGGGCAAGATCGGTCGACAGACCGTCGCTCAGGTCCATCGCTGCGGATGCCAGGCCTCGCTTGCGCAGCCAAAGCCCCTGCGCGATGCGTGGCTGCGGATAGAGATGCGGCGCGGTATTGGAGGCCTTGATGGCGTTCGCGAAGTCCTGTGGCGATTTTCCCAGCGCTGCCAGCTGAGCCGCCGCGCCGCCGAGGCTGCCGGTCACGTAGATCAGATCGCCGGGTTTGGCTCCCGAGCGCAGCAGCGCCTTGCCGCGCGGAACTGCTCCGGTCAGGACAATATCCGCAACGGCGAACGGCGACTCGGCCAGATCTCCGCCGGCGAGAGGAACGCCATGTTCGGCGGCCAGCGCCAGCAAGCCATCCAGAAAGCGCTCGACCCACGATTTGACCTGGGAAGGCGAGCCATTGCCAGGGATGGTCAGTTCGCGCGGCAATCCCAGCGACAGAAATGCCGCCACAGGCTTTGCCCCCATCGCCGCCAGATCGCTCAATCCACGGGCAAGAGTGCGATGGCCAACCGACTCCGGAGGATGCCAGTCGAGGCGAAAGTGCCGTCCTTCGATGGAGAGGTCCGTCGTCACGGCCAGCTCTTCGCCGGCGCGCAGCCGCAGCAGGGCGCAGTCGTCACCGATGCCCAGACGCACTCCGGAAGTGACTTTCGTGCTTCCAGCGGCCGCTGCTCGCGCCCGGATCGTCCGAAGCAGCCCCAGCTCGCCGACAGCTTTCCCCTTGACCTGATTCAGTTTGGATGGCGATTTGCGAGATTGCACCATAGATGCAGCATATCCTGCGACCCAACGAAATTCAGGTCCGGATTCCTCCGAATTTCCTAAAGAATTCCTAACAGAAAGGGGGTTGACATGGCTGGAATTTCGGCCCCGTGCTCTACAATAAGCGTTACCAGTTCCGGTTACGTCTGTTCAGCGGGGAAGAGTTCTGAGCGAGGGCTCGGTTCTCTTTCGAAGGTTTCGGGGCAATTGCGGATCGAACCCAGACCAACGACGGAGGTGATATTAAGGGAGATTTATGCTACGTAAACGCTATTACATTCTTTTTGTAGCACGAGATGAAGATGGCCGCGTTCGCAAGATTTCGCTCCCGGTGCAATACGTGTATGGATTTGTAGGCGCTGCCCTCGTAGGCGCGTTTACGATCGTCGGACTGGCCGGTTCATATACCCGGATGCTATTGAAAACAGAAAGCTTTAACCAGATTCGACAGGAGCGCGAGACGCTCCGCAAAAATTATAAGCAAATGGCAGAAGTGGCCCATGAGCGCGACATCCAGGTCGCATCCCTTGGAGCCCTGGCCAGCGAAGTCACCGCGATTTACGGCTTGAAGCAGAACAAAATCTCAGGACGGCACTCAGCCGCAGCGGTAGCCGCCTCACCTACCCCACTGAATCTCGCGCTGACCGACGATGTGAACCAGCAGCAGGTCAAGCTTTCCTTGGACCAGTTTTATGCACTGCGCAACCAGGCGCTCTCTGGACGTGTCTCGCGCGCTCTTGAGGGCGGACTGACTTCCGGCATGGGCTCCAGCCTTTATGACTGGACGCAGATCGCGGACGCTCCTTCCCTCTGGCCGGTCGAGGGTAAGATAACGTCGAGCTTTGGCGAGCGGGAAGATCCTTTCAATGGAGAAGGCGCTTTCCACGCCGGAGTCGATATTTCCGCGCCGGATGGAACGCCCGTGCGCGTGACCGGCGACGGCATCGTGACTGGAATGGATATGGGACGCGGCTATGGCAGGCAGGTTGTCGTCGACCACGGCCACAACGTGATCACGGTCTATGGGCACTTGCTGTCGATCGTTGCAATTCCGGGACAGAAAGTGACTCGCGGCCAGATCATCGGCTATGTCGGCCGCACCGGCCGCTCGACTGGCCCGCATCTGCATTATGAGGTTCGCATCAATAACGTGCCGGTCAATCCGCACAAATATCTGCGCTCGACCTTTGCCGAGATGACTGCGAACAATCTGCCCGCGTCCGCTCCAGCAGCACCTGGCGGCAAGTAAGAACGGATTTTTACCTTCAAATCAAAAGGGACAGGCTTAGCGCATGTCCCTTTCGTTTCTGTGCGGGGCCGTTCTTACTTGCCGGTGTAAGCCACGCGCCAGACGCTGCGGGTGCCGTCGTCGGTGACATAAAGAGCGCCATCGCCGCCCACTGCCACTCCCACCGGACGCCCCCATACCTGTCCGTCTTTGGTTACGAAGCCGGTCAGGAAGTCCTCATAGCTGCCGTCTGCCTTGCCGTTGTGCATGGGGATATGGATCACTTCGTAACCGGCTCGCTTGGCGCGGTTCCATGAGCCATGTTCGGCGGCGAAGGCGTCGCCCACGAACTCCTTGGGAAACTTGCCGCTGGAGGGATAGAACAGCATTTCCAGCGAAGCCATGTGCGGCTGCACCAGCACATCCGGCACGATGACTTTAGAGGAGATATCGACGCGCTTACAGTCGGCTGCCTGTTGTGAGGTGAGGGCTGCGGCCTGCAGGTTGGGCGCGGTGCCGTCGGCGCAAGGCTGAGGGAGACGCGGATCTTTGTGGTCGCCGATGTAGTACCAGGGCCAGCCGTAGAAGCCGCCTTCCTTGACCGACGTAACGTAGTCGGGCACCAGGTGGTTGCCGAGGTTGTCGCGCTCGTTGGTGGAACACCACAGCATTCCAGTCACCGGGTTGATGGCCTCACCCACGCAGTTGCGGATGCCGGACGCATACACCTTGATGAACTTGCCTTCCGGCGTGTACTCAAGCACATCTGCGCGATGAAATTCGCCGGGATGCGTGTCGGGATCGTCGATATTCGAAGCCGAACCCACCGAGATCAGCATGTGCTGGCCGTCCTTGGTAAAGACAACATCGCGTGTCCAGTGGCCGCCGCCGCGCAGCTGCGCATAGCCGGGCACATCGGGGACGATCGTCTCAGGCGCTCCGGTCGCATGCAGATCGCCGACGTGATAGGGAATGCGCTGGATGGTGGTGGCGTTGCCGACGTAGACATACTTCGGATTGTCGGCCGGATAGAACGAGATCCCGAAGGGATGATCGAGGCCGGTGGCAAACTTCTCGATCTGTGCCGCCTTGCCGTTTGCGCCCATGCCGCGCAGGATCAGGATATCTCCCGCTCCTGAGTCAGCGACAAACAGATCGCCGTTGGGCGCGGTGCGGATGAGGCGGGGCATCGTGAAGGTGCCTCCGCTGATCTGCATGTGCTCCTTATTGTCCGCGCGCTGCATGGGGGCGGTGTCACCTCCGGCGTATAGGGTGACCTTGTATCCGGCAGGCGCAACCGGCCACGCATCGGCGGGGCGGGGAATGACATGGGGGCCATTGTCGACCGCCTCGGCGGGCGCGGGTGCGGGAAGATCGGTGACGGTGATCTTGTGGTAGATGCCAGGCTGTTGCTGATTCCAGTCGGCAAACGCAGCCTGGCCGGTAACCGGATTTTTCTGCGAGCCGGCGGCCTGCCCCGATGCCTGAAGCATGGGCGTCAAAAGACTGGCCAAGACGAGGCCGGCGAATGGGACTATTCGGGAGCGAGAGCCGAAAAATGAAGCAGACATAAGACTCCTTTGGTGGGTAGGTCGGGATGAGGGGACGGGAAGATAGTCCTGGCTATCGGACGTGGCCGGGCCAGCGCGGGACGCATTCATTCTAAGGAATGCAGCCAGCGCCGGTGAAGCCGGAATGTCACAAATACGTCAAAGTACAGCGATTTATTTGGATAAGCCGGTTATATCGCCGCCGGCAGCGCTGCCATTGAGAAGCTCCAGCAGCAGTTTCCAGGGCAACGCTGCGTTGAAGACGACGCGATTCCTGGTCTGCGAAAGCTGTGCTGTCCGCAGCACTTCTTTGAGGCTGTTGTTGGCCGCACCCGGACCCAGGCCGGCGGTGGCGGCCTGAGCTACCGCCAGCAGGGAATTGAGGCTGGCCGCCTGGCTCACTGCAGTAGCCTGGGTGGCGGCGACCTCTACGATGCGCAGCTTGACGGTGCCGGCCCAGTAGAGTGAGGCCAGAAAGGTCGTATCTGGGGGCAGCGGCAGTTCCATCCCCAGCACATGAATGTTGCCATCTTCGCTGAATGGCAGCGCGATCTGGCCCATTCCCCAGGCCACGGAAAGCAGCGGCATCTCGGAGTAGTGTTCCGCCAGGAGCGTCGAGCCGGAAAACGGCAGCGCCGCAGTCCGGTGACGGTCCAGCATGGAGTGAATCTTTTCTGTGTCAGGAAAGTTGGAGGTGACCACCGTGTCGTAGGCGATCTGCGCCACGCGGACGGTTCTGTCCTCGCTCATCAGGCTGTAGATGGTGTGCCCGTCGTAATTTTCCCTGTTGACAGCATGCGCTTCCAGATACCGCGCCAGCGCCTTGCCATCGACCTTGCCCACCAGCACTATGGAATAGGCAACCGGCCCATTCGGCCCATTGGGGGCTTCCATACGGTGAACGGCGATCGCAACTTCTTCCAGATCGCGCTCGGGATCGTTGCCGATGGCGTCGATCAGATTTTGATATTCCGCCGAATGCGCCACCGGCTTGAGGCCGTTATGCAACAGGCTGCGAAGCTGGTGCACATTGACGTAGAGAATGCCGTCCGACTCCGGCAACAGCCGCGCCGCCTCAGGCGGAGCCTTGAATCGCAGATAGATCGCCGCTGCCAGCACCAGCACAACGGCAGCGACAATCCAAAGAGTTCTGCGGGTTCGTCTGAGCATGAAAGTCCGTCAGAACTACGGTAACATTCCGGCCCGGACCAACTTTGAAGGCCGATTGCAGGCCAGGTTACTGTGCTGAAGCTGCCTCTAGTTCCGCGCTTAGGTGAATACTGCCGCCAGTGACGTTCAGCTTCTTCGTCCAGTCGGCAAAACCCTTTTTCTTGACGGAGACATCGTGCGATCCCGATGCGACATTAATGGTGGAGGGAGTATTACCGACGAACGCTCCATCAATCTCGATATCTGCGCCTGAAGGGTTGGAATCAATCGAGAGTGCGGGTTGCGAAGCCACGACAGACGAAGCTGTTGGAGCAAAGACACCAAACTTCGCCATGTCGAGATGCATATCGCCTTCGACAAATGCAGTTATCTCGGTTCCGGACGGGATGGTTATATCCTTTCCGTGAATGAACAGGAAGAGTGGCGCGGCCGGAAAGAAGACAATCGCAGTGGCGACCATCGCTCCGGTCATGGCGCCTACATGCCCTCCGCCCTTGGTCTCTTTCGTCGCGCGCAAAGCAGCTTTTTCGTTGTCTGCCAACCGGGCATAGCTGATGCTGATGTTCAGCTTTCCCGCCCGGCCCATGGATTTCTTGTGATCGGCCTCTGTTACCGTTCCGATTGCCGTAGCTCCCTTAGAAAGCACAATCGCGTCGTCGACTTTAACGTCATCCACGACTTCGAATGGAATCTCCTGATTTACCTTTGCATCTGCCGAGGAAATGCTCTGTGTCAGGCGAAGTTTCACAGGGGTGCCGTCGAGCAACGTATGCGGCTGAACGTTCTGCTGAACCTGAACATTCTGCGCTGGGGTGCTGGATTGAGGCGCCGCGCCATTGTTAGCGGCTGGCGTCTGTTGCGCTACGAGAGATGTTGCCAAGACACAAATCAGTACAGCTGTACAACGTTTCTGCAATCTCATATCTATTTCGCTCCATGCTATCTATCGTCAGAAGAGTTATTGCATTCTAGGCACAATGAGTTCTATTAGCAATTCCGACCACTTCGACCTTTAAGCCTTTCACATTTTCGCCAAAAGAGCGAAGGTATGGCTCGAATTTGCCCCTAATAGAAATGGGCTTTTTCTCCCTCATCGGAGAAAAAGCCCATTTCACTTCAGTTGTGGAAGCCGTACTCTCTCGAATTCGGCGCTACTCCACGTCGGTTACTTTGCCGCCCTTGAAGACAACCTTCATGCCGTCGTAGTAGAAGATGGTCTTGGGGCCGAGGTCGGCAGTCTTGGTGGGTGTACCCAGGATCGCTTTCACCTGGTCGACTGTTTGTCCAAGTGCGACCGACGGAGGCGGACCTGAGGACTCAACCGCGCCGATCGATGAGCCTGCCTCTGCCGAGGCAGCCCCTACGACTTCCTTCTCAGAAGCATCGGCATCTTTTGCCTGCTGTGCCAGATCGGCTTCGTCCTTGGGGTCTGGCGGAGGCGCAATAGCGGCGTAAGGCGACTCGGTCGGCGGAGCCTTGGCCGAAGGCGGAGCAGCCGGCAATCCACCGGTACCCTGCTTGGCCTGCAGATCCTTGAGCCCCATGTCGATGGTCTCGCGCATGTGGTTCTGCATCTCCTGCAGGTCGGTCACGTTGACAGCGACTGTGGCCGACTTTCCGCATTCCTTGCCGCCCTTGCTGGCCAGCACGACGAGGTCCGCAGTGGTCGCATCGGCCGCTGGCGGAGCTCCCAATAGCAGCGCGTCGCCTTCCGTCACGTTGCATTCGGCGCCGGTGCTGTCGGTAAGGTCTAGGCCGCCTCCCACCACGAAGACATGCGGCTTGCCGTCGGCAAGCATGCGAGCCACGCCGCTTGATGCAGGATCGACATCCGCGTTTTGCGCGGTCTGCTGAGCCTCGGCGTTTTCGAGTGCGATCTGCGACTTCACCTCATCCGCGATCTGCTGCTTCACTTCCGGGGTAAGAGCCGGAGGTCCGCCAGCAGCGGCTGCTTCACCGGTCTCTAGCTTAGCCTCCTGGTGCGCCGCGTAAGCCGCCTGCAGATCCTGCGAGATGATGTAGTCGGTCAGCCAGAATGCCGCGCTGGCATAGACAGGGTACGGATTGAAGTAGCCGCCGTAATAGCCGTACCAGGGAGAGCCGCCCCATCCCCAGCCAAAGGCGATCGGTGCAGCCCAGGGATTGTAGGCCCATCCGTAGAAGCCGGGATTATAGTAGTAGCCCGGCGCATAGACATTCAGGTACATGCCGCGATATCCGTAGCCACGGTAATAGCGGTTGTACTCATGGCCGTGGTAGTAATAGGCGCGTCGGCCATACTCGTGGCCACGATATCCATAGCCGCGCTGCACATAACCGCGGCGTCCGCGCTCGGCATACATTCTGCCGTGGCCCGGCATCTCTCTCGAAACATGCCGGCCGCCGTCGAGTCCGTGGTGGACATCCATACCGCGCCGGGCGTCATGCACATCGCTCACCCGGCCGTTGGAGCGGGTGCGAACGGCGTCTCCGCCGCGCGTTGCGTGTTCCGTGGTTCCGCGTGGAACGGGCCGCGAGATCGCCGTGTGGCTGGCCGTCGTTCCATGAGGAGCGTTTCCGCCACCGCCCATGTGCCCGCCGCCAGCGGCTGCGCTGCCGCCGTGTCCGCCAGCGCCAGCTGCTCCCGCGCCACCGGCATGTCCCCCGGCAGCTGCGGCGCCACCATGTCCGCCCGCTGTGGTCGCGGTTGCCCCATGTCCTCCTGCTGTGGTGGTCGCGTGTCCAGCAGTGGTTGTGGTAGCGCCGTGCCCAGCAGTTGTTGCGCCTGAATGCCCGGCGGTTGTTGGGCCTGAATGCCCAGCGGTTGTTGCGCCACTGTGCCCGGCGGTTGTTGCGCCTGAATGTCCGGCCGCCGATCCGCCTCCGGATGGATGCGATGGTGCAGAAGCGTGGGCTGCGGGGGCTGAATGGGCCGCAGGCGCCGAATGCGGCGCGGAGGGTTTGGTCCCAGCGAGGGCATTCGGCGCCGTGCTCCATCCCAGCAACAAGGTGGCGGCGATCGCCGAAAGAGCGCCTGGGTGAACTCGTAAGTTGCGGTGCGTAATCATCGGAATCTCTCCTCTTCGAAACCTTGGATCCCGTGCTCGAGCCTAGATGCCGGGAAGCCTGCAGCGTATTTACTCAAAACTGAATGACTTACTCGACATTACTAACTTTCCCGTTGGTGAAGGTTACTTTCATGTCTTTGTAGAAATAAATCTCTTTGGTGCCCGCCAGCTTGGCGGTGCGGACCGGCTGGCCAAATCCAGCCAATACCTGATCTTTGGTCTGGCCAAGGGAAATGGAAGGCGCCGGGGTATCGGCGGGCGGTGGAGGCGGCGCGATCGCAGCCATTGGAGCGGGCGCGGGTGCAGGGGCGGCTGCCGGAGCCTGCTCAGGCTCTTGTGCCGGGGCCTGTCCGCCAGCCTGGTCGTCCTTGCCGCCTTTGTCGTCGGAGGGCTCAACAGTCATCACTTCTGAGACCGTTTTCACAAAACTATCCACCGGCGGAACGGAGCCCCTGGGGAAGAGAAACTTGATTTCGCCAAAGTAACGAGTGTCGTTATACGGGTCGCTGAAAGTGCTTACGACAATTCCATCCTTCACCAGGTTTACGTCTGTAACCCAGAACTTTTCTCCCGCGACGAACTTACGCGACGCGCAGCCATTGTTGGCGGCGTCGGTTACACTACCTCCGCCGCCAAACGGCAGGTGGCCCTTAAAAAAAGACTTCGCCGCATCCTTGGCGCGGTTGTTGTAGTTCGCCGCCAGCACGCCGTTCTGGTAAGTGTTTGAGAACGCATAAGAAGATGCCGAGCTGCACATCATCAATCCGTCTTTGTGTAAGACCACGACGTCGCCTGCTGTAACGATATCGTCATGCGCGGCGGCAGCTTTCGTAAGCTTGATCTGTGAAACCAGTTTTTCTTTAATCAATGTTCCGGGATCGCCAATCTGCGCCTGCACTGCGAAAGGAGAGGCCGCCAACACCATGGCGAATCCGAATGCACTCAACCTGCTCATCTGAGTCATAACCGTCATCCATTTCCTGATTTGTTGGGGGACCCGTTGCCGGACAGAGAGAAAGTACACTACGGCAATTGTCAAGTCAAGATACTCTTGCAATTCGAAAAACCGCATCAATCGCTGTTTTGCGTGTACTTGCCTCCGAGAGAACCGTCCCTCGTAGATCATCTTCAGCACCGTCTTGCGAGCGCCGTAATCGTAATGTTGTAACTTCCGTAACCTACTTCTTTACCAGCGCTATCTAGTTTCATCTGCGCAAAAAACACGTCAAACTTGTCATCGCGAAATAAAAAAGTTCGGTGAATCCGATTCAGAGCCGATAAGTTGTCCGCTAAATCACGAGCGTGCCAGATTTTCGAGTGTGAGAAAACGGCAACGCAGGAATGTGGCGCTGCGGGGCACAACGTTTCACCAGCGGCAAGAATTATTTGCGGGCTCTATTTGCTGGTCCGTTTTCCAGTCCGGCCGGGGCGTCTCTGTCCCGATGCTTCGCAGGCTGAATCCAGGTTTGCCCCACCCTCGCCGCTGTGCTAATCTTGATTTCTGTGCCGCAAGCGCGGCGGGAGCAGTTGTGCCCGCTCGTTTTCCGGTCCAGGATCAGACCAGAACGGCGATTTTTGACGGTTTTCAGGCTGGCGTAGCTCAGCTGGTAGAGCATCTGATTTGTAATCAGACGGTCGGGGGTTCAAATCCCTTCGCCAGCTCCACTTATTGCAGTGCATAGGCCGCGGCTGACCCCTGATCGGAGAACGGTCCGGACTGGAATCGGGCCGGGTTAAAGGCACGGCAGGAAATATAGTTTTGGGTCGAATCCATGGCCGATCCGGAAATGAAATTCCGGTGAAACTGGGGAAAATCGACCCAGCCCTCCGCGGTAGATCCCCAGAGGCGTGGCTCCACAGTTCCGACGAGCCGGAAGTTTCCGGATGGGACGGGATGCGCCAAAACGGGAAACTCGCGTGGGCCGAGAAGATGGGCACAGGTGGCCGAGTGGTTAATGGCAGCAGACTGTAAATCTGCCGTCCTTTGGGACTACGAAGGTTCGAATCCTTCCCTGTGCACCAGTTGCGTTGTGGTTTTAGCAGTATGCGGTTGAGGTTTTGCGGGATGCAGGAGCTTGAGGGCCCGGAACTCAGCCCGGATGAGGTTTCGAAAGCGGACGCGAGTCGAGACCGGAAATTCTGGGCAGCCATGGGTGGCTTTGGCATCCTGGGAGCACTGATTTGGTTTACCCTTGGCGAGGGCACCGTGCTCGCCTTTGGCAGGCCGGTTCAGATTAAGCTGATTCCGCTGTTTGTCGTCGGAATGTTCGTCCTCCGGACCTGGGTGGCTCGCGAAGCGGACAAAACCCGGCGGCGCAGCGAAAATCAGAAGTTGTAAGCAGGGCTGATGTAGCTCAGATGGTAGAGCACTCCCTTGGTAAGGGAGAGGTCACCGGTTCAATCCCGGTCATCAGCTCCAGATATTTAGCCGCTGGTAGAACCAATTCAGCGGCTGTTTTGCGGGAGTAACTCAGTGGTAGAGTCACAGCCTTCCAAGCTGTTGGTCGCGAGTTCGATCCTCGTCTCCCGCTCCAGTTTTTGAAGGGTGCATTCAAGTAAGGCGGGAAGAATCGATGTTCGAGCAGGCGGTATTTGCAGTTCAGAACCAGCAAGGGTTTGAGCAGTTGTCTTCGCGGATTGAAGCGGCCTTTGCGGCCAATCGCGCCGACCTCTTTCTGGCTTCGGTAGCAGGCAAGAAGCTGCGGGTGCGCCAGTTCGAGCAGATTCTGGACAAAGGCTTGCTGGGCAAGGATTCGCCGGAGCTTTACAAGGCGCTCCCCACCAGCGACCAGGCTTTGATCCGAGAGAAGTATCTGGCCCGCATCGAGAAAGTGCCGGTCGAGCTGCGGCAAAGGTTTTTGAAGATTTACGCGTACTACTGAGTTTGGCAAGCGAGTTTTGGGGCTGGAGCCGGAGTGCCGGCGCTCCGAGAGAATCAAAGGCATTACAGCGACGAAAAGGAATTTGGGGAATAAGTCATGGCGAAGGAAAAGTTTGACCGGTCCAAGCCGCATGTGAATGTGGGTACG
>DATAZR010000030.1:0-32900 GCA_036271955.1 Acidobacteriaceae bacterium
TTTTGAGACCCGTTCGACCCACAAAGGCAAGATCGCGTTGGAAATCTGCTCCAACTGCCACCCGTTCTTCACCGGCAAGCAGCGCCTGGTCGACACCGCTGGCCGCGTCGAGCGCTTCCGCCGCAAGTACGCCGAAAAGGCAACCCCGGCAGCCAAGTAACGCATGCAGCGAGTTCAGCGCAAGAGGCCTCCGCTGCGGCGGGGGCCTTGCTGTTTGGGAAAACGAGTGGTCAATAGACGGAATTCATCCTGTTCTCTGACCCCAGATTTTTGATTTCTGATCTCTCGTAAAGGAATCCATGTCCGGCAAGGGCTTCACCGTGAAAAAGGACTGGGACAACCCGATCGCCCACGCCATGCCCGCTGACGCGCGTGTGCCTGCCGAGTTGCACATCGGAACCGTGGCCGTCTCCCCAGCTACCGTCCTCGCCCCCATGGCGGGAGTCACCGACACAGTCTTCCGCCGCTTCATCCGTCACGCCAGCCTGTTCACGCATTCCGAATCATCCACTTCCGAGGTAGGCCAGGGCTTCAGCCCTGACATCCAGGCAGCACATTCTGAAGGGGTTTTAACCCCTGAGGCCAGTTCTGCCTCCCAAGGCCAGTCCGTCGACTCCGCCATCACCAACGCCCAATCCGGCTGCGGCCTGCTCATGACCGAGTTCACCTCGGCCGACGGCCTCTCCCGTATGCGCGAGTCCAAGCGCAAGCGCTACCTCACCTTCTACGACGACGAACACCCCATCGGCGCCCAGCTCTTCGGTTCAAATCCTGAAACGCTGAGCGAGGCGGCACGAATCGTGGAAGATACCGGCTTCGACACCGTCGACCTGAACCTCGGCTGCCCCGCCAAGCGCGTCGTCGGCTGCAACGGAGGCTCCGGCCTGCTGCGCGACTTGCCCAAAATCGCCGAAATCTTCCAGCAGGTGCGCAAGGCCGTCCGCATTCCCTTCACCGTGAAGTTCCGCCTCGGCTGGAACGACAGCCAGATCGTCTGCGTCGAGCTCGCCCGCATCGCTGAGGCCGAGGGCCTCTGCGCCGTCGCACTCCACGCCCGCACCCGCGAGCAGGGCTACACCGGTCAGGCCCGTTGGGAATGGATTGCGGCTATCAAGGACGCCGTCCGCATCCCGGTTATCGGCAACGGAGACATCCGCACCCCCGAGGACGCCGCAGCCATGGTCGCCCAGACCGGCTGCGACGCGGTGATGATCGGCCGCGCCGCTCCATCGAATCCATGGATCTTCCGCCAGATCGCCGAATACACCTCAACCGGCAGCTACACCCATCCCACCGAGCAGGATCGCTACCGCATGATCCGGACGTATTTCCAGATGCTGCTCGAAGAAGCTGAGGCGAGCCAGGACCTGCCTCGCGCTGCCCGCCATGGCGAGACAGCGGGCAAAATGAAGCAGTTCGCCAGCTGGTTCACCCACGGCGTAGCCGGCGGCAGCAAACTCCGCCAGCAGATCTTCGTCTGCAAGACCGGCAGCGCGGTCCTCGAAGCCGTCGACGCCTTCTTCGAAGCGCGTTTGAATGCCGCTGCGACCGATGCCTCCCTACCGGAGCTGGAGCCCAGCGAAGCCTTTCCCGAAGAAGCTCTAGCCTGCAGCGACTAGAGTAGAAGCAGGATTAATGTAAGGTGTATCGCTGCTCTTCGCAGGCATTTTCATCAGGAAAATGCCTACATCGCGGATATTGGATACATCACACTATCCCTGCTTCTGCTCTAAATCCTGCCGCAACGAAATAAAGACAACTCGAAATCCAGTCCGCGCTTAAACTCTTCCGTAGGCTGCCTGGCATCCCGATACCTGGCAGTCCTGGGAACCGCCGAATCGCTGAGCTTCCATCCTGAGGTGTGTTCTCCCCGGCAAGACGATGATGCGCATGAGAGCAAGGCCCGCCTTTCCAATTTTCCTGATTCTTGCTTTCGCCACCGCTTCCCTGGCACAGCGGCCCGCCACAGTCACGCCGCCGAGCACGCTGCCAGGCACCACCTTGCCGCCTAACCAGAGCCCAGCCCCCATTCCAGATCCGCTTTCAACTCACCCCAAAGTCCGCACCGCGTGGCTCAGCGACGTGCGAGGTGAAGTAGCCCTCGCCCGCTACACCGGCGGCGTACTGCAAAAAGCCTTCCCCAACTCGCCCGTTCCTGAACAGGGCCTGGTTCAAACCGGCGTCGGGCGCGCTGAAATCGACTTCCTCGGCGGCAACTCCATACGCCTCGCCCCGTACTCCGCAGTCGAGTTTCCCGGCATCGATCTGCTTCCCTCGGGCACCACGGCGTCCACTGTCCGCGTCCTCAAAGGCACGGTCTACATCAGCCTGATGCCGTCGTATCTGGTGAATACAAAGGGGAGCGAAATTCACGTCGCATTTGGCGAGCACAGCCTTCGCCTGCTGCCCTCAAGCCATGTCCGCATCGAGATCGACGCCGCGAAAGCCAGACTCGTCCTGTTCGATGGCCCTGGCCAAATCGACACCGTCTCTGGCCCTGTCAAGCTGCCTTCAAACCGTACCGTCGTCTTCGATCCTGCGTCTCCGCAACCCACCGAGATCAGGAAAATCGAACACCGTCCCATGGACAACTGGGACCGTATCGAGATGGAGCACCAGCGCCGCTCTTCCGACTGGGAAAACCGTATCACCCGCCACTATAACCAGGCCGCCACACCTAGCAGAGAGGCTCATTAAGAGCCTCTCCGCGCAGTGACAACCTACCAGCGAAATTCGCGGAACTCCTGCGGCACAAACTTCGAGCCGCCCAGGTTCGCGTCCGTAAAGCTGAAGACGAAGAATTGGTTAGGGTTAGGAATCTGGTTGCCCTTTGAGTCGGCAACAGTTTCAAGGAAGTCGTTGTCATTGCCGATCCACAGCGTGTGCACCGTCTTGCCTTCCAGCTTCACATCCGGCCCAAAGGTGATTCCTTCGATCTTCGCCGGAACCATGTCTGAAGTGATGCCAACCGCACCCAGCGAAGCCACGACGTCCAGGAACGGCGTCTTGGCAACGGCATGGGTAGAAGCAGTCGTGCCATCCATCCTGCTGATGTCCACTGCGCCATCCAGGTCGATCTTGAATAGCTCCTTCACCTTGGCCTTGCTGGCATCGGCGCGGCCATGGCCGTCGCGCTCATCGACGAGGAACTCATGATCGTTGAGCGCCAAAATCTCGCTCACACCCGAGCCCGTCGTCAGCAGGTATGCGTACTGATGGGTTACGCGACCGGAGAGAATGTCGATGGTGACCATGCGCAGCAGGTTCACCGCCTGACCACCTTCCGCCGCATCCTGGATCAACGCATTCTGCATGATGCCAACCAGCGTCCGTCCATCGGGAGTAATTGCCAACCCTTCCATGCCCTTGTTCGCCGTGCGTCCAACCGTGTTGCCGCTGATCTCGGTGGCGCCTACAGGAAACAGGTTGGGTACATAGAACGACTCCGGCAGTGCAAACGAACGCAGCCGTATACCCGTCCGGCGATCAAACTGGTACACATACGGGCCGTACTCGTCCGAGATGAAGACCGTCAGGCCGTCGTTCGAGACACGCATACCTTCGGTATCGAAGCGAGCATCGTTCGCGTCACCTGAGTTTCGGTTGGGATCGAAGTTGTCCGAGCGCCCCGTGAAGTAGTGCTGGAAGAAGTTGTTGATCTTCGGCACTCCCGAGCCCACTCCAAGACCGTTGCCATTGCCGTACACCAGCGGAGTCAGGCTCCACAGCAGAGTCGTCTCCTGCAGTTCAGGAGTCAGCGTGAAAGGCAGACCGGAGCCCGACTTGTTCGGAACCAGCTCCATCTTGATCGTGTGGAAACGGTTGATGTAGCTAGCCGTGCTGTCAATCGCATCGTCAAACTCGACCGCATTGGGCCCGCGATCTGGCAGCGCCAGAAAGGTGTTGCCCGACGCATAGGTGATGGCCGAGCCAAATCCACCCAGGTTGTTCGCCGGAACACCATTCTCCAGCTTGTAGGTCAGCCCGGAAAGATCGGCGAACGATCCCGCGCGCGATTGGTCGAGAGTGCCGATTGCGAGCACCGGGAAAGTTTGCGCAGAAGCGCAGGGCAGGGTTAGAGAAGACACCACGGATGCAATAGTAATCAACGCAGCTGAAGCTAATTTCACCACCGGAGGCCCTCCTAAAGGCCGGTAATGATTCTCCGGTCCTGAAATGGGCCCTCCAGTCAAAATCTGGTGAAACTTCGATTACACGTTCTTGAATTTACTGGCAGGAGAGCCTTGCCCCAGCCTTGGAGCGGGACGCCGATGCGGCTCTCCAGCCTCGCTTATCGCACCAGCTCGGCGACTACTGCAATCTCCTCGCTGTGCGTGCCTCCTGGAACATCCAGCGATCCCAGGACCTGCGACTTTCCCGGCAGCAGGGTCGAAGTTCCATCCAGGGAAGATTGGCGTATCACCGGGTCCTGCACACCCACGCCGGACTTCTCATCGGACACATTCGATTGCTCAACTTTGGTTCGCAGGCGCACACCGTCCGAATAAGTATCCAGCCAAGTATCGATACTCAGGCCCACATCGATATACGTCACCTCGGATTTTGCCGTCGATGTTTCCTTGTCATAGCTCCCGGTCATCACCGGTATCCGGGTTCCCTGCTTGAACTCCGTCCTTGCGCCCGAGGTCACGACGACTGAGTAGTGCCGCGTCCCGACCTCTTTGCCGCCGTCTGTCTCTTTGATCATGTAAGTCAGCCGATAGACCTTCTTTGCCCGATCCAGTTCGGTAATTATCTTCTGCGCAAGCGCAATATCCTCGGCAGTAGCGCGCAGCGATATGGCATTCTGCGACGGCATGCCGTAAATCCTGGCATTTGGAAGCAGATTGCGCAGATTGGTTTGAATATCGTTCAGATCGTTCTGCTGTGTAACATTGGTCAGAAAAAACGTCTGATAGGTTTGCGGCTCCGCCTTCTTTTCCACCGGCGTTTGAGCGCCAGAGCTATGTGCAGCGATAAGAGCAGCGGCCAGCGTAACTCCAGCCGGCATCAGGAGAGAGCGAACACGCCGCAGCCACGGCGCGCTATAAGTCAAAGTCATGTCAAGCCTCGCAGAGTTGCATCAATGAGGAAGCGTCCTATCGCCTACCCACGCGGTTCGCATGGATCCAAACGAAGACACTCTTCTATCCACAAAGACGCTCAACATCCGCAACCGCTCAACTATATTTGCGCATTCGAGAGTTACCGGCTTTCTTAACCACTTACTGCCGTATGCCCGCCTTCACCAGCGCATCCGCCCAAATCTGATAACCGGCATCGCTGGGATGCGTGCCATCCGGCATCAATGCAACGGGCAAAGTTCCATCAGGCGCCAGAAATTTCTCTCCAATATCGTGCAAGGTTACCGACGCATCTCCAGCAAAGCGCTGTGTCAGCAGGCGGTTCGTTTGCTGAATCGGCGCACGCAGACGATCGTCCGACTTCAGCCCTCTGGGCAAAATCGCCATCAGCACAATGCGGCTCTGCGGCGAGCGTTGATGCAGCTCGTCGCAAATCGCGGCAATGCCTTCGACAATCTCCTCCGGAGTGTTGGCCCGCGCATGGCTTGTACCGGTCAGATTATTGGTGCCAATCAGCAGCACCACCCACTGCGGCGTGAGCCCATCGAACTCACCCTGCCGCAGCCTCCAAAGCACATTCTGTGTGCGGTCCCAGCCGAAGCCCATGTTGAGCGCCGGCATGCCGCCAAACAGGTGCTGCCATGCCATCGGACCATTCACACGATTCGACGCCGGCGGGCCATCCCAGAAGTTGGTGATCGAGTCGCCAATCATCACCACGCGCGGCTTCAGGCGCTTCTGAACCTCGAGCTCCGCATGATGCCTGGCATGCCAGTCGTAGGAGTCCTGTTCCAGCCAGTCCACCGGAATCAGCGCCGTATTGATGTCCATCATCGATGTCAGCGGCTCGCGCGGCTCATCACCCATCAGTTTAGCCAGAGTAGGCTCGATCGCTTCCGCCATCATGCGCTGTCCATGCGTGTCGGGATGCAGCGGCTTGGGATGCCCCGACAGCCGCGGATCGTAAAAGATCGCCGTATTCAGCGCGCCTTTGCTGTAGAAAATAGAACTTATGTCGAGATAAGTGACCCTCCGGTTCTCGCCGTAGCAGTTCGCGAGGTAACGATTCACAGCACGGTCCTGCACCGTCTTACTTTCAGAAACATCACTCGGCAGAATCCCCATCAGCAGAATCTTTGCCTCTGGCAGACGTCCTTCCAGATCGGCCACCACCGCATCGATGCCGGTCTCCGTCTGCTCCGCCGTCTGATGCTCATGCCCAGTGTTATTCGTACCGATCAGCAGCACCACTACCTTGGGATGCAGCCCGGCAACCTCGCCATGATCGAGCCGCCATAACACGTGCTCCGTCGCATCGCCGCTGAAGCCCAGGTTCAGCGCCTTGCGCGGCTCATAAAACTGCTTCCACGTCGGCTGAAAATCCTCGTCCGGCCGATTGGCCTTGTCATAGTTGTTGGTAATCGAGTCGCCAAGAAGCACCAGCTGTGTGTCTGGATGGCTCTGCACAGCCTGGAGCACAGCGTTATGCCGCTCAGCCCACCACGGCTCGCTCATACGATCCGTGGGAACGACAGCCGGATTGTTCGCAGCCTGCGCTTCGGCAAGATGAGAACACGCGAGCCCAAGTAAAAGCGCAGCCGCAAAGACGCCGTTGAGCGAAAAGCGAAATAGATTGGTTCTACAAATATTGGTCACACCGGAATTCTAAAGCGCCGTTTTGAAATCGCGCGGACAGCGATAAATTCAATCCTCCCCAGATCGCTTGCTACGTCGCAAAGCAGCCGTCGGCGTTCGATTCTGTGATAACCTTCGATTCCAAAGGCCCCTGCTTCGTTCGCGCGGTTTTCCCTTATCTTTGCTGCCCTTATCTTGTTGAAGGAGCAACCTCACCCATGCGGCCCTTCTCCATCGGAATCCTGGCTCTTACGCTGACCTCGCCGGTGATCGCAGTTGCAGCGGTCCATCCTTCCGCGGACGAGGCGAAAGCAACGTCGTCGAAAAGCTGGGATAAAGCTGCAGCCGCCAAGTATCTCGATGACCGCGAAGTATGGTGGCAGGCCTGGCCGCACGCACAAAAAGATCACGACACCGTCTGCGTCTCCTGCCACACCCAGGTGCCCTACGCTCTCGCGCGTCCAGCCATGCGCATCCAGCTTGGCGAGCACACTGTCTCCGATCCTGAGCGCATTATGCTCGACAGCATCATCAAGCGCGTCAATCTCGGCAACGATGCCAGGACCTTCTACTCCGACGCCGAGCACGGCCCCGGCAAAACCAAGGAAGCCCGCAACGCCGAAGCCGTCAACAACGCGCTAATACTCGTCGCCTACGATGCTGAAGCCTCGCGCGCAGCCGATGGAAAAACCGCCTACCAGGCCCAGCCGGCTATCCACGCTGCCAGCCGCAAAGCCTTCGAAGCCATGTGGGCCACGCAGGAACAAACCGGCCCGAAAGCCGGAGCATGGCTCTGGCAGAACTTCCACTTCTCCCCGTGGGAAGCCCCCGAAAGCGAATACTACGGCGCCGCCCAGGCCGCACTCGCCGCCGGCATCGCTCCGGATAACTACCGCGACGATCCGAAGATACAGGGCAATCTAACTCTGCTGCGCGGCTACCTCCGCCGCGAATTGCCCAATCAGCCTCTGATCAATCGCGTCGCGCTTCTCTGGGCGTCCTCCAAACTCTCCGGCCTCATGACCGGCCAGGAGCGCGAAGCACTCGCAGGCGAGCTCAAAGCCAAGCAACACCCCGATGGCGGCTGGAGCACTACCGACCTCGGGAAAAACAAACAGGGAGAAAGCTCGTGGAAGCGCCACGACGATACTCCCTTCGATCTGCGTAGCGATGGCTATGCAACCGGGCTGATCGTTTTAGCCCTAGAAGAAAACGGCCTCGGCAATATCGCGGAAGCGAAGAAAGGGCTGGCCTGGATTCTCGCGAATCAGGACAAGTCAGAAGGCCTGTGGCCAGCCTGGTCCGTCAACCGCCATCGCGAGCTCAACTCCGACGCAGGCAAATTCATGAGCGACGCGGCCACTGGCTTCTCCGTCCTCGCTCTGGAAAACAGTCGCGAAGGCAGTACAAAGTAAGCACCACATCGCCTTAGCGGGCTCAATTGCATCGCTTTCGGAAGACCACCTTCAACTCCCGCCGCCAGTGCTCGCCCACTGCAATCAATTCCCACTCTACTTCCGATGAGAAGTAGCGCAGCACTGTTTCATTCGAGGGGTGAATGCGCAGCGCAGGCGCGATCAGCATCAGCTTCGGCGGCTTCGGCGCAATCTCAGCTCCAGCAAAATATCCCTGCCGCTCGAATGCCCCAAACTCTCTGTTCCCAGCCGGTCGCCTGTCTGCATTCAGATGCCGTACGCGAATCCAATAATCGAGCCCTTGCAGGGGCAGATGCATGTCTTCATCGGCCTTGATCTCGATCACTGTCAGCCGTCCCTCGCGATCCAGTGTCAGCAGATCGAGCATGCCGCGTTCTCCGCTCGCAATTGCCGGCACCTGCGAGTAAAGATATTCCCCTCGCAGCCCAGGCAGAAACTCCTCTGCCTCTGTCCGGATCATGGACTCCAGCCACCGCTCCGGCTGCAAGCGAAATAGCGGATCGGCATATTCGCCGTCGGGTCTGCGGCTGGCAAAGAGCCTTGCCAGCAGCTCCCGGCAAAGCGGCTCCGTCGCGTCATCGAGCCTGGTCTCATGCGCGCCCGCGCCAAAGGTAATCTCGTTTTCCGGGGTGAATGCGCCCGGCAAAGCGTTCGTCCGAACCCGCGCGAACTCCAACCCATGCAACTGCAGGCTGACTTCCGCGGCCGAGCGCGCACGAAGCTCAACGCGCGGCCGAGCCCCCTCTGGAACCAGCGCCAGCACCCGATCCACTCCAAGCCTGGCGCGTTCCATCGCCAATCCTGCATCGAAGCCATGCGTCAGCCGCGTTTGCACATTGCCGGCATCGCGGAAGTCGATCTCGATCAACTCCTCCGACCGCTCTTCCAGCGTAAAAAGCCGAAAGGCTGCCGCCGAGTGGTTCAGCCAGACCATCCGTTCCGCCGTGGTCTGCGCCGCGCCCTGCGGCACGATCACCTTGAGTCCGCCGTAATGCCTGCCGCCGCGTTTGTTCAAAGAATGCTCGCGGCAATAGTCGAACCACAGCAATCCCAGCGTAAGAACGCCGTCGATCGTTGCCGAAGACTCATCGCAGCCCACGCCTATGACTGCTTCCGCGGCAGTCCCGCGCAGCAGGTGGCCGCGCGCATACGCCGGCCCAAAGCTATGTTCCAGATCCGTGGCAGCGCGCATGCCATCGGCCTTCCATTCCGGAAAGGTCCGCGCCAGCACCCGTTCCAGCCGCTTGAGATATTGCCGGCGGCTGGCCTCGCGAGCAGTCGGCGTGCGCCGGTCCGAACCGGGCACGAGCTCGATCGCCGACAACTTCGCAGCGCCCATGCGGCGGGTCATCAGCCGCAGGGAATTGGCGCGATGCCGCATTTCCACCACCGTGCGCACCACGTTGCGCTCTTCGCTCCAGAACTGCAGCACGCAGCGCCCGTGCGATTCGGCGACGGAGTAGCGCGCCGAACGCAAGTCAAAGAGAACGCGGCCGTCTTCCATCACCGCCGCCTGCGGATGTTCGGTCAGATACTTCTCGACAGCTTCCACAAGGGCCGCTGCCGGCATGGGGCTCGCCGACGTGGAGCTCTCGTCACCGCGACCGGAAACAGGCAACGAACCCTCTACCAGCCCATCCGCTGGCGCAAGTTGGTGATATGCGCCGTGTGATGCCGCGAATGCCAGTCATAGAGCGCCAGAACTTGCGCCAGGTTTTGCCGTCCGCTCTCCGGATGTACATATCCGCGGTGAAATCCCTCATCGGAAAGAGACTCCAACAGCGAGACCCAGCGCACATGCAGCGCTGCAATCAGGTCCAGCGAAACCTGCACCGGCAGCCAGCGAGCGTCCGATAAATCCGCCCAGGCATCCTGGTCGTATGGCTTGATCGTTGGCCAATCTTCTGTCAGCGCCAGCTTCGTGCGCATATAGGCATTGGTGTGACTGTCGGCGACATGATGCACCACCTGCCGGACAGTCCATCCTCCCTCGCGGTAAGGCGTGTCCAGCATCCAGTCGTCCAGATCTGCAACCGCCGCCTTCAGGCGCTCGGGAAGCAGGCGCAAAGTCTGGATATGCGCGGCTCGGATACCGGCCATGCTGCTGGCCGGACGGCTGAATACGCCAATAGGAAAACAGAGATCGGTCGGCTCGGACATGGATATGGACATGGAGAACCTGAATGCTTTCGAGAATTGTAGATTGCCAAATCATACTGCCGGAAAGTTCCGGATACTGTCTGACGGACTGAAGGTACTAAATAGCCGTTAAGACAGCACGGAGACAAATAATTAAACCGGCCTTCAGTGTACAGTGCAAATGGCTCGAGGAAGATTGCCCGGAATTCCGTCAATTGTAAGTAGTGAGCCCACTTCGGGACGCACGCTTCCGCGTTTCCGCACCGAGGTCACTGCAATCGGCAGCACGAAACAGCACAAAGCATGCTCAGATCGCATAGTCGCTGAACTGAAAATATAAAAGGCTGCAGTCTGGGAGCTAACGCGCCTCAACCTGGCGGTGCGAAATCCCCTGGAATAAGTGCGGCATATCCATACTCACGCGCGCAGCTCCCGGTTCCCGCCTGGCGCGCGCTGGAACCGGGGCTGGGTTTTAGGCGTGGTGATGGTGGCGGTGATGGCGATGATGGTGCCGCCCAGCGGCGAACATTGGACTTGCACACACCAACAACAAAATAGAGGCGACAATCAACTTCTTCATGCCATGACAATAGCACGATTTCTTTTCGCCAATATGGCACGAAAGAGGTAAGAATCAAGTCGGCCAATGGGCAGCCGGATTCTTCCAGAAAAGGGCCACCTTGCCAGCCCGTGCAACAGTTCTCCCAGCCTCTGCGATCGCCCGAATCTCCCATCCCAGGTCACCTGAATAAACTAATTCCTGCAACCGCAGGCACGAGCGAGCATTCTCAACACTCAGGGCCTACTTGCGGCTGCCATGTCACCGATGGCTTCGGCATATAAGGCACAAGGCGTACACTAGTTAGTACGATGAGTGCTGCGCCAGTCCTGCCAATCTCCCACCCTTCCCCGAGTCACAAACGATATTTCTTTGAAAAATTCGGCATCACCGAGCGGCTGCTCGAGCGCTGCCTGGGCGAAGCGCTCTCTGCGGGCGGCGATTACGCCGACCTTTATTTTGAGTTGGTTACCGCGATTGCCCTGGGCGTCGACGAGCAGATCGTCAAATCCGCCAGCCAGGGAACCAGCGCCGGCTGCGGCATTCGCGTGCTCTCCGGCGAGCGCACCGGCTATGCCTACACCGACAATCTCAGCCCCGAGCGCCTGCTCCACGCCGCCAAGACCGCCGCAATGATCGCGTCGGGGCCGGCCAAACAGCCGATCCACGGATTTCAAGACAAGCCGCTTGCCGACCTCTACCCCGTTCCGCTCGGCGGCTTCGACCTCGACCTTGCAGCGCGCCTCGAACTCATCCAGCGCGCCGACCGCGCCGCTCGCGCCTTCAGCCCGCACGTAATTCAGGTTCGCGCCAGCTACAGCGAAGAGCTGAGGCGCATCCTCGTCGCCGCTTCCGACGGTGCTTTCGCCTCGGACACCCAGCCGCTCTGCCGCCTCAATGTCTTCGTCATCGCCAAAGACGACCAGAACACCACGCGCGGCTCAGGCGGCTGCGGAGGACGCGGCGGACTGGACATCTTTGTCGGCTCCAAGAGCCCTGAAAATCTCGCCCGCGAGGCAGCCCGCGGAGCAATCCTGCAGCTAGGCGCAGTTCCCGCCCCGGCAGGCGAGATGGAAGTCGTGCTCGGCCCCGGCTGGCCCGGCATCCTGCTGCATGAAGCCGTCGGTCATGGCCTCGAAGCCGACTTCAACCGCAAAAAGACCTCGGCTTTTGCCGGGCTCGTCGGCCAGCCGGTAGCCAGCTCCAAAGTTTCGGTAGTCGACAACGGCACCATGACCGGGCGCCGCGGCTCGCTCAACGTCGATGACGAGGGCTCGCCCACCCAGGAGACGGTGCTCATCGAGAACGGCATCCTCAAGGGCTACCTGACCGACAAGCTTTCGTCCCGACTGACCGGCGCAGCCAACACCGGCTCCGGACGCCGCGAAAGCTACCAGTGCATCCCCATGCCGCGCATGACCAACACCTATATGCTGGCCGGCGACGACGAACCGGAAGACATCATCCGCAGCGTCAAACGCGGCCTGTACGCGGTCAACTTCGGCGGAGGCCAGGTGGACATCACCAACGGCAAGTTCGTCTTTTCCGCCTCCGAAGCCTACCTGATCGAAGACGGAAAAATCACCGCGCCGGTCAAGGATGCGACCTTGATTGGCAACGGCCCGGAAGCGCTGAAATACGTATCAATGGTCGGCCACGACCTCAAACTCGACGAAGGCATCGGCACCTGCGGCAAAGCCGGCCAGAGCGTGCCAGTAGGCGTAGGCATGCCCACCATCAAACTCGATAAAATGACCGTAGGCGGAACCGGAAGCTAATGGAGCGAATCGTGGATCAACTCGTGGAAGTGGAAGTAAAGCGATGGCACGGCACGGCCGACAGCCGCGTCTTTGGATGGCAGCGAATGCCGGTGATCGAAGCCCTGCGTTTGCAGGAGGATAGCTTCCGTTGTCCCGAGTGTCTCGGTAGAGTAAGACTCCGCCCTGCATCGGAGGAAAAAGAAACCGTGGCCCACGGCGAGCACTACAGCAAAAACCCCGGCTGCAGCCTGGGTAGTTCGTTCGCGGGAGAAAAGAAGCCGCACTCCAAGCCCCTGAATTAAGCGGCAATCATCATTGATGCGCTATCTCCCTTAATCAGGCCGCATCCAGGCTCACGGTAACTCGCCGTCCTAATGCCGCAGCAATGTTTACTAAGGCATCCAGCGAAAATCGGGAAATCCGCCCTCGCAGCAGATCGTTGATGCGTGGCTGAGTCACCCCACATCGGGCGGCAGCTTCCACCTGTGTCCAGCCATTCTCTTTCAGGATTTCAGTAATTTGATCCATCAGATCGGAACGCAGAGTCAGGTTCGCCGCCTCTTCCGGAGTATCGGCGATTGCGTCCCAGACGTTGTCAAAGCTTTGAATTGTCTCTTCGCTCATCGAGTTACTCCAGTCAATTTTTGAAATCTCTGTTTGGCTATTTCCAGATCACGCTTCGATGTCGCTTGCGACTTCTTTTGAAAGGCATGTAGCACATAGATGGCATCTGCGATACGCGCCGTATAGATGATCCTGTATGTTCCAGACTCATCCCAAATACGAATCTCTTCGACGCCCTTGCCAATGGTAGGCATGGGCTTAAAATCGTTCGCTGGTTCTCCTCGCTGAACCAACCTTAACTGTCGGCCAGCGTCATTCCGGGCATCCTTCGGGAATTCGCGGAGCGATTTCAACGAGTCACCCATAAAGCGAATCGGCTTCACGCGCCTAAGTATATCCGATTCAGTATATTCCTCGATCAAATGAGCGCTGGTTATAATTGGGCTCCATGTTCCCATACGACCCGCAACTGCTCGCCGCGCTCTCCACTCCGCCCGCCTCGATTGCCGATGTCCTCGCTACCATGCAGGCCATCGACAATCTGACCGTCGACGGCGATGGCCTCAAGTGGTTCAACTGGCTCTATTTCCACGTCACTGAAGCAGTCGAAACCCGCGTCAATGCCGGCGGATTCGCCGACGCGGCGTTCTTAGCCGAACTCGACGTGCAGTTCGCGCAGCTCTATTTCAATGCACTCAAAAACTCGCTCTCCGGCGCCGCCGTTCCCGAGTGCTGGCAGGCGCTCTTTTCTCAGCGCGGCCAAACCGCGCTCGCCCGAATTCAGTTCGCCATGTCCGGCATCAACGCACACATCAATCACGACCTGGCCATCGCACTCGTCGCGACTTGTCAGATCCAGAACATCGCACCGCAACACGGCACTACGCAATACAACGACTACACCTCGCTCAACTCCACTCTCGACAGCCTGATCGACATGGCCAAGCAAGTACTCAATGTCCGCCTGCTGGGCGATGCCTTACCCTACGCCTCGCAATTGGAAGACTCCATCGCCGCATGGAGCGTCTCCGCCGCCCGCGAAGCAGCCTGGAACAACTCCGAACTGCTCTGGCACCTGCGCCCCGTGCCTCTGCTGACCGCAGCCTTTCTCGACGGCCTCGATGGGCTGACCTCGGTCGTCGGCAAAACCCTGCTGATTCCCATTCCAGAAATCGCCTCGGCATAACGGCCCGGACAGCTTCACTGTACGGCACAAAGAAGTCGGTTACGGCTCAACTTTGATACCGTTAAGGCATGGCAGAAGCCCTCGCAACCACTCCCTCCGGAACCAATCTCGATCTGAAATCCATGGCCGCCGAAGTCGTGGCCCGTGCCGTCAAAGCTGGCGCTACGGATGCTGAAGCCGTAGTCAGCGAAGGCGATGAATTCTCTGTCTCGGTCCGCATGGGCGAGGTCGAAACCCTGCAGGAATCGGGCTCGCGCGGCATGGGACTGCGGGTTTTCGTCGGCCAGAGATCAGCATCAGCCTCCACCAGTGATCTCACGCCCAGCGGCATCGCCCAGCTCGTCTCCGGAGCGATGGCGCTCGCCCAGGTCACCGAAGCCGACACCTTCGCCGGACTGCCCGACGACGCCGATTTCGGCCAGCTCGACACCGACCTGCATCTCTATTACGACGACGTCTACTCGCTTCCAGGCGCAGAGCGCATCGATCTTGCCCGCCGCGCCGAAGCCGCGGCTCTCGCCGCCGACGCCCGCATCACCAACTCCCAGGGCGGACACTTCGACGCCGCCACCGGCCGCCGCGTCCTCGCCAACTCGCGAGGTTTCCTCGGCGAATACCGCACCAGCTATTGCGGCATTTCCTCCGCGCCCCTGGCCATCGGACCGGATGGCGCAATGCAGCGCGACTTCTGGTCATCGAGCGCCCGCCGCATGGCCGATCTCGAATCGCCAGAGTCGATCGGCCAGGAAGCCGCCCGCCGCGCCTTACGCCGCCTCGGAGCCCGCCGCGTTCCCACCCAGCGCGTTCCTATCGTCTTCGCACCAGAGGTCGCACGCTCGCTGATCGGCCATCTCTTCGAGGCTGCCTCGGGCGATTCGATCTGGCGCTCGGCATCCTTCCTGGCCGGCGAACTGGGCAAGAGCGTTGCCGCGCCCAGCATCACGATCATCGATGACCACACCATGATCCTGCCTACCGGTGTCGGCGGCTTCGGAACCTCGCCCTTCGATGGCGAAGGCCTCCCCACACGCCGCACCGTGGTCGTCGAAAACGGCGTGCTGCAAACCTACCTGCTCAACACCTACACCGGCCGTAAACTCCAGATGCGCTCTACCGGCAACGCCACCCGCGGACTTGCCGGCAGCCCCGGCATCGGCGGCGGCAACCTCTACCTGCTCCCCGGCGAACAAACACCCGAGCAGATCCTCGCCGACATCCCCAGCGGTTTCTACGTCACCAGCCTGATGGGCTTCGGAGCCAACCTCGTCACCGGCGACTACTCCCGCGGCGCTTTCGGCCTGTGGATCGAGAACGGCGAGCTGACCTACGCCGTCGAGGAAGTCACCATCGCCGGCAACCTGCGCGAGATGCTGCGCAACATCACCGCCATCGGCAACGACCTCGAATTCCGTGGCTCCGTCGCCTGCCCTACATTGCGGGTCGATGGCATGACCGTCGCCGGCGCGTAAAATTCCGCCCATGCCAACTCCACTGCTGCCGCATAGTCTCGCATTCGATCCTGCTCATCCAGACGAGGCGCTGCGGCAGCTTCCCTCGCGTAAAGCAGTCTTCGCTCTCTATGGCGAAAACGAGCAGGCCGAGCCCTATATCGGCCTCACACCCGATCTGCGCCGCCGTCTCGAACGCCTTCTTCGCCCCGCGAAAGGCCAGACCAAACGCCTCCAGCTCGTCTCCCGCGTACGCCGCATCGCCTGGCAGCTCACCGGCTCGGAATTCGAATCGCTGCTGGTCCAGTTTTCCCTGCTCGAATCCGTCTACGGTCCCAAAGCCCTGGAGCGCATGCACCTGCGTGCCCCGGCTTTCGTCAAATTTCACGGCGGCAATCCCTACCCGCGCCTCACCGTCACCAACCGCCCCGGCCTCAAGGAAAGCCAATGGGCCTTCGGTCCGTTCCCGTCACGCGCCGCCGCCGAGCGCTACTCCGAAGAACTCCTCAAGCTTTTCCTCCTCCGCCGCTGCGAAGACAATCTCGACCCCAACCCCAGCCATCCCGGCTGCGTCTACTCCGAGATGAAGATGTGCCTCGCGCCCTGTTATAAGGGCTGCACAGACGAGCGCTATCGCGAAGAAGCCGAATCCGTGCGCAGCTTTCTCGCCACGCGCGGCGAGAGCAAGCTGCTCACCATTCGCCAGCAGCGCGACCGCGCATCTGAAGAGCTGGAGTTTGAGTCCGCGGCTAAACTGCACGCGCAGTTGGAAAAGATCGAGTCCGTCCGCGCGTTCGCGTCAGAGCTTGTCCGCCCCATGAGCGAGCTGCGCGCTTGTGTAATGCAGGCCTCTGCCAATCCTTATGAAGTCGCGGTCTTCCTTTACGAGGCAGGCGAACTGCGCGGACCTGTCGCGTTTTCCACTCTCGGCATGAGAATCCAGAATGAACAATCCGGATCGAGCTCCCTCTACGCCCAGCCACTGGCAGTGCAGCCAGTGCCCGAATCCGACAGCCCCGTCGCCGTCAAAGCCAAACGCGACGTGCTTGAATCGCGGCTGGAATCGGCGCTCGAACAGCTCACAGTATCCCGGCCTCAGCCCAACTCAACCATTCGCCAGGGCCATCTCGCGCTGCTCACCCGCTGGTACTACCGCCCGCAACAAAAGCGCGCCGGCGAAATCTGCTTCCCCGAAGCAGACAGCAAATGGCCGCTGCGAGCAATGCTGCGCAGCACCGGCCGCGTCGCCGCGGTCAATCTCACAAAGCCAGTCCCGCCGGCCGTCACTCATGCTGCGATCACTCCCTCAGCCATCGCACCGGATGAGTCTCGATAAGGGTTTGCATTTCAAATCTGCCTCCGATTGTCCAAAGCAATATGTCCTCGCAACCGTTGAATTCTAAAAGCTGTGCAGTTCTGCAATGGACGCGGCATCGAGCCGGCGGTACTATCAAGGGGTGACCGATCCAATCACCTCCCCGATGACTGACCCGGCGCTTGAATCAAATGTCGAACCGATTAAAGTCGGAAAAGTGGCCAAGCCTTTCAGCGCACGATTCTCCGGCTTGCAGGCTCTGCTTGGTTTCGATAACTGGCCTATGCTCGTTCTTGGCCGCCTCTTCGATCGCAAAACCGGAATGGTGATCTACCGTAAGAATGGTCTGGAAATTCTTGTGGATCACCACGGCGGAGATGAAAATGGAACCCGCCAATGTATTGTTTCCGACATGTACAGCAAATACCTGCCAGGGTTCAATCTGCGTGGGTCTGTCTCAGTCCTCGATCTGGGCGCCAACGGAGGCGGATTTCCGCTGATGCTGAAAGTGCAAGGCGTCGCCGTCGGACGAGCTGCATGTGTCGAACTGAATCCCATGACCTATTTGCGGCTGGGATTGAATCTGGCTTCCAATTTTGGCTCTTCCGCAGTTGCCATCAATGCCGGTGTCTGCAGTTGGCCCGAGGGGTCTGAAATTCAGCTTGCCTCGGTTCGAGGAAGCACGATGACAAGTATTTCTGAGGATCGGCCCGATTCTGCCATACCTCTGGTTTCTGTATCTACCACAACTCTCGATTCGCTGTATAAGCGATATTTCAATGACGGATTCATCGACATCTGCAAGATCGACATCGAAGGCGCCGAATACGAGATCCTCGAATCGACCCCGGACGATGTGCTCCAGAAGATCCGTTACATCCTGGTTGAGCTCCATGATCCAGTCAGGACACCTGCCTACCTGAAGCGAATTGGCGCTCTTGGCTTCACCGAAGTCACGGTTCCTGAAGATCGGCGAACCGACGACAAGTATGTAGCAGCCTTCCGCGGACCTGCAGCCTGATGTCACGACTGCCCGGATGTAGCGTTGTCAAAGAGTAGGATCAGCCATACCTCACATGAAACAGTGGTTCCATCCAACAACACGGCGGCTGGCGCTGGCAGCCATCCTTTTCATATGCCTCGAATTCACATGCCTCGAAACCTTCTCTCAAACCCCTGCTCCGCGTCCGAAGTTCGACGCCTTTGATGTAGCCACCATCAAGCCTGTCGGTCCCGACGATGGCAAAGGCCGCTACATCAAAATGGAGGGCTCAGACCGATTCGTCGTCAAAGACTACACCCTCAAGCTGCTCATCGCCGCCGCCTACGACCTCAATCCCAAAACCATTTCCGGCGGTCCGTCCTGGGGCGAGTCAGACCACTACAACATCCTCGCCAAATCGCCCGGCGACCTGCGCCCCACTCGCAGCGAACAGATGGCAATGCTGCGCGCCCTGCTCACCGAGCGCTTCCAACTCGCCTTCCATCGCGAACCGAAAGAGTTTTCCATCTTCGAGCTCGACGTATCGAAGAGCGGGCCGAAGCTCAAGCCCACCTCCGTTCCGGATCAGCCGCCGGCAGTCGGCCCCGGCGTCGTCTACCCGCAGCGCATCGTCCTTCCCGGCCGCAACGCCACCATGGGCGAATTCACCTCCCTGCTGCAGCGCGCCATTCTCGACCGCCCAGTCGTCGATAAGACGGGACTCTCCGGCCGCTACGACTTCGACCTGGAGTGGGCTCCCGACGAAACTCAGTTCGGCGGCGATGTGCCCGTCGCTTCTGCAGACGCGCCAAGCCCGCCGCTCTTCCGTGCCATACAGGACGAGCTCGGCCTGAAGCTTGTCGCCACCCGGGGCCCGGTCGACGCACTCATCGTAGACACCGCCCAGCGGCCATCGGAAAATTGACACATCTGCTCCCAGGGATTCCGCAAAAAGAATAGTATCGGCTGCTACACTTGAGGTCTCCGGAGCCTGTCTCCGGCACAACTTATGGTTGAACTGCTTCCCTCCATCCTCTCCGCCGATTTTGCCCGCCTTGCCGACGAAGTTGCGGCAGCCGAGCGCGGCGGAGGCACCGTCATCCATGTCGATGTCATGGACGGGCATTTCGTTCCCAACATCACCCTCGGTCCTCCCGTCGTCGCCAGCCTGCGCAAAGCCACCAGCCTGCCGCTCGACTGCCATCTGATGATCGAGAACGCCAACGAATACATTCCCGCATTCGCCGATGCCGGCGCCAACTGGATCGGCGTCCATTACGAAGCCTGCCCGCATCTGCACCGCACCATCGAGCTGATCCTCAACCACGGTGTGCGCCCCGGCGTGGTGCTCAATCCAGCCACCCGCATCGAGGTTCTCCTCGACATCCTGCCCATGCTGCATCATGTGCTCATCATGAGCGTCAATCCCGGCTTCGGCGGGCAGAAGTTTATCCCCCATTCGCTCGACAAAATCCGCCGTCTCGCCGCACTCCGCAAAGAGCTGGGCCTGCAGTTTAGAATTGAAGTGGACGGCGGTGTGGCTCACGATACCATGGCGCAGGTCGTCCAAGCAGGAGCGGAGCTGCTGGTGGCGGGCAACGCAGTTTTTGGCAACGGGCGCGCCGAACAGAACGCACGCGAGCTTCTCATTTCAGCTAGACGAGCATCCGGCGAGTTGACATGAGCGCCAGAAGCTAAAGTCCGGCCAGAGGCTCCAGCAAGTGAATTTCACGGTTGAGAATCGCAGCAGTGGCAATGCCGGCATGCGGCGAGATTGAGGTGGTATGATTCAGCTTTCACACACGACGTCTGTCCAGGGATCATCGGCAAAACACCCGGTCAGGTTTTCCGTCCGCCGCATGACGGCAGCAGCCGGCGTACTCGCGCTGGCGCTTTCGCTGGTTCCTGCGGATGCAGCAACCAAGAAGCCGAAGAAGACCAAAAAGAACGCGGATCTCAGCGCCAATCCGCTGGCCAATGTCGCCAGCCGCCAGCCCGACAAGGAGCTTTACGACAAAGCCCTGGTCGCGCTCAAGAAAGGCCGTTTCGACGTCGCGCGCCTCGACCTGCAAACCCTACTCAACACCTATCCCTATTCCGAATACCAGATGCGCGCCAAACTGGCCGTGGGCGATGCCTGGTTCAAGGAAGGCGGAACGGCGGCTCTCACCCAGGCCGAGTCCGAATACGAGGACTTCATCACCTTCTTTCCCCAGGCTCCTGAAGCAGCCGAAGCCAAGATGAAAGTGGCCGACATCTACTTCATGCAGATGGAAAAGCCCGACCGCGATTTCACCAACGCGCAGAAAGCGGAACAGAAGTATCGCGAGATGATCGATCAGTTCCCCGACTCTTCGCTGGTGCCCCGCGCCAAGCAGCGCCTCCGCGAAGTGCAGGAAGTGCTGGCCGAGCGTGAGTTCCTCATCGGGCAGTATTACGCCACCAGGCTCAACTGGGCTGGAGCCATCGCCCGACTGCAGACCGTCGCCGACACCTACCCCCTGTACAGCAAGAGCGACGAGCTCTGGATGACCATCGGCGATTCCTACGCCGGAGAAGCCCACATCTCTCAGGAAGCCAGAGGCCTTCCCGGCGCTGTGCGCGAGCGCCTCCAGCAGGTTTATCTGGACAAAGCCGCTGCTGCCTACGGCAGGGTCATCACCCGCTATCCCATGGCTCCCAGGGTCGAAGAGGCCCGCGACCGTCTCGTAGCCATGAACCGGCCCGTCCCCGAGCCCACTCAGGAAGCCATTGCCGAGAGCGATGCGGAAGAGCGCAGCCGCCAGCCGGTTCGCTTCACCGATCGCACACTGGGCATGATCAAGCATGGCCCGCTGGTCGTCGAAGCAGCGCATGTCGGCGACCCGACCATGACCCCCGCCAAGCGCACCATCGCGCCCGAGATCACCAAGGAAAACCAGCAGATCTTCGCCGCCGCCTACCGCGCTAGCGTCCCCGGCGCTGCAGCCGAAGCAGGAGCTCCTGCGAAGCCCACCGGCGTCAATGAGCCGCCACGCTCCGACCAACCTCAGTCGAATGCGCCGCTCCAATTTGAAGCGCCTCCCGGCGAGGGCGGCACAGGCATTGGCGCCTCCATCGTGAGCGCGCCTAACTCGGCCCCCGCCGCTCCCAAAACGGAAGAAGACCCCAACGCCGTCATCAAGTCGGTCAAAACCACCGAAACGGCTCTTCCCCCGGTAGAAGCACCCACAGCAGCTCCCGACCAGATCAACGACGTCAAGCCCGGTTCGGTGCCAGCTGCGACTGCGGCCGAAGCGAACGCCAAACCGACCAAGAAGAAACCCAAGCTCGATCAGAGCGACGAAGCTTCCAGCAAAAAGAAAAAGAAGAAGGGCCTTTCCAAGCTCAACCCCTTCTAACCGCAGCTAAGTCACAGTAAAGAAAGGCCCGCCATCGCATTCCGATGGCGGGCCTTCTTGTGTGCTCCTAGCAAATCTGAAGCCGGGGTTAGGCGCTGAAATTTCGTTGGCCGAGCTTTGCCGATAATTACCGCCCGTTGTTGCAAAATAGAAGAAAGCTGCCGGACAGACAAAGACAGTTCGATTTATCCGGCTGTCAGAGGTCACGCTCTGCTGGCAAGAAAATAAATACCCCTCCCCCCGGGATGGGATTCGTCATATTTTCGCTTTCTCGGGTTTTTGTAATCGGCAGCCTCAGCCTATCCGACCGGCTCCTCGGCCACGCCCTTAATCTTCTTGAGGAACTCCGTAGGGTGGATCGGCTTCGACAGCAATTCAAAGTCGTACCCCTTATCCCGAGAGGCCTGAAGCAGATTGGCGGTCGCCGCCTGCCCCGAAAAAAGCAGCACCTTGCAGGTGGGACAATCTTCCTTGAGCGCAATCGCCAAGTCGATCCCCGATAGCCCGGGCATCATCACATCCGTAATTAAAAGGCGCGGAGCCTGCGCGCGGGCATCCTCCAGAGCCTTCAAAGGATCGGTGTAATACGCCGCGTCAAAACCGTTGCGTTGCAGAATCGTCGCGAGAGTCGAGGCAATGATAAATTCGTCATCTACTACAAAAATTCGAGAACGTGCAGACTGTTCCGACACGGTACTCCTCCATTGAGCACACTATCTGCTCCGCCTGTTCCATATAGGTCACCTCTGGGGCCCACGAGCGCACAACTCCACATCAAACAACTCTCTGAGAGTAAACCTCTCGAAATGGACACGTATGTACGACATCGAACAAAAGCTTCAGGATATTCACGATAAGTTGAGTCCAGACAGTATCTTGCAGTCACGTGCCAGGAATAGGGAGTCAGTGAAAACGGTCATGTTCAAGAACACGCTACTCAGGACTCTGGATGCAAGAACCATTTCCCGCCTGGCCTTAACCCCAGTCAAGTTCGACCTGAACCACGAAATGGAGTATCCCCACCAGCCAATCAAACACCTCTATTTCCTTGAATCCGGAATGGCGTCGATGACTGCGACTTTTCGGGACGGATCGCAAGTGGAAGTCAGCACCTTCGGATTTGAATCCGTAATTGGCGTCTCCGCTCTCATGGGTGCAAAGAAATCGTTGAACAGAGTCTACATCCAGATCGCCGGTCACGGATACTCCTGCGCGATCGAAACAGCGAGAAAAGAGTTTCAGCTGGGAGGCGACTTCCAATATCTGGCCCTCCGCTATGTGCAGGCTCAACTGGACCAGGCCACCCAGTATGTAGGCTGCAACGCCAAGCATCACTTCGAGCCGCGGCTGGCCCGCTGGCTCCTGATCTGCGCCGACCGCTCCCACAGCGACACCTTCAAGATGTCTCACGAATTGCTGGCGGACATGCTCGGCGGCACGCGAGCCACCGTTTCGCTCGCCGCCGGAAGCCTCAAGCGCAAAGGCTTCATCCAGTACAGCCGCGGCGTCATCCGCATCATCAATCCGGCCGGCTTGGAAAGAGCCGCCTGCGAATGCTACCAGGTCATCAAATTCCACCTGAAAAACTTCGCCGAGTTCGAAGCGCCCATCCTGGAGTAATCTGGCCGCGTCATCCAGTATTGCGCAGCCCCGCCGATATGCCGCTGATCGTCGCCGAGATCGCGCGGTTGACTTCCGGCGTATCCTCCCCGGCCCGCTTGCGGCGCAGCAAGTCCACCTGAATCAGGTGCATAGGATCGACATATGGATTGCGCAATTTAATCGACTGCGCCAGCACCGGATTGTTCTCCAGCAGCTCGCTCTGTCCGGTCACTTTCATCACCGCCTTGCGGGTACGCTGATACTCCTGTTCAAACTCGCCGTAGATTCGCGTCCTCAGCTTCGCATCCTTGACCAGCGTGGAGTAGAGCCGCGCCGTGCCAAGATCGACCTTGCCCAGCGCCATCTCCACGTTGCGAATCAGGTCGATGAAAAGTGGAAACTCCTTGGCCATCGTCGTCAGCGTAGTCGCGCGATCCTCTCCCGCAGTCCCTTCCGCAAGAAACTCCTCGATCGCGTACCCGACTCCGAACCACGCCGGAATTAGCAGCCGCGACTGCGTCCACCCAAATACCCAGGGAATCGCGCGCAGCGTATCGAGACTCAAAGAACCTTTGCGTTTCGACGGCCGCGAGCCGATCTTGGCATGCTCCAGCTCGCTCATCGGCGTCGACTGCCCGAAGTATTCCAGCAACCCAGGGTCATCCAGAATGTGCCGCTTGTAGAACTCATACGCCAGCACCGAAAGCTGGTCGAGCGCCTGTTCCCACTCCGGCTTGAGCACCCCCGTAAAGTGTCCATGAGCATCGCGCGCATTGGGCCGCGCCAGCGCATCGAGCGAAGCTGCAATCATCAGCTCCAGATTGCGCTCGGCCAGCACCACATCGGCATATTTGAAGTTCAGCACCTCGCCCTGCTCTGTAATGCGCAGCTGACCGTCAAAGGAATCCAGCGGCTGGGCAAAGATGGCGCGATGCGTCGGCCCTCCGCCGCGTCCAACCGTGCCTCCGCGACCGTGGAAGAGCCGCAACTGGATGCCAGCTGCCCGCGCCTCCACATGCAGCGCGCGATGAGCGCGGAAGATTTCCCAGGTGCTGGTCAGCATGCCTCCGTCTTTATTGGAATCGGAGTAGCCAAGCATCACTTCCTGCGTATTGCCCCAGCTCGCCAGCAGCAGGCGATAATCCGGCCGCGCCCACAGCTCGCGGCAAATCTCCGCGGCGTTGCGCAGGTCTTCAATCGACTCGAAGAGCGGCACCGGCATCACTCCAGGATCGCCGTCTACCCCTTCCAGCTTTATCCCTGCCAGCCGGCCCAGCCGCACCACAGCCAGCACATCGTCGACGCAGGTAGCTCCGCTGATCACATAGTGCCGAATCGCCTCCGGCGTGCATCCGGCCTTGACCTCGGTTATCACGCGAAAGGTATCGAGAACATTGGCGGTCTCTGCGGAGAGCACGCCGGGCAGCTTCTTGCCGAGCGTGTCCGCAACCGCTTCCTTGAGCGCCGCCGCGTGCTGTTTTGCGTGCTGGCGGATGTCGAGCGTATGCAAATGCAACCCAAAGGTGCGCACCAGCAGCAGCAGGGGATCGATAAGGTTGCGCGCAATTCTCAAGCCGCGGTTGGCCGCGAGCGAATCACGAAGAGTGCTCAGGTCGGCGATAAACTCCTCAGCTGAGGTGTACCCCGGCAGCACCTGGGCCAGCATCTCCTGCGACTCCGCCAGCGCCGAAGGCCGAGCCAGAGGCGTAATTCCATGGGTCGCCGCGTGCAGCGTCCGCCGTGCCCGTGCCCGCACGCAGATCAGAAAACGCCGGTAAAGCTCAAACTCAAAGAACTGTCCATACGCCGGCGTCTCCGCGGTCCGTATCCGCGATTCGTACTCGTCGAGCCGCACGCGCAGAGCGTCGCTCACCGGCATCTGCTGCGCTGATGTGCTCAGCATATCGATGGCCATCTGCAGTTGGCCATCATAGAAATACAGCAGATGCTCGCGAGCCAGCTGTATGGCATTGCGCGTCACCTCTGGCGTCACGAAGGGATTCCCATCCCGGTCGCCGCCGATCCAGGAACCGAACGACAAAACCTTCGGCAGCTCATGCATCTCGATCGATAGATCGTAGGCGGACTTCAGCGCGTCGGAGATCTCCCGATACAGGCTCGGCAGCGTGGCAAAGATGGAGACATCGTAGTAATCGAGCCCCATCTTGATCTCGTCGTAAACCGTCGGGCGACGGCTGCGCACCTCGTCCGTCTGCCACAGGGAAGTGATCTCCGCGAGCACTTGTTCCTCAAGCCGCGCAAGATTTTCTTCCGGCAGCGGAATGCGATCCAGCTGCTCCAGCAGCTCACCAATACGCCGGCGCTTGAACATCACCGAGCGCCGCGCAACCTCAGTAGGATGCGCTGTAAACACAGGAACCACCCGAATCTTGCGCAGCCAGTCCATCGCCTCTTCGACTGAAATACCGACCCGCTTCATCGCTCGTAGTGTGCCTGCCAGGCTGCCCCGCTGTTTGCCCGCAGCGCCGCTCAGTTGCAAAGCGAGCCGGCGGCGCTTGCGATGGTTGGTCTCGGCCAGGTTGATCAGTTCAAAGTAGAAACCGAAAGCCCGGGTAAGCAGCAGGGCTCTGTCCACGGGCAGCTCGTGCACCACGGCCATCGCATGTGCAGCATTCTCTGCCGCTGCTGCCTCGGCTCCCTGATCCTCGGCCTCGCGGCGTCGAATCGTGCCTTGGCGCAGCTCCTCCACTTGCGCAAACACTTCGTCGCCTGCCTGCTCGCGCAGCACATCGCCCAGCAGCATGCCAAGCGAGCGAACATCGCGCCGAAGCGGGGCGGCCTTGAGGTCGCCCGACTCCGCCTGCAGCTCTGCCAGCCGCTGCGACCAGCTCTCCGGATTCCACAGAAGTCCCATCGTATCTCGATTATGCCTTACCGATTCTGTGCTGACAGGCATAAATGAGACGCATCGGGCATCCGTTTGATCGGAGATCCAAAGCCTGCTTCAGCTTGCATGCTTGGCCAGCAACTCCCGCATCGCAACAGCGACTTCTTCCACATGCGTCTCAAGTGCGAAGTGCCCGGTGTCGAGAAACTGCACCGTCGCATTCGGATTGTCGCGCCGAAACGCCTCCGCGCCCGGCGGAATGAAGAACGGATCATGCTTGCCCCAGATCGCCAGCAGCGGCGGCTTCGACTTGCGGAAATATTCCTGGAAGGCTGGATAGAGCTTCACGTTGTTGGCGTAGTCGAGAAACAGATCGAGCTGAATATCCGTATTGCCTGGCCGCGACACCAGAGCGTAGTCGAGCGTATATCCCTCCGGCGCAATTCTTTCCGGATGAGGCACGCCTTCAACGTATTGATACTTGATCCCCTCCAGACTCACAGCCGCCTGACGCACGACCTCACGATTGGCAGCATTTGGCTCGCTCCAGTAGCGTCGAATCGGACCCCACGCATCGCCCAGGCCGTCTTCATAGGCATTGCCGTTTTGCGAAACAATCGCCGTGACCCGCTCCGGCCGGGCCATCGCCAGGCGAAAGCCCGTCGGCGCGCCGTAGTCGAAGACATACAGGGCATAGCGCTTGAGACTGAGCGCATCGGTGAAAGCCTCGATCGTCTTGGCAATCGCATCAAAAGTGTACTTATAGTTGCGCGCTGCGGGAACTTCCGTAAACCCGAACCCAGGCAGGTCAGGCGCGATCACCCTGTACTTGTCAGCCAGGCGTGGTATCAGCTCGCGATATTGAAACGACGAAGCGGGGAAGCCGTGCAGCAACAGCACCACCGGCGCATCCTCCGGCCCTGCTTCGCGGTAAAAGACATTCACGCCATCGGCTTCAATGCGGCGGATAAAGGTTTGCGGTACTTGAGTAGTCTGAGCCACGGTGTTTCTCCCCTTCTGATCCTTGTTATCTGTCTGTGCCTGCAAAGCGCTGGCCGGAACGGCGCCACTCAATCCAGCGAACGCTAGTGTGATGCCAGTTTGCGCTAAAAAGTGTCGGCGATTCATGGATACCTCTTTCACCGGCGCATCTTAAACACCGGCATTTCTTGATTTTGATAGTTACACTGTTTGCGTAACCTGTCAAATTAATTTATTCTGGTTACATCGCAAGTGGAGCTTTCGTCTTGTCAAGCCAACCGAACCCGATTGCAGAAAACGAGCCGCTCCTGGTCGGCGATCATCCCGCGCTCGATTTTCTGAACACCGTCGCCCGTATCGATGGAGTGCTGGTCGACTCACTCAAGAGCGACCGCGATGTGGCGCGATGGCTGGATGCATCCGGCTGGGCAGTCGAAGCCGATCTTGCCGCCATCAAAGCAGGTTCCCTGCTCGAAGCCGCACAAGAGCTGCGCGACACAATCCGCGCCCTCGTGGAAAGGCGCAAGGCGGAAAAGCGCGTCGATCTGGACACGCTGAACGCCTACCTCGCCGAGTCCAGAAGCTACCTAAAACTCACGCGAGAGAAAGACGGAACACTGCGCCTGCGCCGGAAGTGGAAGCAGCGCAATCCCGAAGAGATGCTTGCTCCGCTAGCCGAGTCCGCCGCCGGCCTGCTGGCCAACGGCGACTTCAGCCTGGTAAGAAAATGCGAGAACGGCGACTGCGTCCTGTGGTTTTACGACCGCACCAAATCGCATCAGCGCCGCTGGTGCAGCATGGCGATGTGCGGCAACCGCCACAAAGTGGCGGCTTACCGCAAACGACAGCAACAGAGCGCGTGAGACGCCACTCTAAGCGAACTGCGTGATGTCCATGCCCAGCTCGTAGGTCTCGCCGTGAGCCAGCAGCTCTTCCCACGTAACCTCGCGCCCTGTGTAACCAGCCATGCGGCCTAACATGCAGCTCAACGCGGTCTCGACTCCCGCAGCAATCTCGTTGTGCGACTTGCCCGACGTGATGCTCTCGATGAACGTACGCTCTTTGTCGCGGTCGGCGTACTTGAGATTGTCGACAAACGCTCCGTTAGCCGCGAACTGTCCGGAGCCAGCCGCCGGAGCATCTGAGTCCTGCCACTCCCACGCCTTCGGCCCGAGAATCTTCACCGGCCCCGAGTAAGGCATCGTCGCCGAGCCTTCCGAGCCAAAGAATTTCAGCCCTGCATCGAAGCCGCCATAAGCGCCAAACTGTGTCGACGCGAAAGACATATGCACATCGCCCGGATAGATGAAATCTACGCGATAGTTGTCCCAGCAATCGCCCGCATGAGTGAGCACGTTGCGCCCGCCCGTTGCGATCGCCTTGATGGGATGCGCGCCGAGCGTCCAGTTGCAGAGATCGATGATGTGAATGTTCTGTTCGACAAGGATGTCGCCGGAAAGCGCGCGATACCACAGCCAGTTGCGCAGCCGATACTCATCCTTCGACTCACCCGCGCGCAACTTTTCGAGCGACGCCGGGGCGTTGTAGTTGGCGATGATCGCAGCCACCTTGCCCAGCGCTCCAGCCTTTATGTGCTGCGCAACCGCGGCAATCGGCGGAGCATTGCGGCACTGGAAGCCCACATCGACGCTCTGCGTCGGCTTGACACGTTTGCCGATTTCGAGCGCATGGCGAGCCTGCTTTACATCGATGCCCACCGGCTTTTCGCAATACACATGCTTGCCCGATGCCACCGCAGTCTCCAGATGCTGCACATGAAAGAACGGCGGCGTGGAGATCTGGATCAGATCGACATCCGGCGAAGCAGCCAGCTCTTCAAAAGCATGTGGCCCATGAAACAGCAGCTTGCTGTCAATCGCGCTCTTGCCCAACCTGGAATTCACCTCGTTAAAGTGCGCCTGCCCTGCCGACAGTTGGTCCGGAAAGAGATCGGCGAGCGCGACGATCTGCGCCGACGTGTTCTGCGCAAACGAAGTGGCAACCGAAGTTCCGCGCGAGCCGCAACCCAGCAGGCCGTGCCGCACCGCGGAGTTCGCCTGATAGCTGAAAGCCGTGCTGGGCTTGACGAGAAGAAGACCGGAAGCAGTTCCAGCGGTCTGAAGAAATTGCCGTCGATTCATGGAGCCTCGATTCGTGATCTCTGCAATCTTGAAATAAATCCGATGCGGTTTCCACTACGCCGTCATAGCCTTGTGCGCTACGCCGTCATGACCTCGTGGAGAATGCGTTCGAGATACATCTTCTCCTGGCGCACATCCTCGATCTGCTGGGGGCCCGAAGTCTCGCGCTCAATAGTCACCGCTCCGGTATAGCCGATGCGATGCAGCTTGGCAAAAACCTCGCGGAAGTTCACCAGCCCTTTGCCAATCAACACCTCTTCGCCAAGCTCACTTGGGTCGGTAGGCCACTTGCCATCCTTAGCGTGAATGCTGCGCACATGCGGCCCAAGAATATCGACCGCATCGACCGGGTTCGCCTTGCCATACAAAATGAGGTTCGCAGTATCCAGGCCCACTGCAAGGTTGGGCATCTTCACATCGCGAATCATGCGCGACATCGTCGTCGGCGTCTCCTGGCCTGTCTCCATCAGGAAGTACTGGCCATTGCCATGACAATGCTCAGCGACAGCGCGAATCGCTTCCACCGCACCCGGATAAAGCGGATCGGCTGGGTCTTCAGGAATGAAGCCGCAATGCGTCTGCACCTGGCCGATGCCCAGCTGCTTCGCAAAGTCCGAGACCTGGCGCAGCGCATCGATGCGAGCCGCGCGATACTTCGGCGGCACGAGACCAATAGTGGATGGTCCCTTGAGGAAGTTCCATTCGAGCGGCTCCGGCCGGACCACTTCGACCGTGGTCACCGTGATGTTGTATTTCTCCATGAGGCCGCGATAGAGGCTCACCACCTGCGGAGTGAAGCCTCCGATGTAGCCATCCAGCGAGAGAAAGCAGTTCGTAAACCCAAGCTCGCGCAGCATGCGAAACCGCTCTTCCGGCGCGGAAAACGGTACGATCAGCAGTCCCAGCTCCATCGGCTTGAGCGGTGCGGGAGCCGCTGATGCAAAGGCGGCCGCCGGGTTCAGCCCATGCGCGACAACCGCCGCGGAAGCAAGGCCAAGAAACTTTCTACGATCCATTGGGTCCATCGGAACTATCGGGTCCATCGTCTATCTCTCCTGATGTCAACCATTAGGCAACATTGGGGTGCCATGTGGCTAGGGTTTGCTGATCTATGTAAGCTCCGCCTGCTCTTCGAGAGCCATCATCAACTCTTCCCACTCAGCGGTGTAGGTACTGAGCTGGCCGCGCAGCTCGTCCAACAGGGACGACTGCCGCTCGGTCTCCGCGACAGAGACAAAGTTGCCCAACGCGCCCTCCGTATGCGCGATGGAAGCCTCAATGCGCGGCACCTCTTCTTCAAGGAAAGCACAGCGGTCTTCCATCTGCTTCAGCTTGATGGGATTCAATCGCTTGATCTTTTCTTTGCCCGCTTCGTCGCGCCCTGCGTCCGCGCTGGCTGCAGCAGGAGCAGCCCCATTCGATGAAGCCACCGGCAGGGGCGTTGCGGCCTGCCTTTGGGCGATAGTCGTTTGTGCCTGCGTGGAGCGGCCTTCCTGCTCCTCCTTATCCCGCACATACTCGGCAAAGTTGCCGGGATAGATCACCACCCCGCCGTCCTTCACCTCAAGCACCTTGGTAGCCAGCCGATCGAGAAAATAACGGTCATGCGAGACAAAAATCACCGTACCCGAGAACGACTCGATGGCTTCGAGTAACACATCTTTAGCACGCATATCGAGATGGTTCGTAGGCTCGTCGAGCAATAGAAAATTCGAGGGTGAAACCAGGATGCGCGCCACAGCATAGCGATTGCGTTCACCGCCCGACAGCACGCCCAGCGGCTTGAAAACATCATCTCCGGAAAAGAGAAAGCAGCCCAGCAGCGAACGCAGCTCAACCTCTGGCACACGCATCGCAGCACGGCTGATATCGTCCAGCATGCGCGCCGCAGGGTCGAGCACCTTGTACTGATCCTGCGCAAAATACTCGGGGATCACGTTATGCCCAAGCTGAACCGTTCCCGAAGTAGGTGCTTCCATACCAGTCAATAGCCGGATCAGCGTCGACTTACCCGCCCCATTGTGCCCTACGAGCGCCACGCGATCGCCGCGCTCAATGGTAAAGTTGACCCCCTCCAGCACACGCTTCTCGTCATAGCTTTTAGCCAGGTTCTGCGCGGTAACCACAGTCCGTCCCGATGGCGGAGGCTGAGGAAAGCTGAAGTGAATAACCGGCTCTTCCTCGGGAATTTCGATACGCTCGATCTTCTCCAGTTCCTTGATGCGCGACTGCACCTGCTTTGCCTTCGTAGCCTGCGCGCGAAAGCGATTGATGAAAGCCTCGAGGTGCTCGATCTGCTCGCGCTGATTCTTGTACGCGGCAATCAGCTGCGCCTTGCGCTCTTCCTTCTGCTTCAGATACTTCGTGTAATTACCCGCATAAATCTGCAGCCGCTTGTTCCAAATTTCGACCGTACGATCGACCGTCACATCCAGAAAATAACGGTCGTGCGAGATGAGGATGTAGCCAAATGGATAGCTGCGCAGATAATCCTCAAGCCAGTTGCGAGTTTCGAGATCGAGATGGTTGGTCGGCTCGTCCAGCAGCAGCAGATTGGGCCGCGCCAACAGCAGCTTGGCCAGCGCGATGCGCATCTGCCAGCCGCCCGAAAACTCCTCCGTCTTCCGCGCCCAGTCTGTCTTGTCAAAGCCCAGGCCGGTGAGCACCGATCCCACCTGCGCATCCAGCGCATAGCCGTCCAGCGCATGAAAGCGAGCCTGCAACGTGGAGTATCGCTCAGCAGCCGCAGCGTACTCCGCAGTCTGATGATCCAGCGAGCCCATCACTCCAGCGAGCAACTCGATCTCCGTCTCCATCGCTCGCAGTTCGTCAAAGACAGTCAGGCACTCAGCAAAGACAGAGCGCCCGCTCAGCCTCAGCCCCTCCTGCGGCAGGTAGCCGATGGACATGCCGCGCGTACGCTGCATCGTGCCGTAATCGAGCGCACCGACGCTGTCATCGTCGGCCAGCACCTTCATCAGCGTCGATTTGCCAGTGCCGTTGGCGCCCACCAGCGCCGTCTTTTCCGTAGCCGTGATCAGCCAGTTCGCGCCCTCAAAGAGTATTCGCGGCCCAAACCGCTTGCCCGCATTTTGTAAGGAAAGCATTCCTCTTCAGGGTATCGTCTCAGGGCTGCCCCTCGTATATCTATTCCTGTCCGGCATCGAAGGAGACAATCAGCCAGCGGCCGCCATGCTTTTCAACTACAAAGCCCGGTACACCAGAGTATGCGGGTCGCGCTCGCTCGCGTGTTGCTCCCAGTTGAAGTACCTCAAGTTCAGCATCAAAGCCGTATCCTCCAGGGAGCTCGCGCAAAATCTTCTGCGCAACCACGTCAGAGACACAATACGCACGCAGTGCCGGCAAATCATGCGCCCTCGCATATTCCAACGCCTTCGCTACCGGTGCTAGATCGGGACGGTTGTAGCGTCGCCCCACAAAACGGATCGCATCCCCGGAAATATCGTAGGTATCCACCATGCAAAGGCTTGGGTTGTCCCAGGTATCAAGCTGCGTAAACTCGCAATATGGCAGCGTGATCTGGGTGCCCTCTGTTTTCAGCATACCAACAGTCGGAAAAGGAACTTTCTTCGTTGGAGGTTGTTCCGGTTCAGCATCCATCTCTACGGCTCCGGTCTGGTTGACCGCTTCCGATAGGTAGAAGTCTTCTTCCGGATTCCATTCTTCGATTGCATATTTCCGGCCGTAAGAACCCACGCAGCCGCCGCCTACCATGGAGAGGAGAAAGCGTACGGTGCCCGAGGATCCACGATGTAATGGAAATACATCCAGCTTCGACCAGGGGAGATCATGATAATCGTCCCAGTGATCCTCTCCCAG